>CAJUJF010000011.1:9289-63633 GCA_910586825.1 uncultured Christensenellaceae bacterium | reverse complement strand
TATAATTCGTCGCCGTAAACGTCTGCGTCGTCCCGTCGTATTCCTTGCTCTTCGTCCCCATTCCCGGGATATCTAACTTCGCTTTCTTTACCGTGAATTTCTTTGTCACCTTATACGGCGTATCGGGCGTATCGAGCGACTGATCCACATTCGAGAAATAATACTTCCCGCTCTTTCCGTTTTCCGTACCGTTTTTCGTTTCGAACGTAACGGTATACTCGCCCGCGTCCGTCACTTTTACCGAAGTCTCGGTAAAGACAGGCGCAACATTCGCCGTACCGTCCGTGCGCTGTACGTCCGTGATCTTTACGCGGTCCGTATCGAAATTTTCGATCGTAACCGTATGTTCCGCACGGTTATAATCATAACTGCCCGTAATTTCCGGCGTATCGGCAATGAATTCCGCGATTTCCGAAAGGTTTAAATGGAAACAAGGGCGGACCGCCCAATAATTGGATCCGACGTGTCCCGCGCCCGAATATCCTTCCCAGCTGCCGTCAGCCCCCAAATGGTCCGCAGTATGGGTGCTGTAACGATCGGTAGCGGAGCCGGATTCCGATGCCGTACGCAGCCAAGAGCCGATCGGATATTTCAACTGATTCTGCGTCAGTTTCCACAGAGCGCCTGTTTTTATCTCATCTTTTCCGGGCAACCAAAGATTATCGCCGCCCCAATTATTTGTGTAAGCGGCGGCATACCCGTTCGTCGTGTATCCGAGATCGTTTTTATCATTGTTGTCGTCCAACTGCCATTGCACGTTGTTGGGTTTTACGATATACGGTTCGAATAATCCGCCCTCGTTAAACTGACTGAACTTCGTAAGCGTCGATTCTGCGGGCGGAGTGACTCGCGTGCCGTTGTAAGCGATATGCGTCCTATTATCCGGAATTGCAGAACCGAAACTGTTTGCAAACTTCCAGGAACCGTTCGAATTCAAATATTTTCCCTTTATCATTGCAAAACGGATATAACTGCCGTCGTAACAATTCGATTCAACGGTAGCAGTCACGCCTTCGTCGTTAAAAACTTTTGGCGAACCGCCTCCCGTACGATAGCTCTGCGTCCCGTCGGAAAACCAACTGAGTTCCTGATTCGAGCTTGTATTCGCCGTTTCGCTGCTCGCAAGCCAGAGCGTTAAAATCGCGTTCCCGTCCTTATCCTTCGATAAATAGGTCGGTTGCCATACCAAATCGATTTTTTCGCCGCTGACAAGATGGCTGTACGATCCGAATTTTAAAGTGAAACTTCCGAACTTATCCCCCGTTACGATCGTCCCGCTCTCCGCCGCGGCAACCATCGCCTTTAAATTTTCGTAATTTTGCGTCTTTGCAAGTTCGGTGAGCGCGGTGCCGTCGAATTCCCCCGTCGCTTCGTCGTACACGTTATTGGCAACCGAACCCGTAGGCACGGGGCTGAACGCTTTGCTCCCTTTTCCGAGCATAGAAAAAGCGCCCGCCAAAAAAAGCAGTACGCTTAAAAATACGATCAACGTCGCATACAGAATACGGGCGCGGGTTTCAGCTAAATAGCACCCCCCCCCCATGGTTTTCATGCGATCAAAACGTACCTGACCGTTTCCTCTCTTTTTCTTAAATCCAAACATAAAATCTCTCCTATGTCGATTTTCTTTTTTGTTCTCCCCGTCTTTTCGGTTTCATGCAAGGCAAGGATCGCAATTACCATACACTATTATTTTACTATATATTTTTCTTGTTTCCAAGTTTTTTTACCGAAATTTTTAAAAATTAAGTCGATTTTCTTATTTTTATCACAATTTTTCTATCATTTTTCAGTATATTGCATTCTATTGCTCCATGTTTTTGCGGCGGCGCGCGGGCTTACCACCGCCGCGGCAACGCGGCAAAGAGCGACCGCCAAGAAAACTCTTCCGTAATTTCCATTAAAATATTTTCGACAATTTTTAACAAATCATGAAATAATCTTGAAATATTTTTTTCTCTATGATATAATACGCTTATACTATTTGAACGCATGCCCGTACGAAGAGCGGGACATCGCGATATTACGAGGAGGTTGTTATGGCACATTGTGAAGCGAAATGCGGAACGGCGGAACAAGAGAAGAAACTCAAATCCGTTATCGAAGCATCGCGCTCGACCCCCGGCTGTCTCATGCACATTTTACAGGAGGCGCAGGGCATTTACGGCTATCTGCCCATTCAGGTGCAAAAGACGATTGCGGAAGGTTTGGGGATTTCCCTTTCCGAGGTATACGGAGTAGTCACGTTCTACTCCCAGTTCTCTCTGACGCCGAAGGGGAAAAACCGCATCAGCATCTGTCTCGGTACGGCTTGCTATGTTAAGGGTTCGGACAAGATTCTGGAAGAGATCGAAAAACAGCTCGGCATCAAGTGCGGCGAATGCACCGCGGACGGGCTCTTTTCCATAGACAGCTGCCGCTGCGTCGGCGCGTGCGGACTTGCGCCCGTAATGATGGTGAACGACGAAGTTTACGGCAAACTCACCCCCGATAAGGTGAAAGGAATCCTCGATCAGTACAGGGAGGGAAACAAGGCATGACGATTCAGGAATTAGACGCAATCCGCTCGAAGAAAAAAGCGTTGATCGACGTACGCCGCGTCGTAAAAGAACAGGGCGAAAAACTCGCCAAGGAAACGGGTTACCGCAAACAGGTACTCGTCTGCGGCGGGACGGGCTGTACCTCTTCGCATTCGATGAAGGTCATCGAACAGCTCGAAAAGTCCTTAAAAGAGCTGGGGATCAAAGACGTATTGGTCGTGAAAACGGGCTGTTTCGGTCTTTGCGCGCTCGGCCCCATCATGATCGTGTATCCCGAAGGCGCGTTCTATGCGCAGATGACGCCCGAACACGCCAAAACGGTTGCGGAAAAGCACCTTGCCAAGGGCGGCGAAATCGTAAAGGAACTGCTGTATCAGGGCACCGTCATGAAGGACGGGACGATCATCCCCTTTGCGGAGACGCCCTTCTATAAAAAACAAATGCGTATCGCGCTTCGCAACTGCGGCGTGATCGCGCCCGAAGACATCGAAGAAGCGATCGCGGCGGGAGACTACGCGGCGCTCGAAAAAGTACTCACTTCCATGACGCCCGACGACGTGATCAACGAAATGCTCGCTTCGGGGCTGCGCGGAAGAGGGGGCGCGGGATTCCCCACCGGAAGAAAGTGGTCGTTTGCAAAGGCTTCGCAGGGAGACATCAAGTACGTATGCTGTAACGCAGACGAAGGCGACCCCGGCGCGTTCATGGACCGTTCGGTACTCGAAGGCGACCCGCACTGCGTGCTCGAAGCGATGACGATCGCAGGCTATGCGATCGGCGCGCACCAAGGGTATATTTATGTACGCGCGGAATACCCTGTCGCCGTCGCCCGTTTGCAGATCGCGCTCGATCAGGCGCATAAATACGGTCTGCTCGGCAAGAACATTTTAGGGCTCGGGTTCGATTTCGATATCGAGATCCGCCTCGGCGCGGGTGCGTTCGTCTGCGGCGAAGAGACCGCGCTCATGACGAGTATCGAAGGACACCGCGGCGAACCCCGTCCCCGTCCTCCGTTCCCCGCCGTCAAGGGGCTGTTCGGCAAACCCACCATTTTAAACAACGTGGAAACCTGGGCAAACGTGAACCCGATCATTCTGAACGGCGCGGCCTGGTTCTCCTCGATCGGCACCGAAACTTCTTCGGGCACGAAGGTGTTCGCGCTCGGCGGCAAGATCACGAACGTAGGACTCGTGGAAGTTCCCATGGGAACCACCCTGCGCGAGATCGTGGAAGAGATCGGCGGCGGAATCCCGAACAACAAAAAGTTCAAAGCGGCGCAGACGGGCGGACCTTCCGGCGGCTGTATCCCCGCGGAATGCATCGACACCCCCATCGATTACGACAGTCTGCTCGCGATCGGCTCGATGATGGGATCGGGCGGTATGATCATTCTCGACGAAGACACCTGCATGGTGGATATTTCGAAGTTCTATCTGGAATTCACCGCGGACGAGAGCTGCGGTAAATGCACGCCCTGCCGGATCGGCACCAAGCGCCTTTTACAGCTCTTGACGAAGATCACCGAGGGCAAGGGCGAACCCGAAGACATCGTGAAGATCGAAGAGCTCGCTTCGCACATGAAGCAGTCCTCGCTGTGCGCGCTGGGACAGAGCGCGCCCAACCCCGTGCTTTCCACGCTGCGTTACTTCCGCAAGGAGTACGAGGACCATATCCGGGAAAAGAAATGCGAAGCGGGCGTCTGCAAAGCGATGCTGAGCTATTCCGTGGACGCCGAGAAGTGCAAAGGCTGTACGCTCTGCGCCAGAAACTGCCCCGTGAACGCGATCAGCGGCACGGTGAAGCAGGCGCACGTCATCGACAAAGAAAAGTGCATTAAGTGCGGCGTGTGCATGACGAACTGCCGCTTCGGCGCAATCGTTAGAAAGTGAGGTAAAACGCAATGGCAAAAAACGTAAATTTAACGATCAATAATATTCCCGTTACCGTTCCGGAAGGAACGAGCATCCTCGAAGCGGCGCGGAAGGCGCACGTGGAAATCCCCACGCTGTGCTATCTCAAAGACGTGAGCTGCGTCGGTTCCTGCCGTATGTGCCTCGTGGAAGCGACGGGCGCGCGCGGGCTTGTCGCCGCCTGCGTCTATCCGGTCGCCGAAGGCATGGAAGTGAGAACGAACACCGAAAAATGCCGTCAGTCGAGAAAGATGACCCTCGAACTGCTCCTTTCCAAACACAAGAAAAAGTGCCTCTCCTGCGAGAGGAACCACAACTGCGAATTGCAGAAGCTCTCGCTCGGTTACGGCGTGGACGAGGACAGATTCCAGGGCGAAAATTTCGTGCTTCCCCTCGACGACGCCGCGCCCGCCGTGGTTCGCGACAACGACAAGTGCATCAATTGCAGCCGTTGCGTCGCGGCGTGCGAAAAACAGCACGTAAACGCGATCGGACATATCGGCAGAGGCTTTAACGTGCATATCGGCAGCGCGTTCGACATGCCGCTCGCCGAATCGGTCTGCGTCGGCTGCGGACAGTGCATCGTCGCCTGCCCCGTGGGCGCGCTCTCCGAACGCTCGACGATCGACGAAGTCTGGAACGCGATCTCCGATCCCAAAAAGCAAGTCGTGTTCTTCACCGCGCCTTCCGTCCGCGCGACGCTGGGCGAGGCGTTCGATCTGCCCGTAGGCACGAACGTGGAAGGAAAAATGGTTGCGGCGATCCGCCGTCTCGGTCCCGACCACGTGTTCAATATGGACGTCACGGCGGATCTTACGATCATGGAAGAGGCGAGCGAACTCATCAACCGCATCAAGACGGGAAAACCGATGCCCATGTTCACCTCCTGCTGTCCCGGCTGGGTCAAGTTCGTGGAAAAGAGATTCCCCGATATGATCCCCCACCTCTCGACCTGCAAATCGCCCCAGCAGATGTTCGGCGCGCTGTTGAAGAGTTATTGGTGCGAAAAGAACGGCATCGATCCCGAAAACCTGTACGTGGTCAGCGTGATCCCCTGCACGGCGAAGAAGAACGAATGCAAGCGCGAAGAGATGGCGAACGACGTGGACGCGGCGATCACGACCCGCGAACTCGCGCGCATGATCAAGACCGCGGGCATCAAGTTCACCGAACTGCCCGACGAAGAATTCGACACCCCTTTCGCGGTCGCGACGGGCGGCGGCGCGATCTTCGGCGCGACGGGCGGCGTGATGGAAGCCGCGCTTCGTACGGCGGCGCACATGATGGACGGAAGTTTCGAAGTGCTCGACTTCTTCGCTGTCCGCGGCGCGCAACCGATCAAAGAGGCAACCTATCTCGTCGCGGGCAACACCGTGCGCGTAGCGGTCGCTTCGGGACTCGCGAATGCGGAAACGATCATCAACCAGATCCGTTCGGGCGAAAAGCAGTACGACTTCATCGAAATCATGGCTTGCCCCGGCGGGTGCGTTAACGGCGGCGGACAACCCACCCTTTCGGACAGCGTGCGCAATTCCAAAGAACTCAAAGAAGCGCGCGCCAAGGCGCTGTATACCGCGGACACGCACAACGAGATCCGCCGCAGCGCGGACTCCCCCGTGATGGACGTGATCTACGACGACTATTTCGGATTCCCGAACAGCCATAAGGCGCACAAGATCCTGCATACCGAATACAAAGCGGATCCGAAAATTTAAGAACGACAAAACAGCGCTTTGCGATCGCAGAGCGCTGTTTTTTATAAACCGAATTTCACAAGCGCAACGGTAAAAAAACGCCGCCGTCCGAACGATTTCGGACGGCGGCATTTTATAGTGCGATTTTATTTGCCGAGCTTGTTCAGCATGTCCACGATATCCTGAACGGTCTTTAAGCTCTCCACTTCGCCCTCGGGCAACGTAATGCCGTACTCGTCTTCGAGCGCCATCATCAGTTCCACGACGTCGAGCGAATCCGCGCCGAGATCTTTTACGACTTCCTGCTCGGGTTTGATCGACTGCGGATCGGTGCCCAACTGCTCGGCAAGCATTTTGCATACTTTTTCAAACATAATCATCCTCCGACGGCGCATTGACAAACGCCGTTTTAAACATTTTTTTTATTTTACCTTATTTTCCGCAATCTGTCAAGAACTTTCCGAAAACTTTCACCGTTTCATCCGCTTTAACGCTTCTTTCTCCGCCGAAGTCAGACGAAAGCTTTCCCGCGCCTTTTGGATCGCTTTGTTGTGCATCTGCGCAGGCATGCATTTTTCCCGCAAAAACTCCACGCCCGCCGCATAGTACTTTGCCAGCACTTCGGCGATCAGCCAGGCGGCCGCCATCATGACGTAATAGGGCGCTTCGCCGCAACGGCGCACCGCGTCGAAGATCACGGGCAGATACTTCTCCTCCACGTAATCGTGCAAAAGCCCCACGAGAGCGAACCGCTTTACGAACTCCCGCCCGTCCGCGAGATATTTTTCGAGGTAGGGAAGATACTCGTCCTTCCGCTTTCTCACGCAAGGCGCGTGGAAACAGTCGCAGGTCGCCCAATTATCCAGAAGAGACACAACGCCGTCCAGCTCCTTGCAATACGCCTCGAAAGGAAGCATGCTTACGATCGTACATTTCAAAAACGTGACTTCGTAATATTCGTCGGAAAAAGCGGAAAACGCGGTCCACTCCGCTTTCCACTCTTTGGCGAGTTTTCTCATCGCGGGGATCCGCACCCCGATCACGTTCAGGCGATCGTTTTTCAGCAGTTTTTTATGAAAGTCGCGGTACCCCGCGTCCGCATTCGCAAAGAGCCGCGCGCAGACTTCTTCGTATGTAATCATCGATTGAAAATCTCCCGTAAGGCGTTTTCCCACTCCGCCGCGGAAAATCTCGGATTCGCAGGGGAAGTGGAGGACAGTTTCGACGCCGCACCGATCAGTTCCGGATAATAGCGCGAAAGCACTTCGTAGGATTTGCTCCCGTTGCACAGGATCTTTCGCGCGCCGCATGCGCGGAACACGGCGGGAAGGTCGGCGGCGGTTTCGCCGGAGATGGACGCGTCGGAAGAGCCTTCGATTTCGCACGACTGCACGACGTCCCACAGCGCGATCTTCCGGCGCAACAGAAATTCCCGCTTGCCCTCCGTGTCCGCGGGGACCGATTCCCCGAAAAAGCCGCACACCGTGCGCCAGAACCGATTTTGCGGGTTTCCGTAATAGAACCCGACCGCACGGCTCCTGACCGAGGGAAAACTGCCGAGAATGAGCACAAGGCTGTCTTTTCCGTAAACGGGGTCGAACCCCTCCGCATGCGCTTTCACAGCTCGATCCCTTCGTCCAGATTGCCGACGGTCGCAACCGCCGCCCGCGTGAAATCGTAATTTTCCGAGATCGCGCGTCCGATATCGTCGAGGGTCAGCGCGGAAATTTCCGACATGCGCTTTTCGAAATCGTACACCTCGTTTTTATACAGCATCTGCTTTCCGTACAGCAGCATCTGCGAAGAGGTGTTCTCCTGCGAGAAAACGCTTCCCGATTTCGCCTGTTCCCGCCCGCGCAGAAATTCCTCCTCCGTCGCGCCGCGTTTTTTAAAGTCCTCGATCACGCTCTTCACCGCTTGCGCCGCTTCCCGCGCTTTCTGCGGATTCACGCCCGCGTACACCGTCAGAAGCCCCGTCTCCTCGTAATGCGAGGGATAGGAATAGACGGAGTACGCAAGCCCGAGTTCTTCGCGCACGCGCTTGAAGAGACGGGAACTCATGCCGCCGCCCAAGACCGCGTTCATCACCTGCACCGCGGGAACCGATTCGTTGTCGCGCGGCGCGGCGGGAAAGCCCACGGCAAAATGCGCCTGTTCGATCGGTTTCTTCTTGAACTGCCTGCCCGACAGAAATTTCACCCGCTTTTCCCGTTTGCGGAAGCCCGTCGGCTTCATCTTGCCGAAATATTCTTCCGTCAGTTTCAGCGCCGTTTCCACGGAAATGTTCCCCGCAAAGGACACGACTACGTTTTCGGGCGCGTACAGCTCGTCCCGATAGCGGAACAAATCCTCCCGCGCGAACCTCTTCACGTTCTCCGCGGGACCGAGAATGTTCCTGCCGTAGTTGTCGCCGCCGAACGCCGCCCGCGACAAAAGGTCCAGACACAGGTCTTCGGGCGAGTCCTCGTCCATATTGATCTCTTCCAACACCACGCCGCGCTCCCGTTCAAGCTCCTCTTCGGGAAAACGGCTGTTCAGAAACAGGTCCGCCAACAGTCCGAACGCTTCCGCCGCGTGATCGACCGTCGCTTTCGCGTAATAGCACGTCACGTCCTTGCCCGTAAAAGCGTTCACCTGCGCGCCGAGCGCGTCGAACGCGTCAGAAATTTCAAAAGCCGTACGCTTGTCCGTGCCCTTGAATTGCATGTGTTCCAGAAAGTGGGATATCCCGTCCTCTTGATCCGTTTCGTACGCAGAACCCGCGCCGACAAGCACGCCCATCGTCACCGACAGCAAACCTTCCATGCGCTTGACGATCACGCGGATTCCGTTATCCAATAACTTCGTCTTTACGTTCTCCATTTGTTTTCCGCTCCTTTATCCGAGATTTTCGCTCACCGTAATCGCGCGCAATCCGTGCGCGCGGTAGTATTTCAGAATTTTCGGCAACGCCGCCAGCGTGTGCTTCATGGGATGCATCAGCACCAGATCCCCGCCGCCGATCTCCTTGGTCGCGCGGGTATAACACAGTCCCTCGTCCTTATCCCGCCAATCGATCGTGTCCTTGCTCCACATCACCGTCTTTAAGCCCATTCCGTCCGCCGCCGCGATCGTGTCGTCTCCGTACGCGCCGGACGGCGGCGCGAACAGCGTGACCGTCACGCCCGCCGCCAGCGACAGAAATTCGACACTGCGGCGGATCTCTTCCGCATTCTCCGCCAACGTCAGCTTGTCGTGTTCGAGGTGAAAATATCCGTGAGAGCCGATTTCGTGCCCGCGGTCGCGAATCTCTTTCAAACAGGAAACGTTGTCGTCCGCCCAGCTTCCGCCGATAAAGAACGTCGCTTTCGCTTCGTATTCGTCGAGGACGTCGAGCATACCATACACCTCTTCCGTCCCCCAATACACGTTGATCATGAGCGATACGCCGTCCTGCGAATTGCCCTTGTAGATCGCCTTCCCCTCCAAGCCGGACACGCCCGCAACGGAAGGAAAGAAGCAGACCGTTCCCACGACGACGAGCACGAGTGCGAGAACGGCGTTGGTGATGGCGGCGATCGCGCGCGATGATAGTTTCTTCAACAGTTTACCTCAAACGCAAAAGTTTTATCACCAACATTGTATTGATTTTTTCCGTCGTTTATGACCTTTCGCGCTTACTTTAACGTCACGACCGTCACGCCCGATTCGCCTTCGCCGTATTTACCCAACCGATAGCCCTCCACGCGCGGGTGTCCTTTCAGCAGGTTCTGCACCGCGGCGCGCAGTTTGCCCGTTCCCATTCCGTGCACAATGCGCACTTCTTTGAGATTGGCGACCACCGCGCGGTCGAGAAACTGTTCGAGTTCGGGAAGCGCTTCCGCGACCGTCAGCCCGATCAGATTGCATTCGCGGGGAAGCACGGGGCGGTCTGCAAGATCCCGCGTGACCGTCACTTTTCCGGATTCCTTTTTCTTTTGCGTCACCGTATACAGATCGGAGAGCGCGGCGCGTACGCGAAGCGCGCCGACCTGTACTTCCGCCGTGTTCTTGCCTGCGCGGAACGCCGCGATCGTCCCCTCCGCATTCATGCTGCCCACAAGCACGCGGTCCCCCGTTTTCAGCTTTGCGGGATCCGCAGGCACGGCGCGCACCCTTTCCTCTTCCTTTTCCGGCGCCGATCCCATTTTATTTTTCAGCGTTCGCGCGCGAATGAGGTCGGATTCCGTCAACGTCTCTTTTTTGAATATCTCTTCGATCCCCGCAAGCAATTCTTCCGCCTGCGCGGTGCGTTCGTTCACGATCCGCCGCGCTTCCGAACGCGAGGAGAGCAGAAACTTTTCCCGTTCCCGTTCAAACTTTTTCTCCTCGTTTCCGAGCGCGCGCAGTTTTTCTTCCCACTCCGTCTTCATGCGGTTCGCTTCGAGCGCCAACGCTTCCGCGCGAATACGGCTCTCTTCCGCCGCGCGCACCGTGCGCTCGTAACTCCGCGCCCCCTCCGAAAGATACCCGCGCGCTTCCTCGACCGTCTCGGCGGGCAGACCCAGCCGCGTACAAATCGCCAGCGCGTTGGAAGAGCCGGGCGCGCCGATCTTCAAGCGGTAAAGGGGTCTGTAATCGCCCGCGTCGAATTCCATACAGCCGTTTTCCATGCCGTCCGCGTGATAGGCAAATTCCTTCAAAGACGAATAGTGCGTGGTTACGATCCCGCGGCAACCCTTTTTCAGCAGTCCCGACAAAATCGCGCGGGCAAGCGCCTGTCCCTCTTCGGGATCCGTGCCGCCGCCCGGTTCGTCGACGAGAACGAAATCGTTCTCCCCCGCCGCGGACAGAATATCGCGCAGATTGACGATATGCGAGGAGAAGGTGGAAAGATTCTCCTCGATCGACTGACTGTCGCCCACGTCGCAGAACACTTCGCGGAACACCGCCAGCCGCGTGCCTTCCGCCGCGGGCACGAACAGTCCGCACGCGCCCATCAGGCAGAACAATCCGCACATTTTGAGCGTGACCGTTTTTCCGCCGGTGTTCGCGCCGCTGATCACGAGAAAGCGGTAATCCCCGCCCACCCGCACGGATACGGGTACGGCGGTCTTTTTGTCGAGTAGCGGATGGCGCCCCCGCACGATCTCCACGATCCCGCGTCCGTTCAGCTCCGGTTTCACGCAACCGAGCCGATAGCAATACTCCGCCCGCGCGTAAAACGAGTCCGCTTCGCCCAGCAAAACAACGTCTTCGCCGAGCGCGCCGCTCAAACTCCCGATCCGATGGGAAAGCTCCGCCAGAATCCGCTCTTCCTCTTCCTTTTCGTCGAGGGTGAGCGTAATGAGTTCGTTGTTCATTTCCAACACTTCTTCCGGCTCGATGAACACCGTCGCGCCCGTCGACGAACGGTCGTGCACGAATCCCTTCACGCTGCGCTTATATTCCGCTTTTACGGGGATCACGAACCGATCGCCGCGCACCGTCACGATGCCGTCCTGCAAGAACTTCTTTTCCTCGCCCGTGAGATAGGAGGCGAGGCGGGCGCGGATGCGCTCGCCGAGCATTCGGATCTCCCTGCGCAACGAAAACAGCTTTTCGCTCGCATGATCGGAAATTTCCGATTCGTTTACGATCTTTCTTCCGATTTCCTCTTCGAGATTTTCGTCGAATCTGAGCCGCGCCGTCAGTTCCCGAAAACGCACGATGCGCCCGTCTGCATGCGCGTGAACCGACTGATACAGCGTCCGCGCCGATCGCAGAAGCCGCGCGCAAGCGAGCAGTTCCGCGCACGTGAGCGTCGCGCCTTTTTCCGCGCGTTCGAGCATGTCTCCGAGGGGCGGAAACTCTTCGATCCCGCCCGCACCCAGTTCGAACAGCAACAGGGTCGCCTCTTCCGTCGTGTCGATAAGACGCTTCGCCGCGGAAAGATCGGAGACGGGCGCACAGGCAAGGATCGCCGCGCGCCCCTCTTCGAGCGTCGCGTATCCCGCGGCCGCCGCGAGTATTTTATCGAGTTCCAAACGTTCTTCGCTCTTTTTCATAACATGCTCCTGTCGGTATGACCGCGCGTCGCGCAACCCGTCGCGCCGCCGCGCGTCGTGTCGTCGATCAGCGCGGAAGCCGTTCCCCGCGTCGTTTGCAGGGGACTGCAATTAAACAGCTCGAAACGGCAATCGCCCGAAACGCGGTATCGGCGCATCGGAAACCGTCTCCCCTCTTCGTCGGTAAGCGTATACAGATCGCGGCGGTCGCACGTGCCGCACGCGCGGGAGAACGGACAATAGCAGAGTTCCATGACTTTGATATCGCCCGAAGAAAGCGCAAACCCGCCCTCCGCGGCAAGCGCGTTCTGCTCCCGCAGAGAGAGTTCGGCGGAGAGTGTGAAATATTTCGCGCCCGCGCGCTTCACGCCCGCAACGGCGTAACGGTTGGTCAGATTGAATCCCGCGCCCGCAAACAGCGGCTTTCCGTATTTCTTCGCAAGCGCGATCCCGTAATATCCGTCGCAGTAAAACCCGTCGAACCGTTCCCGAGCCGCGGCAACGAGGCGCTCGTCCTCCGCGCTCAAAAGCGGCGGCAACCACAAAAATTTTTCGCCGCCGCGCGCGGGCGGCTCGATCTTGCGGTAATCGCGCGGTTTGTATATCACGACGTCCGCATCCGCGCCGTCGGGATCCGCCGTGATCACCGCCGTCAGCTTGCCCCCGACGGGGGAAACGGAAGCTTCGATCTTTTGCTCTTCGAGCGGCGCGCGAGACGGCGCAAGGTATTCCGCCAGCTCCCGATAAAATTTGCGGCGGAACGCGTTCAGGTCGGACTTCGCGAAAAACGCGTTTTCCGTTTCCGCAACGATCCGCGGCAGAAACGGCGCGCCGTCCGTCTTCCGGAAACACGCCGCGATCTCCTCTTCCCCGAGCGGCGCGCGCAAAGCCGCCGCCGCAGGTTTTTCGCCCGTACAGCGGAATCCCTCGCACTCCGCAACGGGATATTCGTCTGCGCAGATGCGCACGCGAACGGACAATTCGCGGGCGGTCGCAGGCGTTAACAGCCGTTTTCCGCCTTCGGCGTCCGTCGTAAGCCGCACTTCGTCGCCCGCGAGAAGACGGGCGCGGGTCGAGAGATAAAATCCGCCCTTGCACGCGCCCGCAAACGCCGCGCCGCCGATCTCCTCGCCGCCGCGCAATATCTTGAACCCGTCTCCGGCGCTTCCCCGATACCCGCTTCTGCAAAAGAGTTTCCCGCCCGACGACGCGATAACGCCGACGCGTTCTCCGAGATGTCCCTGCACGTTGCGGGATAAAAAGTTCTCCTCCTGTCCGAACGCAAGACCGCGCGTATAATCGCCGCGGTTGTAAGCGCGCTTCAAATCGGAAAATTCCGAAACCCCGTCGCCGCCGCCGAGCAAAGCGCGATAATACTTCACCGCCGACGCGACGTATTCGCCGCGCCGCAGCCGGCCTTCGATTTTCAGCGATACGACGCCCGCGCCGATCAGTTCGCGCACGCGCGTGCCGACGCAGAGGTCGGAAGTCGAAAGCGCGTAAGCCGCCCGTTCGAATCCCGCGCGATCGACGGTGTATTTCTTGCGGCAGGGTTGTTTGCATCTGCCGCGGTTTCCGCTGTGATTGCCGGCAAACGAAGAAAAATAGCACTGACCGGAAAAACAGGTGCAGAGCGCGCCCTGCACGAATACTTCCGTTTCGATTTCGACCGCGATCCGACCGATTTCCGCAAGCGGCGTTTCGCGCGCGAGAACGACGCGCGAAAACCCGTACTCCTTCGCAAGCAGCGCGCCGTCAAGATTGCAACAGCCCGCCTGCGTGGAAAGATGCAGGACTATTTCTGGATACGCGCGTTTCAGTTCCCGCCCCAAAAACATATCCTGCATCAGAATCGCGTCCGCGCCCGCGTTCCAGGCGTCGAGCGCGCAGGCGAAAAAACGCTCTGTCTCGCCGTCTTTCACGAGCGTGTTCAGACAAACGTAGACTTTCGCGTTCAGAAGGTGCGCAAAACGCGCCGTCCGCGCGAGCGCCGCGGCGTCGAAGTTTTCCGCGCCCTCCCGCGCGGAAAACTCGGTCAGTCCGAGATATACGGCGTCCGCGCCCGCAAGAAGAGCGGTATACGCCGATTGTTCGCCCCCCGCGGGGGCAAGGATTTCCGTTTTCAAAATTTATCTTCCGATCGTACGCTGTATCAGTTCCTGCGCCGCGTCGTATCCCATGCTCTTCAAACGCTGGTCCCGCGCCGCGACTTCGATCAGGATCGCGAGGTTGCGCCCCGGACTCACGGGAACCGTGAGCTTGGGGACCTTGATGCCGAGAATATCTTCGAAGTTTTTTTCCCCGCCGATGCGGTCGTACTCCTTGTCCCGCCGCCATGGCTCCATTTCGAACACGAGTCCGATCTCTTTCTCGCCCAGAACCGAACCGGAACCGTACATGTTTTTGACGTTGATGATCCCGATGCCGCGGAGTTCCATGAAATAACGGATCCGTTCGGGCGCGGTTCCGACAAGCTCGTTTTCCACCCGTTTGATGAGCACCGAATCGTCCGCAACAAGACGGTGTCCGCGCTTGATCAGTTCCATAGCGGTTTCGCTCTTCCCGACGCCGCTGTTCCCCGTCAGCAAGATTCCCGAACCGAACACGTCCATCAGAACGCCGTGCATCGTCGTTTCTGGCGCAAGCAAGCGGTTGAGATAGATATAAAGATCCGCCATCAACGAACTCGTGACTTTACTCGTACGGAAGATCGGCGTACCCGACGCGCGCGCACTCTCCATAAATTCGGGAAGAACGGGCAGATCGCGCGAAAAGATCACGCAGGGGATTTCCCCGCATTCGAACAGCCGTCCGATCTTTTCCTTCCGCTCGTCGGGGGAGAACGAACGCATATACTCGTGTTCGGCAAGCCCGATCAGCAAAATCCGTTCCGCGTCGAAATAATTAAAGAAGCCCGCAAGCCGCAGTCCCGGACGGTCGACGCTGATCGTCGTGAGCGTCATGATCCCGCGCCCCGTATAGAGCATTTCCAGACCCAGATCTCCCGCAAATTTTTCGAGCATGACGGTTGCTCTCGGCAAAACGATTTCGTTCATATTTCCTCCGATAATGCGTATTTCAAAGCGGCGGCGACGCCGTCGTCTTCGTTCGACGGCACGACGGTCGCGATTTCCTTCAACGGCGATTCCGCGTTTGCAACGGCGAACTTGCCGCCCGCGCGTTCGAGCATGGGCAAGTCGTTGTAATTGTCGCCGATCGCGGCGATCCTGCCGCGTGGAACCCGATAATATTCGGACAAATAATCCACCGCGGTTCCCTTGTTCTCGCCCTCGGGAAGGATCTCTACGAAATACTCCGCCGAACGGGTGACGTAATAGCCCTTGCCGAGCGCCGCGCACACGCGTTCGTTCAGACCGTTGCGCTCCTTTTTGTCCACCATCGCGAGAATCTTGACGATCCGCAGGCGGTTGCGTTCCGCAAAATCGGATATGGGTTCGCCGTCGACGACCTGCGCTTTGATGCCGCAAACGCGTTCGTAAATTTTCAGCCCCTCGTCGTCGCGGTTGCTGTAAAAATCCGTCACGGTATAGACGTGAATATGCACGCCCTCAGATTCGAGAACGCGGATTGCCTTTAATGCGTCGCCGCTCGAAAACCCGCCGTCTTTGAGCAGTTTTCCCGTGGCGACGTCCGCGATCGTCGCGCCCTGAAAGGCGACGACGAGCCCTTCGCGGATCCCGAGCTCGTTCAACCGCGAACGCGCGGAAGTCAGCGTCCGCCCCGTCACGACCACGAAGACCCCGCCCGCGGCGCGGTACGCCGCAATCGCCCGTTTGTTCTGTTCCGAAACCTTTCCGTCGGCGCGTACGAGCGTGCCGTCGAAATCCGAAAGAAAAATGTCGTATTTCATCCGTTACAATTCCTCGAAATATCGTTTGATGCGCGCCGCAAGTTCCTTGCCGACGCCTTCCGCCTGCGCCAACTCTTCCTCGCCCGCCCGCATGATCCTGTCGATCGTGCCGAACTTTTCAAGCAACGCCGCGCGCTTTTTGCCGCCGATCCCGCCGATCTCTTCGAGCAGAGAAGAGAGATTGCGTTTGGAGTGGAGATTCCTGAAATACGTGATCGCGAACCGGTGCGCTTCGTCGCGGATACGCTGCAACACTTTCAGCGCGTAATCCCTGCGGTCAAGTTTTACGCTTTCGCTCGAAGAGAGCGTGAAGATTTCCTCTTCGCGTTTTGCGAGCGAAATCAGATCGATCCCCGTCACTCCCGAAGCTTCGAATATCTCCCTGACGGCGGAAAGCTGACCTTTGCCGCCGTCGATCACGACGAGATCGGGCTTTGGGAACCGCTCTTCCTCCTCGCCGCCGAGTTTTGCGAGCCTGCGCCCCAACACTTCTTTGAGCGACGCAAAATCGTCCGCGCCTTCCACGGTTTTGATACGGAAACGGCGGTACTGCGTTTTGTCCGCTTCGCCGTCGGTAAACACGACCATAGAGCCGACTTTGTCGACGCCCGAGATGTTCGAAATATCATAGCATTCCATACGCTTGGGATACTTCGAAAGACCCAATAACGCCTGCAACCGCGCGCAAGCGCCCGTCGTCATGTCGTTTTTGTGTTCGATCGCGGAAACGGATTTGTCGAGATATTCCTCCGCATTGCCGATCGCCATATTGAGAAGTTCCCGCTTGACGCCCGTTTTGGGACGGGTGATCGCGAGCGCGCGACCCGTTTTGCGGAACGCGTACACGCGGAGGAGTTCGTCGTCGATCGCCTCGTCCAGAACGAGTTCGTGCGGGATCTCGTGCGCCGCGTAATACTGCGTAAGAAAACTGAGCATCGCCTCCTCCCGCTCGCCCGCGCCCTCTTCGAGCGCGAAGTTGCGGCTGCCGCGCATGGTTCCGCCGCGCGTGACGAGCACGCTGACGACGGCGTACAGTCCGTTGGAAGAAAGCGCCCAGATATCGGCGTCGACGTTCTTGGGCATCGCGGTGATCCGCCGCTGTCCGAGCCGCGACAGCATTTCGATCTTATTGCGGTAGTCGAGCGCAAGCTCGAACTGCTCTTCTTCGGCAAACTGCGCCATCTTCTCTTTCAGAATCCGTTCCGCTTCCTCGTAATCGCCCGACAAAAACGCGATCGCCTTTTCCACCTGCGCGGCGTATTCTTCTTTCGAACACTCTCCCGCACACGGAGCAAGACATCTGCCGAGGTGATAATTCAGACAGGGTTTTTTCGGTTTCCCGCCCACGGACACGCCGCAGAGCCGCACCCTGTACACTTTCGCCGCGACGTCTAAAATCTCCTTGCAACTCACGCCGCCCATAAAGGGACCGAAATACTTTCCGTCCTTGCGCAGACGGCGGGTCACCGACAGACGGGGAAACGCCTCTTTCGTATGCACTTTGATGTACGGATAGGTCTTGTCGTCTTTGAGTAAGATATTGTACTTGGGCTTGTACTTCTTGATATAGGTATTTTCGAGCGCGAGCGCGTCCACCTCCGTCGGCGTGACCACGTACGCGAAGTCGCGCACGCACTCCACCATCGCCTGCACTTTGGCGGGCTTTGGCGAATTGCGGAAATACTGCCGCACGCGGTTTTTCAAATTCCGCGCTTTCCCCACGTAGATCACCGTGCCGTCCCGATCGAACATGATATACACGCCGGAAGAATCGGGCAGCAGTTTTAATTTTTCGCGAAGAACGCTCTCAGCCATACTACCATTATACACGGTTTTTCGCTTTTTTTCAAGGAAATCGCCCTATTTTCTTCAATAACCCAAAAACTCGACGCCTTTCAGAAGCACGTCGTTCACGATGTCGTTATAGAGCGAATAGAAGATAATCTTCCCGTGCCGTTCGGTGCGCACCATGCCCGCGTCTTTTAAAAACCTCAACTGGTGCGAAACGGTCGTCTGGTTGATGCACAGCACCCGCGAAATGTCCGTCACGCACATTTCGGAAATGGCAAGCGCGGAGAGAATCCGCAAGCGGGTGCCGTCCGAAAAAATCGAAAAAAAGCGGACGAGCGAGACGAGCAGTTCGCCTTCCGGCACATAGCCCTCTACCATCCCCTGCGTGCGTCTGTCAAGCAATAAAGTTTCCGTCATAAAAATCCTCCCGATGATTTATGACAAAATAATAACGCGTGCGCAAATGCGCACGCGCCGAATCTTTGTCGGATTCCGTCTATTTTTTACGGATTCCGCGCCTTTTCTTTCAAATAAATCTCTTCTAAAATTTCCGCGGCGTCGTACGCGAGGTCGGGGCAGGGCCGCCGCTTGTAGTATTCCGCCGTACGCGCTTCGGCAACGGGAGACTGTTCTGCGCGAAGCCCCGCGCCAGTCAACAGCTCCCCGCAATTATAGCTGCCGTTTTTTTCGCGGAAACGGTTCGCCAGCTCCTGCACCAGCGCATAAATCTCGCTCTTGTTCTTTTCGGGAAAGAGCAAGCCGAGACACATCGCCGCGCCCGACACCGAGCCGCACGTCTGCCGAAGCCGCCCCATCCCCCCGCCCATGGGAAGAGAAACCGCTTTCAGCGTCACTTCGGGCACGTTCAGCAGATCGGCAAACGCAAGCATCACCGCCTGCGCGCAACTGTATCCGCCGAGAAAATAATTCTTCGCTTTTTCCGCACGCGTCATTTACAACCTCCGTTTTCTGTGTTATACTATACGATATGAAAATCTTTTATACGTTTCTGCCCGTTTCGGGAAAGGCGTTTACGGAAGCGGTTCTGAAACGGGAATATAAAATCGATTGCCACGTATTCAAATCGACAAAGCACGGAAAACCTTATCTCGAAAACCCGCCCGTCCGTTTCAATCTCACCCACAGCGGCAAACTCACCGCGCTCGCGGCGGGAGAATGCGAAGTCGGGCTGGACGCGGAAGAATGCAAAGAGCGCAATCTCGCCGCGCTTTCGAAACGCCTGACGCCCGCCGAACGGAGCGAAGATTTTTTCAGACTTTGGACGGCGAAAGAAGCTTATGTGAAATACAACGGCGCAACGCTCGCGGAAAAGCTTCCCCGATTGGAATTCCGCGGAGGCGCGCTTTATGAAGACGGCGCGCCCGTTCCCGTAAATCTATGCTTTTTCCGAATCGAAAATTACCAACTCGCGCTCTGCACCGCCCGACCCGAGCCGTTCGAAAGGATTCCGTTCGATCTCTGACTTTTATCGGTCGGTTTATTATAACACGAAAACCCGAAAATGGCAAGCGCGGAGACCGGAATTGCAAAACCCCGTTTTACCGAATCGGTAAAACGGGGCTATATTTTACTTTCCTTTGACTCTGCCCGTATCGACGTTGTCTTTCTTCCTGTCGGCAAGGGCGCGGATCGGGTGTTCCTTGTTCTGCAACCGCCAATCCTGACCGAATTCTTTGATCGCTTTTTCAATGACCGCATGCGTTCCGACCGTTGAAATATCGCCGTTGACCTTGGCGTTATAGCCGAAATAGCGGAAGGAATCGGGCACCTTGTCGAGTTCTTCCCAGCCCTCTTCCACGCCCGTGAGCCGCACGCTCTTCAATACTTCGCGCACGTATTCCTTCTGAGAACGGAATTTCAACAGTTCGGGGAACGCGCCGCCCTCGGGGAAGCACTGCTGCCATACTTTTCCCTCGTACGTTTTCAACAGATCGGCGGCTTCGTGCAAGTGCGCGACCTCCTGTTCGAAATGCATTTCCCAAATCTTTTTGATGCGCTCGTCCGTCTCGTCCTCGTAACAGGAATAATAGAGATAGCACTCCGTGTACTCGTTCATGAGGAGGCCTTCCCACCAACTCATGCAGGGATCCTTCAAACAGCCGTATCCCGTCACGTGCTGTTCCTCGATCATAGCAATTTCGTTATACAGCTTTCTGCCCATCGGGGAAGCGTAGAGATTGCCGACGTTCATATAGAAGTTCATCGTCTGCTGTTCCGCCGCGGTAATGATATTGATGTTCAGCTTCGTCTTTAAATCGTTGAGATGCGCGTTGATATAAAAGTCGACGTCGTCGTAAGGATGCCGGTACTCCGCGACGGTGGGACGCCCGGGCATGATCTCGGTATAGTTCCCGACGAGCCGTTTGGGATCGCCGCCTTTTTCGAGCTCCAAGAGATCGGCATAACGGTACAGATGGTCGAAGTCTTCGAGAAGCGCGAAATCGAGCTGTTTTTTCACATAGCTGTTTTTCTCGCTCAGCGCAAGGTTTGCCGTGAGATCGACGGCGAGCTGTTCGTAACCGATGGTGTGTTCGAGTATGCTCTCGTTTGCGGGCTTCAATCCCGCGACCCGTTTTTGCTGGATCTGTTCCCCGCGGCGCATGAGCGCGAGACGGCGGCGAACGTCGTTATTCGAACAATGACGGGTAAACGCGTTCGAATAACGCACCGATTCGAACTCCGTGCCCGACATCAAAATCACCCGCAGACGGGTATAGGGATCGACCGTATTTTTGTCGTACGGCTTTAAAAAAACTTTGTTCCAAGAAGTAAAACACTTGTCCGCTTTCTGCGGCTTTAATTCAAACGGATTCATAAACCCTCCTTTTAAAAAGGTTATCGACATTTCCGCGAAAAATATTCCCGAAAGCAGAGAAAAGAAAAACTTGTGAAAGGAAACTTTGTTTTACCGCCGCGGCGATCGGCGGGCGCGCGCCCGAATCGCATGCGCATATCGGCAAAGACGCATTCGAGCGTACGCGCTTTAAATTCAACCCGCGCTTTTCTTGCTAAATCGAAATAAATCTGTTACAATAGGAACGGAACAGATCGGGAGGAATCAATCATGATCGGTTGCGTGATCGCATTGGACAGCGAAGCGGAGGCCTTGCTTTCGCAAACGGACGTCGAGGACATTCAGACGGCGTACGGAAAAACCATTCATTTCGGCAAGGCGTTCGGGAAAGACGTGCTTATCGTCGTATGCGGCGTGGGAAAAGTAAACGCCGCCGCGGGCGCGTGCGCCGCCATCGCGAAGGGCGCGGACGTGATCCTGAACTTCGGCGTTGCGGGCGGACTTCATGCAAACACCGAAATCGCCGAGATCTACCTCATCGAAAAAGCGGTGCAGTACGACTTCGACATCACGCAATGCGAAGGCGGAAAGATCGGCACGCTCGACGGCGAGACGGAGAACTTTCTGCCTCTTACCGCGCCCGAAAAAATCGGGTTTCCCCGCCGCGCGCTCGGTTCGGGCGACCGCTTCAACGACTCCCCCGCCGATCACGCGCTACTGCTCGAACTCGGCTGCGATATCCGCGACATGGAGGGCGCCGCGATCGCACAGGTGTGCAAGTATGCAGGCGTTCCGCTGATCTCAGTCAAATCGATTTCGGACGTATACGGCCGCGGAAGCACGACCGAGCAGTTTGAAAAAAATCTGAAATTTGCCAACCTCACGCTGAAAGCGCACATGAAGGAAATCTTCGGGGGGATCGAGACGTGAACAAAATTCCGTCCTTTCAGAAAAACCACAATATCCTCTCGGTGGGGTTGCACGCACAGACGGACGCGCACGGCATCACGACGTTCGATTTGCGGTTCAAAAAGCCGAACGCGGGAAATTATCTTTCCGCAAAAGCGATGCACACTATCGAACACTTGATGGCGACCGTTCTCCGAAACGGTCCCGCGGGAGAAAATATCGTCTATTTCGGTCCGATGGGTTGCCGCACGGGCTTCTATCTTTTAACGGTGAATCTCACGTATTCGGAAGTCCGCGCGCTTTTAAAGGCGAGCATTCCCGAAGCGATCGCTTTGAAAGAGATCCCCGGCGCGAAAAAGACGGAATGCGGAAATTACCTCGAACACGATCAGGCGGAGGCGAAACAGGAGCTTGCCGCTTATCTTGAAATCTTAAACCGCTTTTAAACGCTAAAATAACAACACGCTGAGGAGGAAGCCGAATGATCGATCTCGGAGATTGGAAGGAACCGCTCGCGCCGCTGTTTGCGGACGAACGGTACAAAAAAATCCGCGAATTTTTAAAAAGCGAATATTCCGCGCACGTCGTCTATCCCGACATGTACGATATTTTCAACTGTTTCCGATACACCCCGTTTTCGGAAGTCCGCGTCGTGCTGTTGGGACAGGATCCTTACCACAACGAAGGGCAGGCGCACGGGCTCTGTTTTTCGGTACAGGACGGGATCCCCAAACCGCCGTCCCTCGAAAACATGTTGAAAGAACTCAAAAGCGATCTGGGATACGACCCGCCGAAATCCGGCAACCTCACGAAATGGGCGAAAGAGGGCGTACTGATGATGAACACCGCGCTGACCGTTCGCGCGCATCAGGCGAATTCGCACGCAAACTGCGGATGGAGCTGGTTCACCGATTCGGTAATCTCCATTTTAAGCGAGCAAAAAGAACGTCTCGTCTTTCTCCTGTGGGGAGGCAACGCGCGGCGAAAAGTGCCGTTGATCGACAAGCGCAAGCATTATATCCTCGAATGCGCGCATCCTTCGCCGCTTTCCGCGTTCAACGGATTCTTCGGGTGCAGGCATTATTCCAAGACGAACGAATATCTTACGGCGCACGGATTAAAGCCGATCGACTGGAAACTGTGATTTTTTAATACATGCGCCCGATTGCATCTGCAATCGGGCGCATGTGTTTTCTTCTGCAATTATTCTTCGGTCACGGCGATCTCGCCGTCGATCTCGTCCACGATCGCGGTACTGCCCGCGCCGATCATGCCGAGCAGAATCGCCTCCGAGAGCTTATCTTCCACCATCTTCTGCACGACCCGCTTTAAAGGACGCGCGCCGTAATCCGCATGATACCCCTCTTCCACTAACCGCGTCTTGGCGCGGGCGCTTACTTTCAGCCCGATCCCCTTCGCTTTCATGCGCTTCGAAAGTCCTTCGAGAATTTTTTCGCAGATCCGCGCCGCGTCTTCCTGCGTGAGTTTATGGAATACGATCACGTCGTCCAACCGATTCAGAAATTCGGGTTTGAACTGCGCTTTGAGCGCGTCTTCGATGCGCAGTTTCATATCCGCGTATTCGCTCTGTTCGTCCGCGGAACGGAACCCGAGCGCATTCACCTCTTTCACCTCGTGCGCGCCGATATTGGAAGTCAGGATCAGCACGGTGTTTTTGAAAGACACCACCCGACCCCGATTATCCGTCAGTCTGCCGTCGTCGAGGATCTGCAAAAGCAGATTGAACACGTCGGAATGCGCTTTTTCGATTTCGTCGAACAACACCACGGAATACGGCTTTCGGCGAACGCGTTCGGTCAGCTGTCCGCCCGCGTTATCGTCATAGCCGACGTAACCGGGCGCCGCGCCGATCAGTTTGGAAACGGAACTCTTTTCCATGTACTCCGACATATCGAGCCGTATCATCAGATTTTCGTCGCCGAACAGGCTTTCGGCAAGCGCCTTGGTGAGATCGGTCTTTCCGACGCCCGTCGGACCCACGAAGATAAAGGAACCGATGGGGCGGTTGGGATCTTTCAGTCCCGCCCGCGCGCGACGGATCGCTTTCGAAACCGCGGAGACCGCCTCGTCCTGCCCTACGATGCGGGCATGCAACTGATCTTCGAGGCGAAGAAGCTTTTCGCTCTCCTCCTCGGTGAGTTTTAAAACGGGAACCCCCGTCCAACCGCTCACGATCTCGGCGACGTCCTCCATGCCGATCGAAAGGTGGGTGGCGGCGCGCTTGCGATTCCAGGCGGCGCGCTTTTCCGAAAGCTCTTCGCCGAGCTTTTCGATCTTGCGCGAAAGTTCCTCGGCACGTTTCAGATCGTTCCACTTCCGCGCGTTCTCGCAATCCGCTTTCATTCGGGTCAGCCGATCCGCGCTTTCGCGGAATTCCGCAGGCCCGTTATAAGAATTCAGACGGGCGCGGGATGCCGCTTCGTCGATCAGATCGATCGCTTTATCGGGCAGAAAACGGTCGGTGATATAGCGGTCGGAGAGCTTTGCCGCCGCCTCGATCGCCTCTTCGGTAATCACCACGTTATGGTGCGCCTCGTACTTGTCACGCACGCCGCGCAAAATCACAATCGTGTCCTGCACGCTCGGCTGGTCGACGATCACGGGCGTGAACCGCCGTTCGAGCGCAGGGTCTTTTTCGATATACTTCCGGTATTCTTCCAGCGTCGTCGCGCCGACCGTTTGCAATTCTCCGCGCGCCAACATCGGTTTTAAAATATTCGAAGCGTCCATTTTGCTGTCCGCAGAACCGCCCGCGCCGACGATGAGATGGATCTCGTCGATAAAGAGAATGATGTTGCGGTTGAGCGCGATCGCTTTGATCAGTTTCGTGAGCCGCTCTTCGAAGTCCCCCCGATACCGCGTTCCCGCAACGAGGGTGGAAAGATTGAGCGAAAACACCGTCTTGCCGCGCAACACTTCGGGAACTTCGCCCGCAACGATCGCCTGCGCCAAGCCCTCGACGACCGCGCTCTTTCCCACGCCGGGTTCGCCGATGAGAACGGGATTGTTTTTCGTGC
Organism: uncultured Christensenellaceae bacterium; assembly: GCA_910586825.1. Classification (GTDB taxonomy): domain Bacteria; phylum Bacillota; class Clostridia; order Christensenellales; family Borkfalkiaceae; genus Gallimonas. The sequence goes on along the minus strand of CAJUJF010000011.1, from coordinate 39,060 downwards.
GGCGCGAAAGAATCTGAACCACCTTTTCGATCTCTTTTCTTCTGCCGATCACGGGATCGAGCTTTCCTTCCGCCGCGCGGCGCGTCAAATCGACGCCGAACTGCGAGATGCTGTCGTCCAGCTCCGATTCGTCCTGTTCCCAAAGCGGATCGGTCTCCGATTCGGAGCGAAGATCCTGTTCCTGCGGAAGATCCTCGATAAACAGATCGCAGCTTTTAATCAGTTCCGAAATGTCGACGGAAAGACTGCTCAGCAAGTCGATTGCCATGCTGTCCTGCAATTCGAGCAACGCGCGCAGAACGTGTTCCGTTCCCGTAAGCACATACCCGTTTTTCCGCGCGAATTCCTGTCCTTTGCTGTAACACCATTTGGTGCGCGGCGTTTCCCCGTAAAAGGACGCGCTGTGCTGTACGCGCTGTTTGAACCGCTCCCGATACGCGTCCACGCTCACGCCCGCCGCCGTTAAGAGCTTTGCCGCGGTGCAGTCGTTGACGCAGAGCATGCCGAGCAAGAGGTGTTCGGTCCCCACATAATTGGTATTGTAAAGCTTAGCCGCTTCCGCCGCGAGATCCCGCACCTGCGTCAGATGATTGGTATATCCGCAAACTCCCATATCCAGCCTCCGTTTCCGATTATCGGATGAGATTCATTTTCACGATCTTTTTCGCGGTATATTCCGCCCGCAATTCGTTCTGCTCTTCTTCCGAAAGCGGCGCGCCGTTCAAGCGATCCAGCCCTGCGGGGCGCATCGAAGCGGCAAGCGCGTCAAGCTCTTCGATGCGGTCGTCCTTGGTCGGATCGGCGCCGAAATAGCCGAGCGCGACGCCGAGTTTGAGTTCCGCGATCAGCGAAATCAACTCCTTCGCTTCCAGCCTGCAACAGTTGGAAAGCACGCCGTAAGCCCGCTTGACGCTGTCCTTTAATTTCAAGCCGCCTTCCGCTTTCAGATTCGCGCGTTCACGCAATTCGAATTCAACGAGATACTTTACCTTCTCGTCGACTTTATTCAAAATTGCGTCTTCCGAATAGCCGAGCGTCACTTCGTTGCTGATTTGATACAGATCCCCTTCGCCGCCGCTGCCCTCTCCGAACGTGCCGCGCAGCGTATAGCCCTGCCGCGCAAGATCGGGCGCCAACTTTTTCAGAATCCCGCGGCGGGAAAGCGCCGGAAGAAACAGCATGACCGAGGCACGCAGACCGGTGCCGAGGTTGGTGGGACACGCGGTCAGATACCCGAACCGCGCGTCGTAGGCAAAGAGCAGGGATTCCGAAATCGCGTCGTCGATCCCGCAGACGCGCTCGTATGCGCGCTGCAAATCGAACCCCTGCGCGAAACACTGTTCGCGGATATGATCTTCTTCGTTTACCATCACCGAAATATTTTCGTCGCCGTGAACGAACGCCGCGGCGATCGCGCGATGGTTGAGCAGGTCTCGGCTGATCAAACTCTTTTCCACGAGAAACGCCGCCGTCTCCTCGGAAACGGCGCGCATGTCGTACGATCGGAAATCGTCGATCGCGTCGAGTTGCGCCCCGACGAGACGAATAATCTCGGCGGCAAGTTCTTCGGCGTGTTTATCGCGGATCAATCTGCCGGGAAACGGATAGTCCGCAAAATTTCTGGCAAGGCGCACGCGGGAACTGACCGCGACTTTTTCGTATCCGACACGGCTTTTCATTCGCGATCCCCTTCGGCGTAAAGTTTCGCGTGCAGTTCGCGCAATTTTTTCTGCAAACTCTCGGCGGTCTTGTAATCGCGGTTCAGCATCGCGCGTTCCAGCTCCGCTTTCACGTATTCGTGTTCCAACGCCAGCTCGTGCGTCGCCTCGTACTTTTCGCGCGAACGCTCGCTCTGCACCTTCCCCGCGTGATATGTGCCGCCCTGCATCTTATCCAGCATCGCGATCACTTCGTCCCGAAACGCGTTATAGCAATACGGACAACCCAGCAATCCCGTTCTGCGAAAGTCGGAGAGCGCCGTTCCGCATTCGGGGCACACGGAAGCCTTGCCGCGCCCTTGCGGACGGCAGTCGTCGCAGAGAAAGACTTCTTTCTCTTGCAGAATATACTTTTTGGCTGCATTTTTGCCACAGCGGCTGCACAACATAGATTTTCTCCCGCACGCAACGCGGATTTTACGATTCCGCCGTTTCCAACTCGAAGCGGTATTTCTGCACCGCTTCGGGATACTTATCGCGATCCGTTTCCGATAAAAACATTTCCAACGGGCGAACATACCGTTCGCGCGCACCGTACAGCGCACGGTATACGACGTAAATCTCCCCCGTTTCGCTGTGCCGCGCCGTTCCCTCCACGTAATACCGCCCGCCCTTGAAATGACGGTACACCGCGTGTTCCGCAAGTTCTCTCATCGGGTTTTGCCGTCCTGCAATTTATCCGGAAAATTCCGTTCGAGAAAATCGCGCGCGCCGTCCGGATCGGGAAAACGGTAGACGCCGTAAGGGCAATGCACTGCCAACTGCGGCAGCTCCTTTTCCTGCGGGAAGGTAATCTTTATAACGTCTTCCCATTTCAGGAACATGCGTTCGGCGCGCTTCGCCTCCCGCCAGAAAACGCCTTCGCGGTAAAACGCCAGCGTGCTCTTCGCGTCGACAAACGAGAACCCCGCCCGACCCAGAATAAACATGCCGAATACGCCGAGCAACGAACCCTGGGTAACGTTGAGAAAGATCCCCACGGGAACGCTTGCCGCGAGCAAAACGCCGCCTAAAATCATCAGCATTGCGGCGCGTTTCCGCGCCGCCCGATCGGGAAAGGAATACCGCGCGAGCCGAAGATATTTTTCCTTGGGCGGATTCTGTTCGGGAAGCGCCCCGATCAATTCCAAGTTATGCCTGCGGATACATTCGTAAAGCCGCGCTTTTCCGTCCGTCTGCACGAGCGCGGGCGGATCGCCCGCCGAATATTTCCCCTTTTTCGCAAGATATTTTACGGGGATTTCGAACACTACGCTCCATTCCCCCTTTTCTTTCGGCGCGCGACGGGTACAAACGGAAAACATACGCATTTCGCGATAGGGCACCAAAACCGGCGTCTCTTTTCCCGTTTCCGCGTGAATGCGCAAAACGTCTTCTTCAAACGTCGCAAGCGTGCCTTCTCCGACAAAAAAGCTCTCTTCTCCGTCGCAGCGTTCGCGAAAATCAAGATCCAGACGGTCCGCCCGCTGCGCAAGTTTCCCGAATAAAAACGCGATAACCGCGCAAACGACCGCGCCTCCGCCGCAACCGAGGCTGACCGATAATAACACGATCTTTAATGCGTGCTCGCCGTCGCCGCGAAATTCGTACACGATGAGGAGGATCAGACACGCGAGAAACGCAAGTACGGCGACGATGCCGAAGACAAGCGTGCAAACGCCCGCAAACTTGCGTTTGAGCGCATACCTGCGCCCGCGCCTGAAACGTTCCTCTTCCGTCTCCGGAACGGGCGACGAAAAATCTTTTAAATAAATTTCATTCATAGTTTCTTCCCTATCGACTTGAATCGCTAAACGCAAAACGCGCCTTGAAAAAGACGCGCGGCGGTTATTTTCTGAAAAAGTGCGCCCGTTTCCACCAAACGAAGAAAAACAACGCAAGCACCTGCAACGGTATGCCGATCAAGAAAATCAGCCAGATATTCTGCCCGAAGGCGTACGCCGTAAGATAGGTGCAGGCAAGCACCGTCCAGATCAAGACGGATACGGAAATGACGCGCACCGCTTTATATCCCCAGACGCAACTGAATACCAGGACCACGATCGCCGAAGCGGGAACCGCGTAGAGAAACGCCAACCACGTAAATTTCAAACCCGGCGCAAAAATCCCGATGATCACGAAAAGGGCGACAGCAACCAACCAACAAAGCCCCACCGAACAGAGAATGATGATGATCCTTCTGAGCGTACGGGTGTTTTTCGGCACGATTTCCTTTTCCGTGTGTTCACGCACAAGATCGTCCACCGAAACGTGGAACAACTCGGCAAGCTGAACGAGAATCCTGACGTCAGGAATCCCGTTTCCCTGCTCCCATTTGGAAACGGATTTATCCGAATAATTCAGTTTTTCCGCCAATTCGAGTTGCGTCATGTTCGCCATACGGCGAAGGCGCATGATATTTTGACCGATCGTTACGGCAAGCGTATCTGTTTCCATAATCCGATTATAGCCTATTTTAAGCGACTTGTCAACGGTTCTACTGTGAGTAGACTGTGAATTCGCGACTCTACTCCGCGAAAAAGCGGGAATAGAGGCGAAAACGCGATTAGTAGGTTGAATTATTTCTTCGGCGGCGATATAATAAATTTGCAAACGGAAAAGCCGTTTGCATTTGATCCCGCCAAAAGCGGAAGGGTCCCAGCCCGACCGTTTTTACTCTCCAATATTTATAAGTCCCTCCGCGCAAGCGGAGGGACTTATAAAATTTTATCGTTTTAGCGAATGAAATTTGTGCGCAGTTTTTCGTTTACCGGACGTTCCACGCCGTTTTTTCTGCCCGCCTCGATGTTCTTCAAAAGCCAAGCCATATTTTTGCCGAGGTTGCACATCGTCATCATGCCCTCTTTGTCCTCTTGCACTTCTTCGGGTTGCGCGCCGTGAACGTGATTCCAATAGGTGGACGAGACGATCGGCATCGAACAAATGGAAAAATATTTGTTGACGACGTCCATCGACGCCACATTCCCCGCCCGCCGCGCGCTCAAAACCGCCGCCGCTGGTTTGAAAGCAAAGTGTTTTCCGCCCGAATAAAACGCACGGTCCATGACCGTTAAAAGACGCGCGCTCGGATGCGCGTAGTATACGGGCGACCCGAAAACGAAGCCGTCGCATTCTTTCGCTTTCTCCGCCAATGCGTTCGCCGCGTCGTGAAAAACACATTCGCCCGTTTTACGGCAACTCCCGCAGGCGATACAATCGGAAAGCGGCTGATTGCCGATAAAAAAGAATTCCGTCTCGATCCCCTCTTCGTTGAGCGCGCGGGCGACTTCGCCGAGCGCAACGCTCGTGCAACCATTTTCGCGCGAACTTCCGTTTACAAGTAAAACTTTCATGCGTCGTCTCCGTTTTTTGATCAGTATAACACGTTTCGCCCGATTCGTCAAGAGCAAAAACAAACAGGCTTCCCCGTCTATTACTTTCGAATTTCAGACCGTATCAAATCCCGATTCCGTCCATTGCCGCACAGAAACCGAATTTTGACCATTGATGAAAGCACAGTTTTTACGAAAAAGAGCGGCGCTTTCGCTACCGCTCGTTTCTTCTTAAAACGGATCAACCGCCGTGATGCTTATGTCCGCGGTGATGTCCCTGCCCGTTGTCGGAACAACCCTGCTGATTGGGACAGTGCTGCCCGTTCGGACGATTCGGATAGTTGGGACAAGTGATCTCGGTTACGATATCCACAACCGTCCGATCGGATAAAACCTCGGCTTCACGGGCTTTCCCTTCCTGCGAACAAGCGCAGAAAATCAGACACAACGGCAACAGTAAAAGCGGTAAAAATTTTTTCATGAACACAAATTCTCCTACTTTTCTTTTTAATTGTTATACCTCTATAATATGCGATAAAAAACACTTGTCAAGCTTTTTAACGTAATAACAAGCAAAACTTATACCTCCCATTATTCCACACAAAAAGCCCGCAACGGGCTCAAAAAATTCACACAATTTTAGGTGTTTCTCGATTCCAAGAAATTGCATTCACAGCTTTTTCACACCGAAAAATTACAAAAAAAGAGAGAGCTTTGCGCTCTCCCTCTCTATTTCTATGAAATTACTTCCCGAAATAGCGTTTCAGCATTCCCTTGAAGCCTGCGCCGTGTCGCGCTTCGTCCTTTGCCATTTCGTGCACGGTGTCGTGAATCGCGTCGTATCCGAGTTCTTTCGCGCGTTTTGCAAGTTTCAGCTTCCCTTCGCAGGCGCCCGTTTCCGCCGCCGCGCGAAGTTCCAGATTCTTTTTCGTGGAATCGGTAACGACTTCGCCCAAAAGTTCCGCAAACTTGCTTGCGTGCTCCGCCTCTTCAAATGCATAGCGCTTGTAAGCTTCCGCAATTTCGGGATAACCTTCGCGCTCTGCAACCCGCGCCATCGCAAGGTACATGCCCACTTCGGTGCATTCGCCGGAGAAATTCGCGCGAAGCCCTTCCATTACTTCCTGATCTTCTACCTTGCCGTCGCCCACGTGATGCTCGCAGGCAAAGCCGCCTTCCGTGATCGCTTCAAATTTCTTCGCTTTGCAAACGGGGCAAACCTCTACGTCGTCCGCTACGATCTCGCCGCAAACTGCACACTTTTTCATAATGATAATCTCCTTTTTTCTTCGCGCTATTCTTTTTCAAGCTTCGAAGTTCTATGGCCCATTATAACATAAATAGGATTGAATATCAATAGATTTGGCAAAATTTTCCGATAATTTTTTCTAAATCGCCGAAGTTTTCTGCAAAGACGTGCGCACCCGCCGCCGCAAGCTGCGTTTTTGTACGGTATCCCCAAAGACAGGCGATCCCTTTCATTCCCGCGCCGAGCGCGGTTTTCACGTCCGTCTCGCCGTCGCCCGCAAAAACACATTCCGCCGGCGCGACGCGCAACGTCAGCGCGGCATACAGCGCCAGCGTGGGATCCGGTTTACAGGGAAAAGAACCGTCGTCTCCGCGGACGAACGAAAACGTATCCGCAGGGAAAAACTTTTCGATCAGCCGCACCGTAGCGGCATGCGGTTTGTTGGTAACGATGCCGAGTTTCAACCCGCACGCCCGAAGCCGTTCGAGCGCCTCTTTTTCCCCGTTAAACATGACCGTACGGGAATTATCGCTTTTTTCGAAACGGCTTTTAAAATAGGCATAACATTCGTCCACGCGGTCCGTTCCCGCAGGAAGCGCACGCTCGACGAGCTTTTTCGCGCCGTCGCCGATATACGCCTTCGTTTGCTCCGTCGTAATTTCGGGATAGCCGTTGTCGCGCAGCATGCCGTTTACGTTCGCCTCGATATCGCCGAGGGTGTCGAGAAGCGTCCCGTCCAAATCGAATAAAACTGCTTTTATCATACCGTCACATCTTTTCGGGAACGCCGATTCCCAACAGTCCGAGCGCGTTCGTAAGTACGGCGAGCGTCGCCTGCGTGAGCGCCAGACGGAAATCGCGTACGTTTTCCTCCGCCTGTAAAATTTTACAATCGATATAGAAGCGGTTGAATTTCTGCGCGGTATCGACGCAAAACCGCGCGACGTAACTCGGTTCGTAAGCCTTCGCCGCCGCGGCAACGGTATCGGGGAAATCCGCAAGCGCCTTTAACAGCTCGAACTCCTGCGCGCAAGGCGTTACCCCGTAATCCTGCTTCACCGCGTATTTCCCCGCTTTGGCGAGAACGGAAGCGGCGCGTGCGCACGTATACTGCACATATACGCTCGTCTCGCCCTCGAAGTTCAACGCCTTGTCGTACGAAAATACGATATCTTTGATCTTATTGTTGCACAGTGCGCCGAACACGACGGCGCCCACGCCCACTTTTTCCGCAACTTCGCGCTTGTTTTCGAGCGCGGGGTTCTTCTCGTCGACGATCCGATAGGCCTTTTCGACGCACTTTGCGATCACGTCTTCCAGCCAAACGACCTTGCCCTTGCGCGTAGACATCGCCCCGTCTTCCAGCGAAACCATGCCGTAAGCAACATGCACGAGATCCTTTGCCCATTCCTTTCCCATCAGTTCCAGAACTTTGAAAATCTGTTTGAAATGCAGATTCTGCTGATAGGCGACGACGTACAGGCACCGATCGAAATCGTACGTATTTTTGCGGTATATCGCCGCCGCAAGATCGCGCGTGGCGTAGAGCGACGCGCCGTCCGACCGCAAAATAATGCAGGGCGACATGCCGTACTCTTCCAAATCCACGATTTGCGCGCCGCGGCTCTCCTGCAAAAGCCCCTTTTCGCGCAATTCGTCCACGACCGGCTGCATCTTATCGGTGTAAAACCGCTCGCCGAGATAGCTGTCGAACGTGATATTCAGCTTTTCGTAAATGGTTTTCACGTAAGCGAGCGTGAGTTCTTTGAACCACTCGAACAGCTCGTTTGCCTCGCGGTCCCCGCTTTCGATCAAGCGGAAATTCTCCCGCGCTTCCCGCTCCATTTCCTCGTCCGCTTCGTTGGTAAAGCGTACGTATAATTCGTTGATCGCATGGATCCCGCCCTTCCGGACCTCTTCGCGGTCGCCCCAGCGTTTATATGCGGAAATGAGCTTACCGAACTGCGTGCCGTAATCGCCGAGATGGTTGATCCCCACGCAACGGTAACCGAGAAAACGATAGATCCTGTAAAGCGCGCCGCCGAGGACGGTCGTGGAAAGATGTCCGATATGAAAGGGCTTGGCGATATTTACGGAAGAATAATCGATACAGACCGTCTTCCCCTCTCCGAGATCGGAAGACCCGTAATTTTCTTTTTCGCGGAAAATTCTGCCGAGCGTCTCTTCCGCAAGACCTTTGCGGTCGATTTTGAAATTCAAATATCCGTTCACCGCCGAAACTTCGGAAATCGCGCCCCCGACGGGGAACCCGTCTTTCAGCGATTCGGCGATCGCAACGGGGCTTTTCCGCAACACCTTGGCGAATTTAAAACAGGGCAACGCGTAATCGCCCATTGCGGTATCGGGCGGCACGGCAACCGATTCCGCGATCTCCTCCGCCGAAACTCCTTCGATCTGCAAATTTTCCGCTATATAACGTTTATAATCCATTTCCCGTCCCTCGCTGTTTATCGGCTATAATTCTATCACATTTTCCCCGAAATGGCAAATGAAAGACTTGCCGTTTTTCACGATTTATTATATAATGGGTTACGATATACGATAGGAGAGATGATTCCATGAAACTCGGAGTGGTAGGATTGCCCAACGTCGGAAAATCCACGCTGTTCAACGCAATCACGCACGCGGGCGCGGAAGCCGCGAATTACCCTTTCTGCACGATCGAACCGAACGTCGGCGTCGTCGCCGTACCGGACGAACGGCTGGACAAACTCGCGGCGCTCTACGCAAGCAAAAAAATTACCCCTGCGGTGATCGAATTCGTCGATATCGCGGGACTCGTAAAAGGCGCAAGCCGCGGGGAAGGCTTGGGGAATAAATTCCTTTCGCATATCCGCGAAGTGGATGCGATCGTCCACGTGGTGCGCTGTTTCGAGGACGAAAACGTCACGCACGTCGAAAACTCGGTAGATCCCGTGCGGGATATCGAAACGATCAATCTCGAACTCATTCTTTCGGACATCGAAGCCGTACAAAAACGGTTGGACCGTATCAAAAACGCCGCGCGCGGCGGCGCGGACAAATCCGCGGCGGCGGAATTTGCCTTTCTGAACAGGCTTTTACAGCATCTGGAAAAAGAACTGCCCGCAAACTGCTTCCCCATGAGCGACGAAGAAGTTCCCGTAATGGAAAATCTTTTTCTGCTCTCCTATAAACCCGTGATCTACTGCGCGAACATTTCGGAAAAGGATATGGGCGCGGGCGAAGAAGAAATTCCCCTCGTGCAAAAGGTCAAGGCTTACGCTTCCAAACACGGCGCGGGCGTGATCGTAATTTGCGCGAAAACGGAGGAAGAGCTTTCGCAAATGGAAGAAGAGGACCGGGCAATGTTCCTCGAAGAATTCGGATTAAAGGAAAGCGGTCTTTCCAAACTGATCAAAGCCTCTTACGGGTTGCTCGGTTTGATCTCTTACCTGACTGCCGGAGAAAAGGAAACCCGCGCCTGGACGATCGTAAAAGGCACCAAAGCGCCGCAGGCGGCGGGCAAGATCCATACCGATTTCGAAAAAGGCTTCATCCGCGCGGAGGTCGTGGAATGGGAAACCTTGCTCGAATGCAACGGGCTTACGGGCGCGCGCGAAAAGGGAAAAGTGCGCTCGGAGGGAAAAGAGTACGTCATGAAAGACGGCGACGTCGTTCTCTTCCGCTTCAACGTTTAAAAAACAAACCAAACGGCTCGGCGATGATTCGCCGAGCCGTTTTCGCTATCAAAATTATTTTTCGTCCTTTTCTTCGCTGACAGCCGCTTCGAGCTTCAACTCCGAAACGGGTTCCGCGGCCGCAACGGTCAAACGGTTGTCTTTATGCCGACCGATAAAGTACACCGCAACCGCCGCAACGACAAACGCGCCGATAAATCCGATCGCGGCCATCAGAATCGTACTCGTGCCGCCGTTGACGACGACAACGCCGTCCTGCTGATAGACGACTTTCGACTTATCCTGATACAACTTTTGAATCACCGTTTTGCAGGTCGTCGTCTGTTCCGTCATGACGACGTAGAGCTTTTCCATGTCGCTCTTGAACTTTTCGCTGGTAACGGGCACCGCGCTCCCAACACCGTTCGGCTCGATCCAGGCGTCGCCGTCTTTGACGTATCCGAGCGAAACGAAGAGCTCTTCGATCTCGACGTCGATCACGGCGTTTCTCGCGACCAATTCCGCGATCCGCGTGTGGAATACTTCAAACGCGTTGATCAATCCGCCGGTAGGATTTTCGCCGTAAACCTTGTACAGATTTTCCACTTCTTCGCGAAGGCTGACGAGCTGCGCTTCGTTCCGCACTCTTTCGCGATTGAGTCCTTCGATGTTTTCAAGGATTTCTTCCGGTTTTTCGTGCAACAAATACCGTTTGTTTTTCAGCTCCTGACGGAGCGCAGAAATCCGGACGTCTCCGTTCAACGCGACCGAAAGCTCGGAACGGTACGCGTTGATCGCTTTCCCGTCGATCAATTCATTCCCGTACTTCGCCATCAGTTTATCGTACTGCTCCAAAAGGAAATCCTTCTGCTCTTCCAGACGGTCGATGCGGTCGCTGTACGTCGTGTTCGTATTATAGGATACGAGATTGGCGGAGTAATCCGTTTTTTCGATCATGGTGAAAAGATCGTCGAGCGCGTTGTCGCACACCGCGCGCAAGAAATCGGAAGCCTGCGTTGCGTCCGAAAAATAATCGCCCGTCACCCGAATCGTATAAATTCCCAGATCGGAAATCGTCTGCTGATCCTTTCTCGTCGCTTCGGAAATCGTGATGTTCCGTTTCGTCGTCATCTTCTCTACGTCGATGCCCGAATACTTCTCGTCCGAATCCTTCACCGCGTTGAGCTTGTCGGAGTAGATAATCGATTCATAGCGGAAAGGCGTTCCGTCGGGAAGCAACTTGTTCTCGCTGTTCGGATACTCGATCATGAAAGTCATTTCATACTGTACTTTTCCGGGTTTCAGCACGAACATGTTCACGAGCCCCAAAATCAGCGCCGCCGCCAAAGCGATCCCGAGAATCGTGAGAATCCTCACCTTTTTGCCGATTACGTGAAAAAATTCCGCAAAGCTGAAACCGCCGCGTTCCTCTTCCCGTTCCTCTTCGTATGCCATACCTTCCTCCTTTCCCATACACACTGTCCTTACTTCCGGAGCGGCGCGCCTGCGTCGCGTTCCGCTTTTCTCAATATAGCTCATTATACCCGATTCCGAAAACCTTGTCAAATTTTAATTCGCACCTTTCAACAAATTTCAACAAATTTCAAAAATTTTCCCGCAACTCTCACAAAATTCGACAAACGGAAAATTGCCGCTTCCGAGCGGGAAGCGGCAACCGAATCACGATTGACCCGTCGACGAAATGTTTTTTTCGTCCGCATGCGCGGCGTCGGGCAAAATCATGCAATAGCGCGCATTGTGCGCATAGTCCGTTTCGGTCTTGTTTTTTCTCTTTTTTTTCTTTTTATTGTTCTCGGGCATAACTTCCTCCCGAAAACAATATGCGCAAGCAACGGGATATTATTCCGCGGCGCGTCAGCAACTTCCGATTTGTTTCAGAACCTTGGAGAAATTTTCTTCGTTCTGCTGCACGAGCTGTTTTTCCGCGGGCTGAACTTTGTAATAGCCGCGCGACAGCATCTGTTCGAACACCAGAAACTGCGTTTCCGCATGCGAAGTAAACTGTTTCATGATTTCCTTGCGGAAGGGTTTACAACTGCCCTCGGTAAGCGCGGCGTTGTAATAGCTCATGAGCAATTTCTCGATATCGAGCAGATCCTGCAAAGCGTCCTTTTCCGAAAGCATCACGTCTTTTTTCGATTGTTTCATTTCTTTCCGCCTCCGATCATCGAATACAACGCCGCAAAGCGTTCCGCATGGGCGCACGAAATGCGCTCCATTTCCTGCGCGAGCGCGGCGTCCGTAAGCGTGTTGGCGTAAATTCTTGCTTTTTTGCAAGCCATTTCCTCGCCCATCAGCACGTGCGCGAGCACGTCGAGATCTTTTGCCGTCAGATTGTTCATAAAAAACCTCCTGCGGCTGTTATTGCCGAAAGAGGTTTTTTTATACCGTTAATCGGATTTTTGCGAAAAGAAACCGTTCGGACACAACGGCGCGAGCGTGCAACGTTCGCAGTCGGGACGGCGGGAATGACAGACGCGCCTGCCGTGCCAGATCAACCAATGATGGGCTTCCGACCAGCGTTCTTTCGGGATCGTTCGCATCAGCCCCTCTTCCACCGCCTCCGGCGTCTTGCCCGAAGCAAGCCCCAGACGGTTGGAAACGCGGAAAACATGCGTATCCACCGCGATCGCGTCTCCCCCGAACGCAACGGAATAGACGACGTTCGCCGTCTTTCTGCCGACGCCCGCAAGCGTTTGAAGTTCTTCGAGCGTCGCGGGAACCTCTCCCCCGAACCGTTCGAGAATATCGCGGGACGCCGAAAGGATATGCTTCGCTTTGTTATGATAAAACCCGCAGGAAAAAATCTTTTTTTCAAGCTCTTCCTGCGGAAGCGTCAGCATCGTCTCCGGCGTATTGTACTCTCGGAACAGTTCCGCCGTGACGCGGTTCACCCGCTCGTCGGTACACTGCGCGGACAGCACGACCGCAACCAAGAGTTCGTACGGCGAACGGAAATGCAGCGCGGGGCGCGCATCCGGATACAGCCGTTCCAGTTCTTTTAAAATTTCTTCATTCGGATTCATATCCGTATTATATCACGGACTTACCCGAATTGCAAGCGTTAGCCGTACACGTAAAAATCCCCCGCCCTGTGCATGAACCCCGAGAAAGAGGTATACCGCCGCTTTGCAAGCATCAGTTTAACGCGCGGCAAAAAGCGCTCGTCGAATTTCGCCGAAACGCCGCACCCCACGCCGGCGTCTTTGGGCGTGGAAACCGCCTGCGCGGGAACCCCCGCGCCTTTCAGATATGAAATAAAATCCAGCGCTTGCGCGCGGGAACGAAATACCGCAAGTATTGTCATGAACGTATCCCTGCCTTCGTATAATAGAATAATCTTTTCCTCTTGGAGTTTATATGATTTATCTCGATCACGCCGCAACGGGCGGACACAAACCCGCTTCCGTACAAAACGCCGTCCACGCCGCGCTGAAAGCGTGCGCCAATCCCGGAAGGAGCGGACACAGACTTTCGATCGCGCTTTCCGAACGGGTGCTCGCCTGCCGCAATCTGCTCTCCGATCTGTTCGAGGGTTACGGTTACGAACGTGTCGTCTTTACAAAAAACTGTACCGAGGCGCTGAACATCGCGCTCTTCGGCGTACTTGAAAAAGGAGATCACGTAATCACCACCTGCCTCGAACACAATTCCGTACTGCGCCCGCTCGAAAAATTAAAGCGGGACGGAACGATCGAGTATTCCGTTGCGCCGCTCGACAACGGGAAATTGTCCCCCGAGACGGTCGCCTCTCTCGTCCGACCGGAGACGCGCGTCTGCTGCGTCACGACGGCGTCGAACGTAACGGGCGAAACCCCCAACCTGTTTGCGATCCGAAAACTGTTGCCTGAACGCGTATTACTGTTTGCGGACGGCGCGCAGGGCGCGGGTCACATCCCCCTGAAAATGAAATCGACCGGCATCGACGCGCTCGCTGTCGCCGGACACAAGGGGCTTTACGCAATCCAGGGCGCGGGCGCGCTGCTCTTCTCCGAACGGATCAACCCCGCGCCAATCCTCTGCGGCGGAACGGGAAGCGAAAGCGGCAACCTCGGCATGCCGGACTTTTATCCGGACGCGCTGGAAAGCGGCACGCTGTCCTATCCCGCGATCGCGTCTTTTTACGAAGGCGCGCTCATCGTGAAGGCGAACCGCGAACGGTTCGCCCGCCATCTCGTCGGACTGACGGGCGCGCTGTATACCGCGCTCGGCGCGCTGAAAAGCTATCGCGCCTACTTCACGCCCAACCCGTGCGGCATCGCCTCGTTCTCCCGCGACGGCATCTCTTCGGAAGAACTTGCCGAAACGCTTTCGGAGCGTTTCGACATCGCCGTGCGCGGCGGATTGCACTGCGCGCCGCTCATCCACCAAGCGCTCGGCACCTATCCGAGCGGACTCGTTCGGGCTTCGTTCTCCCCGTTCCAGAGTATGAGGGAAGTCAACGCGCTCGTGGGCGCGCTGAAAAGGATCTGATTACGGTATCTTTTTCAGTTGCTCGACGATCTGTTTGAGTTTTTTCCGTTTCACTCCGTCGAGCATCGGCGAAAATTGCGCATAAAACGCGTCGATCTGCTCGTTGCTCAGCGTGCCGTTCTTCTTCCCTTCCAGAGCGCGGGAATAAATCTCTTTGAGCATATCCCCCTCGCTTCTGCCATGGTATTTCCCCGCAACCGTCTTGGCTTCGTCCATCCAGGCCTCGACGGTTTTGTTTTGTCCGTTCTGCCGATTTTTTCCGGAATAACCCGCAAAGTCTTCCATACGCACCTCCGTTTAACTCATGTTATGTACGGAACGGGAATTTTGACAACGGCATAATATGGCGTTATGGAAATGTTGCTTCTTTTGTTTTTGTTTTCCACGCTCGATAAAAATTCCAACCTGAAAGAAACGCTGCAATCCTTCCTCGGCTTTTACCGCGAAAACAGGGATCTGATTTCCATGCTGGCGGGCGCGCGCACGGCGGCGGACGGGACGGCGCAAACCGCCGCACCGGAACCGCCTGCGGGAGAAACGGAAAATCGACCCCCAAAAGCCGAGAAGGTCGATTCCATGAAAATCTTAGAAGAGTATTTAAAGCGCGCCGCCAATTAAAAGAGCCGCGCGAACAACTGCGTTAAAAACGCGTCTTCCGCGCCGCGCACCATGGGCGCGGTGATCCCGTTTGCGTGATCGCCCGCCTCCGTCACGCCGACGCCGTGAATGCTCTTTCCCTTGGGCCAGAATATTTCCGCGGACGTCAGGCGCAGCCCGCCGCCGTTTGCGGCAAGGTATGCGGATTGCATCACGCCCTTTCCGTACGAACGCCCCGTACCGGGAGCGTCGTTGCGCAGATAGATATCGTCGTATCCGATCGTTCCGTAATCGATCAGCGCGCCGATCAGACATTCCGAAGCGGAGGCGCTGTTCTCGTCCGCCAAAACGGTGATCTTCGAATCCGCGGCGAAATACTGAGAAAAATCGTTGCCCGTCGCGCGGAACTCCGTCTTCCTGCCGCTGCGGTATTTGGCGGTCGCGACGACGGGGTTGGACCCCTCGGCGTTCCGCAGTAGATGCGCGCAGACCGACTGCAATATTTCGAGATAACCTCCGCCGTTGCAACGAAGATCGAGGATCAGATTTTTCCGCCCGCGGTCGCGCATGTTTTTCAGACAGATTACGAGTTCTTCCGCCGCATTGCCTCCGAATTCGGAAAACCGGAGATAGGCGGTTTTTTCGTCTAACCCCGACATGGGTACCCCCGTGTCGGTGAGCGCCAGCGTTTGCCGCCCGCGATCGTCCGTTTTGGTGCGGAACGCAAAGGAAGATTCGCTGTCGGCATACGAACAGTAGGACGCGAGGTATTCCTTGCTTTCGAGATCCGCGTAAACCGCTTTGTCCTCTTCCGAATAGCCGCACTCCATACAAAAGGAGCCGCGGTTCGAGCGCACGAAAGCGACCAGATCTTCATAGTTCCCCGAACGAAGGGAATCCGCATCCTTGCCGAAACGGTAGATCTTCATTCCGCTCTTTAATCCCGCAAGCTCCGCAGGCGAATTCCCCTGCACGAGAAACACACGGAGATCCTCTCCGTCCGTAAACACCGAAAAACCGGTGTCGGCATTGCTGCCCTCCCGCTCCGTTTGGAGTTTGCGAAACTCCTCGGGCGTAAAATAGGTGCTGAAAATATCGGGCATCGCCGCATCGAAGATCCCGTCGTAATACGCTTCTCTCTCTTCGTCCGTCAATTTTTTATAGTAGTCGTTTTCGACGCGGTCGAAGATCCAGAGCAGCGTCCGCTCTTCTTGCGAAAGGGAATAATAGTGGGACAGCCATCCGATCAGAAAGAAGAGCAACGCCAACACCACCGCGCCGACCGCCAACGCAATTTTGCGTCCGCGCGGCATGGAAACCGCCGCACCCTCGGACATGGGTGGGTGATTCGACGGATTCGGGACATTTCTGTCCTCCCAAAACCCGTCCGGCTCATAGCCGGCGTTCTTTTCCTCTTCTTTCGGAATTTCCTTGTTTTCGTTCTCTTCCATTGAATCCTCCTGCCGTCATGCTCTCAGCAAACGGTACAAAATCGTAATTACGCGAAAGGTGACCGCGTCCGAAAATTTCCTGATGTCCAAGCCCGTGATCCGCTCGATTTTATCGAGCCTGTAAGTAAGCGTATTCCTGTGCATAAACAGGTTCCGCGCCGTCTCCGAAAGATTCAGACTGCTCTCCAAAAACGCCTCCGCCGTAGCGGACATTTCGCGGTCTTCGAGAACCTCTTCCGCGCGGGACACGCGAAACTGTTCCGTATACTCTTTCAGGCGGGATTTCGGCACGTCTTCGAGCATCTTCACGAGCAGATATTCCCGATAAGAATGCACCTCGCCCTTGGCGTCGAAGATCATGCTCATCCGCACCGCCGTCGCCGCCTGATGATAGGACAGCGCGATCTCGGAAAACGATCTCATTTCACAGCCGATCCCGACCCGCGCGCGAACGCCGAGGTCTTCGTACAGCGTCTGGCACAGGAACTGCCCGAATTCCTGCGCGGACTGCTCTTCCGCCGCGGAAAGGAATTTGACGACCGCGATGCGTTTGTCGTCCATCACCGCCGTCATGTCGCCGCCGTCGAGACAACGGGCGATATGTTGCGCGGCTTCCTCCAAGCGCTTCTCCGGAACCAGGTCCGCCGCAAAACAAACTCCGTCCGGAATCCGATACTTCGTCATATACCGGAAGGCGTTCCAACCGCCGCCCTCTCCCAGTAAGATGCTCTTCAAATGCTCCTGACGCTCGGGCATGGTCCCCGCATCGCGGTTCGCGATCAGATAACGGAGGAGTTTCACGGTCTGTTCCGTCTCCTCTTCGCCGCCGTCGATCCAGAGCGGAACCGCCTTCCCGCCGTCCTCCGCAAGGAAACGCGTCTCCGTCCCGCCCGCGGGAGAAAGGCGGACGCGCAGGCCCGTCTTTTCGTATATATCGTAGAGTAAGCCGTTAAGCCACGACATGGTACCGTCCATCTGCGCTCCTTTGGCATAAGCTTCTCTGCATTATGCGCTTGCCGTGAGAAGATTATAGCACGGATCGCCGAAAATATCAAGGCTTTTTCTCTTTTCCGCCCGATTCCGTCCCGTTCGCACAAAATTTTCACGAACTTTTTCGCCGCAAGCCGTTATATTCTATAAAAAGACGCACACTAAAAACGAAATGTCGTACAAAAAACGCTTTTTTAACACGTTTGGTGTTGACATGGTATCCGCCTTCGTGATATAATAACGTTACATATTCTGGAATATTATCTTTTTTCGGAAATCGGAGTGAAGAATTATGGATAATTATAGTTACGTAACGCCGGATATAAATTACGTATTGAGCGAACCCGAACGCGAAAAAGGCGTCGGGGCGTATCGCTTTCTCGGAATTTTATTTTTCCTGCTCGCGGTTGGGGGGCTCTTTTTGGGGATCCTCGGAAAGTTCGTGTCCGCGTTCGTTCATTCCCCCGCCCTGATCGGGATTCCGGAAAATATATTCGACTATTCCCTGTGCGGCAGAATCATTGCGATTTTTAAAAACTTTTCCGCCGTACTCGAAAGCCTGAAAGCGACGTTTTCGATCAGTATCTCCGGCGGAATCTGGGTTGCCTTGTCCTATCTCTTTCCCTTGCTTGCGGGAATCGCGGCGGTTCTGTCGTTATTTCTCATGATCGCGACGTTGGTCGCGAAAAAGAAAAAGACCGCGCAGAACGCGGCGTTTTGCAGCGGGATTTTGACGTTGATTGCCTACGGCGGAATTTTTCTCTTTATCTTTATTGCTTCTTCCGCGGAAGCGGAGAGCATCAATTCGGCTCTGTTCGATATCCCTTCCTCCGTCATCGCGGGGGTCGTACTGCTGGCGCTTGCCGCGGCGACCTTTGCCCGCAGCAAGGGACAAGGCGTCCTCAATACGGCAATGCTCCTGCTCGTCGCCGTTGCCGTCTGCGCGGTCGCCTATCCCGGCACCGCCCTTTCGCAATACAACTTTCTCGCGTTCGACCTGAAAGAAGTTTCGATCTTCCTCGGGATCGCAATGCCCGCGCTTTTCGTGATGCTCGTGTTCAACCTGATCGTTTCCTGTATCCGGCTCAACGCGGCAAGACATTTTGTATTCGACATCATCCGCTATGCGGCGCTGTTCCTCGCGACACTGCTCACCTTGATCGCCTTTATCGCGACCCCCGTCGCGGAAAACGACCGTTGGATGATTTTCAAGTCGCCGCAGCTTCTGCCCACCGTCGTTCTCATCGTCGCAACGCTTATTCCGTTGCTCGTTTCGATCTTCACGACCGCGATCTCGTCGGTAAAACGCCGTAACGAAGATTTCCAGCGGCAGGCAATGCAGAGCACGATCGGACCCGAAGAAAACGATTCTTACGAGGACACTCCCCCCACCAACGTAGTGGTCACGCTGGATGCGGGCATGCTGATGGGACGCAAGCAGGAAGACCGCAAGGACGAACGCGACGAAAACGTCTACGAACCGAGACCCGAACCCGTTCCGCTTCCCTTCCCCGAACCGAGACCCGCGCCGATGGTTGCGGAACCCGCCGAACCGGCGCCCGAACTGCACGTACCCGAATCGGTGACGCCCGCGCCGGAGCCCGTCGTGGTGAAAGAAGTCATCCGCGAAGTGATCCGCGAACCGTTCGAACCCGCGGATCGGAGAGAATACAGACCGGTCGAAGAACCCCGCGAAGAAAAGACCTATCGGGAACCGGAAGAGTTGCCGAAAAAGAAAAAGGCGCTCAGCGAATTCGAAATCCGCATGGCGGAACTCGCCCGCGGAGAAGCGACCGCCGCCAAAGCCGCCAACACGACGCGGTACAGCGCGCCAGTCCACAACGAAAACGAATTGCCGACACGCCCCGCGCGCGAAAAATCCCGCCCCGAAACGCCCGCAAGTTACGGATACAACGGAATGCAGTACACCTACGATCCGTTCATCAACACGCTGACCCCTTCGGAAAAGAACGAATTCGGCGACGTGTTCATCGCCAATATGTACGGGATCCATTCCTATCTGCCCACGTACGTAATCGGCGGCGACAACCGCGAATTCTTCCAGAAAGTGTTCATCTATCTCGGCCGTTACCGCGGCTATATCACGCAGGATCTGATGGAAAAGATCTACGCCTACGTGAACAAAACGAGCTGAAAAACATTCAAACAAACGCCCCGCTTGCACGCATGCAAGCGGGGCGTTTTCGATTCAATAATTATCGGACGATCTTCATGACGACGTAAATTCCTTCCTCTCTGCTGTAACCGCGGGATTCGCTGATCTGATCGACGAGAAACAGCCCTCTGCCGTTCTCCGCATCCGTCCCCGAACAGGAACTGCATTCCGGCGGCACGAAGTCGCAGAAACTCTTTACGGAGATCGTAACGTCGTTTCCCTGCCGTTCTACGCGGAACTTCGCCCTTCCGCCGCCGTACCGCAAAGCGTTGGAAATCAGTTCGTTTGCAACAAGTTTACAATCGAACACCGAAGTTTCGGGTACGGAATCGCGGCGGAACTCCGCGCACATATCCGCAAGCGCCGCCTTCATGGCGGCGAAATCTTCAATCACAAAAACCATTATTCCACCATGCTTTTCCCAAGCGTTTCCCTTAGCTTTTGCAAAATTTTCCGCTCCATACGCGAAACATTCATCTGCGATACGCCCATTCGTTTCGCCGTCTCCGTCTGCGAAAGTTCGTCCCCGAAGCGGTACCCCACAAGCGCGCGCTCCGCCTCCGAAAGCGTTTTCAGCGCCGACCAGACGGCGTCCTTCGTCTCTACCGCCTCGAACACGTCGTCCGCGGCGGGCAGGATCTCGTGAAAGCTCACACCCTCCTTTCCGCCGTCCACGGAATTATCGAGCGAGACCACGCCGCCCGCTTCCGCACAGCGCAGAACTTCTTCTTCGGTGACGCCGAGCTTTCCGGCGATCTCTTTTGCCGTCGGCTTTCTGCCCGTCTCGGAAACGAGCGCGTCCGCCGCGCGCTTGATGGAAGCGCGCATTTCCGCGACCCTGCGCGGAAGATGCACGAGCCGCGATTTGTCGCGGAAATAATTTTTGATCTCCCCCGTGATCGTGGGCGTGATAAACGTGGAAAACTGCAACCCTTTCGTCTCGTCAAAACGGTCGATTCCTTTTAATAGCGCAAGAGAGGCGACCTGATACAGGTCGTCGTAATCGACGCCGCGGCCGACGAATTTCTTCGCCAGCACGGCGGCTATGTACAGATACTTTTCGGCGATTTCGTTGCGGATGCGAAGATCGCCCGTCGCCCTGTATTTTGCGAAAAGCTCGTCTTCGTTCATGCCTTTGTCCCGAACCGGAACGCAACTTTACAAAGTTCGCCGTTCCGCTTCTCCATCGTCACATTCTGCGCCAGGGCGTTTAACAGCGCAACGGAGATTTCGTCTTCCGCAGGAGAGGATTTTTCCCCGCCGACGCTCTTGCCTTCGATCGAAATTTCAAACCCGTCCTCATAGCCGTAACGGATCTCCGCAGAAAGGTACCCGCGGTGCTTCAACAGCAAAAGGCTTTCCGTCACGCACACTTTGCAATCTTCGCTGTCGTCAAGCCCAAGCCCCGCAAGAGAACAGACCCCGCCCGTCGCCAGCCGTACGGTCGTCATCAATTCGTTCTTCAATGCGAGTTCCAGCGTCATGCCGTTCATGCGTCGATCTCCATAATCGTATCGAGCGCGCAGATCACGAACAGTTTTTTCAAACGCGCGTTGAGGTTGGACAGACGGAGTTTACGCCCGTCCGTTTTTACATGTTTCAAAATTTTCACGAACGTGCCGAGCGTCGTGGAATCGATAAATTCCAACCCCGCGCAGTCAAACAGCACGTCGTTCGGCGCGGAGGAATATTCCTTCATCACCGTATCGTAAAACTCGTCCGCATTTTCCGAGTCGATTTCTCCCGAAAGCCCGAATTCCAGAACGGGCTGCGCACTTTTCAACGTCACTTCCTGCATAGCGTCCTCCGTCGTATATTTCTGTCTATATTGTAACACTCTTTTCACCGTTTTGAAACCCTTTCGGAACAAATTATCCGAAAATCCCGTTAAAATCTTGCAAAATCAAATCCGGCTTGTCCTCCGAAACCGCCGCATCCGCCTCCGTGGCGTCGCCCGTCAGCACCAGAGCCGTGCGAAGACCGTGACGGTTGCCGAAACGGATATCCGTGTACAAGCGGTCGCCGACCATGCAAACGCGTTCTGCGGGAAGCCCGTACGCCTTTTGCACGCACCGCCAAAGCGCCGTATGCGGTTTGCCGCATACGACGTCGGGACGGCGCCCGCTCGCGTATTCGAAAAAGGCGATAAACGCCCCGACGTCCGGCATCGGGAATCCGTCGGTCGGACACACCGCGTCGGCATGCGTGGCGAGATAGGGCGCGCCCGTTTGCAGGAACTCGTTGAACCGTTTCAAACGCTCGAACGTTACGCAGGTGTCGTACGCCAGCAAGCAGACTTCCGGATCGGCATCGACAAGCGCGATCCCCTCTTCCGCAAGATAATTCTTCATGGCGTCCGTTCCGAGAACGTGGACGCGTTTTCCCCGATATTCCGTTTTCAACAACTCCGCGGCGGCGACGCCCGGCGTGAAAATCCGATCCCCGTCTTCCAGAATTCCGATACGACGGAGAGAAACTTCATACTCCCGCACCGTTTTGGAACAGTTATTGGTGAGATAGCCGATACGCTTTCCCATTTTACGCAACCGCGACAGCGTACCGATCATATCCCCGATCGGTTTCTCGCTCAGATAAACCGTACCGTCCAAATCGAGCAAAAACAAATCGGTACTTTCAAGCAATTCTTCTTCCGTCATGTTCCTATCCTTTAAAATTCCAATAAACCGAAGTCCCGAATCACGGAGCAAAGTCCGCCGGGATGACGTTCCGGCAAGATTTTCAGCGCCGAAAGATCCGCCGCCGGAAGCGGTTCTCCCGTAAGATTTTCCAGCACCCGACCGTATTCCGCCGTTGCGGAACGAATCGCGGAGATCTCCGCGCGCATCTTCGCGCGCATGCGTTCGAACGCCAACGCCCGCGCCGCATATTCCGCCCGCGTCGGCACGGAAATCTCCCAACGCTCCACGCCCGCGCGCGCGGCGCGCGCCGCATAATCCGGAACGAAATACCTCCGCGGCACACCCGACGCAAAGAACGCTTCGTAAACCGCCGTCAACGCGCGGAACGCCCGCCAGCAGGGCAAAGACTCCCCCGCCGCGCGGTGTAACCCTTCGAGCGCGAACGCCTCTCCTGCGGGCAATCCCGCGCCTTCCAGACGGCGCAGTTCCGCATTGGACTGCAATATCTCCCGCGGCGAAATCGCAATTTCGGTGAGGATCTCCCGCGCGCGTTCCGCGCACGGATTTTCCGTTCGTATCCGAAAGGCGCACAGCGCGCCGTCCTCGAACAGAGAAAGCCGCGCGAGCAACAGCGCGCCGTATCCGTCGCCGAACGAATTGCCGAGCAGAGACGCATCGTAAAACACCTGCCCTTCTGCAAGCGGCATTTCCGCAACATGTGCGCCCAGACGCACTTTTCCGCGTTTGCCGAATACGCCGTACAAGTCGGCGGAAACGGGAAACAGATAACAGGGAATCCGACGGATCCCCGCAAAAAACCGCGCCGACAACAGCGTTTTGGCCCCGCCTGCGGCGATCACGGCGCCGATGCCGTCCGGCATCGAAAAGAGCGGAAGGGCGTCCTCTTCCGCGACCACCGTAACCGTGCGGGAAGATCTTCCGAACGGCGCCAACGCGGACATCGCGCCCGCGTCTCCCGCAAGCAACACCTTTCCGCCGAGACGCGGCAGCAGTTCCGAAATCACGTCCTGCGCCGAACAAAAACACAGCCCGACCGTATTCTCCTCCGTTTCCTCTTTTGCATTTATCTTCGGTACGGAATTGACGGCGAGCCGCATAATCCACCTCTTACGAGAGTATTTTTTTCAGTTTTTCTATTAAAATACGGTTTTCTTCGGGCGTACCGACGGTAATACGACAAAAATCGCGCAGGATCGGTCGATCCCAATAACGTACGAGAACGCCTTCCTCTTTCAGCGCGCGGTAAATTTCCCCGCCGCTCTTTTTCGCCTTTCCCGCAAACAGAAAATTCGCCTTGCTTTCGGGAACCGTGAACCCCAAATCCAGCAGACTTCCGCGCAGGCGTTCCCGCTCGGAGACCACGAGCCGCACCGTTTCCGCATGATATTCCCGATCCTGTAACGCGACGGAACAAACGGCTTCGCAAAACGAGTCAACGGGATAAGAGTTCATGCAGTCTTTCATGCGAAACAACCCGTCGATCAGCGCAGCGTCTCCGACCGCATAGCCGCAACGGATTCCCGCGAGGGAATAGCTCTTCGAAAACGTTTTGACGACGAGCAGATTCTTATATTTCCGAACGAGCGGCACGCAGGATTGCCCGTAAAAATCCATATACGCTTCGTCGGCGACGACGAGTTTATCGGGCACGGAAGCCGTAAACGCCTCCATTTCCGCAAGCGGGATCCCCACGCCCGTCGGCGCGTTCGGATTGGCGATCAGATACCCCGCGCATTGTGCGGCGCGCAATTTTTCCGGATCGATGCGAAAATCGTGATCAAGCGGCACGGTTACGTACGGCACGCCGTGAATTTTTGCAAACACTTCGTAAAACGAATAGGTGATATCGGCAAAACATGCGCTTCTGTTCCGATCGAAAAACGCCGCGAACGCAAGATACAGAACTTCGTCGGACCCGTTACCGCAAAACACGTTTTCTGTCTCCGTCCCCTCGCAAAGCGCGATTTCCCGCCGCAACGCATCGGAAGCGGGCGCCGGATAATATTTCAGCGCGGACGGATCGAACGTGGAAAAAAGCTCCCGTAATTTCGGCGTGGGCGGATAGGGATTTTCATTGGTGTTGAGTTTGATATAGCGTCTGTCTTTGGGCTGTTCCCCCGCCGTATACGGGACGACGCTAAGCGCCTTTTCACTGAAAAAATTCATAATCCCTCCCGTATTACCGCAACGGCGGAATCATCAGTCCGATCGCATTCGCCGCATATCCCGCGACAAGCCCCGCCGCCGACATGACTGCAATGATCAACGCCGCGCGCTTCCAATCCTTCACGTCGCGCATGAGCACCAGATAGCCGAGTCCCGCATTCACGACAAGCCCCGCAAGACAACCGCCGAACGCGATCCCGCCCACGGCGTAAGTCTGCGCCAATACTACGCTCGAAGCGCAATTCGGAATCAGCCCGACAAGACAACAGACGATCGGCTGAAACCAGAAACCCGACCCCTGCAAAAATGCGACGACGCGGGCTTGTCCGACCTCCGAATCCCCGCCGCCGATCCCGAAAAACAGATACCCGAACGCAAGATTCACGACGAGGATAAACGCCGCGATTTTCAGAGCGTGCAACAGCGGCGCAAAAAAATAGAGAGACAAATTGCTTTCTTTCCCGTGCTTATGTTCGCACGCGCTAAATGCGCCGTGTTCATGGGCGTGCGCTTCCCGCGTGTGTTCCTCTTCATGTGCGCCGCCGTGCATTTCATCGGAATTTCCGCGTGTTTCCGCCTCGCTGCGGTGCCCGTGCACATGTCCGCCTGCGCATACAGACGAAGAGAGCGGCGCCAAAGCCCGCTTCCCGCGCGCCGATACCGCGTCGGCAAGATACCCCACCGCGGCGCCAAGCACGATTTTACAGCCGCACAGCGCGATTACGGATACGACTTTATTCAACCAGTCCGCTTCCGAAAGCAACAACACGATAAACGCCTCGTCGCTCGTCGCAATAAACACGGCAAGCAACGTTCCGAGCGTTACGTGACGATGTTGCCAGAGCTTTGCCGCCATCACCGAAAACCCGCACATCGGCACCAATCCCGACGCCGCGCCCACAAGCGGCGCAAACTTGCCGTTCAGCGCGCCGTTCGGCTTTCCGATTCGGGTGTTATGCTCCATGAGTTCGATCAGAATATAAAGCAAAAAAAGGAACGGAAACAGTTTCAGCGTATCAAGCAAAGCATCGGTAATCACTTCCCACCACATTTCCGCAGTCCTCCTTTTGATAGAATCGGTAACTTATCATACCCCTTTTTCGGGAATTTGTCAATGATTTCCGCCTCCCTCAAAAAAGAGCGTTTGCCGAATCGGCAAACGCTCTTTGGTAAACGGGATCAATCTTTCTTAACGGGCGGTTTTGCGGCGGGTTTTGCCGCAGGTTTTGCCGCGGGTTTCGCCGCGGGTTTTGCCGCAGGTTTCGCCGCAGGTTTCGCCGCAGGTTTTGCCGCGGGTTTTGCCGCGGGTTTTGCCGCGGGTTTCGCCGCGGGTTTCGCCGCGGGCTTTGCCGCGGGTTTCGCCGCAGGTTTCGCGGCCGGCTTCGCCGCGGGCTTTGCCGCCGGTTTTTCCGCAACCGGTTTTTCTTCTTTCACCGGCTCGGCGGGAACTTCTTCCGCCGCAACGGGAATATCCGCAACAACCGATTCCACAGCGGGAGCGGCGACTACGGGTTCCGCGGGTACTGCGGGAGCGGGCGCAACGGGCGTTGCCGGCAACTGCGCGGCTTCGATCGCCGCAGTCTCCGCCGCCATCTCCACGGCTTTCTGCGCTTGCGCTTCGCCGTCGTTGGCCGCCGCCTTTTTCGCCGCCATCTTCGCGTCGCGTTTCGCCTGTTTCTTCATTTCTTTGGTGACGACGCGCGCCGCATCGATCTGCGCTTTCATTTCCTGAGGGGTAGGAGGTACGAACGCCGCGCCCTCCGCGTTTTCGGGAATCACGTCGTAATGCTCGTCGCGCTCCAACATCGTCGCTTCGGTATAGCCGTCGAAGAGATGAATGTGTTTCGCGTCAAACGCAAGTTCCACAATTTCACCGAGGTTAACCGTCGCACGCGAAGAGATCTTCGCGATCATCTGAGCCGCGTTGTCGACGATCGAACTCTTATCGCTGTTATAGTCGAGGTCGCAATAGATCTGCGTCTCCGCGCCCAGCTTTTCGATAACGTCGATTTTTGCCTTCACGATCGTTTCGGGCGAGTTGGAAATGAACAGGTCGTCCTCGTGAATATCTTCGGGACGAACGCCGAGCGTAACTTCCTTGCCCGTGTTCTTATAGTCGTCGATATTCTTGATCTTGGCAACGATCGCCTTGGGAAGAACGATCTTGTTTCCGCCGATAAAGTTGACGTACGTTTTGCCGCCCTCTTCCGTAATCGTGGAGCCGCGGAAGAAGTTCATCTGCGGCGTGCCGATGAAGCCCGCGACAAACAGGTTGATCGGGTAGTCGTAGAGGTTCTGAGGGGTATCCACCTGCTGCATGAAGCCGTCTTTCATAACGACGATACGGGTACCCATCGTCATCGCTTCGATCTGGTCGTGCGTAACGTAGATGAACGTCGTCGCAAGGCGCACGTGCAATTTGGAAATTTCCGTTCTCATCTGCGCGCGGAGCTTCGCGTCGAGATTCGACAGAGGCTCGTCGAGCAAGAACACCTTCGGCTCGCGGACGATCGTACGGCCGAGCGCGACACGCTGACGCTGACCGCCGGAAAGCGCTTTCGGTTTACGGGAAAGATAATCGGTAATGCCAAGGATCTCCGCGGCGGCCTTAACCTTTTCGTCGATCACTTCCTTGGGAACTTTGCGAAGTTTTAAGCCGAACGCCATGTTGTCGTACACGGACATGTGGGGATACAGCGCGTAGTTCTGGAAAACCATTGCGATATCTCTGTCCTTGGGAACGACGTCGTTCACCAGCTTGCCGTCGATATACAGCTCGCCCGAAGTGATCTCTTCGAGCCCCGCGATCATACGTAGCGTCGTCGACTTACCGCAACCGGAAGGTCCTACGAAAACGATGAATTCTTTATCCCGAATGTCGAGACAGAAATCAAACACCGCTTGGTTTCCGCCGGGATAAACCTTGTTAATGCCTTTGAGTAAAAGACCGGACATAATTTCCTCCCAAATAATAATTTAATTCGATATTCTTATTTTACACGATCGCGCCGAAAATATCAATCGTGAAATGATCTAATGTTTTCCCTTATTTTTGTGCAATATGCACAAAAATAAGGAGGATACACTTCTGTCATTTGTGGATTCTGCCCAAAATAAAACCCCCTGCGGAATTCGCAGGGGGTTTTCGTTCTTATTCGGTCGATCAGACGGCGGTCTTCGTAATAGAAGTGATTCGCGCATACGATTCCGCACAGCCAAGCAACATGGTATAGCGATCGTTCAATTCATTACCTTCCGTCGCCGAAATCACAAAATCCTGCACGTAACTCTTTTCACCCTTTACGTAGGATAACGTGATCTTAATTTGCGTTACAGCGCTCCAATCAACGGTGATCGTAAGATCGCAATCCTTGAACAGATCTTTCGTCTCCACCCAATAATCACCGCTTCCGTAACCGTTCGTCGTCGCATTTTTCGTTATCGTCCAATTTTCGGCCGCAACGGTGTGCACGCCGCCGTTTTCCACTGAACCGTCAACCCAAGCATCTCCGCGGAAATAAGGCATTTTAGAAGCAGCGCCCGTACACGGATTATGCACCGTTTTATCGGACATCAAGCCCACGGCGGTCTCCTGATGATTCAATTCCCCTTTCGAAGTCTGCGTACCGCTTATGACAATTTTGTCGCCTTTTGCGATTTCGCATCCCCACGCCGCCTGCGTATTGACGTTAAACGCTTCGGAGCCGATAATGACAGGATTTTCTTCCGTAGGGTTCTGGTTCGCAGAAGGCCTGAGATTCGTGAAAGCCATGCCCGCTTCCCTGATATCGGTAAATACGATATGGCAAGCTTCGCCGCCCACGCCGACCTTATAGCTTTCCGCAAGCGTATGATCCGCAGCCGCCGAAATCGTATAATACATGAACTCGGCAGAACTGTACGCGGGATTCATATACCGAACGCCGACGTATATGGTCGACTCATCCGTCCAATCGAAAGTAACGGCGATATCGGAATCGCTGAACACGTTTTTGAACACGTCCCAATTAGGTCCCACCGCTTTCGTGACCACGATATTCATGGTTGCGTGCGTAGCGCTATCCCCGTTTTGGATGGAATTGCCTCCTCCGACCGAATCGAAGAACCAGTCGGAACGCATCAAAAAGTCCGGTTTCGACGCGGCAGCGTCAAACAGATACATGATCGCCGAATGGAAATTCTCCGCGCCTCCCGAAGTCATCGTTCCGTAAAGCGTAACGGCCTTGCCTTTTTCCAAGGTATAAATCCACGCAGGATTATCTGCCGTGAACGGAAGAACGTTGCCTTCCTCACCGATTTCTTTCGCGTATTTCGCAACGGCTTCCACGTTTTCCGTCACTTCGTATTCCGCCGTCAATTTCGTATCGCCGACATACCAACCTATGAAATCAAACCCGTACTCGTTTTCCGTAGGATCGGTAACGGAACCACTCCAATCGCCGATTGCAGTTCCGTACGCTTTTTCTACCGTGATGTCCGATTCGCCTTTAAACGTAACGGTATAAGTGTTAACCGTCCAGGTCGCCGTTACCGTAACGTCGCCCGCAGGCATCGTAAATTTACCTTCGACGACCGCAACTTCGTCCTCGCCTTGTTTCACTTCCCAGCCGGAGAAAGTATACCCCGTCTTAACGGGATCCGCGGGAAGGGTAATTTCTTCGCCCGCTTTATACGTCGCCGTTTCGGGAAGATCTGCCGCGCCCGCATAAACCACTTCGTAAACGGCGATCCATTTCGCCGTGATCACAACGTCCGCTTCGGGCATCGTGAATTTATTGTCGGTAACCGCAACCGCTTCGCCGCCGCTCGTGACCTCCCAACCGTCGAACACATATCCCGCGCGAACGGGCACCGTACTCGTCAGCGTGACTTCGGCGTCCTTTTCAAAGCTCTGAACCGCAGGAAGCCCCGTTACGCCTTCGCCGCCGCCGACATAGGTGACGGTATTCTGACCGACCGCCGTCCAGACCGCCGTGAGCGTCACGTTCCCCGTAACGGTGATTTCGTCGCCCGCGCGGTACGAATTGGTTCCGTCCGTCCAGCCTTGGAATACAAAGCCTTCGCGCGAAATCGCCTCGCCGACCGTGTGTTTTTCGCCTGCGTTTACCGTCGCCGTTTCGGGAACGGCAATGTCTTCGCCCTCCGCTCCGTCGTGATAAGTTACGGTGTACTGCGTCGTTTTTACACCGAGATAGGCGATCGAAATTTTACCGCCGTCATAAATATAAGGCGCAATTCTGATAACTTTTAACGTTTCGCCGGGCGTAAACCGTCTATCCTCAACCGTGTTATCTGCCGGA
>CAJUJF010000011.1:0-9189 GCA_910586825.1 uncultured Christensenellaceae bacterium | reverse complement strand
GCAACCGTAAGCACGGTCTCGTGTTCATACTTAAACGTGTACGCCCAGTCGCCGGGCTTGTTTGCCGTAAATACATATCCGTCTGCACCGATCGACTTCGTACCAAACGCCGCGCTTGCATCGTCTGCCCAACCGGAAATACTTTCGGGGATAATCGATCCGTCTTTCGTATATACGGTTTCTGCCGCTCTCAAATCCTTGATCGTAAGCGTACCGCCGTCATAAATATAAGGCGCAACTTTAACGATTTTTAACGTTTCGCCGGGCGTAAACCGTCTATCCTCAACCGTGTTATCTGCCGGATATTTTTTCGCAAGCAACGCATTGATTTCGTCAAGCGTGATTGAACCCGTATAATGCCCCGCTTTTTTTGTCCCGATGATCTCATTCAAATAGAAGTACATTCTATTCGTAATATAGAACACTATATTCGCCTGATCGTTTGCTTCGCCTTCAATCGTTATGTCGTAATACAACGAATTGTTTGCAACCGTAAGCACGGTCTCGTGTTCATACTTAAACGTGTACGCCCAGTCGCCGGACTTGTTTGCCGTGAACATCCAACCGTCTTCGCCGACCGACTTCTTACCGTGTTCCGCGTCGGTATTCTCCGCCCAACCGGTTATTCTATCCGGCAACAGCGACCCTTCGGGTTGCGTATAGACGGTTTCCGTCCACTGTGCCGTAAAAGTGACCTCGCCCGATATGGTAACTTTTTCGCCCGCTTTATAGAGCTTGGTATCGGCGTCGTTCGAAGACTTCCAACCGACGAAGGTATATCCCGTCTTGACGGGATCGACACCGAATTCATATTCCGAATCTTTGCGCAACGTAAGCACCGCGTTTTCGGAAACGTCCGCCGTATCGTCTGCGCGCTTGCCGCCGTTATAATCAAACGTAGTCGTAAATACGACGTTGGTATCGGTATGATATTTCGCGATCACTTCGGAAAGCGTGATCCCGCCGTCCAGATATACGCCGATCATCGCTTCGCCGATATCCGTCGTACTCTTAATGGTGTAAGTTACGATCGTAACGGGATTTTCGAATTTCGTGTCCGTCGCCGCATAGCTGGTCACGGTATGCGTTACCGTATTGTCGCTGAGCGTAGTTTTCGTGACCTGCACGACCGAAGCGCCGTCCGCAAACAAACCGAGGTAATCTTCAAGCGTCCCTTTCGTCCAAACGTTCGTCACGTTCGCATAAATCTCTTCGTTTTTGTTGGTTTCCCAAGAAGCGCCCGAATGATCGGTAAACAGCGCCGCATCGGGACGGAGTCGGAAATATTCCCCGTTGATGTTATTGACATCTACCAACAAACCGGAATGCGCCTGCGCCGCAGCTGCGGTCATCGTCGCCTTCACGGTCACGGGTTTCCCCTCCGCAAGATAATAAAGCGGCGTGCCGGCGGCATACCAGGCTTTTACGTCGGCTTTGATATCTTCCGTAACGGTGTATCCGTCTTCCGACGCAACGGGATCGTTGGAATCGGGCAACGTGGAAGTTTTATCTTTCCACTGAATGACGACCGTCATCGCACCCGTAACCACGGTGTCCGTCGTAACTTTCGTCGTCGTGCCTTCTATCACCCAGCAATCGAACTCTTTGCCGTCCGGCGCGGTCGGCAGAGTCGGGAACGTAAGTTTCCCGCCCGAAGTCACCTCTTTGGTTTCGAGAACCTTGCTCCCGTCCTTGAACGTTACCGTGAACTTTGCGGGAGGCGTCGTTGTCTCCGTCCACAGCGCCGTAAACACAACTGCGTTCGCGGGCATGCGATAAGTTGCTCCCGCCAAATATTCATTTTCGCCGTCAGACCAAGTTTTGAAAGTATAACCTTCGCGCACAAACGGATTCGCTTCCAGAACGAATTCCGCACCTTCCGCATAACTGACGCTCTGCGGCGCCGTACCCGTTGCGTCTTCCGCACCCTTTTCGTACGTCACGGTATAAGTCGTTGGCTCGGAATTGCCACCGCAACCGAACAGCGTAAACGCCGACGCACATACGACCGTCGTTACCACGACCGCAGACAAAATCTTCTTTTTCTTCATTGTTTCCCCCCGGATTTAGTATTTCTCTTATATTAACCGCTATGCGGCAAAGAGCCGAATTATAAAGTCGGGTTCGTTCGCCTTTTCCTAAACTGCTTAACGACGAACTAAACCATAAAAAGTATACCACGTGAAATTATCCTTGTCAACACTTTTTGATAAATTCATTCATTTGAAAATGATGATCGGGCGTTCCGACGGCACGAAAAAAGCGGGCAAGCTTGCCCGCTTTCCGTCCGTTATGCAGTTTTTTTGTAAACCAATCTCGGTTTTGCGCCGCTCTCGACGCATTCGCGCGTAATGATGACCTCTTCCACGTTCTTCTGGGTAGGGATATCGTACATTACGTCCGTAATGAGACTTTCGATGATCGTACGCAGTCCGCGCGCGCCCGTTTTCAAACGAATCGCGGTATTGGCGATCTCGCGCACCGCGCCGTCCTCTACCGTGAGTTTCACGCCGTCCATGCCGACCAGCTTCTGATACTGTTTGATGATCGCGTTTTTGGGCTTGGTGAGAATGTTCACGAGCGCGTCCTCGTCCAGCGCTTGCAGGCTGACGACGATGGGAACCCTGCCGACAAATTCGGGAATCAGCCCGAATTTCGTGAGATCCTGCGGCTTTACGTCGTCGAGAAGGGAATAATCCACTTCGTTCTCGCCGAGCTTTACTTTTCCGCCGAAACCGAGACCGGAATCGTCTTTGCGCGCGCCGACGATCTTATCCAATCCGACGAACGCGCCGCCGCAAATGAACAAAATATTCGTCGTATCGATGCGCATGCAGTCTTGCTGGGGGTGTTTTCTGCCGCCCTGCGGAGGCACGCTCGCAACCGTACTCTCGATAATTTTCAGAAGCGCCTGCTGCACGCCCTCTCCGGATACGTCGCGTGTGATCGACACGTTTTCGCCTTTGCGCGCGATCTTATCGATTTCGTCGATATAGATGATTCCGCGCTGAGCGCGCTCGATATCGTAATCGGCGTTCTGTATGAGTTTTAAAAGAATGTTTTCCACGTCCTCGCCGACGTAACCGGCTTCGGTCAGCGTCGTCGCGTCGCTCGTCGCGAACGGCACGTTCAAAATCCGCGCAAGCGTCCGCGCAAGCAAGGTTTTTCCGCTGCCCGTCGGACCCAACAAGAGAATGTTGCTCTTTTCGATCTCGACTTCGTCCTCTTTGTTCTCTTCCGCTTCCGTTCCCTTTTTCTCTGCCGCCGCGCGGATATCGTCGCTGTCGCCGTCCCGCTTTTTCGGCGCGATCATGGCGTTGATGCGTTTATAGTGATTATACACCGCTACCGAAAGCACCCGCTTCGCCTTATCCTGCCCGATGATATACTTATCCAGCTCTTCTTTGATCTCGGCAGGTTTTTTCAGCTCGACCGCTTCCACGTTCGACACGGGGGATTTCGCGAGCATGTCGTTGCAGAGCGCAACGCACTCGTCGCAAATGCACACGCCGTCCGGACCCGAAATCAACTTCTTCGTCTTCGCCTTTTCTTTGCCGCAAAAAGAGCAGTTCTGTTCGTATTTATCGAATTTGTTTGCCATAAAAACTCCTGATATTCACAAAGCCCGTTCTTGCCGAAAAACGCCGTCTCCGTGAATCACCGTTTTTCGTAAACCTTATCGATCAAACCGTATGCTTTTGCCTCGTCGGCGGAAAGATAATTGTCGCGGTCGGTATCCCTTTCGATTTCCGAAACGGACCTCCCCGTATTCTCGGCAAGAATCTTCGTCATCTTTTCCTTGATGCGCAGAATGTGTTCCGCCTGAATTTTGATATCGCTCGCCTGACCCTGCGCGCCGCCGAGAGGCTGATGGATCATGATCTCGCTGTTTTTCAACGCATAGCGCTTTCCCTTCGTGCCCGAAGAGAGCAGAAACGCGCCCATGGATGCGGCAAGCCCGATACAGATCGTAGACACGTCGCACTTGATATAGTTCATCGTATCGTAGATCGCAAGCCCCGCGGAAACGGACCCGCCGGGACTGTTGATGTACAGGCTCACGTCTTTGGTGGGATCTTTGCCTTCGAGATAAATGAGCTGGGCGACGACGGTATTCGCAACCGCGTCGTCGATCTCACCGCTCAGAAAAATAATTCTGTCTTCCAGAAGGCGGGAGTACAAATCGTAACTCCGTTCGCCGCCGGAAGTGCGTTCTACCACGTAAGGCACAAGAACGTTTTTTTCCTGCATCGCGCTTATTCTCCTTTCTTGGGTTCCGCCGTTTTTTTGGCAGCGGGTTTTTTCGCCGCCGACTTCTCGCCGTCCGTTTTGGAAGCGGCTTTCTTTGCCACGGGCTTCTCGCCGTCCGCTTTGGGAGCGGCTTTCTTTGCCGCAGGCTTTTCGCCGTCCGCTTTGGGCGCAGACTTCTTCGCCGCGGGCTTTTCCGCCGCCTTCTTTTCCTCTTTATAAAGCGTCATTTCGTTGTTTGCCATCAAAAAGTCGAACAGCTTCGTCACTTTGATATCGTTTTCGATATATTCGAACTGACGGGGATCCATCGTCTTTTGATATTCCGCCGCCTCTTTGCCGACGCTCTTCGCCTGCTCGGCGATCTTGGCGTCGATCTCTTTCTTCGTCGCAGTGATCTTTTCCGTTTCGATCAGCTTTTCGACGATCAGCTGATGCAATACGGTGCGGCGGGCGTCCGCTTCGAAATTCTTTTTATACTCTTCTCTCGTCGTGCCGATATAGCCGAGGTAATCCTCCATGCGGATCCCCTGATACATGAGATTGTATTCCATTCTCTGCATCGAAACGTCTTCCTGACGGGAAATCATCGCTTCGGGAATCTCCGCTTCGGCGGTCTTTGCGATTTCGGTAAGGATCGCGTCTTCCGTCTCGTTGCGCGAACGGGATTCCGCGTTCTTGATAAGCCGCTCGCGGACTTTTGCCTTATAGGCGTCCAGCGTCTCGCTTCCCATCTTCTTGGCGAACGCGTCGTCAAGCGCGGGAAGCTTGTTTTCCGTCAGGCGATTCAGCTTAACGGTAAAGATCGCTTTCTTGCCTTTCAGGTCCTCCGCCTGATAATCTTCGGGGAATGTGACTTCGATATCCTTGGTCTCGCCGACCTTCATGCCCGCGACCTGTTCTTCGAAGCCGGGAATAAACTGGTGGGAGCCGAGCGTCAGATCGAAACCCTTCGCCGTGCCGCCGTCGAATTCCTTGCCGTCGAGCTTGCCGACGAAATCGATATTCGCAACGTCTTTCAACTGTGCGGGACGGTCCTCCGCGGGACCTTTTTCCGCAACGCGTTCGCGGGTGGATTCGATATCCGCCGCCACGTCGGCGTCCGTAACAGTATATTCAAATTTGTTGATTTTTATACCCTTGTACTGCCCGATTTTCACGTCCGGCTTCACGGGCGTATTCGCGACGAGCACGACTTTTTCGTCCGTAAGATCTTCCACCGAAAGAGACGGATCTCCGACCGAAGTAAACTTGCCTTTTTCCGCGTCAAGGATCTTGCCGTAGTGTTCGGCGAACAAGCCGTTCAGCGCGTCTTCGTAAAACAGCCCCTTTCCGTAATAGAGTTCAAGTACGTGCTTAGGCACTTTTCCCTTTCGGAATCCGTTTACCGCGTATTTTTTTCTGTTTGCAAGATAAGCTTTGTCGTTTGCCTGCGCCCATTCTTCGGCGTTAAAGGTCATTGTGATTTTTACCGTGCTTTTTTCGGCAGTTGCAACTTCGTACTTCATTTTTTTACTCCTCTACCGTTCGTGTTGATAATTTCGTACGCTATATTTTACCATATCGCCCGCCAAAAGGAAAGCGTTTTTATTTACAATTTTGGTTTTTTGGTTTATAATTCAAGATGCGCGCGAAAGCGATCCGTTTGAACCCCGCGCGCAAACGAGGAAAAAACCGTGCCGCAAGACGCATTTACCATCCGCCGCAACGCCGCCGAACTGAACGGAACGCTCGCGGGCGGAAGAATCAACCGCATCAACCAGCCCTCCCGCGAAGAGCTTTCCCTGATCATCTACACGGGAAAAGAAACGGTGAAACTAATTCTGAACGTAAACGCCTCCGAATGCGGCGTGTATTTTACGGAAAACGACCGAGAAAACCCCCTTGTCGCGCCGAATTTTTGCATGCTGTTACGCAAACACCTGCAAAGCGCGGAAATCCTTGCGGTGGAAACGGTGGGTTTCGAACGCATTTACCGGTTCCGTCTGGCATGCGTTTCCGACTTCTCGTCCTGCGAACGGATCCTTTATGCGGAGATCATGGGGAAGTATTCCAACCTGATCCTCACCGAAAACGGAACCATTCTCGGCGCGATGAAGACCACCTCGATTGACGAAAACTGCAAACGCATGATCTTTGCGGGCGCGAAATACGCGCTTCCCGCGCCGCAGGACAAAGCGGATCCGCAGGACTTTTCCGCGCTCCGAACCGCCCTTACCGGCTTCGAAGGAGATCCGCGCGCGCTGTTTCTCAAAGTGTCGGGACTCGCGCCCGCAACCGCGGAGAAAATCGCGGAAACCTACCGCGGCGGCGACTATGCGAAACACGTGTCCAACTTTATCTTCCGTTCCCCGACGGCGCCGTGCGTGTTGCGCCGCGAGGGAAAGCCCGTCGATTTTTACGCCTATTCCGTGACGGGCGCGATCCCCTATGCAACGCTTTCGGAAGCGCAGACGGCGTTTTACCGCGACAAACGGGCGATCAAAGAATTCGAAGAACTATCCCGCCGTTTGCTTTCGGCGATCAACGCCTCCGTCAAAAAACACGAAAAGCGGCTCGGTCAAATTCTCGACAAACGCCGCGAATGCGAAAACACGGAAGAACTCCGCGTGAAAGGTGAACTGCTGACGGCGAATCTATATCGCCTCGAACGCGGACTCGACGCCTGCGAGCTGGAAAACTTTTACGGCGGCGCGCCTTTGAAAATTGCGTTGGACAGCCGAATTACGCCCGCGCAAAACGCGCAGAATTATTTCAAAAAATACCGCAAACAAAAACGTACGCTCGAAGCGCTGATCCCGCAGGAGCAAGAAGCGCGCGAAGAACTCGATTATCTGCAAAGCCTGCGCGCGGCGGTCACTTCCGCAAGCACCGCGGACGATCTGAAATGCGCGGAAGAAGAACTCGGCGCAGCGGGGATCCTGAAAGCGCCGCAGGAAAAAACGCGGAAAAAGAAAGCGGAAATCCCTTTCCGCGCCTACGAAAAAGCGGGATTCCGCATCTTTGCGGGCAGAAACAATCTGCAAAACGACAAGTTGCTGAAAACGGGCGCGCCCGAAGATATCTGGCTGCACGCGCAGAAATATCATTCCTGTCACGTGCTGATCAGGACGGAAGGCAGGTCCGTTCCCGAAGAGACGCTGCTGTTTGCCGCGGGGATCTGCGCGAAGTATTCCGACGGAAACGGCGACCGGATTCCCGTGGACCACTGCAAACTCAAATACGTAAAAAAACCGCCCAAGGCGAAAGCGGGTTTCGTGACTTACAGCGACTATAAAACGGTGCTGGTTTCGCCCGCCGAAGATTGATCGCGCCCGATCGGCAAAAACGCTTGATTTATTTCGGGATTTGCGGTATACTGTATTCGCTGTGATAGGCGGGGAGTTAGCGGTGCCCTGTATCTGCAATCCGCTATAGCAGAGCCGAAAGCTTTTCTCGGTGTCGTGTGTGGAAGGCCGCACACGGTAAGGAATGTTGATAACAAGGTCTTATGCAACGTGCGTCCGCGAACCGCGTCAGGGCAGGGATGCAGCAGCGCTAAACGGAGCCGTGCGTGTGCCATAAGGTAGCTTTGTCGGAGTCACCTGCCGTGTTACCGCTTCGGTATGCGTCAACAAAAAAAGCACTCACAGTTTTTTTGTACGCGATCGCCCGTCGGAATACAGCCGACGGGCGTTTTAAAATTTTGCGTTTATGTCTTGCTTTTTCGACCGAAACGCGTTATAATGGAAACATAATTTACGAGGTGAAACATGTTACAGAAAAAAATCGCAACGATGATCAATAACCAGGTGAACAAAGAACTCTATTCCGCATACCTCTATCTCGACTTCGCCAATTACTATGCCGCGGAGGGATTGGACGGGTTTGCGCATTGGTACGAGGTTCAGGCGCAGGAAGAGAGAGATCACGCCATGATGATGCGCAGATACCTGATCGACAACGGTTTGCGCGTCATTTTCGACGAAATCGAAAAACCCGTGAAAGTTTTCGAAAACACGATCGATCCGTTAAAGGCGGGCTATGAACACGAACAGTACGTTACCGCGCTCATCAACGACATCTACGCCGAAGCCTTTTCTGCGAAGGACTTTAAAACCATGCAATTTCTCGATTGGTTCATCAAGGAACAGGGCGAGGAAGAAAAGAACGCCGAAGACATGATCAAGAAAATGGAGCTGTACGGGTATGACGCCAAAGGGCTTTACTCGCTGAATCAGGAACTCGCCGCGCGGGTCTACACGCCTTCCGCGACCGGTCCCGCCATGTAAAACAAATCCGTTATGAAAGCGGCGGTTTCGGAATTCCGAAGCCGCCGCTTATTATGTTTTAATTGTAAATGCGGACCGTGCCGACGGTATTTTCGCGGTATTCGTCCGTTTCGAAAGATAGCCCTTGAAAGGTCGCGTCCACCGACGAAATTCCGTTTAAACGCTCCGTTTTGGCAATGATCAAAACAGGCATCATTGCGGTATCCGTCCCGCCGTAATAGGACACATAGACAAACAATTCGGCGTCTTTTTGTTGCAGCGATTGAATCGCGTAACCGTGTTCATCCGAAAAAGGACGCAAACGGTACATGACGAAAAGGGATTCGTCTGCGGAAACCGAATAGCCGCCGAACGCTTCGGCGTCGTCGGGATACTCTTCGAGAAACGCTTGCAACCCCGAAGCGGACTGAATAACGGCGTCGAAAGAATTCGTACGGCGATTGCCGCTTTGAACCGCCTTTACGTCTTTGACCTGCATGACCGTCCCTTGAACCGGATAAAAGATTTCCGGAGAAGTTTCCGTTCCGCACCCCGCAAGGCACCCGAATGCACCGACCGTCAAAACGCCGACTGTGATTGCAGACAATATTTTCCGCTTCATAATCACCTCTCATTGAACCGATTATAGCATCATGTCGGTTCTTTGTCAACGGTGTCCATGAAAAAAGTT
>CAJUJF010000010.1 GCA_910586825.1 uncultured Christensenellaceae bacterium | reverse complement strand
AGCGATTGCTTGAACAATATCCTACACTATACATAGAAAGTTAAATTTCAATTTAGCAGAGAGAGGACGAGTACGCTCGTCCTTTTTTTATGCCCTTAATAGTAGACAAAGGACAGGGCGAATTGCAAAGTATAAAGAGTAGACAAAGGACAGGGCGAATACCTGCGGGCAGGCGATGCTCACGGGGATCACCGAGGAGTAACGGAAAAGGGGGAAGGATATGAAGGTTAAAGAAGTGATCGCGCTGGCGGCGGAAAATCTCGGAAGAGAGGATCTCTCTTCGGAATTGGAAACCCTCGACGGCGCGCCAGAAGGGGAATTGAAATCTCTTTTGCGCTGTTACAATCTTGTGGAAAACGAAGTCGCGCTCGACTATTTTCCGTTAAAGGCGGAGGAAGAGGTCTTGCCGCAGAACGGACGGATTCCGTATTCGGAGCTTGCGCACGCGCCCGTGAATTTCTTTCGCGTGCGCGGCGGGGACGGCCGCGACGTGGACTTCGAAGCGCACCCTGCATATCTTTCCGTTCCCGCCGAGACGGGCGCCCTGACGGTCGTTTACGCCTATGCGCCCGAGCACAAGGAAATCGTCGGCGAAAGCGAGTTTTCGGGAAAGATCACCGCGCGGTTGCTCTCGTACGGCGTGGCGTGCGAATTCTGTCTGACTTCGGCGCGCTATGCCGAGGCGGCGCTCTGGGAACGTCGCTTCCGCGACGCGCTGCGGGCGGCGGAGATCATTCGCCGCCGTCTCAAAGTGCGGGCGCGGAGGTGGCTGTAATGGAAAAAACGCTTGCGGTTCCCGCCGCGACTTACAGGACGTACACGATCCCCGCGGGAGAAATCCGCGCGGGGGGGATCGTCCGTTCCGTTCATTTGGAGCATGCGCGACGGGAGAACGGCGCATTCATCTGCGCCGAACAGATCGCAAAAGTGTACGAACTCACGATGCAGGTCTCCAAACTATTCTGCACCGAATCGGATAACTACGCCTATGAGGGCGGACGGCTGTTTTATCTCGAAGAGGGGACGAACAGAACGGGGTTCAGCAATCTGAACCGCGTCGTGGAATACAAGGATGCGGACGGGGAGACGTTCTCGATCGCCGTCGGCGCGAGTCGCTGTTACAAGTTGATGGGAACGACGATCAAGACGATCGGAACGACGACGGGCGGAACGTGCGCGGCGTTTCATCACGAGCGGATCTTTATCGGAAACGGTACGCGCATCAATTATTCCGCCGCCCTTTCTTACGATACCTTTTCCGACCGTTCGACGCAGAGCGCGGGATTTCTCGATCTTCCGCCCGACGCGTTCGGCAACATTCTCGAAATCGTTCCGTTCGGAGAACGGCTTCTCTTGTTCCGCGAGTACGGTGTCAGCGCGTTTACGGCGTTTGCCGACCCGCTCAATTTTAAAGCCGCGCCCGTATGCGCCTGTCCGAAAATCGTGAAAGGCTCGGTCGCCCGTTGCGGCGACAGCGTGTTCTTTTTTACCGAACGCGGGCTGTACGCCTACCGCGGCGGCGCGTGCGAGCGCGTTAAAAACGCGGACGACGGCGAAATCGATCTCACAAAACCGATCTGGGGCGGAAGCGAACGGGGGAATTACTACGCCTCCGTCACCGTCAGGAACGCCGGAAAACTGTACGCGTACGACACGCTGTATGCGGAAGGGCGATATCTCGATTCGGCGTGCGAAGCGCTCGCCTCCTGCCGTGAAGTGTATTTCGTGAACGGAAAAGCGGTCTACAAGTTGCTCGATAAGGACGTGGGCAGTTCGCGGGAATGTTCGGTAACGGTCTCTTTTGCGTTCGGGGAAGAGAATTGGAAGGAGACCTTTCTCGAAGAGATCGAAGTGTGCGGAACGGGACCGTTCGCGATAACGCTCAAAGACGCGGCGGGCAACGAAACCCTTTTAAGCGGCAAAGCGGGGAAATACCGGCTTCCGAAGGCGTTGCGCGGCGGGGAGTTTTCGCTGAAAATTGCGGGGCGGGATCGGTTTTTCCGCGTCGATAAAATCGGGGTGCGGACAAGGAGGGATCGGCGGTTATGACCATCGACATTATCGATCTTACGGACGAACAATTTGCGAACCTCAACGCCGTTCAACTTGCGATGGTGCGCGCGGCGCAGACGAAGAAGAACGAACTCATTGCCGAAGCGGAGCGGACCACGCAGGAGCTGTTCAACATGCTGCTTGCAAACAATACCGCGCGTTCGACAATGTATCAGGCGGAACAGCAGAGGATCGCCGCGGAAGTGAAGAGCGGGACGGAAGTCATCCGGCAGGATCTGCTCTATCAGCTCGCTTACGAGGGATTGCAGTCGGAGGGGAACGAAAACGGACCGTACCGTTATCCCGAAAACCCCAATCCCAATCTTTCGCCGTCGCAGCGGTTTATCGCGGTGCGGAATTATTACATGAAGGTAGAGGATCCTGACGCCCGTTTGCAGGCTTACGCCATGGATACGCTGGCGCGAAGCTATCTGGGGGAATTTTATCAGACGCTGTACGATTTGCTCGCAAGTTACTGCTGAGAGACCGAAAGGGCGGCGGAAAAAGAAAACCGATGCGGAGAAATTCCGCATCGGTATATTTTTTGCGGCGGATTCCCATATTAAGGGTATGAAAAAAATTCGGATCAATCCGCTCGGGAAAACCCGCGAAGAACGGGAGAGCTGCTTTCCCGATCAGCCGCATGTCGAGATCCGTGAGGAGGCGCGGCAATGACGGGGAAGTCAAAGGAAAATTACAACCGCAATTATATCAATTACGTCAACTCTTTCAATCCGCCCACGCAACATTTCAAGACGTGCGGAAGGGCGTTTTTCGTAGGCGGGTTTATTTGCTGTATCGGTCAGTTTATTCGGTATATGCTCGAATTCGCGGGATTGCAGGGTGACGAACTCGCAGGAACCGTTTCCGTCGTGCTCATATTCTTGGGCACGTTGCTGACGGGGTTCGGCGTATACGATCGGATCGGGAAAAACGCGGGCGCGGGAAGCATCGTGCCGATCACGGGCTTTGCCAATTCCGTCGCCTCGCCCGCCATCGAATTCAAAACCGAGGGGTTCGTATACGGCATGGCGGCAAAGATGTTCGTCGTTGCG
This sequence comes from uncultured Christensenellaceae bacterium, assembly GCA_910586825.1. Taxonomy (GTDB): domain Bacteria; phylum Bacillota; class Clostridia; order Christensenellales; family Borkfalkiaceae; genus Gallimonas. The sequence goes on along the minus strand of CAJUJF010000010.1, from coordinate 66,957 downwards.
GGACCGATCATCGTGTTCGGCGTCAGCGCGGGCGCCGCCGTCGGGCTGATCTATTGGTTGTTGGCGCTTTAAGCGGAGAAAAGAAATTTTCCCCAAACAGTTGAAAAGTCGGGGAAAAAGTGGTAAAATAGAGATAAGAACGAAAGGAAAGGAGTTTGAAATGGCGAAAATCACAGCGGACACGTTGATTGCGGACTGCTTGGAACTCAACCCCAATGCGGCGGAAATCCTGCTCGGCGCGGGAATGCACTGTTTCGGTTGCGCGCTTGCGCACGGCGAAACGGTTGCCGAGGCGGTTGCCGTACACGGCGAAGACCTCGATTCTCTGCTTGCAAAGCTGAACGAAGGCATCGAATAATCCGAAAAAAGGGAAAGCCGCGGCTCGGTTACGGGTCGCGGCTTTTTCCGTTCCCGATCGGACGGATGTTATCGGTTCTTGCGGACAAAAATACGGCGAAGGTTATTGCAATTTTCGGGTTTTATGGTAAAATGATCGTAACCGGTTAAGGGCAAGGAGGGGAAAGGATGAAACAGTCTACGGCGGCTTTCGCCGCACCCGTATCGTTTACAGGGCTTGGGGAAGTAAAGGTAACGGACGGATATTGCGCGCGGGCGATGGAAAAGGAAGTCGCGTATTTACTGAAATTGGACGTTCGAAAACTGCTCTATTATTTTTACGTGAACGCGGGGCTTGCGCCCGACGCGCCTTCGTCCTATCAAGGCGGCTGGGAGGGCGCGCTCATCGGCGGGCATACGCTCGGTCACTACATGGTCGCGCTCGCGCAGGCGTACGCCAACGCAAATACTTCGGAGCCGTCCCGCGCGGAACTGAAAGCCCGCATAACCTATCTCGCCGCGGAACTCAAACGCTGTCAGGATAACGCCGTGACCGCGGGCGCGAAAGCGGGATTCCTCTGGGGCGCGGCGCCCGCGCCCGCCGATCGGGATAACAAAGAGGCGCAGTTCGATTTCGTCGAACGCGGGCGCGCGGACATCGCCGCGGAAGCGTGGGTGCCGTGGTACACCATGCATAAGATCGTTGCGGGGCTGGTCGCGCTCGCCGTTTACGCGGGAGACGGGACGGCGAAAGAAGTTGCGGCGGCGCTCGGTGATTGGGTTTGCGATCGGGTAAACGGTTGGAGCGAAGAGACGCGGCGGACCGTACTCGCGATCGAATACGGCGGCATGAACGACTGCATGTACGAACTTTATCTGTTGACGGGCAAAGACAGGTACGCCGTTGCGGCGCACCGCTTTGACGAGGAAGACCTCTTTACCAAGGCGAGAAATGAAACGGCGGACTATCTCGACGGCGTGCACGCGAACACGACGATTCCCAAGATCCTCGGCGCGCTGAACCGATATATCGCCTGTCACGGAAAGACGGTCGCGGGCGAAACCGTGGATGCGAGAAGTTATCTCGAAACCGCCGAAAAATTCTGGGATTTCGTCGTTCGGCGTCACACTTACGTCACGGGCGGGAATTCCGAATGGGAGCATTTCGGTAAAGACAGCGTTCTCGACCGCGAACGGACCAACGCGAATTGCGAAACCTGCAATACTTACAACATGCTCAAACTCTCCCGCGCGCTGTTCGGGATCACGGGCGAGAGAAAATATCTCGACTATTACGAAAACACCTTTTATAACGCGATCCTCTCTTCTCAGAATCCCGAAACGGGTATGACGACGTATTTTCAACCGATGGCGACGGGGTATTTCAAAGTGTACTCCTCGGAGGAGAACAACTTCTGGTGCTGTACGGGAAGCGGCATGGAGAGTTTTTCCAAGCTCGGCGACAGCATTTTTTACGACGCGGGGAACGCGACTTATCTTGCGCTGTATCTCTCTGCGCGTTACGAAACGGATAAGGTCGCGCTCGTGCAGGAAGCCGATCTCGAACGTTCGGATACCGCGACGGTCACGGTCGAGCGCGGCAAAACGACCTTGCGTTTCCGCAGGCCGTATTGGTCGGACGGATTTACCGTTCGGGTAAACGGCGAGGAAGCGGAGACGGCGGGCGACGAACTCTTTGTCTCCGTCGACGTCGAACAGGGCGATCGGGTGGTTGTGCAACTGAAAAAGCGGGTGCGCGCGTATGATCTGCCCGACGGGAAAAACACCTATGCGTTTATGTACGGACCTTTTTTGCTCTCCGCCGATCTGGGCGCGGAGGACATGAAAACGACAACGACGGGCGTGAACGTGACCGTGCCCGCAGAAGCGGTCGGGGATATCGTCTATGCCGTTCCAGCGGATTCCGTTGCGGAATACATGAGAGGAATCGACGGGCATCTGAAAAGGGAGCAAGGCGGAAAATTTACGCTGAAATGCGAAAACGGCACGTTGACGTATTCGTTGCATTACCGCAAGTTTGCGGAACGGTACGGGATCTACATGAAATTCAAAGCCGGGAAAGCGAAATAGGGCGTTTCGGGGCGGGAGGGCAGAGCGTGTTTCGGCGGTTCTTGACATCCCGTTTCGCCCGTGTTATAATGCCCGTATGAAAAGGATATTTTTGCTCGGAAGTCTGAATTGCGATCTGACCGTCTGCGCGCCCTATCTGCCGGAAGCGGGCGAGACGCTGAAAGGGAACGGCTTCATGATCACCGCCGGCGGCAAAGGCGCCAATCAGGCTTACGCCTGCGCCAATCTCGGCGGCAGCGTGAAAATGGCGGGTGCGGTCGGAACGGACGCCTTCGGCGATCTGCTTTTAAAGAGCCTTAACGGCGCGGGCGCGGACGTTTCGTGCGTTCGCCGCACAGAGCGGAACACGGGCGTCGCGGTGATCACGGTGATCGACGGGGATAACCGCATTATTCTGGACGAGGGGGCGAACGGCGAAGTTACGGAAGCGGACGCGCGCGCGTTGCTTGCCGATGCGCAGGCGGGCGATCTGTTCATCACGCAGTTGGAAACGCCGTTGCCCGTCGTCTTATCCGCCTTGCGATACGCGAAAGAAAAAGGGCTGTTTACCGTGTTGAATCCCGCGCCCGCAAAGTCGGAGGCGCGGGAGGCGGTATCGTATGCCGACCTGATCACGCCCAACCGCAAAGAGCTGAAATTGCTGAGCGGGCGGGAGGAGATCGAAGCGGGGTGCGAAACGTTGCTGTCTCTCGGCGCGGGCGGGGTGATCGTCACGCTCGGCGAACAGGGCTCGCTTGTGTATACGCGTAAGGAGCGGCTTCGGATCCCGTGCGTAGACGCGGGGGAGGCGGTGGATACGACGGCGGCGGGAGATACCTACTGCGGCGCGCTGTGCGTGAAACTCGCCGAAGGCGCGGATTTGAAAGAGGCGGCTTCTTTCGCGTCTCTCTGTTCCGGAATCGCGGTGACCCGCCGCGGGGCGCAGGTATCCGTTCCCACGCGCGCAGAGGCGGAAGCGTTGCAAAAAAGAATCGGATCGAAAGAATGATTTTGCGACGTGAATTTATCAAACACAAAAGCTCCCGGCGGATAGCCGAGAGCTTTTTCGATATGTCCTTTCGCTTCGGCGGCGGAAACGCATCGACAGGCAAAGAGGAATCCTTTCAGGCGGGATTGCGGACGACGATCCTGATCAGCTTCGCGCGTTTTCTGCCGACATAGACGCCGACGAAGATTTCCGAGCCCGCGAGGGCTTTTTCGGAAGCGGCCGGCACGCCGTCCTCCGACAGGGAGAAATATCTGCCGAGCCGAGGCGCGTCCGCCGTGCGGTATCGATGATTTTGTCGTACGTCGCGTTTTCCGGCTTGATTTTTACAAGCATCCGCAGTCTGTCGTTTAAGGACGTTTCGAACGTTTCCTGCGCTTCCCCGTTCGCATCCGCATTCATGACGGCGACGCTCTCGACGGGGATTCTTGTCACGTCCCAAGAAAAATTTTCGACGAGCCCGTCCGCTTCCACCCGAACGGTAACGATTTTTCCGACGGCGCTTTTATCGCTTGTTACGGTAAGACGCCAGCCGTTTTCGGTTAGTTCCAAAAGGGCGATTTCGGGCGTCAAGAGCGCAAGTTTCGCCTCTTCTTTTAAGACGTTAAACGTTGCGTCCGACGGGCGTACGAGCAGCGTCAGAAGCCGGCTTTCCCCGATGTCGATATTCGTGGCGAGATCTTCGAAACGCAAGTTGAAATTTTCGATCGGGACGCGTACGACTTCGACGATGAGTTCGTCGCTTTTGACGTTGTCTTTGACCGCCGTCGCGGTTATGTGAATCCGCGCGCCGATTTCGGCGGTTTCGGAAACCGTCAGGTAATGGTTTTCGATTTTCGCACAGTCCGAAAGGTCGCCCGTGTATTGCGAGCCGTCTTTCCGCATGATTTTTTCGATCGAGATGACTAAGGTCCCGTCGGCGTTGTAGGGAAGAACCTCCGCGCTTATAAGCTTTTTCCGCGCCAGACCGACGGAATTCGTACCGTCGTCTAAACGGATTGCGACGCTTTGCGCCGTGATTCTATGGCGTTCGATTCTGACGGATACGACAAGATCGCCGTATTTGAGATTGGCACGCCCGTCGAACTCGTCGAGATAGTAATCCGTCGGGAGAAGAAAGATTTCGTTTTCCGATTTTCTGACCGCCAACGGACCGACGGAATAAATAATGATGTTTTCATATTTCACACTTTCGTAAGTAACGGCGCCGTTTACGGTTTTTCTTAAAAGCAACTGCGGCAGTTTCAGTTCTCCGACGCCGTGTTTTATTTCAAAAGTTCTGCTCGCGGCAAACTCTTTGCCGTCGGCGAGTTCGCCGTCTCCGTAAACGATAAACGAAAGGGGGTCCGTTTCCCGTTCGGTCGCAAAGATCAGCTCTTGCGTGAAGGTCGGTTCGGGAAAGAAATGCAAACGGCGGTTGTTTGCATATAAAACGGTAAACGCGATCGCGATCGAAGACGCCAGAAACAGAATGCCGCTCAAAATCAGGATCCAGATTTTCTGCTTCGTAAGCTTCTTGTTTTTCGCGACGATCACGGTCTCGTTGACGGGGTCGGAAAGGAGTTCTTCGGCCGCGACGCCGAAAAAAGCCGCAAGCATGTTTAACGATTCCTCGCTCGGAAGACCGTGTCCGTTTTCCCATTTCGCGACGGCGCTTCTGCTTACGTAGATCCGTTCGGCAAGCGCGGCTTGCGAAATTCCTTTTTCTTTTCGCAAAAGTTTCAGCTTTTCGTTGAATTGCATCGTAAAACCTCGCTGTTCTCTTGTCGTCATTATATCATAAAACGGTTCGGAATGTATCCCGAACCGTTGTTACTTTTCCGGTCCGCGCTGTTACTTTCCCGATTTCGCGTTTTTCCGCCGCGCTAAAATTGCCGATAAACAAAAAACGGGATCGGAGGATCCCGTTTTCTTTAAAAGAAACGTTTTTGAGGAAAAGACCGCTTTCAAACGCTGATTAACGATAGGCTTTTTCGAAAATGCGTTTGCAGTCTGCGTGCGTCATTTCGCAGGGGTTGGAGAGGAACAGTCCGCCCATTGTCTCGCGGGCGTTCTTTGCAAGCGCGTCCGCTTCGTCGTATGCGATTCCGTAGTCGCTCATTTTCAATCCGTCCACGCCGCACGCTTTTTGCAGGTTTTCGAGCGCGGTGAGAAAGTCCTCCGCTTTTTCGGCGTCTGGGATTCCCATCACGCGCGCCATTTTCACGAACTGCGCGTCGCAAGCGTGTTTTTCGATAAAGAACCGCGCGAATTCCAGGGAGATCATGATCAGTCCCGCGCCGTGCGGAAGATCGTGGTGGTACGCGCTCATCGCGTGTTCCATGGAATGTTGCGCCGTCACGTTCGAAAGCTGCATGGTCATGCCCGCGACGGTAGAGCCGTAGGCAACCCGCTCTCTCGCTTCGAGATCGTTCCCGTCCTTTACCGCGCGGGGGAGGTAGGCGGCGATGTTTTCGATCGCCGAAAGGGCGATCGCTTCGCTGAGTACGTTGATCCCTTTGCTGATCATCACTTCGGTATTGTGGAACAGCGCGTCGAAGCCCTGATACGCCGTGTATTTCGGCGGCACCGTTTTCATGAGTTCGGGATCGACGATTGCGAGAACGGGCACCAGATCTTCCGCGCCGAAGCCGATCTTTTCTTTGGTTTCGAGATTGGAAATCACGCCCCAGCAGTTCACTTCCGAACCGGTTCCGGAGGTGGTGGGAATGGCGACGATGGGGATCCCCTTGTTCTTGCGCGGCAGGGCTTTGCCCGTGCCGCCCGAAACGTAATCCCAAAGATCGCCGTCGTTGGTCGCCATCGCCGCGATTCCGGCGGAACTGTCGAGAACCGCGCCGCCGCCGAGCGCGAGAATGAAATCGCAACCGTTTTCTCTTGCGACCGCCGCGCCCTCCATGATCGCTTCGCGGATCGGATTTTCCATGATCTTATCGAATACGGCGTAGTCTACGCCCGCTTTTTTCAGTTCGGAAACGACTTTGTCGAACGAGCCGTTCGTTTTCGCCGATTTGCCGTTGGAAATGAGCAGCAGAGCCTTTTTGCCGGGAAATTCCTGTTCGTGCAGAGAGTTCAGTTTTCCGCTCCCGAAGACGATCCGCGTAGGGTTGTTATAGTAAAAATTGATCACCGTGATCCTCCGTAAAATTTGCGGTTTTTAAAAGAACGGCAATTTGATTGCCAAATTGCCGTTCCTGTTCGTTTTGCGTTATGCGGAAATTATTCTTTTCCCGCCATCTTCTTATAGCCCGCAAGGCGCGCTTTCGAAGATTCTTCCGTCTTTTTGAAGAGTTCTTCCGCAACTTCGGGCTGCGTCTTTTTCAGCGAAGCATAACGGGTTTCGCCTAAGATGAACGCCTGATAGTCCTCGGTGGGATCCTTCGAATCGAGGGTGAAGGGGTTCTCTCCCTTGTCCGCAAGTTCGGGATTGTAACGGTACAGCTGCCAGTAACCGCAATCGACCGCCGATTTCTGTTCCGCCTGCGACTTCGTCATGTTGATGCCGTGGTTGATGCAGGGCGCATAGCAGATGATGAGGGAAGGTCCGTGGTACGCTTCCGCTTCTTTCAGCGCTTTGACGAGCTGCGTCTTGTCCGCGCCCATTGCGCACTGCGCAACGTAAACGTATCCGTAGGACGCCGCGATCATGCCGAGATCCTTCTTCTTGACGCGCTTTCCGCTCGAAGCGAATTTCGCAACCGCGCCGATGGGGGTGGATTTCGAAGCCTGTCCGCCCGTGTTGGAATAAACTTCGGTGTCGAGTACGAGTACGTTCACGTCTTCGCCGGAAGCGAGCACGTGATCGAGTCCGCCGTAACCGATGTCGTAAGCCCAGCCGTCGCCGCCGATAATCCAGAAGGATTTCTTCACGAGGCAGTCTTTATCGGTATAGATTTCTTTTTCAAGCGCGTCGCATTCGCAGCCGCAGTCCTTGCACTCCTCAATGCGTTTTACAAGTTCGGCAGCCGCGGTTTTGCTTCCTTCCGCGTCGTCCATATTTGCGATCCATCTCTCGCAAGCCGCTTTGCCTTCTGCCCAGCCGCTCCACAGTCCTGCAAGTTTCTCGACTTTCTCTTTCAATGCGCTTCTTCTCGCCTTATAAGCAAGATTCATGCCGTATCCGAATTCCGCGTTGTCTTCGAACAGCGAGTTTGCCCATGCGGGTCCGTGACCTTGCTTGTTGGTCGTGTAAGGGCAGGTGGGGGAGGAGCCGCCGTAGATGGAGGAGCAGCCCGTCGCATTCGCAACGATCATCCGATCGCCAAACAGCTGGGTGACGACCTTTACGTAAGGGGTTTCTCCGCAGCCCGCGCACGCGCCGGAGAATTCGAAGAGGGAAGGGGTGAACTGCGACTTCTTCACGTCCGCCATTTTCGCGTTCGAAAGGTCGGCTTCGGGAAGTTCTACCGCGTATTCCCAATTCTTCGCTTCTTTTACTTCGAGTTCGGCAAACGGCGTCATGACCAACGCCTTGTTTCCCTTCATGCCGGGGCAGACTTCCGCGCAAACGCCGCAACCCATACAGTCGAGCGGGGACACCTGCATGCGGAACTCATATCCGGGGATTCCCGTAGCGGGCTTGGTATCGAAGTCCGCGGGTTTGTCGCTTCCGTTTGCGACGAGCGCGGGACGGATGCACGCGTGCGGGCATACGAAGGAACAGAAGTTGCACTGAATGCAGTTTTCTTTGACCCACTTGGGAACCATAACGGCGACGCCGCGTTTTTCGTACTTGGTCGTGCCGGTCGGAACGGTGCCGTCCGCTTCGAACGCGGAGGAGGGGAGCTTGTCGCCTTCGAGCGCGAGAATGGGAGAAACCACGTTCCGGAAGTAGTCGTTGCCGGGCTGGGAGATCATGTCCGCGCCTTCGGTCGTCTTTTCCCAGGAAGCGGGGATTTCGATCTTCACGAGATTCTCTTTCGCGGAATCGATCGCGTTGTAGTTCATCTGTACGATTGCGTCGCCTTTTCTCGCGAAGGACTTGTACGCCATCTTCTTCATGAGCTCGACCGCCGTCGCGTAGGGCATGATCTGTTCGTTGATCAGGAAGAACGCCGATTGCAGAATGGTGTTCGTTCTGCCGCGCAGACCCAGTTTCGCGGCGATCTCGATCGCGTCGATCACGTAGAGTTTCGCGTGCTTTTTCGCGAGCGCGTTCTTGACTTTCGCGGGAAGGTTCTTTTCGAGTTCTTCCACCGTCGTCCAGGGAGCGTTGAGCAGGAACGCGCCGCCCTCTTTCAGATCGCTCGTCATATCGTAACGGATGATGTACGAGGGATTATGGCAGGCGATGAAGTCCGCCGAGTCGATCAGATATTCGCTCTGAATGGGCGTTTTTCCGAAGCGGAGGTGGGAGACGGTGATGCCGCCCGACTTCTTGCTGTCGTAGAAGAAATACGCCTGCGCGTACATGTCGGTGTGGTCGCCGATAATCTTGATGGAGTTCTTGTTCGCGCCGACCGTACCGTCCGAACCGAGTCCGTAGAATTTGCAGGAGGTGGAGCCTTCGGGCGCCGCGTCGAATTTTTCGGAGAAGTCGAGCGAAGTGTTCGTCACGTCTTCGTAGATACCGACGGTGAAGTGATTCTTGGGTTGTTTCGCTTCGAGGTTCTTGTAAACGGAAAGCACCATCGAGGGGTTGAATTCCTTGGAACCCAAACCGTATCTTCCGCCGACAACGTCGATATTCTTCATGCCCTTTTCGAGCAGGGAGGTGCATACGTCGAGGTAAAGGGGTTCGCCGAGCGAGCCGGGTTCTTTCGTTCTGTCGAGAACCGCGATCTTTTTGCAGGTCTTGGGGATCGCCGCGACGAACGCGTCGGTCACGAACGGGCGGTACAGGCGGACTTTGATCAAGCCGTACTTTTTGCCCTGTTTATTGAGTTTGTTGATGCTCTCTTCCACCGTCTCCGCGCCCGAACCCATAATGACGATCACGTTTTCCGCTTTGGGATCGCCCACGTAGTCGAAGAGGTGATAATTTCTTCCCGTAAGGGCGGAAACTTCGTCCATCATCTCCTGCACGATCGCGGGCGTCGCGTTGTAGTAACTGTTCGCCGTTTCGCGGTTCTGGAAATAGGTGTCGCCGTTCTGCGCCGTGCCGCGCTGTACGGGGTGTTCGGGATTGAGCGCGCGCGCTTTGAACGCCGCCACGTCTTTATCGAGACCCTTTTTGTCGAAGATCGCTTTCATTTCGGCGTAATCGATCGCGTCGATCTTGCTCACTTCGTGCGAAGTACGGAATCCGTCGAAGAAGTTGATGAAGGGGACGCGGGAGCGTAGCGTGGAGAGGTGCGCGACGAGCGCAAGATCCATGACTTCCTGCACCGAGCAGCCGGCGATCATCGCGAATCCCGTCTGACGGCAAGCCATAACGTCGGCATGGTCGCCGAAGATGTTCAGCGAATGCGCCGCAAGCGCGCGCGCCGAAACGTGCATGACCATGGGGAGCAGTTCGCCCGAAATCTTGTACATGTTGGGGATCATGAGCAAAAGCCCCTGCGAAGCGGTGTAAGTGGTGGTGAGCGCGCCCGCGGTCAGCGAACCGTGTACCGCGCCTGCCGCGCCGCCTTCCGATTGCATTTCGGCAATGCGGAGTTTTTGTCCCCACATGTTCACTCTGCCTTGGGTCGCCCATTCGTCGGCGGATTCCGCCATGGGGGACGAGGGGGTGATGGGGTAGATGGCAGCCACTTCCGAGAACGCGTAAGCGACGTGCGAGGCGGCGGTATTGCCGTCTATTGTCATCTTAGTCATGAATAAAACCTCCAATAAAATAAATAATATTACCTGATTTTGCGCGCGGAAAAAGCCGTGCCTGTCCGCACCCAAACTATTATATAGGTTTTTTACGGCAAAGTCAATAGCGGGGAAAGAAAAACTTGTCCGTTTTGCGAAATAAATATGAAATTATTTTTTATCCAAGTATTGACAAAATGCGATAATATGTTACAATTTAATCGTGACGTGGGCAACGGAGCAAATCGGTTTTCGGACAAACGCGTCTTGTCGCGTTTGTTTTTGGAATCAATTCAGAATGTTAAAGGAGAATATCTATGATTGCAATTTTGTTTGGGATTGGGATGTACGTTTTCAGTATCTGGCTGTTTCTTTTCGGTAATGTTGTCGAGGCTTTTGTCTACATATCGATTGTCACCGCGGTGATCGGCACGGTGTGTTGCGTTCTGGGCTGGGTGGATCACAATATTCGCGCGAAAGAAAACCGGCAAGCCAAAGCGGAAGAAAAGAATCAAAAGGAACAGGCAGAAAAGCCCGAATAAAAAGACGCCGCGATTGGTAGTCGCGGCGTCTTTTTATTTGTTTATTTGTCCGTCCGTGCAGTAAACGGTGTAAGTTCTGATGTCTCTATCCCATTCGTTTGCTTTTTCGATTGCGTTCCATTGCGCGATCGTTCCGTTAAAATGTATTTCCGATAAATTGTTACAGGACGAGAACGCATATTTAATATTGGTTACGCTGACCGGAATGGAAATGCTTATCAATTCGTTGCAGTTGGTGAAAGTGTCGCTCTCAATCGATGAAACTCCGTGCGGAATCATGATGTTTGACAATCGGCTACATTCGAAAAATGCATCGTTTCCGATATACGTCACGCTGTCAGGAAGTGCAATGCTTGTAAGTCCGCTACAACCCATGAATACGCCGCTTTCTATTTCCGTCACGCTGTCGGGAATTGTAATGTTCGTCAAATTTTTGCAAAACCCAAACGCACCGCCTTGAATACTCGTTACGCCATAGGGTATTTTGATACTTGTTAACCTGTAACAATAGGCAAACATACCGTATGATATTGTTTTTAAGTTGTTTGGAATCGTAACGTTTGTCAAGCTTTCGCAATAGCCAAACACTGCTTCTCCGAACTTCGTGACACTGTCTGGAACGGTGATGCTCTTCAAATTTTTACAATAGGCAAACGCCGCGTCTCCAATGTCTGTTACGCTGTCGGGAATAGTGACGGTTGTAAGCTCGTTGCATTTTGCGAATGCTAAGTCATCAATTCCCTTTACCGGATACCGATTGACGGAAGCAGGAATCTCGATTTTCTTTAAGGAATGTATTTTCTCTTTATTTGCGCTAACGGTATAACCGTATAATTCCGTGTTCCAGATAAAATGCAATTTGTCAATCGTAAGTTCTTTTTCTTCCGGTGGTAATAAATAGCCGCATTCGATACAATTTCTATTGTCAAAATCATGTTGATTTTTTCCGTCGGTCACGTCGTGTCCGCAAGTTGATTCATGCCAGTGTTCCGTTTCGTCATACTGCCAGGTTTCGGAAAAAGTATGTTCGTGTTTTCCCGACGGTTTTTTGTTTATTCCTCCCCAAAAGTTACAGGCGGTGAGCGGAACGAGGGCGGCAAACAATGATGCGCCGGCGGCAAATAGCAGTTTCTTTTTCATAAATACCTCCGTAAAATAAAAAAGTGTGTTCCCGAATTTGGAAACACACTGCATGGTATCTCCGAATTCGTTACCACACAAAATCTATTTTTTGACAAAGCAAAAAGAGATACGCAATGCCTTTATACTATTGCGCTTCGTCAAAAAAATATTCGATTTTGTGTGGTAGGTTCAGTATAACATAGCGGGAAAAGATTTGCAAGTGTTTGGAAAGAAATCTTTTTTCGGATTTCACTGCGTTTTCATTGTAAAATCGCGGTGATTTTGGTATAATATGTGAGAATCCAATAAAGAAAAGAAAAAATGCAGGCACTTGAATTCAAAGGCGTCGCGTTTTCGTACGGCGACGGGTCCTTTACAATTAAAAATCTAAATTTTTCGGTCGAGGAAGGGGAATTCGTCGTCGTTCTCGGTCATAACGGCAGCGGAAAAAGCACGCTCGCCCGTCTCGCGAACGGTTTGCTCGAAGCGGACGCGGGCGAAATCAGCGTGTTCGGCAAGCCGCTCACCAATAAAAACCTTTTCGAGATCCGCAGAAACGTAGGGGTCGTGTTTCAGAATCCCGACAACCAGACGGTCGCTTCCTACGTGGAGGACGACGTTGCGTTCGGCGCGGAAAACATCGGTCTGCCACGGGAAGAGATCGGGGCGCGCATCGAATTTGCGCTGGGCGCGGTCGGCATGCAGGATTACCGCCATGCGACGGTCGCGCGGCTTTCGGGCGGGCAGAAACAGCGGGTCGCGATCGCGGGCGTGTTGGCGTTGAAACCGAAAATCATGATCCTCGACGAATCGACCGCGATGCTCGATCCGCGCGGCAGAAAAGAGATTATCGACGTCGTGCTCCGACTGAACCGGGAAGAAAAGATCACCGTTCTGCTCGTGACGCATTTTCCGGAAGAAGCGTTGCTTGCAGACCGCGCGATCGTGATGAACCGCGGCGAGATCGTCATGTCCGGCGCGCCGGAAGAGATATTCGAGCGGCAGGAAGAACTGTTGACCTACAATCTCGATCTTCCGCGGATCGGCGCGATTGCGAATCGTTTGCGCGCGGGCGGAATGGAGATCGAGGATACGATGAGCGAAGAAAAACTTGCGGAGGAAATCGCGCGGTGCGTATTACGGCGGAGCGTTTGAGTTATACCTACAACGCCGGTTCCCTCTTTGCGACGGCGGCTTTGAAAGACGTCTCTCTCACGATCGAAGAGGGGGAATTTTTCGGCATTATCGGACACACGGGCAGCGGCAAGAGCACGTTTGTACAGCATCTGAACGGATTGTTGCGGGTGCCTTCCTCGTTAAAACGGTATCGGGAAAAGAAGCCGAAAAAGGGTAAGCCGGTTCCGCCGAAAACGGTGCTGACCGTGGGGGAGTTCGATCTCACTTCGAAGAAAACGGATTTCCGCGCCCTGCGGAAAAAGGTCGGCATGGTGTTCCAATATCCCGAATACCAGCTCTTTGCCGAAACGGTGAAAGAGGACGTTGCGTTCGGCTTGAAAAATTTTTCCGATAAAAAACTCACGGCGGAGGAGAAAGAAGCCGCCGTGCGCGCCGCACTCGGGATCGTCGGACTGAATTACGAAGAAATCAAGGACAAGTCTCCTTTCGACCTTTCGGGCGGGCAGAAGCGGCGGGTCGCCATTGCGGGCGTCATCGTGACCCGTCCCGAAGTTCTGGTTCTCGACGAGCCTGCGGCGGGTCTCGATCCGCTCGGCAAACGCGAGATCATGGAGCTGTTGCACCGCCTCCACCGCGAGTGGTGCAAAACGGTGATCATCGTTTCGCACGACATGGACGAGATCAGCGAAAACTGTACGCGGGCGGCGGTCTTTTCGGACGGCGCGGTGAAGTACGCGCTTCCGCCCCGCGAACTCTTCCGCAAAGGGGAGGAGTTGAAGGCGCTCGGACTGGACGTTCCGCTTACCGCGCGGCTCTGCGCGCTCCTCAAAGAGAAAGGCGTTGAGATCGACTGCGATTTTACGGCGGAGGATTTCGTCGGAAAAGTGCTGAAAGCAAAGGGGGGCGCGGTATGAAAGACGTCGCGTTCGGGCAATATTATCCCGTAACTTCCTTTATTCACCGCATGGACCCGCGGCTGAAAATCCTGTTCCTGATCGCCTTTATCACCGCCATCTTTCTGGCGACGAGTTTTTACGGCTTGGCGGCTTGCGCGTTCGTCATGATTCTGATCATCGCGTTTTCACGCGTTCCGTTTCTGAAAGTGTTGCGCGCGCTTCGCGGGATTCTCTTTCTCGTTCTGTTCACCGCGGTGATCAACGTGTTCTTTTTTCGCGGCGAAACGGTGCTGTGGAGTTGGAAGTTTTTGACCGTGACGACGGAGGGCTTGATATTTTCGGCGTTTCTCGTCTGTCGGCTCGTGTTGCTCGTCACCTGTTCTTCGTTGCTCACGTACACGACCGCGCCCGTAGAACTCACCGACGGGATCGAAAGTCTGCTCACGCCGCTGAAATGGATTCGGTTTCCCGTTCACGAACTTGCGCTCATCATGAGCATCGCGCTCAGATTCATTCCCATTCTCATGGACGAAACGGAGCGCATTAAAAACGCGCAAAAAGCGCGCGGCGCGGATTTCGAAAGGGGCGGGCTGATCAAAAAGATCAAGTCGATCGTTCCCGTGCTGATTCCGTTGCTGCTCTCCGCGCTTCGGCGCGCGGAAGAACTCGGCGACGCGATGGACGCGCGCTGTTATTCGGGCGGAAAAAAACGCACGAAGTTCAAAAAACTGCGGTTCGGCTGGCGGGATCTCGTGGGCTTTTTCTTCGGCGCGGCGCTTGTGACGGGCGTCGTCCTGTTGCGCGTGTACGGGGTGGGTGCGATATGAGGTTCGCGCTTTTGATCAGTTACGACGGCACGGATTTTTCGGGATTCCAGATCCAGCCCGATTGCCGTACGGTGCAGGGGGAGCTGGAACGGGCGGCGGAAGAAGCGCTCGGTGTTCGGGCGAAGATCTGCGGAAGCGGGCGTACGGACGCAGGCGTGCATGCGCGCGGTCAGGTCTGCCATTTCGACGCGGAGACGAACATTCCCGCAAAAAAGATAAAAGATTGCTTCAATCGGTTTCTTCCGCCCGATTTAAGGGTATTAAAGAGTATACGGGCGCCTGAGGGCTTCGATTGCACGCGCTCGGCAAAACGGAAGACGTACTGTTATACCTTTTATTGTTCAGAGACCGAACAGCCCCTTCTTCGGCGGTTCTGCGCGCGCGTATCGGGCAAGCCCGATCTTTCCGCAATGCGCGAAGCGGCGCGGCTTCTCGAAGGCGAACACGATTTCAAAGCATTTTGCGCCGCAGGCTCTTCCGTCAAGACGAGCGTGCGCACGGTGTATTCGGTACGGGTGGATTCCGAAACGGTCGGTACGGCGGAGGTGTTCCGCATTTCCGTATGCGGAAGCGGATTCCTATATAATATGGTACGCATCATTGCCGGCGAACTGATCGCCGTGGGGTGCGGAAAACGGGAGGGGATCACGGCGGCGTTTACAAGCGGCAGGCGCGGCTGTCTCGCCAAGACGATGCCCGCGTGCGGGCTTGTCATGGAAAATATAGAATACGAAGTTCCGTTATTCGGAACGGAGGAGATTTAAGTGGAGTTTTTCGATTGGATCAGCGTTCCGCAGTTGGTGCTCACCTTTTTGCAGTCGACGAAGGCGAACAGCGTCGGGGAAGCGGTGGAACAGCTCAAACTCGTCTGGATCATCTGTCTCGCGTCCGCGGGCGCGCTCTACCTCGTCGGCTTGCTGTTCGGCGGCTTGGGGCTGATGCGCATGGCAAAGTCCAAGTGTATTTCCTATTGGTGGATCGGGTTTCTTCCGTTCGGCAATACCGTGCTGGCAGGGAAGCTGGCGGGCGAGGCGAATATGTTCGGCGTGAAGATGAAACAGCCGGGGATCTGGGCGGTGATCGCCGAAGTCTTTTTCGTGCTGGTCGAGGTCGGACTTTTGGTGACGACGTTCCTGTTTTTAAACGAAGAGTTTTACGATATCGTGGAAGCGGGCGAAGAATTGTCGTATATCGAATTCAAACCGAACCTTGTCAAACTCAAAGCGCCCGAATACGCATGGCTTCTCACGTTGAACACCGTGCTTCAAGTTCTCGACATATTCGCCCGCGTAACCCTGCTCTTTCTGTTCCTCGTCATGTTCACGGCGTTTTTCAGAAAGTATTATCTGCGCGGACCCTTCCTCATGGCGTTCTTGTGTTCTTTCCTGCCCGTCCGCGGATTCGTGCTGTTTGCGGTGCGGAACAACACGCCCGTCGATTATAACGCCTATATGCGGCGGCGTATGGAAGAAATTCAGAGACGGCAACAGCAGATGTACGGAAGCGGCGCAGGCGGCTATCGCGATCCCGCCGATCCGTTTTCCGAGTTCGGCGGCGGAAATAACGGCAACGGCGCCGACGGCGGGAACGCCGCGGGCGGATCGGGCGGTTCCGACGACAATCCTTTTTCCGATTTTTGAAATTCAAAGCCTCCTTCCGGGGGCTTTTTCTTTGTCCGTTGAAAGTTCTTTCAATCGGTTTACAAACTGCCGCGAGCGTGATACAATATAATATATAATTATGTCGCAGGGCGGAATTGCCCGTTTTGCGATTCACGGAGCTTATAGATATGGAAGAGGTTATTTCCGCGATCGCGACCGCGCAGGGGCGCGGCGGGGTCGCGGTCATACGGATGAGCGGGCGCGGCGCGCTCGACGTCGCAAAAAAAATGTTTTCCCGCAAGGCGGAATTCGCGCCCAATACGATGTATGCGGGCGAAATCGACTGCGGCGACTTCGGGGATTACGGAATGTGCGTTTATTTCCGCGCGCCGAAGTCGTTTACGGGCGAGGACGTCGTGGAGTTTCACTGTCACGGCGGGACGGAAATCGCCCGCGGGGTGCTCGCGCGCACGCTGTTCTTCGGGGCGCGGCTTGCGGAGCGCGGCGAATTTACGAAGCGCGCCTTTCTCAACGGCAAACTCTCTCTTTCCGCGGCGGAGGGTATGGCGGACATGATCGACGCGGAATCGCAGGCGCAGGTGCGGGCGGGATATTCTCTGTATACCGAGCGGCTGACCGAAGAGGGAAAGCGTTTGCAGGGACTTATCAAGACCTGTCTCGCCGGCGTCGAAGCGGATATCGACTATCCCGAAGAGGATCTGAACGCCTCTTCCCGCGCGGAGACGGTGCGCGGTTTGCGCGAAGTGCGCGCCTCGCTCGGAAAACTGATCGAACAATACCGCTGCGGCAGAAAGATCAAGGCGGGGGTCAACGTCGCGCTTTGCGGCCGCCCCAACGCGGGGAAGAGTTCCCTTCTGAACGCGTTGCTCGGCTATGACCGCGCCATTGTTTCATCCGTCCCCGGTACGACGCGGGACTCGGTGGATGGAACGTTGGAGATCGGCGGCGTCCGTTTCAATCTCACCGATACGGCGGGGATTCGCGCGGGCGCGGACGAAATCGAGCGGGAAGGGATCCGCCGCGCGGGAAACGCGATCCGCTCCGCCGATCTGATCGTGTATCTGAAAGAGGAAGGCGACGGGGATTTCGGATTCCCCGCGGAGACGCCGGTGATCGTCGTCGGCGCGAAATGCGATCTCGGCAAGAAAAGCGGGTGCGATCTCGCGCTCTCCGCGCTGACGGGCGAGGGGATCGCCGAACTCAAACGGCTGATGTTCGAACGCGGTTACGGAAGGGAAAACGACGTGTTCGTATTGGAGGAACGGCATTACCGCGCGGCGAAAGCCGCCTGCGAAGCGGCGGACGAAGCGCTTGCGGCGGCGGAGGGCGGACTTCCGCCCGAACTGTACGCCGAGGGGATGCGCCGCGTCTGGCACGAACTCGGTTCGTTCAGCGGAGAAACGGCGTCCGAAGCGGTGATCGCGGAAATTTTCGAAAAATTCTGCGTAGGGAAATAACGATGGTAAATCTCGAATTGTATAAAGTGTTCTACACCGTTGCGCGGTGCGGCAGTCTCACCAAGGCGGCGGAGGAACTGTATATCTCCCAGCCCGCCGTGTCGCAGGCGATCAAGCAGTTGGAATCGCAGCTCGGGACGCCGCTCTTCAAGCGCATGCACAAGGGCATGGAACTGACCGCGCAGGGCGGGGAGTTGGTGTTCGGCGACGTCGAAAAGGCGCTGAAACTCCTCGGCGGCGTGGAGGATCGGCTGGAAGAGCTGCGCGGGTGCGCGACGGGCACTTTACGCATCGGCGCTTCCGAGACGATCTTTCAGTATTTGCTTGCCGACAAGATCGTAGAATACAACCGTCTCTGTCCCGAGGTGAAGATCGAGCTGATTTCGGACGTCTCGCCCAAGATCATCGAGCTGATGAAAACGGACCGTTGCGACGTCGGATTTCTCAATCTCCCCATCGCGCCGGACGAGGGGATCGTGATCACCGATTCCATCGCGCTGTTGCACGACGTATTCGTTGCGGGCGGCGAGTTCTTTCCGGAGCGCGCGGGCACGCTTTCGGTGTGGGATTTGCAGAAGTATCCGCTTTTGCTGATGGAGCAGAACACCGTTGCGCGCGCCGCGCTCGACAGGCATGCGGAAAGCCTCGGCGCAAAGCTTCTGCCCGCGGTGGAGATCGACAGCTGGGGGTTCATGAAACGGCTCGTCGAACGCGGAATGGGGATCGGCTGCATTCCGCGGGAATATTCCTTGAACGAACTCGAAAGCGGATCGCTCGTCGAACTGCGCGTGGAGCCCGCCATGCCCGCGCGTTCGGTCGCGGTCGCGCTTCCGCGGGCGGCGGCGACGAATTTTTCGCTGCGGAGTTTTCTCAATTTGTTCCGCCAATAAGGAAAAAGGGTGGAAAAAGACGTTTTTTCGAGAAAAAGCAAAGCTTCCGTCGCGATATTTTAACGAAACTCTTGCGTATTGTAAATAAATATGATAAAATAATTATGTACGGGCTTTGCCCGATATCGTTGAGTTGCCGCCGCGGCGGCAAGATCTATTCGGAGCGGTTATGGAAAAAGTAAAAAGACGAGTTTTACATATCGCGGTTGCGACGATCATTGCATGCGTCGTTTTTGTCGTTGCGGTCGTCTACATCGCGTTGCTGGACGGCGTGGTGCATACCAATACCGTACAGATGATCAGCGAAATGGTGAAGCACGACCGCAACGCGATCAACACGTATATCAATCACAATTGGGATTTTTTGGATCGTATGGGTCAGCGACTCCACCGCAAGGAATATAGATATATTCAGGATATTCAGGAATATATCCTGCAAGAGCGGGAAGAGAGTTCGTTCGACTACGTGTATCTGGTCGGCGAAGACGGAACGGCGTACACCGATACGTTTCTCTTTCTCGATAAAGAAGAGTACGATTTTTCGGCGCATTTTATACGTAACGAAGAAGTGTTGAGCAACACGGTGTTCCATTACGATTGGGTCGGCGAAAACGAGGAAGAGGAATATCTCGTTTACGGGATCAATGTGTCTGCCTTACGCGACGTCAACGGAGAAAATCTCGGGGATCTGGTCGTAAGCGGAAAGAAGATGTCTTTTCTGCTCGGTTTTACGAAAGTGAGTTCGATTCAGGACGGATTGGTCATCGATATTTTCCATAAAGGCAATTCTCCGCGCGGTTACAGCGCCGTCGTGGATAAGTCGGGCAACTTTATCGTAGACGCTTACCGCACCGGATATCTGAATCAGACGCGCAATCTGTTTACGTATATCGAAAACTGCGATCAGTCGGATTTTACCAAAGAACAGGTTGCGGAAAAGATGAGCGCAAGCGAGACGTTCAGTTTCTACCGCACCGACCGCGAGGACGGCGATCCCGTCCGCAGATTCGCCTATTGCACTCCGTTCGAGGATAGCGGCATCGAATGGTACTTTATCATGTCGGTCAACGAAGCGGTGTTCGACGAATGGAGTTCTTCGTTGATCACGCTCAATATCATAGAGTTGGTCATCGTTCTCTTGATCGTGATCGTTGCGTTGCTGTTCGTCATGATCACGCAGAACCGCGCGGTCAAAGCGCTTGCCAAGGAACGGGCGCAGAGCGAATTCCTTTCCAATATGAGCCATGAGATCCGGACGCCGCTCAACGGGCTGGTCGGATTGAACTACTTGGTGTTGCAGTCGATCAACGACCCCGAAAAGGCGGAACAGATCAAAGAATGGCTTGCAAAATCGCACAGCACCGCCAACTATCTCCTGTCGCTTGTAAACGACGTGCTCGACATGTCGAAGTTGCAGGCGGGGAAAGTGGAACTCACGCACGAGCCGCTTCTGCTCGAAACGGTCATGGACGCGATCTGGTCGATGCAACGCGACAATATCGAATCGCGCGGCGTGCGGTTCATCACGGATATCGACATCAAAGCGCCCTGCGTTTACGGCGACGAAGTGCGCATCAAGCAGGTGCTCATGAACATTGTCGGCAACGCCGCGAAGTTCACGCCCAGAGGCGGGTTTATCAAACTCTCGTTGCACCAGAAAATAATCGACGACAAGCGGGTCGCCACGACATTCGTCTGCGAAGATAGCGGATGCGGAATGAGCAAGGAGTTCCTGAAAAAGATATTCGATTCTTTCTCGCAGGAGCGCAACCGCAACAGCAACAGCGTCAAGGGAACGGGACTCGGCATGGCAATCAGCAAACTGCTGGTCGACGCGATGGGCGGACAGATCGTGGTGGAGAGCGAGCTGGAAAAGGGAAGCAAGTTCACCGTAACCATTCCCGCCGAAATTTCGGAAATGCCCGATTACATGCAGTATTCCGACGGTCGGGATATGTCGCTTCCGATTACCAAGCAGAAGGACACCAACCGTCCCACGCGCGTTCTCGTTGCCGAAGACAACGAACTCAACGCGGAGATCCTGCTCGAAATTCTCGGGGAAGCGGGGTTTGTCGCGTCCCACGCAAATAACGGAAGCGAAGCGGTTCAGATGTTCTCCGATTCCGAGCTAAACGAATACGACATCATTCTTATGGATATGCGCATGCCGATCATGGACGGTTGCGCGGCGTCGAAAGCGATCCGCGAACTCGACCGCGAAGACGCGAAGACGGTTCCGATTTTCGCATGCACCGCGAATACGTTCGAAGAGGACCGCGTGCGCGCGATGCAGAGCGGCATGAACGATTTCCTGACCAAGCCGATCGACGTGAAGGTATTCCTGCAAAAGATGGAAGCGATCAGTTTAAAAAAACATTCGGGGAATTAACGCGTGAATAAGAGGAGTTTTCTTATGAAAAGACAAAGAATTATTTGCACGGCGCTTTCCGCCGTTTTGGGATTCTCGCTTTTTGCGCTCGGCGGTTGCGGAAACGACGGTGGGGACGATACCGTCCGGATCAACGTCAAAACGCCGCTGATCCGTATGTCGACTCCGTCGGCAATTTCGAACGCGGAGATCGCGACGAGCGGAGATTTCCTCTCGCTTGCCGCAAAGGCGTTCACGGAGCAGTATAAAAAAGATAAGGTCGAGATCACCGTGAATATGTTTCCGGACGGCGAAGAAGAACGCTTCGTAACGGATATGTTCGGAACGGAAGATGCGGCGGACGTTCTCTACGACGATTTTTATAATATGATCACGTACGTGCATTCCGGAAACGCGATTTCGCTCGAAGGGTTGCTTTCCGAATCCGCGCGCGCCGATCTGAAAGACGGTTACGTGGAATGGGGAGAGGTCGCCGGCGAGGTGTATATGTTGCCGTATCTGGGGCGGCAGAACATTCTCATGTACAATAAGGCGATTCTCCGCGAATACGGATTGGACGAATTCGTGGAAGACGAAACGGGCATCATTCAGACTTGGAGCATCGACGAATGGGAATACGTGCTGGATACGCTCGGCGCGGGCATGGCGCAGAAGACGGATAAAAAATACGCGCCCACGATGATGTACGCCAAAGACAATCAGGGCGATTCGCACATCATGGCGCTGATCAGCGGGTTCGGCGTATCGCTGGTCGACGACGACGGCTATTTTCATTTCGACGAGCCGGAGGCGTTGCGGGGATTGGAATGGCTGCAAAGCGGGATCGAGCGGAATTGGTATATGCCGCACCCTCAGAATTTTACGTTGAGCGATTGCGACAGGCTCTTTCACGAAGGGCAGATCGCGTTCTACGTCTTCAATATCGGTTGCGAAGTTTATCTGCAAGGAGAAGAGGAAGTCGCGAAATGCGGTTACGTCAATTTTCCGAGCCTGACGGGCGGAATCGCGACGAGGTTTGTGACCGGTTTCGAAATTTTCGACAACAAGGACGCGCGCAAGCTTGCCGCCGCAAAGGATTTCGTGAAATTCATCTACGAGACCGAGGAATGGCTCAACGTTTCTTCGGGCAGTATTTCCGCCAGCAAACGGGTCACCGAACAGCAGGAAGCGCAGAATATGCTCATGATCGATCAATTTACCAAAAATATTCCGAACGTGATCCATTTCATGCGCGGAAATCCCAACTGGCAGGGGTTGGACAATTCGGTCAGAAACGTATTCTACAAAGGGATATTCAATCTGCTCTCCGGCAGGCTTACGCCGCAGGAATGCGCCGCAAAGCTCAATAAGGACTGCAACGAGGCGACGGAGTACGGCAGGGAAAACAGCGTCATTTTCAAAAAACTGGCGAAACGCAATAAGCAAGGGTAAGACATGAAAAAAGAGAAAAAAATCATACTTGTTGTTGACGATTCCGAATTGAACCGCGCGCTTCTGGCGGATATGCTTTCCGAGGATTTCGAGATCCTCGAAGCGGAAAACGGCATGGAGGCGTTGCAGGTTTTACAAGAACACGAATTGGAGATATCGCTTTTACTGCTCGATATCGTCATGCCGGTCATGGATGGGTTCGAAGTGCTTGCGATGATGAATCAGAAGGGCTGGATCAAAACGATCCCCGTCATCATGATCTCCGCCGAAGCCGGCGGCACGTACATCGACCGCGCGTACGATCTGGGCGCGATCGATTACATCAGCCGTCCGTTCGACGAGCGCACTGTAAAACACCGCGTTGCGAGCAACTATCTGTTGACCGTAAAACAGCGCGAAATGTCCGATATGCTCTCTTCGCAGATTTACGAGAAAGAGAAAGACAATTCGCTGATGATCGAAATTCTTTCCCATATCGTGGAATTCCGCAACGGCGAAAGCGGCATGCACGTGCTTCACGTACACGCGATCACCGAAATGTTGCTCAAACAGCTCGTCAAGATGACGGACAAATATCCGCTCTCGACCAAAGACATTCGTTTGATCGGAAACGCATCCGCTTTGCACGACATCGGCAAGATTTCCGTTCCATCCGAGATTTTGAACAAACCGGGCAAATTCACGCCGGAAGAGTTCGAGATCATGAAGCGGCACACCGTCGAGGGCGCAAAGATGCTCGACAACATTCCGTTCCGTCAGAACGAAGCGCTCATTCGGTTCAGTTACGAAATATGCCGTTGGCACCACGAGCGTTACGACGGAAAGGGCTATCCCGACGGGTTGAAAGGGGACGATATCCCCATTTCCGCGCAGGTCGTCGCGATCGCGGACGTGTACGATGCGCTCACGAGCAAGCGTTGCTATAAGGCGGCGTTCTCGCCCGACGAGGCGGTTCGCATGATCCTGAACGGCGAGTGCGGTACGTTTAACCCCATTCTGATCGAGTGCCTGCGCGCGAACGCCGATCAGCTGAAACACGAATTGAGCGTGCTTTCGCTCGGTCAGGTGACGGACAGCAGTATTCAGGACACCGTTCAGCAGATCCTGAAAAACGACGGACCGGACATGACGGCGCGCAGCGTGCGGCTCCTCGAACGCGAACGCATGAAATTCCGCTATCTTTCGGACATTTCCCGCGAGATCACCTTCGAATACAACGCCGTGCCCGAGATGATCAAACTCACGGAGTGGAGCGCGGAATCGCTCGGCATGCCCGAAAAGATTGTCAATCCTTCGGAAGATCCGCTCTGGTGCAAGATGTTCGATGCGGACAATTTCCGCCGTTTTATCGAACACCTGCGCGCGACGACGCCGGAGAATCCGATCCTGATCGAAAAATGCCAGCTCGAAATCAACGGCGAAAAGACCTGGAACAAGATCGTTGCAAAGGTATTGTGGGGAGATTCCGAGCGGCCGGAATTCGAAGGCGCGATCGGCAAGATCATGGACGTCAACGACGATACGATCGCGTTGGAGAATCTGGAAGACAAGGCGAACCGCGATTCGCGCACGGGACTTTTGAACCACAACGCGGCGCGGCGGATCATCAACGAACGGCTCGCGGAGGGCAAGGGCAAGAAATATGCGCTCGCGTTCTTCGACGTCGACAATTTCAAACAGGCGAACGACCAATACGGACACCTGTTCGGCGACGAGGTGCTTGAAACGGTCGCCGCGCGCATCAAGGCGAATATCCGTACGACGGATATCGGCGCGCGCATGGGCGGCGACGAATTCATCATCTTCATGGAGTATACGAAGCGGGTTCGCGAACAGATCGACCGTATCTTCCGCAGACTCACGGTCGAACACAGGGGCTATAAAATCGGCGTGAGCATGGGCGTTGCCTGCACCGAGAACTTTGACGGCGATTACGACGCGCTGTTCCGCATGGCGGACACGGCGCAATATACGGTAAAGCGCGGCTCGAAATGCAATTACTGTTTTTATGACGATTCAATGGAATCCGTTCTGCCTTCCGCCGATCAGCGGAAAGACGAACGGTAAAGGAGATAGATGATGACGGTTCGCGAATGTTACGAGGCAATGGGCGCCAATTACGACGAGGCGTTCAGCCGTTTGAGATCGGACGAGCGCATCGTGCGCTTTCTGATCAAAGTCGCCGAGGACGGCAGTTATGCGCTGCTGTGCCGGTCTTTGGAAGAGAAGAACATGGAGGAGGCGTTCCGCGCCGCGCACACGTTAAAGGGGATTTGCTTGAACTTATCCCTCACGCGTTTGCAGGAGTCCGCAAGCAAACTGACGGAAGCGCTTCGCGGAAAGACGGAGTATACGCCGGAAACCGTTCCTTTGTTCGAACAAGTCCGCGTCGATTATGCATGCGCGGTGGAAAATATCCGCAAACTAAGTTAAAAACGGCGATCCGTTTTAATAAAAACAAATCGAAAGGAGAAAGGTTATGTCTAAGAAAAGCGATCTGAAAAGAGAAATCAGCGAGAGCGAAAAGGAAATCGAGACCCTTGAAAAGAAGCGCATGCGCTCCCAGTCCGCGTTGCTCGAAGCGTATCTGAACAACACGTCGCCCAACGAATCGGACGTGGAATATTTCAAGATTTTTTCGACGCTGATCGAACTTGAACGCAAGAATCTCCGTCAGCTGAACGAAGAACTCGAAAAGCTCGACTGATCGCGTTAAAAAACCCGCTTCCGGGATGCCGTACGGCGTCGCGGAATTGTTTCGTACGCAAAAAAACGCCTAACGTCTTTCGCGTTATCCGTTCCGCACCGAAGAAGTGCAAAGGAGAAGAGTTATGAACACGAATATGCTTGCAGTCAGTTTCACGCCCGCACAGCTTGCCGTATCGATTATCGTTGCGGTTCTTTTGGCTGCGCTTACGGTCATGAACGTGCTGTTTATCATTTACATGAAGCGGAACGTAGAACGCCGTCTCACCGGCGAATTGCAGGAGGAGCGCGAAATGCTCATCAAACAGCTCGACGGCATGAAATCGGGCGAGATCGTTTCCGAACCGGAGACGCCCGCGCCGCTTGCGCCGCGCAAACTGCACGACGAGCGTTTGCAGCAAGAGCGCGAAAAATTGCTCGAAAAAATGGATACGATGAAAGCGAACGCGCAGGCCGTGCGCAAAGCGCAGGAGGACGAAGCGCTCGAAAACGTGATCATCTGATCGCTTCGTGTCGAAAAAGTGCGCTTGCTTCTCGGGCCGCGTTCGGCGGAAGTCGAATAATTTGTTGGATAAATTTGATTTTTTCGGAAATTCTGTTAATAATTTTCTGAAAAAATCAATTTTTTTTATGCAAGAAGTATAGACAAAAACGCGACACGTATGTTATTATATAAGCGTAAACGTTCAATATATAAAAATATTGAAATGTGCTTGAAGGTCGTCGGCTGTCCCGAAAAGACCGTTCGGCATATTTTTTATCTTTTCTCGGAAGACGGTTTTCCGGATAACGGTGCGGCGAAGTCCTTTTCGAACCGATTCGCGCATATTTTACCATAGGTGATTTAAACGCTTGCTTTCGCGGAACGAGCGCGTCGGCAGGCGGGAGGGGATAACTATATGAATACATACCGTAACGTATCCTTTTGGCGCAAAGTCGCAATCGCGGCTTGTGCCGTTTTTGCATGTTTAGCGCTTGCGTTGGGGATCCTTGCGCCGAATTTCGCGCGAAATTCCAATGCGGGCGCCGATAGCACGTCGCCCGCAACGATCATACAGGACAGCGCTTCGCCGAAACATGCGTACACGGGTTTGAGCGCTTCCGTCGTGCAGGGTGCGGTCGTCTATCCCGGCGTCACGACTGCGGAAGACTTTAAACAAAACTTATCCGTTACGGGTACCTTCGCGGGATTGGGTCAGGCGATCGCGCTGATGCCCGAAGAATTCACGCTTTCGCTGAAAGCGGGAAATACGATGCAGGCGATCGGGAAAAACGAGCCGATCGTTGCGGAAGGCTCTACGGAAGAGAGCGCGACGCTCGTCGTGATTTCGGGCGAGGTAAGAGCCGAAGTTTCCGTGACCATCGCAACGGGCGAGAAACCCGTTTATACCGGTCTCAGGATCGGCAACGCGTCGATGAACACCGCCGTGCTTTCGGGCGTGACCGACGATTATACGGCGGAGTCCTTAAAGCTGGACGGCTCCGTTTTAAAGGTCTACGGCACGACGGACGGCAGTGTGTACGAGCTGATCGCCAACCGCGAACTCTACAACGTCTCGTTGAGCGGCGAACTGAGCGACGCTTCTTCTTTCCCCGTGACCGTTACGGTATCGCTGGCGGCTGACGCTTCCGTTTCTGCGACCACGCAAATCATTTCCGTGTCGCAGGCGCCGTTGCTTGCCGCCGATTTTCAGGTAAACCCCTCCTATGAAAAAATCGGCGCGCGCTATACCAAGACGATCGAAGGCGAAAACGACGAAAACGGAAACCCCGTCAAATTCTCGGCGTTTATCGATTCGATGAACCGTACTTACGTCATGCAGAATGCGATCGTGCTTTCGGTCTATTACGCGCATTCCGCCAAGACGGTCGACTTTACGGGGATCGATTTGCAAAACACGACCGCGACGGCGGCTTCGGGCGAATTCGTCACCCTCGGCAACGCGCAGACGTTTACGGAAGGGGACAACACGATCGGCGTACAGGTGAGCCGCGTCCAGTACGGCACATCCGTTCCCGCTTCGATTACGATTCCGTTCGAGGCGACGAAAGTGATCGGGATCCGCGCGCTCGGGGTTGCCGAAAGCCAGACCACGGCTTTGGAACCGAACGTAGCCGTAACGACTCCCGCCGTCCAGAACCTTCTCAACGGCAAAGTGGAAACGCGCGACAATTCGGGCGCCTGGAACCCGCTCGCAACCGGTTATTCGCTGGAAGGGACGCTCACGCCCACGGCGGCGGATCTCAATCACATGCCGGGCGATACCTATCTCAAAAACGTTACGCTCATTTACAATGCCGATCCGACGGTCAAAGGTACGGCGCAATTCAAAATTAATTACAGAAACGTCACCACCGTCGGAGATATCGCCACGGGCGACAGCGGACCGGTGCAGAAGTATCTTTCTCCGTTCGATTTCGGACAGATGACGGTATCTTTGAAATACGGTTCGGGGCAAGCGCGAAACGCATATCTTTCCGATTTCATTACGGAGGATATGTCCCATTTTGAAATCGAATATTTTACCTCCACCGACTGTTCCGGAGCGCCGTTGAACGTAAAGGCGTTTTACAACAATGCGACGACGAAAGTGGGGTC
Organism: uncultured Christensenellaceae bacterium; assembly: GCA_910586825.1. Taxonomy (GTDB): domain Bacteria; phylum Bacillota; class Clostridia; order Christensenellales; family Borkfalkiaceae; genus Gallimonas. The sequence continues at coordinate 39,189 of CAJUJF010000010.1, read as the reverse complement.
GGTAAGGTTCAAATTCATATACGACGACACTCACGCGACCGATTGGGTAGAGTTTACGACGGACGAAAACGATTACGCCCGTATTTACATTCCCGTAAGCAAGTACGAAGTGCCTTTGCCCGCGTTCAACACGGACACGATCAATTTTTCTTCCGACGCCAGTAAGACGATCACCTTTGCCAAAGATCTGCCCGACGATATTTTTGACGCGATGAGCGTTACGCTCTTGCATCAGAACGGGAACGAAGTCCCCGCGGAAGACTACGCAGTGGAAAGAGAAAAGGCGGCGCACAAGTTCACGCTTTCGTTCCGGAAAGCGGGGATTTACCGCGTGAGGATCGCGATCGACGAACGGCATAAGGACGAAGTGGAGTTTGCCGACGCGGGCAGTTCGGGCGCGGAACGCGAATCGCTCAGCCTGACGTACACCGTTCAGATCGATAAACTCGCGCTCAATCTCCGCGTTTCGTACGCGTCCGCAGACAAGGTCTGGACGTACGGCGAAAATCCCAAAACTCCCGAAGTGACGGGCGTGACGGAATTCGGCGACGCGACTTATACGCTGAGACCGCTCTCGGAAAAGCCCTCCGACGACGCGTCGATTCCCGCATGGACGGTATACACCGAATTTAAGCTGTACTATATTGACACGGAAACGCTTAACGTGATCGATCTCTCTCAGGCGGGTCAGCATCTTAACGCGGGCAAATACGTCGTATACGTTTCGGCGACCGATACCGACGCGTACCGTTTCAGCGATTCGCCGACGGAGACGCTTCTCCGCGCGCCCGTCGTGACCGTAAATCCCGCGAAGTTGCAATCCGACCGTCTGTTGCAGGATATTACGTTCGACAATCAAAAGCACGATCCGTCCGATTTCATAACGGCGAACGGCATCGTCACGCAATACGATGAGAAAGACGACGTCGTCGGGATCGTGTCGGGCAGTCTTGCGGTCGATTCCGCTTCGACTCCGGTCGGGGTCGTCGAAACGGACGGTACGGTTCTCCACGCCGGCACGTACAGCGTGAAGCTGGAAATCAAAGCGGCGGCGAAGAACAATTACGAGTGGGCGGACAGCGAAACCGTCGATGCCGACGGGAACGTGCAGAAGAGCTTCAAAATCGGCGCGCGTTCGCTCGGACTTAAAATCGACAGCGCGTGGAAATTGAACTTCGTATACGGCGGCGAAGACAGTTCCGGAAACGGGCTGAGCGCGATCGGGACCGCCGACGTGAAGTATTGTTCGGATACGGGTTCGTCGAATTGGGAAAGCTCGGCGGGCAGTCTCTTCTTTGCGCAGATCGTTTCCGGTTATCCCAAATATTATGCCAAGAGCGAGTTCAATACAACGACGGGGGTTCCGAACGCAGGCGCGACGGAATACGATCCCGCCGATTTCGGAACGTGGGACGCGGGGGATTACGTCGTATATTACGTAACTGAATCCGCGATAGAGGATTACCGCGACGGGGATTTCAATCTTCCCGCGGCGCACGCGGAATTTACCGTTTCCAAAAAATCGATCGCGCAGGTTTCTTTCACGCAGAGCGGTTCCGACATCTACAACGGTTCGGCGTACGAGATTTCCGTGACGAATTGGAACGCGGGGAAAGATCATTCCGCGGACGGCGGAAAGTACATTCTCACTTGGGCGGTTACGGGCGTTCAGTTCGGCGCGGACGGCGTGATCGGTACGGCTGAGATGCCGCTCACCGCCGAGATTCCGGACGGCGCTTCTACGGCGCTTCCCGTCGGTACGGCGGCAGATCATGCAAACGGCAAATTCTCCTTCCTCCATGCGGGAAGATATACGGTCGCCGTCACGCTGAACGCCAATTATCGGTGGGATTCTTATACGGACGACGATTCGGAACAGGTGACGTTCGAGTACGCAGTGGGACAGAAGGAGATGTCGGCGCACGAGGTGAAAACCCCGCCGACTTCCGCTTCCGACGGCACGACGTTCGAATGGACGCTCGGGTTCCTGTTCGACGGCGCGGATCATAAGCCTGTTCCAGACGCTTCGAAATATTTCACGGACGACGCGCTTACCTTTGCGGCGGCGGGACAGGTGAAATACTATGCCGAAAACGGCACGGGCGTGCTTACGGGCAGCATTACGGCGGCGGGGACCTATTGGGTCGAACTGCTCGCCTGGAACGCCGCGGCGGACGGCGGCTATTCCCGCGCGTTGAACTTCAAATTGCCGGACGGCGGTCTGAAAGTGCAGTTCGCGATCATGCCGAGCGCGCTTGACGCGCCGCAGAGAACGGCGGCGGATCTTTCGGAAGAATACACGGGTACGCCGTACACGTTCGGCGCGGATTATTTCAACTGGAACGACTATAAATTCGGCGAGAACGGCTTCCGTCTCGAAATCTATATCGTGCGCAAGACGGAAACCGAGCAGGCGGGCTTGATCTTTACGGCGGGCGCTTCCGATTCCAAGGGCGTGTCCGTAGGCATGACGGACGTGAGCGTCTATACCGTTTACGTCTATCCCGCGGCGAACTTCGAATGGAGCGCCGCGGCGAAAGCGGCTTCCGGATATCAGGCAAGCATGTCCGTAAACGGCACGGAAAGAGCGGGCTTCGCCTACGATTTCGAAATCACGCAAAAAGAAATCGGCGCGGACGGGATCGAGTGGGGTACGGTGTCGTTTATTTATAACGGCGCGCAACAACTTCCCTCGCCCGCGGTCAAGGCGGAAAGCCTGTTGCATAAAAACGATACCGCGGCAACGGTAAAATTCGACGCCGACGGGATCAGAATCACGAACGGAACGAGCAACGCGACGAACGTCGGCTCGTATACGGCAACGGCGATCAAACTCTCGGGCGACCGCGCGTTCAACTACTCGCTTGCGAGCGGGATCGATCAGGAAGTGACGATCTCGCAACGGCAGATCGCGCTTCCCGAACTGAAAGGCGGGCTTTCTTCCGCCGCGTATACGGGCGAGAACATCACGCAGCAGTTTACGATGAACAAGCCCGAAATGGCGTCCGGCTATACCTGGAATTGGTCCGCTGTGTTATCGGCGAGCGTCGCAGGCGCGTACCGGTTCGACGGGAAGAATTTCACGATGGACGATCAGGGCAGTTTCAGTCTGGATACGGCGACGCTGACCGTTCGCAATGCGGGCGTATATACCGTAACGTTTACGATTAACGATTCCAATTTCTGTTGGGCGAACGCGGGCAATACGAACGTATTCGAATCGGCGGAAATCACCGTCAACCGTCAGGAAATTATCGCGCCCATGCTGGGCGAAGAGGTCGGCGGCAAGTTCGTCACCCACCGCACCATGGAATTCAACTCCGGAAACGCATTGACGCCGTCTTTGCGTTTCCCGACCTCGGCTTGGAGTTCTTCTGATTTCGAAATCACTTACGGCAGTGTAACCGGTGCGGCAAGCCCGTTCGTTTACGCGGAAATGGCAGACAAACCCAGTTCGCTCGGTTGCTATTACGTACGTTTGAAAATTAAAAATGCGGATGCCGCGCTCAACTACGTATGGGTCGAGAACACGGCGGACACGGAAAACCGCGGTCTCGTGAAAGAGTACGCCAAGTACGAATACGAAACCGGCAACGTCAGCATCTACCTCAACTATGCGATCACGAACAAGATCCTGCGGATCGAGTACGCGGTCGGCGGATACACGTTCGGCGACAACGGCTATTTCGCGGCGGGCGCGCACACGACGATCGTGTTGCGCGACAAGCTGACGATGACGGATACGGACGGCGTGTTGCTCCCGGAAGGCGGCGCGTATCATAACGTAAAATATACGCAGACGATCACGTTCACCGATTCGGAAGGCCGTATCGTCGGCATCGTACAGATCGGTCAGGACGGTGCGTATTCGCTCGTGAAGCAGGAAGGCGAAAATTACGTCGCGGCGGATGCAAGCGATTATCCCGATCTCGTAAACTTCCTTCCCTGGAACGCGGGCAGCTATAAATTCAGCGTCCGTTTGGAATTCGACCAAGACGATCCCATGGGCAGTCAGCTGGAAACGCTGGTCAAAGAGGGAACGTTCGAAGTAGGGCGTCTTGCGATCGAATACGAATGGAGTGCGGGAGATGCGTCCGTTAAATCAGAAGGTTCCGTTTGGAAGGTGACTTACGACGGAATCAGGCACGGTCTGATCGCTTCCGTTACGAACGCGCCCTCCAAGACGGCGGGCGGTGCGGAGGAGACCGTCGGGATCGTACTCAACTATACGGCGGAAAATTATCCTCTTAACGCAAACACATACGCTTTCTCCGCCGTTTCGCTTTCGAACGATAATTTCACGCTGACGGGTTCGGCAAGCGTCGGCGCAACGCTCGAAATCGAAAAACGCGCGATCGGGGTCGCCGTTACGACGGGCGTCGCGGGTCACGTGTACGGAAACGCGATCGACACTTCCGCCGCGCGTTGGAATTACGTCGCGGGCAGCTTGCAGTTGATCGCGGGCGATCTTACAGACGGCGAGACGGGCAACGACACCGCGCAGAAGATCGTGACGTACGAGGTCAGAAAATCGGGCGTCGTGTACGGCGGGACCGTCAACGTAGGCGATTACGAACTCGTTCCCGTCCTTACCGATTTCGGGAAAACCAATTACGAACTCACGGTTACCGAAGATCATTTCGGAAACTTCGAAGTCGTTCCGCGCAAGATCACCGTTTCGATCACGGGCGACGAATCGCAAAAATCGCACGAATACCGCGAGGAAAAGGCGGACCTTTCGAACGCGTATTCGGTCGTCTGGACCAACAAGGGCGCGGGCAGCGACGCGGATTGGCGGGTTCCTCAAGATACACCGAATAAGATTTTCACGCTCTCGCTGTTCTCGGACGCGGAAAACGTCACGGATAGCACCTGGCTTGCGGTGAAAGAGGGCGGATATTCCGTGCGTCTGACGAAAACGGCGAACGCCAACTACGAAATCACCGTATCGTCCGCCGCGGTATCGGACGGAGACTTCGCCGAACTCGGGGTGTATACGGTCACGCCCGCCGCGCTCGGGGACGTAAACGCGGACGGTCAGACGAAACCGTACAGAGGGTCGGAGGGCTATCCTTGGCTTTCCGAAGACGACGGCGGCGGCATGATCACAGTCGCCGCGACGGCTTGGAACGCGGCGGAAAATCCCGTCGTGTGGAAGTATGCGAAAGGATCGTCCGATACGCCGCCCGCGGCTTCGTCCGCGTGGGGAAACTTCCCTGCCAAAGTTGCCGACGCTATGAGCGAAACCTATTATTGGGTCAAGGCGACGGCGCCCAACCACGCCGACAGCGCGCCGATCCGCGTGCGCGTCGAAATCACCAAGGCACAGCTTACGCTCACCGTAAACTTTACGGGCGATCACGCGCTGTATTACGGAGAAAAGAATCCCGCGACAACGGTCACGATTTCGGACGGCGAGCCGCTTCCCGCCGGAATATATTCGGTCACGGGCTTTGTCGGGAACGACGAAGCGAAATGGCTTGCATACGGTACGATCAACGGGTTGAGCGGTTCGTTCGGCTTCACGACTTCGATGGCGGCGGGGAATCGGAATCCCGTCGGAAAAGGGTATACGACCGCGGTTTCATCGGACGGCTTTACGCTCGATTCGCTGAATTATACGTTCACTTATCAGGAAGGCGCGCTTCATATCCGCAAACTGCCCGTAACGGTTACGATCAAGAGCAATTCGGACGTGAATTACATGAGTCCCGACTATGTGGGCAAAGACGTTTCGATATTGCAGAACGCTTCTCACGTCGCGTTCGAAATCGGTTCCGCGGCGGACGGAAAGGTATCGGCGCTTCCCGACGCGCAGACGGATATCGCGATGCTTCGGACGACGGCGTTTACGCTGACGGGCGATACGATCGCCGCCACGCAGGGGGTCGGCGTTTATCCGCTGTATGCAGTCGTGCTTTCGGGCAATTACGACTTTACGTTCGCGGTCGACGGCGCGGAATATTCCGGAACGGTTACGGACGGTACGCTGACGGAAGGACAGACGATCGGCGCGCCTGCGGGCGTGATCGGAATCACGCAGGCGCAGAACGCGTTCACGAGCGGATTCGATTTCCATAACGAAAAGACGGGCGAAAGCCTCGAAACGGTTCGCGATCTGTACGCTTGGATTTACGGCGTAAACGGTGTGAACGGCGTTGCTGACGGTTATGACGCGGAGGGCGATCATCGGATCACGAAGCCCGCGACGCTGCTCGGCGGCGACCGCGCGGACGCGATCGTCTACACGGTGTTCTATTACAACGGTTCCGCATGGGAACAGCTCGGAGAATCTTCGTCGGACATCGACGCGCTGTTTAAAGCGCTGCTTTCGGGCGGTTCGTTCAACGCGGGCGTTTATAAAGTTTCTTATATCTTGGAAGGCACCGCCGATTACGGCGAGACTCCGGAAGCGAGCCGTTATTTCAGCATCGGAAAGAGAGATCTGTATCTCTGGACGGGGGATTCGTACGCATATTACGGCGAAAAGCCCGATCTGATCGCTTCGGTCAAGGTATACGGACTTGCGGACGGCGACGGAGACGGCACGCCGGACGGGTTTAACGAAGTGCTTGCCTATTCGCTTTCGGCGGCGGGCTATACGGACGCTGGCAGTCCCGTTGCGGACTATACGGTCAGCGCGGTCGCGGGTGAGCCGAATGACAAGTACGGCAATTATACCGTGCATCTGAACGCTTCTTACACGGCGGAGTCTTCGGTACAGGAGAACGTGACGGGCACGCTTCACGTGTTGCCTCGTCCGATCGTCATTCGGATCGAAAGTCAGACGAGCCGTTACGACTACAACGCGGCGTCGGGAACGAGCATTGCGGACGGTCAGCCGGGCGGGAAACAGAAACTTACGTTTACCGCCGCGCTCGGTTCGGAACTCGAATACGGCGCGCTTACCGGTACGCCTTTCTACGGCGTCGCCGCGCCCTATAACGGGGTGTACGACAACGCCGCGCGGGCGGTCGTGGAACTGCGCACCAACGCGATTCTCAACGCGTCTGCAAACGAAATCCGCACGCAGAACGTCGGCAACTATCCGATCTTCGCGCTCTATCAAGACGAGGCGGCGAAAAAGAATTACGCGATCACCGTCGAGACTGTTTATACGGGCGATCCGGATACGGAAGCCGCCGTGAAAGATTATTTCCATAAAGGCGATGCGGCTTGGAATTTCTCCGATATTTTCGTGTCGGGGTATCATAGCGAACTCGCCGCGACGGCAACCGTCATCGGCGCGCCGGAAGGCGGCGTCTATCCCGCGGGGACTTATACGATCGAAAAAGCCGACCTGAGAATGTCGTCTTCCGATCTGAGTTACCGCAAGGCGGACGGCACCTATCAGGCTTATGCGGACGGCGACACCGATGCGATGTATTACGACGGAAGATCCAAAGGCTATACCGCGCAGCCCGCGGACGAGAAGTACAGCGTTGTGATCAACGCGCAGTACCGTATTGCTGGTTCGGGCGCGGAGGATTGGACTGCCGATCCCGTCAACGTGGGCAGATACGAATACCGTTTCGTGGTAGACAATCCCGATTTCACTTGGAATCCGGGCGGCGCGAGCAATCCTACGATCAACATTGCAAAACGGCCGTTGCGGGCTTCCGTCCAAATCGACGGCGCCGATCGCGTCCGCGCGGCGGCTTATAACGACAATTCCTTTAAGTACAAGGGCGCGGGAGCGGACAACGATTATACGCTCACCTATACGTTCGGGAACTACGTCGGCAGCGAGGCGGTGAATCTCGCGCAAGCCGTTTCCGCGCAGCGCCGCGCACTGAATGCTTCCGAATCGGCGGCGTTCGGAAGTCTGAGCCTCGAATCCACGTACGGCGGTACTTATGCGGGATACGTATTCACGCTTTCGGCAAAGAACGCGGGTACTTATACGGTAACGCTGTCGCTCGGCGCGGACATGGAAAACTACGTGTTCGAAATGGGCGCGGATCTGAAAGACGGCGCGATTTCCTTCACATTCACGATCCTTCCCGACACGTTCAACGTGACCGCGAAAGACGCATGGGTGCAGTACGGCACGCCGATCGGGAACGCCTCTCAGCAGGCGGACGCGCAAGCGGCGGCGCTCTTCCAGGGCTTCTCGCTCACGCAAAAGACGCTCGATAAAATCGCGGCGGAAAACGCGGCGTTTGCAGGTTCGTTCACGAACGCGCCTGTCTTTACGGCACCCCAATACGATCCCGCAAAATCGCAGGCGGGCGCGTCGGGGCTGTACGTTCTGCCGGGCGGGCTTTGGGCGTACAATTACGACGTCACTTACAATGCCGCATCCGGCGACGCCAACGGTCGGCTCACGGTAAACCGCCGCGAAATCACGGTGATCGTAAACGGTTACGACAAAGACGATACTTCGACTTACGCCTGGGCGAGAAAGATCTACACGGGTCTTGCGCAGACGGTGGATTACCGCGCGTATGCCGACAAATTCTTTGCGCCGCAGGATCCGAATTCTTCGCGCAAATGGTATGGCGCGGCGGCGGGGGACGCTTCCAAAAATTACGCGGATCTCTTCGAACTGACCTTGGATTTCGGCGGCACTTCCGCGATCAACGCGGGCGACTACGTGATGACGCTGCACGTCGGCGAATCCAATTATCGCGCGACGTTCAAGAACGCGGCGGGCGATACGATCTTTGCGGGCGAACACGGGGATTCGAATACGAACATGCCTTCGTTCCGCATTGAAAAAGCGCAGCTTTACGTCTATGCCGGTTCGGTCGGCATGAACGGCGACAACAAGACCGTTTCCGTCGATCGGGAGGACGCGGCTTCGCTCGGCAAATTCCGCGAATTCAATATCACTTACGGAAACACCGTGAAGTTGGACGATAGGCGCGACAGCTATTTTACCGTTCGTTATTACGGCTGGCAGCACGACGAGGGGAACGAGTACGAATTCCTCGGCAACCGCAATCAGATGCAGGGGAGTTTGCAATTCCGTACCGAGCTGGTTTCCGGAAAGGGCGAGGAGAATTATGCGGCGTGGAACAGTCACGCGGGTTCCGTATACAAAGTGATTCCTTACGGCGTCACGTTCTCCAACTATGCGATTAACGTCATGAACGCGGACGGCACTTGGAGCAACGAAACGACTTTCATGCCCGCGGAAATGACGGTTGTGTCCCGTCTCGTCACTGCGGAAACGGAAGACAGAAACTATGCCGAGTCGATCGTCTCGGAGTCGGGAGTGTTCGACCGTTTCAACTACAAGGGCGGCGCCTCCGGCAGAAATCACGCCGCGCAAATCGTGTTCAAAGATTTCGGCGGCAACGAGCTTTACGGCATCAACAATGCGGGCGTGTATTACGAAGGCGGAAGCGCGGTCAAAGGAACGGATATCAAGACCGACGGGTACGAAGTCGTCGCCAATGCGACGGCGATCGCGCCGAAGATCGCTTCTTACAGCTATGCGTACCGCGAAGGAACGGGCGACGCGATCCCGAATCAGGGTCCTACGCGCGTCGGCAAATATACCGTGACCGTGACGCTTAATTCGGAGAGCGGAAACTACGACTATAAAGTCGTGTCCGTATCCGATAAAACGGGCAGTACGCCCAAGACTTCGGAAACGCTGAACTACGCGGTATTGCAGCGCGAACTCAGTCTGAACTGGACGAACTACGGTACCACCGAAGACGGAAGATCCTATTACGCCTGGGACGAAGAAAAGGATCGCGGCAAAAAGGTTCTGGAACTGCCTTCGTACATTGCGGCGATCATGGAACCCGTCGTCATCCAGTACCGTCCGGACAAAGATAGGGCATACGACCTCGTTTCGGTCGCCGATATCGCCGCGCTGGCCGACGGCACTTATCACGAATCGGACAACGGTCTTACGATCCGCGTCTACGGTACGGGTGAGTATTATCTCGTCGTGAGATTGCAGGACGGCGCCAGGAACAACTACACGTTCGGGACCGATCAGGTCACGATGCCGAGCGTGCGCTTCTCCGCAACGGCGGCGAAATTCCTCGTGCTCACCTATTCCGGCTGGCAGTATACGCCGAAGGAAGTTGTTCACCCCGCGCCGGAATATCGCCTACAGAACGTAGGGGACGGCACGTCTTCGTCCGTGCAGTTCGCGTACGCGTCGGTCGATCCGAGCAAGATCCCCGACGGGTTCGCAAATTACGGAAATCTTCTTACGGAAAGCGACCCCGTCGCCGCGTTCGGCGCGGGAACGTTCTCCGCGTTCGTACCCCGCAATGCGGGAACTTACATGCTTCGTGCATACTATCCCGGTACGGAAGAGATTTCGAGCGCGAATGCGTATCTGCTCTTCGTCGTCACGCAGGCGACGGTGTCGCGCCCGAAAGTCGAATCTTCCGATCCGACGTTTACGGGAGAACGGCTGAGCACGAGATTCACCTACAATTTCACGCTGTTCGACGTGGTGTACGACGGCGTTTCGCAGACGACGACGGACGGCGACGGAAGAAACAACGGCTTGATCGTCTATCAGACCGATCGCGGGGATTACACCGTGACCTTCCGTCTGAACGATACCAGAAACTACATGCTCGTCGATCTGGACGAAACGGAGGGGATCGACAGCGTGCGCTACGATCTCGCGAACAACGTTGCGACTTTTGTCTGGTCGGTCGCGGCGGCAAGCGACCACGCCGTTACGCGGTTCGACGCTTCGGTGTTGGAAGCGCTGGTTTACGGGCAGGATTACGCGGCGCCCGAGGCGGAAGCGACTTACGGCGGCGAAATCGTAATCGAGTATTTCGCGGACGGCGTCTGGTCAACGCGGAAACCCGTTGCGGCGGGCAATTACAAAGTGCGCGCGGTAAGCCCTGCGACGAACAACTATTATGCGGGGACGGAGGGAACGCGCGCCGTCGGCGAAGAATTCGACTTCGAAATCCGCCGCGCGCGGATCACCGTGACGCCCTCGGCGACCGCGGTGTACGGAACGGCGTTCGATCCCGTCGGCGGGTCGCAACAGTACGCGCTCGGATTCGCGGGCTTTGTCGCGGGCGAAACGGAGAGCGTTCTCCGCTATGCCGACGGCGGCGTGACGTATCGGCTCGTCGAAACGCCCGAAAAGCTCAACGCGGGCAGTTACGCGCTCACCCTTGCAAGCACCAAACATACCTTTTACGGCACGGAATACGACGTCGTGACGGGGATTACGGCGGACAACTACGACGTCGTCGTTGCAACGGGCGAATTTACGGTAACCAAGAAGCAGATCAGCGTGTTGATCGGCAGCGTGAACGCGGTATACGGAGATCCGTTCTCCCTCGCTTCCGCACAGATCACGGTATATCCCGAGGGCGGCATCGTCGCGGGAGACGAGATCGCGGATCTTCGGATCTACGAATCGCTCGCGCTGTACGACGCGCCTGCGAGCAACGGAAGTTACGGCGCGGGCAACTACATGATGCGCATCGCGGCGGACTATTCGAACGGAAACTACGAAGTTACCTTCCCCGTAATCGGCGCGTACATCGTGAGCCCGTTGCAAATCAACGTTGAGTTCACGGGCGGCGGCGGAGAATACGGCGGCGCCGCGATCGCGCCCGCATACAACGCGCAGAGCATGGTTGCGGCGAACGGCGCGCACGCAGGCAAGAATCTTGCCGAGATCGAAAACATCATCGTTCCCAGCTTCCGCTTCGTTTACTTCGGGACTTCGAACGACGGCGAATGGAGCTTTACCGAACTTCTGGCAACCGACGCGGCGCCTACGCGCGCAGGCAACTATGTTGCGAAGCCGATCGGAAGCGTTTCCGGCAATTATACGCTCACCGCGAGCAACGGCGTGGAATACGTGATTTCCAAAAAGGTGATCGATGCCGCGAATTCCGGAATCACGGTCAAGAACGCAACGTATACCGGCGGCGAACTTCGTCCGGAGCTCAACGCAAACGATTACGAAGCGCTCTACGAAGTCACGCCCGTTACCTATGTGAACGTCGGAGTCTGGGACGTCACGCTTACCCTCAAAGACTTCAACAATTACAGATGGGCGACGGTAGACGGTCCGACGCGGGTGGTTTCGTTCACGATCGAAAAGGGTGAAATCAGCTTTGTGCCGACCGCGGACGGAAAGGACGTCTCCATCGAGGGCTGGACGTACGGAAACGCGCCGAACGCGCCGTCTACGCAGACCCAGCTCACGAATCAGGACAGTTACACGTATTATTATAGTAAAACGGGCGAGGCAAATGCCGACGACTGGACGACGACCGTACCCTCGGCGGCGGGCATTTGGTTCGTGCGCGTCGAGGTCCGTCCGACGGAGAACTACAACGGCGCGACGAGCGGCGCGGCGGAATTCGTCATCGAAAAGGCAAGGCTGTCTGCGCCTTCGCTGACCGTCGTTGCGGAAGGCGAAAGCAAGAACGACACTTACACGGGCGCGCTGTTGCAGACGGTGGTGCGTGGATACGATAACACGCGTACGCAGATCGTATACGATTACACGGAAGGGTATGCCGCGACGGCGGAAGGCGTTGTGCTTCGCGCGTTGAACGCGGGCGCGTATACCGTGAAGTTCAGGATCAGCGACGCGTCGAACTACCGTTGGGACGAGGGCGTTGCACTTGACGAATCGGGGGACGCGGTACTCGTCTGGAACGTCGCGCGCAAGAAGATCGAAAAGCCTACGGCGAACACTTCCACGTTCATCGTAAACGGCGGCATGCTGCGCTATATGCCCGTCGGGTTCGACGAAACGACGATGGAGATCGCGGGCAACGAAATCAGTTACGGTGGAACGTTCAAAGTCACCGTCACGCTGAAAGATCCGTTTAACTTCGAATGGGCGGATTCCACGACGGATGCCATCGAGTTCGATTGGAGCGTTGTCGGCTGGGATACGATCTTCGTGATCGTCATGAGTTCGCTCGGAGTCGTTGCGGGGATCTCCGCGATCGCGATCGGAATTCAGTATCTCGTCCACAGACGCAGAAAACGCGTCGAAGCGGCGGCGGAAGCCGCGGCGGCGAAAGAATTCCACGAAACGATTCAGGCGCGCGCGGAAACGAACGCAAAGGAAGCGGAAGCGCCCGTTGCGCAGCCGTCCGCGGATCAAGCCGTAGAACCGAACGAATCGTCCGCGGAACAGTCGGGCGAAGGGGCGGAACCGTCTGCGGAAGATGTTCAAAGCGAAGCGGAACCCGCTTCGGAACAGCCGAAGAAAACGGCGCGGAAAAAGAGCGCAAAGAAATCGGGAGGTGAAGAGTAATGAACGGTATCCTTGCTTCCGTATTTACCCCTACGCAAACGATCATCTGTATCGTCGCGGCGATCGTCGTCGCGGCGCTGATCGTGACGAACGTCGTCGTCGCCTATTTCTTCAATAAGCGCGGCGAACGGAAACTGTACGACAAGCTGTTGCAACAGGAACGCGAAATTCTGATGCAACAGCTCAGAAACATGAACGTCGGTGCGAGCGTCGATAAGGACAACGTCGAGGGCGTCATTAACGCCGTACAGGATTCCGAAAAGTACGCCGCTTCGGAAGAAAAGACGATTTCCGATCTTCGGAATATCATCTCTTCGGCGGCGGAAAAGTACGAAGTCGTTACCAAGATTTCCGCGCCGGAAGCGATCGCAGTCGCGGTTCCGCCCATTCAGGCGGTGCCGGTCGTCGATTCGGCTTCCGAACCGGAAAAGCCCGAAGAAGCTGCTATCGAAACGGCGGCGGAAGAGGAAGAAGAGGACGATGCGACGCTTGCAGACTTCGCCGACGAGGAGACGGAAGAGGTCGAAGTAGTCGTGACGGAAACGGGTCGGGTTCTGCGCTATAACCGCAGTTTCACGGCGCGGCTCATTCAGGGCGGCGACGTGTTGCAAGCGCGTTACACGGAACTGAAAAACTACCTGCTTTCGTATAAGAAAGTAAAGAGCAGGATCAGTTGGAAACGGGATAGTTTCCATTGCGGAAGACAGACTGTCGCAACGTTTGCGATCCGCGGAAAGACGCTGTGTCTGTGTCTCGCGACGGAACCGAATCAATACGAGGAGACGAAGTACAAGGTAAAAGATCTGCGGATCCGCAGTCCCAAGACGAAAACGCCGTTGCTGTATCAGATCAGAAACGAACGGCGGGTGGGTTACGCGAAGGATCTGATCGATCGGATGATGGAGGAGCTGGGGATCGAGCGCTTGGCGGAAGCGGCAACGGAGGATTACCGATTACCGTACGAGACGACGGAAGCGTTGATCGAACGCGAGCTGATCAAAGTGATGGGAGAGGGCGGAACGCCGTTCGGGGGAATCGCGCACGCGGAAGAAACGCTTCCCGAACCGGAAAAGTCCGAGGAACCCGTTGCCGAAACAACGGCGGAAGAGGAAGAAGAGGACGATGCGACGCTTGCAGACTTCGCCGACGAGGAGACGGAAGAGGTCGAAGTAGTCGTGACGGAAACGGGTCGGGTTCTGCGCTATAACCGCAGTTTCACGGCGCGGCTCATTCAGGGCGGCGACGTGTTGCAAGCGCGTTACACGGAACTGAAAAACTACCTGCTTTCGTATAAGAAAGTAAAGAGCAGGATCAGTTGGAAACGGGATAGTTTCCATTGCGGAAGACAGACTGTCGCAACGTTTGCGATCCGCGGAAAGACGCTGTGTCTGTGTCTCGCGACGGAACCGAATCAATACGAGGAGACGAAGTACAAGGTAAAAGATCTGCGGATCCGCAGTCCCAAGACGAAAACGCCGTTGCTGTATCAGATCAGAAACGAACGGCGGGTGGGTTACGCGAAGGATCTGATCGATCGGATGATGGAGGAGCTGGGGATCGAGCGCTTGGCGGAAGCGGCAACGGAGGATTACCGATTACCGTACGAGACGACGGAAGCGTTGATCGAACGCGAGCTGATCAAAGTGATGGGAGAGGGCGGAACGCCGTTCGGGGGAATCGCGCACGCGGAAGAAACGCTTTCCGAACCGGAAAAGCCCAAAGAGCCCGTTGTCGAACAACCCGTTCCCGAAGATACGCAAGAAGAGACCGTCACCGAATCGGAATCGCAACCGGAAGAAGCGGAGCCGATCGCAGAAGAGACTTTGTTCGGGGAACCGTTTTCACAGATGACGATCGAAGACGAGGACGATACTCCCGTTTTGGAAATTTTCCCCGAAGAGGCGGCGGAAGAGGTCGTTGTGGCGGAAGCCGCGCCCGTTCCGGAGGAGGAAGAGTCGGAAGAACAGGTAGAGGCGGAAGAAATTCCTCTCGCGGTGTTGTTTTCGGAAAACGAGGAGGAGAACGAGGACGCCGCGGAAATCGTCGTGACTGAAACGGGCAACGTCGTGCGGTACAACGTCAGTCTTACGGCTTACGTCGCGCAGGGCGACAAGGGGTTGAAAGAGCGTTATTCGGCGTTAAAGAATTGCATTTTCTCCTTCCGCGGCGTGCGCAATAAAGTTTATTGGAAGCGCGAATCTTTCCGCAAGGGAAAAGTCAGTCTTGCTACGATCGTCGTCCGCGGGGAAACGCTGTGTCTTTGCTTGAATGCCGATCCCGCGCGTTATGCGAATACGAAATACAAGGTGGAAGATCTGTCGCTTACGAGTAAGAACACCAAAACGCCTCTGCTTTATCGCGTGCAGACCGATCGCAGGCTCGATTATGCAAAGCAGTTGATCGAAACGGTGTTTTCGGAACACGGCTTAGTGCGGATAGAACACGAATCCGTTGATTACGCCGAACCGTATTCCACGACCGAAGAATTGATCGCCCGCGGGCTGATTCGGGTCATCGACGACGCTGAAAACGCCGCTATCAAAAAATAAAACGAATTTTGCTTCCTCTTCGGTGACGGAGAGGAAGTTTTTTATGAATTTTTCCGAAAAAAGGTGAAAGTCGCGCCAAAACGATTGCTTTTTTGGCGAAATTCGTGTACAATTATGTTCGGTTTTGCAGAGATGGCGGAGCGGTCGAACGCGCACGATTCGAAATCGTGTGATGCAGGAATGTATCCAAGGGTTCAAATCCCTTTCTCTGCGCCAGTAAGAACCTAAGTTGAACACCTATATAAAGGGTAGTTTGATTTGGGTTTTTTCTTTTATTTTGCGGTTGGTGAACAATATATAAAAGCGATAGAATGATCTTATGGAAATGAAAGAACACGAACAATATATGAGACGTTGCTTAGAACTTGCAATCTCGGCGGAAAAAAAAGGTTACGATACTTTCGGCGCGGTAATCGTATATCGAGGAAATATTTTGCAAGAAGCCGAAAATACCGCAGATCATATAAACGGTTTATTCGGACACGCGGAATTTAATTTGGTACATAAATGCGCAAACAAGTATTCCGACGAGGTTTTGCGAGAAGCGATTTTTTATACAAGCTTTGCGCCGTGCGAGCGTTGTTTAACGGCGATTGCGTCGTTGGGAATTAAAAACGTAGTTTTCGGCGTTTCCCATCAAAAGTTTTCATTATTAACGCCGAATGATTATAAACCGCTTGACTACGAAAAAGCTTTATCGGAAATCAATATCGATATCAAAATGACGGGACCGGTTTTGCAAGACGAGGGAATGCGCGTCTTTGAATAATGGGGCGGCGAATACCATCCTTTGGCGGAACTGATCGAGCAAATGGCGGAAATGAAAAGAGAAACAAAAATCGATAAATAATAATTGTTTGATAAAAATTTGCGATATTCGAATTTTCAAAGAAATTTATGGGATGACGAGACAAATTTGCAACGCAACAAAATATTTAATTTTCTTGACAAACAAAATCGGGTATGCTATGATTAACTTGTAAATAGTAAGATTGCCATAAAAGGGAGTAGAAAGCGTTGTCAATAACGTGCGCTAACCGTCAATACGATATCTGCGAATGTCCGGGAACGCTTAAATTTCGAGACTTTTACTGAATTGAGTTCAGTAAGGGTCTCTTTATTTTTTTGAAAGTCTCAGATCGCGAGGATGCCTTTTTCGGAAAAAAGCACAAACTGATCGCAAAGATCGTTTCGTAAAATAAAAAATTCACTCAAAAAGAAAAAATGGAGGGTTGCATGGACGCGGTAACCGTGGTTACTTCGGTACTTAATTTGATCGCTGGGGTCGGGATATTTCTGATTGCCTGTTCGATGATGAGTTCCAATCTGGAATCGCTGGGGAACAGGAGGCTGAAAGCGCTGTTTGCGAAGACTTCGAAGAGTAAATTGGCGGGCGTCGGCGTCGGCGCGGCGACGACCGCGCTTATCCAAAGTTCGAGCGCGACGACCGTCATGGTAATCGGCTTCGTAAACGCGGGGATCATGACGCTTACGCAGGCCGCAACGGTGATTTTCGGCGCGAATATCGGTACGACGATCACGGGGCAGCTTGTCGCTTTGGGAATGTTCGGCGGAAATTCCGTTTCCACTTCCGTCGTCTTTGCTTCGTTGGCGGGCGTCGGCGCCTTCATTCTCGTTTTCGCAAAGAAGGACAAGTTCCGGAAAGCGGGCGGGATTTTGGCGGGGTTCGGAATGCTTTTCGTCGGACTTTCGATGATGAGCGGGGCAATGAATTATTTTTCCGAACTCGAATCGGTTAAAAACTTTCTCGCGTCGTTCCGGAATCCCTTGTTGTTGGTGCTGGTGGGGGCGCTGTTGACGGCGGTCGTTCAGAGTTCTTCCGTAATGACTTCCATGACCCTTACCATGGTCGTAAGCGGTTTGATCTCCCTCGATCAGGGCATCTATCTCACGATGGGCGCGAATATCGGAACGTGCGTCACCGCGCTTATGGCGGGACTGACCAGCACGCGCAACGCCAAGCGGACGGCGCTCATCCATCTGATATTCAACGTTAGCGGCGTTGTCGTGTTTTTGTTGCTCGGACTCTTCCTGCGGCTCGGCGGTATCGATTACGGTTGGCTTTTCGCCAAAATGTTCCCGCATGCGCCGCAGATACAGCTTTCGATGTTCCATACGTTTTTCAACGTGCTGACGGTGTTTGTCGTGTTGCCGCTCACCGGCATTCTTGCAAAATTCGTTACGAAAATCGTACCCGACAAGGTAAGCGACGGGAAGAAAGCCGACGAGCCGCATTTCTTTTACGTGGAAGAGCACATGCTGAAAAATCCTCCGATCGCCGTTCAGCAGGCGAAGCGCGAGATCATGAACATGGCGGAGATCGCTTTGAAGAATTTCGATATTTCCACGGAAATCGTGTGTACCTTGAACTATGAAAAAGAGGGGCTGTTCCGCAGGCAGGAACGGCAGCTCGATTATCTGAATCGGGAACTTGCAAAGTTCATCGTCAGGTTGATGAAATCCGAATTGAGCGAGAAAGACCGCGTCTATCTCTCCACGGCGTTCCGCACGATCACCGATCTGGAACGCGTCGGGGACTATGCGGAAAATATCGTCGAATATGCGGACAGACTGAAAGAGACCGAAACGGCGTTTTCGGAAACGGCGAAAAAGGAGATCGCGGAACTGAAAGAACTGATTCACGTCCTCTTTGATCAGGTGATGAAAGCCTACGAAAACGGCGACCTGCAAGCGCTGAAAAATGCGTACGAGGCGGAGGAAAAAATAGACGGTTTTACCTCCCGTATGGCGGAAAACAACATCTGTCGTTTGGGCGAGGGTGCTTGCACGCCCGAAGTCGGCTCGCAGTATCTCTCCCTGTCTTTGAATATCGAACGAATCGCCGACCACTATATCAACGTTGCAAAGACGATAAAATCTTACTGATCGTGCATAAGCGTCTAACGAGGAAAAACGGCTTGAAAATGCAAGCCGTTTTTTGACTGTATTTGATTGATAATTCGATCAGAGAATGATATAATGCGTAAGAATCTGATTTCAACGACGCCGAAACCTTGCACGGTGAACGAAATGGGATTTTGAAAGTTGACGGAAATCTATTGCAAATCGGAAACATTATGTATACTCTTTTGCTTGCGTTGATCTATATCGCGTTTATCAGTTTGGGACTTCCCGATTCTCTTCTCGGTTCGGGCTGGCCGGTCATGCACGAAGAATTGAACGTGCCCGTATCCTTTATGGGAATCGTTTCCATGGTCATATCGGGCGGAACGATTCTTTCGAGCTTGTTCTCGGATCAGTTGACGCGGAAACTCGGCACGCGTGTCGTGACCGTGATCAGCGTGTTTCTCACCGCCGTCGCGTTGTTCGGTTTTTCTTTTTCGAACCGTTTTTGGATGCTGATCGTCTTTGCCGTACCTTACGGACTTGGCGCGGGCGCGATCGACGCGGCGTTGAACAACTACGTTGCCTTACACTATAAGTCCAGGCACATGAGTTGGTTGCACTGTTTTTGGGGGGTGGGGACGATCGTCAGCCCGTTCGTGATGGGATACGCGCTGACGAACTCGACCTGGAACAACGGATACCGTATCGTAGGATATATTCAGTTGGCGATCGGCGTGTTACTTTTGGCGACCCTTCCCGTCTGGAAGGTCAATAAAAAGGCGGCGGTGCAGGAACAGAAGAGCTTGGGTCTGATCGGCGCGCTGAAAATCAAGGGGGTTTCGTTTCTCCTGATCGGTTTTTTTGCTTATTGCGCCGCGGAAGCCACCGCCATGCAGTGGGCAAGCACTTATTTTGTAGAGGTGAAGGGGATCTCTCCCGAACGTGCGGCGACGTTCGCTTCGCTGTTTTATATCGGGATTACCGTCGGAAGATTTATCGGCGGGTTTATCACGGATAAGCTCGGCGACAGAAAAATGATCCTCATAGGAACTTGTATTTTAACCTGTGGGATCGTTTCGTTGCTGATCCCCGTACAGTCATCGATCGTTGCCCTTGTCGGATTCGTCGTGATCGGGTTTGGTTGCGCGCCGATTTATCCCTCGATCATTCATTCTACGCCGAAAAATTTCGGTGCGGAAAATTCCGGCGCGATCATCGGCGTCCAGATGGCGAGCGCTTATGTCGGGACCACGTTTATTCCGCCGCTGTTCGGGCTTCTAGGAAATCTGATCGGTTTTACGATCATGCCCGTCTATCTTCTCGTATTCGTCGCGATCATGATCTGCATGACGGAACTGACCTTTCGGATCACGAAGAACAAAAAAGAAATCGCGGGGGATAAGCAGTAATTTCATTGCTTTAATAAAATTTAAAAAATTTCAGAAAAAATTCAATGACACTCTTGCGGAATCCGAAAAAGTGTGTTACAATACGGTTGACCGACAAAACGGTACGGGCGATAGCATGCCGTTCGTATCAAAAATATCATGGGGGGATATTTTATGAAAAAGAAGGTGTTGGCAACATGTCTGGCGGGCGCTTTTTGCGCGTCCGCATTTCTGGGTCTGGTCGGTTGCGGAGACGGGGGGAAGGACCCCGTCGGCGATCCGTCCGAACCCGAAAAAATCGACGGCACGGCGCCCGCGTTCGATCAGGCGGACGTCACGGTTTCGCTCACCGGCGGAATCGACAAAACGACGGCGTCGAAGCAAATTTCCTCCGATTTATTCGGGCTGTTTCTCGAAGACATCAATTTCGCCTGTTACGGACTCGACGACAACCTCGTCGCGAACGGGTCGTTTGCGAACAAAGGCGCGGGCGGCAAAGGGGAACGCTGGCGCGCGGAACCGTCTTCGATTTTTAAAGTTGCTTCTACCGACGGGATTTTTAAAAACAGACCGGCGTTCGGGGGCATCAATCTCGACTACGCGGAGATCGCCGCGACGGCTGGCAGTTCGCTTACCAATCTCGGGTACGGCGCCGCGCCGATCGCGGTAACGGAGGGCGTGGATTACGTTTTCAGCGCTTTTATCAAAACGGGAAGTTATTCCGACGGAATCACCGTCGAGGTGACGGACGGCACGACCGTTTATGCGAAAAAGGAACTGTCGCTCGCGCCTTCTGCCGAATGGGTGAAATACCGCGCGACGGTTACGGCGACGGGGACGTCCTCGAAAGATCTCGTCATGAAGATCACTTTCAACGGTACGGGGAAGGTGCTTCTGGACTGCGTGAAATTCGAGACGACGGATTCGACGCTCGGTTTTAAAAACTATCTGTACAACGCGATCAAAGACATGTCGCCCGCATTTTTCCGTTTCCCCGGCGGATGCATTATCGAGGGGAAGGACGACGACAGCTATTACGATTGGAAGAAGTCCATCGGCGCTTCTCTCGTCGCGGGCGAAGCGACGGCGGACACGGTGCCCGAATTCGTCTATCAACTCAACGACGAGAGTAAAATTTCGGAAGAGCGCACGTACGGCGAACAGGCGACGAGAGATTACAGCACGGATATCTGGGCGTTGAACGACGGCAACGGAAAATCCTATTATCAGATGGAATACGGCATCGGCTTCTACGAATATTTCTTGCTGTGCGATTCGCTGGGCGCGAAAGCGATTCCCGTGCTGAATTGCGGAAAAGCCTGTCAGGGTCAAAGCATCGGCGCGGCGCTGAACGGGCGTCACGGCAACAAGATCAAAGATTTCGTACAGGATGCGAAAGACCTGATCTGCTTTGCGAAGGGGAGCGTGGATTCCTCCGATCCGAACGAAAAATACTGGGCGCAGGTCCGTGTGAACATGGGGCACCCCGAACCGTTCGAAATGGACTATCTCGGCATCGGTAACGAACAGTGGGGCGATTATTACACCCGCTATTACGAAGAGTTTTTGAAAGAGTTCGCGTTCGAAGACAACGATCTATACCGCAGCGTCAAGATCATCGTCGGGAACTGTACCTTGTTCATGCACTGCGAGCTTCCTTCCGCAAACCGTAAGGGGCTGGCGCAACAGGCGGCGCTCAATTATAAAAAGAGCGGTAAGATCGGCGCGGTCAGCGATTACGGCGTGCACGACCAGCATTACTACATGAACTATACCGACTTTTTGGCGAACACGACGATGTACGACGGCTACAAGCGTCCGGACACCGATCCCAACGAATATTACGAGGTGTTCGTCGGCGAGTATTCGGCGAATACGCTTACGGTCTGTTCGCCCGAACCGGACGAAAACACGCGCTTTCCCTATACGGAGAACAGTTGGATCACGGCGCTTTCCGAGGCGGCGATGATGACGGGTTACGAGCGCAACGGCGATATCGTGAAACTTGCGGCGTACGCGCCCATGTTCGGCAATCTGATCCGTCCGAGCGACATGAACATCAATCACCATTGGGGCGTGAACATGATGTTCTTCGACGCCACCGACGTCGTGCTGACGCCGAACTATTACGTCCAGCAGTTGTTCATGCAGAATGCGGGCGATCACAAACTCGATTCTTCGATCGCGTTTGCTTCCGGAAGCGCGCCGAAAACGGACTATAAAGGAAATTCGAAGCTGACGGGCGCCGTCGTCACGCGCACGCTCGACGATTTCTTCTATGTCGCGAGCGCAGACGGGGAAACGGGCGATTTGATTGTGAAGATCGTCAACGCCGGCGGAACGGAAATGAAACTGAATTTAGACGTGGGCGTTGCGGGTACGGAACTGAAAGGCACGGCGCAGATTACTACGTTGCAAAATTTCAAGTCGAACGCCGTCAGTTCGTTGCAGGGCGATGCGGTGCAGCCCGTCAAGCGGGTCGTAAACGGGTTTACGGGCGGAAACAAGATCGGCGTTACGATCGATCCTTACAGCGTGACGGCTGTGCGGATCCGTACGAAATAAAGTCCGCTTTTGGGGGGAGGGAGTCGTTCTTCGGAACGGCTCCCGATTTTTTTGCCGTTTTGGGAAAAACGGGCGTTCGCGGGGTTGACGGAAAAGAGCCGAGCGTGTATAATAAATCCGATCGGTTATTTGTTGCAAAGGCGGAACCGGAAAGAATCAAGAGGTGAACGTTTATGAATTACAGAGAAGAATCGTTGAAGTTGCACGGACAGTGGAGAGGAAAGATCGAAGTGGTTTCCCGCGTGGAGGTGGACAGCCGCGAAAAGCTCTCCCTTGCCTATACGCCCGGGGTTGCGGAACCCTGTCTCGCCATTCACGAAGATACGGAGAAGAGTTTCGAACTCACCCGCCGTTGGAATACCGTTCCCGTCATCACCGACGGTACGGCGGTCTTGGGGCTGGGGGATATCGGACCGGAGGCGGGCATGCCCGTCATGGAGGGAAAATGCGCGCTGTTCAAGGCGTTCGGCGGCGTAGATGCGATCCCGCTTTGCATTCGTTCCAAAGATACGGAGGAGATCATCCGTACGATCGAATTGCTTGCCGGCTCCTTCGGCGGAATCAATCTGGAAGACATTTCGGCGCCGCGCTGTTTCGAAATCGAACGCCGTCTGAAAGAGGAACTCGATATTCCCGTATTTCACGACGATCAGCACGGCACCGCGGTGGTGACCGCCGCCGCGCTGTTTAACGCGTTGAAACTTGTCGGCAAACGGGCGGAAGATCTGAAAATCGCCGTCAACGGCGCGGGCGCCGCCGGAATCGCGATCGCGCGCTTTCTCTTGAATCTCGGTTGCCGCGCCGTCGTGCTGTGCGACAGCAAGGGGATCATTTGCGAAGGGGATTCCCGACTCAATTCCGAAAAACAGGAGATCGCCAAATTGACCAACCGTTCCCGAATCACGGGCGGGCTGGGCGATGCGATGAAGGGCGCGGACGTATTCGTCGGGGTGTCCGTTGCGAACTGCGTCACCAAAGAAATGGTGCGTTCCATGGCGAACGATCCCGTCGTGTTTACCTGCGCCAATCCCGTGCCGGAGATTTCCCGCGAAGCGGCGTTGGAGGCGGGGGCGGCGGTCGTCGGAACCGGTTCTTCCGAAAAGCCCAATCAGATCAACAACGTTCTCGTATTCCCCGGTCTGTTCCGCGGCGCGCTCGACGTTCGCGCGCGGGATATCAATTTCGAGATGATGCGAGCGGCGAGCGAGGCGATCGCTTCCTGCGTCGGGGACAAGCTTTCGCCCGATTATATTCTGCCTTACGCCTACGATTGCGGCGCGCACGAAGCGGTCGCGAAAGCGGTTGCGGAAGCCGCGCGCAGGACGGGTATCGCGCGGAAATAAAAATTTCCGTTGATTCTGCGCGAATTTCCCCCAAACGGTTGACGGAAAGGGGAAAAAAAGTTACAATAGAAATACGCGCGCGGAAAAGCGTGCGGTACAAATCATTATGAGGAAAATCGGGTTATGATTACACACGGAAACGAAATCAAGTTGTTTGCGGGCAACTCCAACCGTCCTCTTGCGGAAGCGGTTGCGAAGCGATTGAACACCACGCTCGGCGACATCGAAGTCGGAAAGTTTTCCGACGGCGAAACGAGCGTTCACCTCGGCGAAACGGTACGCGGAAGGGATCTTTTCATCATCCAGTCCACGTCCACGCCCGTAAACGACAATTTAATGGAACTCCTGATCATGATCGACGCGGCAAAACGCGCGTCCGCGGGCCGCGTAACGGCGGTGATGCCCTATTTCGGGTACGCCCGTCAGGACAGAAAGGCGCGTTCGCGCGATCCCATCACGGCGAAGCTCGTTGCGGATCTGCTCACTTCCGCGGGCGCGGACCGCGTGCTTACGATGGACCTGCACGCCGCGCAGATTCAGGGTTTCTTCAATATCCCTGTGGATAACCTCTTGGGCGGACCTACGCTTTACAATTATTTCGCGGACAAGATGGACGAAAATTATATCGTCGTGTCTCCCGATATCGGCAGCGTCAACCGCGCGAGAAAGGTTGCGGAGCGCTTGAACTGTCCGATGGCGATCATCGATAAGCGCCGTCCCAAGGCGAACGTGATGGAAGTCATGAACATCATCGGAAACGTAGAGGGGAAAAAGTGCCTTCTCGTGGACGATATGATCGATACGGCGGGGACGATCGTACAGGGCGCGCAGGCGCTCGTCGATCAGGGCGCGATCGAAATTCACGCCTGCTGTACGCACGCCGTGCTGTCGGGACCTGCGATCGAGCGGTTGGAAAAATCGGCGATCACCGAACTCGTCATGCTCGATACCGTTCAGTTGCCGCCGGAAAAAATGCTTTCCAAAATGAAAATTCTCTCCACGGCGGAAATATTTGCGGCGGCAATCGAGAACGTGTATCTCGATAAGCCGATGAGCAAGATTTACGATTGATCCGACAACCGCCGCAACGCGGCGGTTTTGTCTTATAATTCGGGGTGGATATGTATTTGATCGTAGGACTCGGGAATCCCGAGGAAAAATATTTTAAAACCTTTCACAATCTCGGATTTCTTGCCGCGGGCGACGTTGCGGATTCCCTCGGCGTGAAATTCAGGAAGAAAGAATGCGAATCGAGCGTTGCGGAAGCGTTTATCGGCGGCGAAAAGGTGATTATCGCCCGCCCGTTGACCTATATGAACGCTTCGGGCAGGGCGGTGAAACAGCTTGTCGCGAAATATAAAATCTCCCAAGAAGAGCTGGTCGTGCTGTACGACGATTACGATCTTCCCAAGGCTCACGTGCGGATTCGCCCTGCGGGAAGCGCGGGGACGCACAACGGCATGCGTTCCGTGATCGCCGAACTCGGACACGGCGATTTCGCGCGCATCCGTATCGGTATCCGCGATCCGCAGGTCAATATCCCGATCATCAATTACGTGCTTGCCGATATTCCGAAAGCCGATTACGATGCGTATGCCGCCGCTTGCAAACGCGCGGCGGAGGCGGCGGTCTGTCTTGCCAAAGGGGATAAGATCGATCTCGTAATGGGGAAATACAACGCATGAGTTTTTTTCGTTTCGAAAATCTCGGCGGGGAGTATCCCGCGCTCGGGGCGGATATCGCGCACGGCGTTCCCGCGGCGGTATTCGGCGTTTCCGATCCCGAAAAATATCTGATCGCATCGCTCGTCGGAGGACGGGCGGTTTATATTGCGCCCGACGCGCTTGCGGCGCAACGCGCGCACGCCGCGATTTCCGCGCTTTCCAAGAAAAAATGCGTTCTGCTTCCCGCAAAAGACGAAGTGCTGACGTATCGGAAATCGCTCTCCAAAGACGCGTTGTACCGCCGCATTACCGCGCTGTACGAATGGCAGCGCGGCGCCGACGTTCTCGTGACCGATATCGAAGCGGCGGTTCAGTTGGTCCCGCGGCGGTTGGAGACCTTTCTGCTCCGCGCGGGCGGCGAGGCGGACATGCGCGCGTTGGTGGATACCCTCGTGCGGGCGGGCTATACCCGCGAATATTCGGTGGACGGCAAAGGCGCGTTCTCCGTGCGCGGCGACATTCTCGACATCTATCCCGTAAACTGCGAACATCCCGTGCGAATCGATTTTTTCGGGGACGAAGTGGAGAGCATCAAACCGTACGACGAAATTACGGGCGAGCGTTATCCGTTGCTTCCCGAATTGGAAATCGCGGCGGCGACGGACGTCGTCATTGCCGAAGGGGAGATTCCGAAACTGCGCTCGGCGCTCGCGGCGGAACTCAGGCGCGTCCGCGACGCGGACGCGTATTCCCGTTTGCAGTCCATCGTTTCGGAGTTGGAGGCGGCGGATTACCGCAACGATTTTATTCTTCCGCTTCTGGAAAATTCCGTTTCCTTGCTGGACGAAACGGATGCGCAAACCGTACTGATTTTCGACGAATGCAAGCCCTTGAAAGACAAGTTCGAGGGGCTTTATCGGGAACATTGGGAGCGGCTACGCATGCTGACGGAGGGCGGAGAGTCGGTCGGGTTCTCGGGAGGACAGTACGTTGCGTGGGCGGGAACGCCGAATTTTGCGGGACGGCGCGCGCTTGCGTTGCAGTCGTTCGCGGGGCAGACGTATTTCTTCGATCCCATGAAGATCTACAATTTCACTTCCGCGCCCGTACACCGCTATCTCAATTCTTTGCCCGATTTGTTTACCGATCTGCGCGCGTGGGGCAAGACGGGTTATCGCGCCATGCTCTGGTGCGGCACGCCCGAACGCGCGAAAAAATTACGGGACGAACTTACGGAAAATTATTTTCCCGTCGCGCCGCTTCCTTCCGCTTTGGAATCGTTGAAAGGGATCGCGGTTCTGGAAGAGGAGCTCGCCAACGGCTTTCTTCTGCATGGCTGTAAACTCGCCGTTGTCGGGACGAACGATCTGTTTACGAAAACCGCTTCGTCGCGCCGTATCAAAAAGCGCCGCGGGGATCTGTTTCTCGCGCCCGAAGTCGGCGATTATGCCGTTCACGAAAAGTACGGCGTCGGCAAGATCACGGGAACGAAAAAGATCGAAACGACGGACGGCGTAAAGGAGTACGTCGCGCTCGCTTATCAGGGCGGAGACTGTCTGTACGTGCCCGTGGAGCAAATGGACGTCCTGTCCAAATACATGGGCGGAGACGATCCTGCGCTTTCGAAAATCGGCGGCGGGGAGTTCGAACGCGTCAAGGCGCGCGTGCGCGCTTCGCTGAAAAAAATGGCGTTCGACTTGAAACAGCTCTACGCCGAACGGCAGGAGAAAAAAGGGTACGCCTTTCCCGAATATCCCGAACTGCTCGAAGAGTTTGCGGCGGCGTTTCCCTATGAAGAGACGCCCGATCAGCTTGCTTCTTTCGAAGAAATCAAAGAGGATATGTGTTCTGCGAAAGTGATGGACCGTCTTTTGTGCGGCGACGTGGGGTTCGGCAAGACGGAGGTCGCGCTACGCGCCGCGTATCTCTGTATTCTGGCGGGCCGTCAGGTCGCGCTGATGTGTCCTTCCACCGTTCTTTCCGAACAGCATTTCCGCACCGCGACCGAACGGATGAAAGATTTCGGCGTGCGCGTTGCTTCCCTGAACCGATTCCGTACCGAAAAAGAGCAGGCGCTCATCTTGGCGCAACTCGAAAAGGGGGAGATCGATCTGATTGTGGGAACGCACCGTTTGCTTTCCAAAGACGTAAAGTTCCGCGATCTGGGACTTTTACTGCTCGACGAAGAACAGCGGTTCGGCGTGGAGCATAAAGAAAAGATCAAAAATTACAAGCGCGACGTCGACTGCCTGACGATGACCGCGACGCCAATTCCCCGCACGCTGCACCTGTCGCTTTCGGGGATCCGCGATATTTCCACCATTCAGACACCGCCGCACGCCCGTCTGCCCGTTCAGACGTACGTTGCGGAGGAGACGGAAACCCTTGTGCGCGACGCGTGCGTGAGGGAAATCGCGCGGCGCGGACAGATCTTCGTACTCTACAACCGCGTCGAAAGCATTCACGCCTATGCGAAACGGCTCACCGAGATCGTGCCCGAAGCCCGCGTCGCCGTCGCGCACGGAAGAATGGAAAAGAGCGAGCTGGAACGCAACGTGTTCGCGTTTTACCGCGGCGAATACGACGTTCTCGTGACGACGACGATCATCGAAAACGGCATCGATTTGCCGAACGCGAATACGCTCGTCGTGATCGACGCGGATCGGCTCGGGATTTCGCAGCTCTATCAGTTGCGCGGCAGAGTGGGGCGCGGCGCGCGGCTTGCGCACGCCTATTTCACCTACAAGCCCGAACGCGTCATGACGGAGAACGCCGCGGAACGCTTAAAGGCGATCATGCAGTTCACCGAACTCGGCTCGGGATTCAAGATCGCGATGCGGGATCTGGAAATCCGCGGCGCGGGCAACGTGCTCGGCGCGGAACAGCACGGTCACATGGATCGCGTCGGTTACGAGCTGTACGCCAAGATTCTGAAAGAAGAACTGACGGGCGAGAGACAGGAGAGCGTCGATCTCGACGTGAAGGCGACGGCGTATATTCCGGAACGTTATATCGAATCGAACGCGGGGCGCATGGATTGCTATAAACAGATCGCCGAGATCCGCACGGCGGCGGATTATAAACGGGTCTGCGTCTCCATGGAAGAGCAGTACGGACCGCTTCCCGCCGAAACGCTCAATCTGCTCGTGATCGCGATGATGAAGAGTTACGCCGCGAAATTCCGCGTACGGAAGATCAGCGTCGATAAAAAGGGCGGCGCGTTGGAATTTGCCGCGCTGGAAGCGCTCAGCAGTCCCAAAATGTCGGCGGCGATGGAAAAATTCGGCGCCTATCTTTCCCTCGATATGACGACCGCGCCCGTTCTGAAATTTGCGCCGCAGGCGGACGGCGGGAAAACCATGGTACTCATGACGAAATTTTTGAAATTTGCGGCAAATTTTGCATAATTTTCACGGTGAATTATTTGCAAGTTATTTAAAAATAGGTTATAATTATCAGAGTGTAGGAGTATGCGCTAAGCAGTTTCCGAAGCGGACAAGATATCGTGATAAGCCGTTTGCGTTTCCTTACGGGGGGGGTAGACGGATCAGGAGTAGATGATGAAGAAGAAAAAGACAGCGGCGCTCGCGCTTGCGGCGGTATTGGGTTGCGGGATCCTTGCGGGATGCAATTTGGTTACGACGGATGCAGGCAAGGATTTTGCTCAGGTTATCGCGACCGTAGACATTTCGACGGAGAGCCAATATTCGGAGGAGTTCCCCGATCTGAAAAACGTGATCCAGCCCGCAAACATTCTAAAACGCGATATGATCGCCGCGTTCATGAGCAACGGTTCCAACATTATGAGTTCTTACGGTTGGACTTACCGTCAGACCTTCCAGGCGATCAGCGAAAGTCTCGTAAACCGTCAGGTCACGATTCAGTACGCCATGGCGTATCTCATGAAAAAGTCGGACGACTTCACGCCCGAGGGATATTCCGCCGCGATCGAAGGCAAAGAGGGGCAGGACAAGGAAATCGCGGGGCTTGCTTATTTCCTGACTGCGGACGAGAAGGCGAAAGCGGATTACAGCACGAAGCGGCTTTTTAACAATACGCTCGATTCTCAGGAAAAGTCGTATATCAAGTCGGATTCGGACGAGGATTCGGAATCCGTGAGCGTTCGTACTCTTCCTACCGGCGTCAATACCGCAAATTCCGATTATTGCGACAAGGCGTATAAGATCTATACCGGATCCGTCGTGACGACCGAGAATAAAGACGACGCGGTTGCGAGCGCTTCTGCTTCCGAATGCGGCGGCTATGAAACGATCGAAGGGTCTACGCCCGCGACGAGAAGAAAGGCGTTCGGCTCGTTCCTTGCGAATCTCCGTCAGAACGATCTCTTGAGCGACGGCGAAGACACGACGAAGTTCGAAACGCTCGGATATTACAAGCTCGAACTCAAATCCGCTTACGAGAGCGCGATCGTGACGAAACTCGGCGACCTTTTGGAAGAGGAAGCGGAGGAGACGCTGAGCGAAGGCAATTATATGGAGAATTATTACGAGGAATTGTACCGCAACCAGAAAGACGCGTTCGCGGGCGATCCGAGTTCGTTCGATTCTCAGCTCGACAATCTTTCCGACAGCAAGTTCCTGCTCACGGCGCCGTCCGAGAATTACGGTTACGTCATCAATATTCTGCTTCCGTTCAACAAGTCGCAGGCGGCGCGCGTCAGCGCACTGAATGCCGATTACGGCGACAAGCAGGGGAATTCTTTCGTACAGCGCGCGCAGATCCTCAAAGAGATCCGCGCGACCGACCAGCGCGGCACGTGGTTCACGGGGAATACCGATTATTCGTGGAATACCGACGAAGAGGGACACGAGACGAACGACAGATTCCGCGGCACGGGCGACTATCTGGACACGAACCGCAAGTATCTGTTCTTTGAAGATTGCCTGAACATCGAATCGGGCAATGAGAACGAATCGAAATACGAACCGCTGAAAAAATATTTCGGACAGTATACCTACAACGGCAACGTCACGAAGGATGCGGACGACAAATACGTGCTCAGCCCGAAAAAGATCACTGTCGACGAGTTTATTTCGGAAATGGAGGGCTATTTCGCTTCTGCGGGCTTCGCAATCGAAGAAAACAAATATTCCAACGGAAAAGACGCTTACTATTCCCAACCGAGCTATTATAACGAGGACGGAAAAGTGGACTATTCCAAGTTCGTATATTACGAAGGAAAGGTCAAACTCGACAATTTCAATGCAAACCGTCTTTTTGTTGCCGGTTCGCAGGAAAATAAAGCGCTGTCGGTAATAAACGAACTCTCGTTTGCGTATAATACCGATACGGCGGGTTTGAATTCCTATCTCGGCTATTCGATCGTGACGAGCAAAACGAGCTTTGTGAGCGAATTCGAGTATGCAGCGCAGGAAGTTTGCAAAGAAGGCGCGGGCGCGTATAAAATCGTTCCTTCCGATTACGGCTGGCATGTAATTTACTGCACGTTCTCCTTCAAAGAACAGAACGGAGAAATCAGACCTTTCACCTATCTGGCTTCGGAAGCGGACGAAGAGGGATCTTTTTCGAACCTCTTCTACGAATCGGTGAAAGCGACGATCGTGGAGAATTACAGTTCCACCAAACAGACGACGATCGTAACGAACTATAAAGGCTGTGCGACCGTTTACGAGAGCGCTTATTCCGACCTGCTGAATTTAGACGACTGATTCGGAGTTGGCATGACGCTTTGGGAAGCTATCTGGAAATCATCTTTACTTGGTACGGTGCAGGGACTCACGGAGTTCCTGCCCGTTTCTTCTAGCGGGCATCTATCGCTTTTACAGCGGCTTTTGGGCTTCGATCTCACGGGCGGCAGCATGACGCTCGTCAATCTCATGTTGCACCTCGGCACGCTGCTCTCCGTCTGTATCGTGTTCCGGCGCGATATTGTCGCGTTATTCAAAAAACCGTTCCGCACGTTGTTGATGCTCGTCGTCGCGACGGTCCCCGCGGCGGTCGTGGGCTTGATCTTTCATTCGCAGATCGACGCCTTGTTTGCTGGCGCGGACGGACTGTTGTATTTGTCCGTATGTTTCGCCGTGACCGCGCTTTTGTTGCTTTCGACCGAGTTTGCCGCCAAACGCAGAAAGAGGCATTTCGATTTGAATTGGGGCAACACCGCGGCAATGGGCATTGCGCAGGCGGTTGCGCTCTTTCCGGGTATTTCCCGCAGCGGTTCGACGATCGCCGCCGGTACTTTTGCGGGCGCCAAGCCCGAAAAGCTTGCGAAATTTTCTTTTTTGATGAGTATCCCCGTCATTCTGGGCGGGTTCGCCGTCGGAATGAAAGACGCGGTATTTCCGTCCGAAGGCGTTGCGATCGCGTTCGGCTTCAATGAAATCGTCGGAATGCTGTTCGGCGTTGCGTTTGCAGCGTTCTTCGGCTTTTTGGCGATCGGCGTTATGCTGAAAGTGATCGGGAAGGGTAATTACAAGTGGTTTGCATGCTATCTCGTGATTTTATCGCTTACCTGTTTTTGGCTGGACGCGATTTCGGCTGTTCCGTATTGATCGGGGTATAATTTTTCCGTTGCGACGCATACTGCGGATAACGGAGGTGAATCATGAAATTGCATTGCGGCGACGTATGCCCGAAAACGGGATCGTACAAAGTAATCGACGGACACGGCAACGTCATCAATACCATCTATGTGGGCGAGGGCGAGACCATGCCTCCTACGCAGTATTCCGACTGCCATTACGAATCGGAATTGTGAGGGGAAGTTACAACCGAAAAGAACGCGGACGGGGGATCCCGTCCGCGTTTTCCGTATCGGACAATCTTTCATAACCGCTTGTTCGGGCGCATAAAATAATGGCGTGAAGCGTTATGTAAGCAAGGCGACCAAACTGCGCAGAAGAATCGTGACCGTGGTCGTCGCTTTTTTTCTGATAGGCATCGTCGTGTTCGTTCAGCGGAATATCACGGGCGTATTGAAGTCGATCGCAGAGTCGAGCATGCGGTCGATCACGACCGTCGCCGTGAACGATGCCATTTACTATACGCTTTCCGACCATATCCGCTATGAAGATCTGGTTGCCGTCGAACGCGACGAAGTCGGAAATATTCTCGCCATCACTTCCAATTCTTTGCAGATTAACCGCATTGCCCGCGATACCGCGTATATGTCTCAGCAGAATTTACAGACGATGAGCGAAGGAGGAATCGAGATCCCGCTCGGCGCGCTGACGGGCGTGGAAGCCTGGGCGGGTTTCGGACCGAAAATTCACGTCAAGATCATTCCGATTTCCAACGTCGCTTGCCGGTTTGTTTCTTCGTTCGAGTCGGCGGGGATCAATCAGACCAAACATTCGATCTATCTTGAAATCGTTGCGGATATTTCGATCGTCATGCCGTCGGGCACGAGCAATTTCGCATCGTTGACGGAAGTGCTTATCTGCGAAAGCGTATTGCTCGGAAAAGTTCCCGATACGTATCTGCAAGCGGATATTTTCGGAAACGGCTATCCGCTCGCGCCGTCTGGTAAGGTGTCCCGAATGAGTTCTAATATTTCCGGCGTACCGCTCTTGATTTCCGATTCCGACAGCGCTCTTTTCAGCGCGGCGTTGCCATACGCGGCTTCGAGCGCGTCGGGAAGAGTGTCGAGCATGTCTTCGCGAAGTACCGCGCAAAGTCCTTTGCGTTCGAAATAGAGTGCGTTTTCAAGTTGGTCGCCGCGGGACGCGCGTTCGAGCGGAACGAGCAACGCGGGCTTTTTGAGCGCGAGAAGCTCGAATACCGTGTTGCTTCCGGCACGGGAGAGGACGAGATCCGCGCAAGCGTAAGCGCTTCCCATATCCGATTCGTACTCGCGTTGCACATAGCCTTCCGGCGGATTTTCCATAAGATTGTCTTTTCCGCACAGATGCAGGATGTTGAATTTCTTCAATAATTCCGGCAAGCGGCGGCGCAACGCGTCGTTAACGGTTTTGCTTCCGCTTCCTCCGCCAAGCACGAGAAGTACGGGCAAAGAACCCGTGAAACCGAATTTTTTCAGAGAACGCGATTTTTCTCCGCATAGAATTTCACGACGGATAGGGGATCCCGCGCATTTTCCGTTGCGGAACTTCTTTGCCGTTTCGGGGAAAGAGGTCAACACATAGCGGCATTTTTTTGCGATCAACTTGGTGCAAAGTCCGGGCGAAAGATCGCTTTCATGCGTGATGACGGGAATTTTCAGTTTATGCGCCGCCCATACGGCGGGATAGCTCGCAAAACCTCCCTTTGAAAACACGAGGTCTGGTTTTTCTTTTTTCAGAATCGCCAAAGCTTCTTTTTCCGCCCGTTTGAGTTTAAACGGAATTTTCAGATTTTCCGGCGTGAATGCGCGCCGCAGTTTGGGACATTCCACACGAAAAAAGGGGAAACCCGCTTTTCCCACGAGCGTATGCTCGATTCCGCCCGTTCCCATATAAGAAATACGGTGCGTGTATCGGAGTTCGTTCATCAGGGCGAGATTCGGAACGACGTGACCCGCGCTTCCGCCGCCGCAAAATAAAATTCGTTTCATTTCCTATTAGTATATTCTTTGGCGGCGAAATTATTGAACGGCGCACGGAATTTCCGATAAAAATTTCGCGAAAAAGCCGCGATATCGCTTGACTTCGTTCGGCGTTTTTAATATACTAATAAAGCGTCAAGCGAAGCTTTGGCGAGTCGGAACAAGATAAAATCCAATTTGTTTTGTAAGTCGATTTCGGGTTATGCTGCTATGGCTCAGCAGGTAGAGCACGTCCTTGGTAAGGACGAGGTCACCGGTTCAAGTCCGGTTAGCAGCTCCACAGAAAACCACCGGATATGGTGGTTTTTTCTTGTATTTTACTACTAAATGTAGATGTTGTTAAATTTTAAGGAAGTAGTTAAGGTACAAATGCATACGAATTGCAGACTTTTTTGGGCATAAAATAAGACAGTTTTATAGGTAGGGTTACTCCGTTGCCGCCTACTCTCTAAAACGTCCTAATTCTGCCCTAATTGCATACATTTGCAAACAACTGCAAACGTCGAAAAGGTAGGGCACGTCCTTGTCTATAAACGGGAATTTACGTCCGAAATTCATAATATGGACTATCAGCTTGCGTTCGTGTGATGCAGGAAGCGAAAGAAAATTTTCAATCGTAAACTCGCAAATAGAAACTTTGTAAGGAAAAGAGAAAACGCCCGAATGTAGACGATCCTGTGTTCGGGCGTGCGATTTACAGCTCACAATCAGATAACGAATCTTTGAAGAAACGGAAATAATATTGAAATTGGCATACTTATTTATAAAATGCAATTATAGTTGTTGAATCTATCAGCACAAGCTTCAATATTGCAACTGTAATTGATGTATAATATAAACAGAGGTAAAAATGCTCACATCGAAAGAGTGATGCGATAGAATCGAAAAATACGGTGGAATGTCAATACAATTACGGGGAACTGTATGAGTATGATATTGCGGAGATCGCGTTGTGGTATTCAGGGATTCATAATTGTCTTGAAATATCTCGATTGTACTTATTATGCGAAGCGGAAATAGACGGAGAAAAAGTGGAAATGCCGCCGAAATATTGGGCGGAAGAGCTATGGAAAAAACCTATAAAACTTGACAAGGAGGGCTGAAAGAGAATGTAAAAATAAGCAACTGAACACATACACTTGAAAATCAAAAAAAAGAAAAACCGAGGCGATTCTCGTCATGGTCGGTGCGGGCGAGTACGAAAGCGTAGAACAGGCGAAACGGCTTGTAAAGATTCTGTAACGGATTTTGCCGGAGGCGGAACTCAAAAAGAGATGTGCAGAAAAATATCGTATATTCCGCAGACTCTATCTTTCCTTAAAAGAAATTTGGCGCTGATCGGCGCGAAACGGTAAGTTTCGCTTGCAGATTTACGGCGTTCGCCGATTGTAACCGATTTTACCGTTTCGCTGTATGATAATAACGCATGAAAACGGCAGGGCGAAGAATAAACACGGGTTACGAGAGCAAATGCACAGTAAATATCAGCCGAAATTCATTGCAACATATTTAAATTTGTTGCAAAAAAGGGGGCGTCGGCGGGTTAAAATGGAAAAATTCCGTCAAAATGCTTGACAAAGGCAACGTAAGGGCTATAATCATTTACAGTGTAAAATATAGGATCACATTACACGTAACGACCAATATTTCTTGGAGGATTCTATGAAGAAATCGACAAAGCGTATTGTAGCGTTGGGCATATTTGCGACTTATGCGCTGTCTCTGTGCTCCGGCTTGCAGTACATCGGAAACCGCTCGGTTTTGGCGGACGAGATCAAGAACGATCCGACCATTGCAACGACGTATTTTTACGACAATCTTACATTGGAAGGCAAGGACGGAGAAAAAGAAGAGTATACCCTTGCGAAAAAATTCTATAACGCCTTATCGGATATCTACGCGAACGGAGACTTCAAAGACGGACGCGTAGAATATCTCATTCCCGAGTCGGTTGCAACGACGGCGCAGATCAAAGGTTATGTGGACGGCACCGACCTGAGCGTACCCAAAGCGTTCAGCGCGGCGCGCGACGCGTTCCTGACCGATCACCCCGAACTCTTTTATATCGATTTTTATAAGTTGACGATCAGCGTCGGACGGTCGAACGGAGTCTATAAGGCTTACATAGACAGCGGTCGGGAGGCGAACCTGTATCGCGACAACAGTTTTTCCAATGAGCAGGAGGTCAGTAAGGCGATCAATGATTTCAACGCCAAGATCAACAAAATCGCGGCGGATGCGGTTGAAGCCGCGAGCAAAGACCTCTATTATACCGACAGCGATATTGCGAAAGCGAAATACGTGAACAAATACCTTGCCGAAAATACCGAATACGATTACGTTGCATACGACAACATGAACGCTTCGGACTACGTTGCTTCGGCGCATATCAATACGCCTTACGGCGGGCTTGTTTCGGAAAAAGCGGTTTGCGGCGGATTCTCGACTGCGTTCAAGGTCGTAATGGACCGTCTCGGAATCCCTTGCATTACCGTAAACGGTTACAGCAACCAGAAAGACGAAACCGGCAGAGATTCCGGCGGAAACGTTTATCACATGTGGAATTATATCTGGCTTGCCGATCCCGCAGATTCGGCTTCTCAGGTTTCGATTGCGAAACGCGACGGAAACGAGGGGGAGGGAGATTGGTATTCGGTAGACGTTACGTGGAACAGTTCTGCGGCGAACAAACAAAAGTACATGGCGCTCAACGCGTATTCGGATGGGCGGATCCACGTTTCCGACGGCGTTATCTCCTCATCCGGCTATAAACTGACCTATCCCGAACTCTCCGCGTATAATTACGGCGGTTCGAGCGAAGTCGACGGATTGAAACTGTCGGCAGAATATCGGGAAACAGGCAGAACGGACGACTACGGCAATCCTTTGATGGATACGTGGGAATCGATCAGTTATAATGGAAAGAGCGCGAAAAAGCTTTTAGAAGAGGACGGTCTCCGCATTGTATTCCGCAACGGATACTATAAATCCGGTAAGTTGGTCTGGGATAGTTGGAAAGATCTGAACGCTTACAAGGAGTACGTCGACAAAGCCACGGGACAGCCGGATCAGCTCGTCATAGACAGCGGTTACGAGACGAAGATGTACAGCAACACGAGCGTGTTGTATTCGCAATATGCGGTTTCGGAAGTCGCGCCGGACGTGGATAAAGACCCCGTGATGGAAAATGCGGTGTCTACGACGGTCAACATGTTTTTCAGTGCAAAGACGGAAGTCGAAGACAATATGATGGCGATCGGCGAGGTATTCCAGAACGAGGCTTACGGAACGTATACGCCTCCTCCTTTTGTTTCGATAACGTCGCCGAGTCATCAGGCAACGATTCACATTAACGACAATATGCGCGATCCCCACGTTACCGATAAGGTGACGATGGCGGAGAGATTGGCGTACGATATGCATATCACGTATAACGAAGAGCTTCACGTTCTTGATCCGAATAAGCCGATCGAAGTTGCTTTTGTAACGCAGCGTTCCAATACGAAGGATTATGCCAAATTCATTCCGTTGGATGAAAAGGGAACGATTATAGAGCTTTTGTCGGACAAAAAAACGTTGAGATTCAAATTCTGTCCCAGCCTTATGTACGAACATAACATGCAAGGGTACACGTTCGTGTTCTCGAACGTCGGCTCGTCGAAAGAGCTCACGACCATTGTGAACGGCGAAGAAGTTACCAAGATGTCGAATAAGATCCCTAATTCGGTGTATTATAATTTCGGCAGACCTTTTCTGGCTTGTCCGGCACGGTTCAATTACGACGGAAGACTTTGGATCGATTGCTGCGCTCAGCCGACGTTGGTCGCGAATTCCGACTTGTCGG
Organism: uncultured Christensenellaceae bacterium; assembly: GCA_910586825.1. Lineage (GTDB taxonomy): Bacteria > Bacillota > Clostridia > Christensenellales > Borkfalkiaceae > Gallimonas. The sequence continues at coordinate 1,213 of CAJUJF010000010.1, read as the reverse complement.
ATATGGATTTCAAAGACGAGGGCGGCAACAGTACCTTCTCCGAAAACGAGAGAAGCCAGATGATGCTTGTCGTGGATAGCGTGAATAAAGATACCGAAAACGCGATGTTCGATGAGATCGACAATCACGACGGGATCAACATCAAAAAAGACGATATCAAGACGAGCGAAACATACGATATCAAATTGCAGATCTGCAATAAATACCCTACGATTTCCGACGGCAGTTATGTCAAGATTGCGCTCGGTTTCCCCGAAGGGTACGGACCGAATGATGCGGGCGTTACTTTCAAGTTGTTCCACCGCAAACACATTCAGGGCGACGAGTACATTATCGAAGAAATTCCCTGCGTTGTAACACAATTCGGTATCGTTGCGACCGTTACGAGCTTTTCGCCATATATGGTCGCGGTAGTGGATGCCGACAAAGCTTCGCCGGAAAAGACGGTATACACCAGCATCGAAGGGAAGGGTGGTAAGCTCAACAAGGCGGACGGCATGATCAAGCAGGTTGGCGTCGGCGGCGAGTATACTTGTACGATCAAACCCGACGACGGTTATCAGATCTACAAAGTGACGCTCAACCACGTTGACGTTACCGACAAAATTTCCAACGGCAAGCTCAAACTGTCTTACAGCGACTTGGCGGGCAACAACGAAGTGGAGATCCAGTACATTGCCAAAGCGGCGGTACAGCGTCTCGAAGACAGAGGCGACGAGATTATCGTGCCGAGCAAAGTAACGGTTTCGACGAAGGGAGAAACAAGCGTTGTCGCTCCCAGCGAGACGCTTGTGATCCCCGTGCTCGACGAGCCTTCGGACAACACGGTTTTGGTCGCTTGCCTGATTGCCGGCGGGATTGTTGTTGCCCTTGGGGCGACGGCTGTCGCGGTGGTTCTGATCAAGCGTAAAAGCAAAACGAACTGATCGTCAGTAAAAAAAGAGGCGGAAACGCCTCTTTTTTGTTTTGCGTAAAATTTGTATGGCGGGAACGGGGGAAATGAAGACCCCGAAAAACATTCTGCGGTTTTTTGCAAAGAAAAACACAACCCTGTTCGGAATTCGAATAAGGTTGCGTTTGGTGCAGCTTCAGGGACTCGAACCCTGGGCCCAATGATTAAGAGTCATTTGCTCTACCAACTGAGCTAAAGCTGCGCGGTGGTGGTCCATCCGAGATTCGAACTCGGGACACCTTGATTAAAAGTCAAGTGCTC
>CAJUJF010000009.1 GCA_910586825.1 uncultured Christensenellaceae bacterium | reverse complement strand
CAGCTTGGGAAGCTGACGCCATACCGCTAGGCGATTCCTGCAAATTGAGTTGTGACGAGCAATGTCGAGCTGGTTATCGCAATTTGCGTTTTTGCAAAAGCATAATTCTTACAACCGAACCATCGTTATTATAGCGGAAGCAACGCCGTTTGTCAAGCGCAAATTTCGTAAAATTACCGATTTTTAAGCAATCGTCGCGGGAAACGTTTCTCCGACGCGTTTTTCTTTACTTCGGCGGAAAAAAGTGGTATAATCGAAACATGAAGATTTTCGCGGTCAGCGATCTGCACCTCAGCGGAACGGCGAGCAAGCCGATGGACGTGTTCGGGAGCGAGTGGACGGGGCATTTCGATAAAATCAAAGCCGATTGGCTTGAAAAAGTGCGGGAAGAGGACGTCGTGCTTCTGGGCGGGGACACTTCTTGGGGCATGAAACCGGAAGAAGGCCTATTCGACGTCGCCGCGCTCGCGGGGCTTCCGGGGAGGAAGGTGTTCGTGCGCGGGAATCACGATTTCTGGTGGAACGGAATTTCGCGGGTACGCGCGGGCGCGCCTGACGGTACGTTTTATTTTTTGCAAAACGATTGCGTAAAGTTCGGGAATCTGATCGTTGCCGGTTCGCGCGGTTGGACAAGTCCGGGCAGCAGCGATTTTACCGAACACGATATGGCGCTGTATCTGCGCGAAGCGGAGCGTTTCCGTCTGGCGTTTCACGAAGTCGCGAAATTGCGGCAGGCGGAGGACAGACTGCTTGTTCTCATGCATTATCCGCCGATGGGCGTAAAGCAGGACGCAACGCTTTTTACGCGGCTTTTCGAAGAGAACGGCGTGAATGCCGTCGTATTCGGGCACCTGCACGGCGCGGCGTATTATCCGTTGCGTTCGGAAAAAAACGGGGTGCGGTATTATCTCACTTCCTGCGATAAGACGAAATTTTCTCTCACGGAAATCGGGTGAATTCCCTTGACAGAGTTCTTGGCTTTTGTTATACTGATAGAAACAGAGGAAGTGCGGTGACAAGCTCATGCGTCTTGTAAAAGCAATCGAACAACCGATTCGGAAAGTCTTGCGGCGTCAGCCACAGGACTTTTATTTTTTCTTTTCGGAAAAATGCGGAATACGGACAAGCGCCGGCGCCGTACGGGAAGACGGAGGACGGATTTGAAACGGAAAGATTTATTGGGATTACGCGGGCTCGAAGCGGAAGAAATCGACTTGTTCCTGCGCGAAGGTCTGGATATGAAGCGGCTGTTAAAACAGAACGGAAAAAGCCTGCCCTATCTTCGGGATAAATCGGCGACCATTCTGTTTTACGAAAACAGCACCCGTACGCGAAGCAGTTTCGAGCTTGCCGCCAAATACATGGGCGCGAAAGTCGTAAATATCTCCGCGGCGTCGTCTTCGGTGCAAAAGGGCGAGACGCTCGTGGATACGGGAAAGACGCTGGACGCCATGAAAAACGACTTTATCGTAATGCGCCATCCGATGGGCGGCGCACCGCACCTGCTGGCGGAAACGGTAAAAGCGCACGTCGTCAACGCGGGGGACGGAATGAACGAACACCCCACGCAAGCGCTTCTCGACATGCTCACGATGCGCGAGCGGTTCGGCAAAATCGAAGGGCTGACCGTCGCGATCCTCGGCGATATCCGCCATTCGCGGGTCGCGAAAAGCAATCTGTTCGGTCTGAAAAAGCTGGGCGCCGAAGTCCGTATGTTCGCGCCGCGCACCCTCGTTCCCGCGGAGATCGGCAAGATGGGCGCGAAGATATGCGATAGCAGAGAGGAGGCGGCGGAGGGCGCAGACGTCGTGATGGGGCTTCGGATCCAGCTGGAGCGTCAGCACGGCGGCAATTTCCCCTCGCTCGGCGAATACGCGCGGTTTTACGGCGTGAACGACGAAATCATGAAATACGCGTCAAAAAACGCGATCGTAATGCATCCGGGACCGGTGAACCGCGGCGTGGAACTCACGAGCGGGCTGATCGACGGCGAAAGCAGTTTGATCGAGGATCAGGTGCTTTCGGGCATTGCGGTCCGCATGGCGGTTTTGAAACTTTTGGCGGAATAAGGAGAGAAGAAAATGCTCTATCGGAACGGAACCGTCTTGATCGGCGGAAAATTGAAGAAAGCGGATATTCGCACGGAAAACGGAAAGATCGCGGAGATCGCGCCCGATTTGAACGGAAAGGGGATCGATTTGAACGGGCTTACGGTGTTGCCGGGGCTGATCGATTTGCACGTCCATTTGCGCGAACCGGGTTTCGAGCGGAAAGAGGATATCGAAAGCGGCAGCCGCGCCGCGGTCAAGGGTGGTTTTACGCAGATCTGCTGCATGCCGAACACCAAACCCGCGATCGACGGGAAAGTCGTCGTGTCGTATATCAAAAACCGCGCCCGCGAAGTGAATCTTTGCAAGGTGCATCCGATCGGAGCGATTACCGAAGGACAGGAAGGCAAGAATCTCGCCGCGATCGGCGCCATGAAAAAGGCGGGGATCGTCGCGGTGTCGGAAGACGGAAAAAGCGTGCTCTCGACCAAGCTGATGGCGAACGCCATGCAGTACGCCGCGGATTTCGGATTAAAGTGTCTGTGTCATTGCGAGGACGGTTCGCTCGTGGACGGCGGCGTGGTGAACGAGGGTTATAATTCTACGCTCACGGGTCTGAAAGGCAGTCTCCGCGCGGCGGAAGACATCGTCGTCGCGCGCGAAATCCTCCTTGCGGAGAGTCTGGATCTCCCCGTGCACATTTGTCACGTATCCACGTACAGCGCGGTGCAGCTCATTCGCGAAGCCAAGGCGCGCGGGGTCAAAGTCACGGCGGAAACCTGCCCCCATTATTTTACGCTGACGGACGACGCGATCCTTTCCTACGATACGAATACGAAAGTCAATCCTCCGCTGCGCGAGGAGAGGGACAGGCTTGCGATCGTCGCGGGTTTGAAGGACGGCACGCTCGACTGCATCGTGACCGATCACGCGCCCCATCACGAGGACGACAAGCGCGTGGAATACGACCTCGCGGCGTTCGGGATCAGCGGATTGGAGACTTCGTTCGCGCTCTCCTATACCGCGCTCGTGAAGTCGGGCGAAATGAGCCTTGCCGAACTTGCCGACAAGATGAGCGGCAATCCCGCGCGGACGCTCGGTTTGGAGGGCGGAAGACTGGAAGTCGGCGCGCCCGCCGATTTCATCGCCGTCGATCCGGACGAGGAATGGACGGTGGATCCCGGGAAGTTCGTTTCTAAGGGAAAGAACACGCCGTTCGCGGGGCGGAAAGTTTTCGGAAAAGTCAAATACACCGTCGTAGACGGCGAAGTGAAATATAAGGAGTAAATTATGATAACCGATCGGCTGATTGAAAAAATAATCGAGACGCAGAATCCCACCTGCGTCGGACTGGACACTTCTTTCGACTACCTGCCCGACGGGATGCGAGCGGGCGTCGCCGACTTTGCGGGCGTTTCGGCGGCGGTTCTGGAATTCAACAAGGGGATCGTAGACGCGGTGTGCGACATCGTTCCCTCCGTAAAGGTCCAGATCGCCTATTACGAGCAGTACGGCGCCGCGGGGCTTGCCGCGTTTTACGAAACCCTCGCCTATGCGAAGTCGAAAGGTCTCGTCGTGATCACAGACGCGAAGCGCAACGACATCGGGGCGACCGCCGCGCAGTATGCGAACGCGTATCTGGGCGTCACCGAAACGAACGGCGCTTCGGCACAGGCGTTTCCTTCCGATTTTCTCACCGTGAACGGATATTTGGGTTCGGACGGGATCCTTCCGTTTCTCGAACGTTGCCTGAAATACGACAAGGGAATGTTCGTGCTGGTCAAGACGAGCAACCCTTCTTCGGGCGAATTGCAGAACCTGAAACTGACCGACGGGCGCACCGTGTACGAGTGCATGGGCGACATGGTGGAAGAGTGGGGCAAAAGCACCGTCGGCAAATACGGCTATTCCGCAGTCGGCGCCGTGGTCGGCGCGACCTACCCCGAGGAGGCGAAAGTTCTCCGCGCGCGTCTGCCACACACCTTCTTTCTGGTGCCCGGATACGGCGCGCAGGGCGCGAACGCAGAAATGCTGAAAAACTGTTTCGACGCGAACGGTCTCGGCGGCGTGGTGAACAATTCGCGCGGAATTTTGACCGCATACAGAAAGCGCGGCGGCGGGTATGCCGAAGCCGCGCGCGCGGCGGCGCTCGACATGAAAGCGGATCTGATTTCCGTATTGGGGGAAATATGCGCGAAGTAACCGCAACCATTCTCGAAAACAAGAGTATCGCGGAGGAGATTTATTCTCTCACGTTCGCGTGCGAAGAAAAAATTCCCGTCCGCGCGGGGCAGTTCTGCATGATCGGCGTGGGCGCGCACCCCCTGCGCCGCCCGATCGCCGTGTGTAAGGCGGAGGGGGATCGGATTACCGTATGTTACCGCTTAAAGGGCGAGGGGACGCGTTCGCTCGCTTCCGATTACAAAGCGGGAGAAAAACTCTCCGTGCTTCTGCCGCTCGGCAACGGTTTTTCGCTGAAAAAAGAACAGAAGAAAATCGCGGTCGTGGGCGGCGGCGTGGGGATCTTTCCGCTGATTTCGGCGATCCGCGAATTTTCCGATCGGGAGATCTACGCGTATATGGGCTTCCGCAACAAAGGGGCGATCTGCATGGAATACGAAATGTTGCGCGCGAAGAAGCTCACCGTATGTACGGACGACGGAAGCGCGGGTTTTCGCGGCACTTCGGTGCAGGCGCTGAAAGAGGAACTGTTCAAAGTCGCTCCCGATGCGATTCTCGCGTGCGGACCAGTACCGATGCTTCGCGCTTTAAAGGGGGTTGTCGCGGGAACGGGGATTCCTACGTACGTTTCGCTCGAAGAGCGCATGGGCTGCGGGATCGGCGCGTGCCTCGTCTGCACTTGCGGGAAGGCGGACGGCAGCCGCGCAAGGGTCTGTAAAGACGGACCCGTATTCGAAATCGGCGAGGTGGTGCTGTAATGGCGGATTTAAGAGTGACGCTCTGCGGAAAGGAACTGAAAAACCCCGTGATTCCCGCGTCGGGAACGTTCGGGTTCGGCAGAGAATTCGACAAACTGTACGATATTTCCGTACTCGGCGGCGTGTGTACCAAGGGGTTGACGCTGGCGCCGCGCGCGGGCAATCCGGTGCCGCGCATCGCCGAAAGCCGCGGGGTGATTTTAAACGCGGTGGGATTGCAGAATCCGGGCGTGGATCGGTTTATCGCGGAGGACTTGCAGTGGCTGAAACAAAAGACCCGCGTGTTCGCGAACGTCGCGGGCAGTACGGTCGAGGACTATGCGGAGATCTGCGCGCGGCTCGACGGGAAAGTCGATTTCATCGAACTCAATATTTCCTGTCCCAACGTGAAGTGCGGCGGCATGGCGTTCGGGATCAGACCGGAGACCATCCGTCAGGTGACGGAGGCCGCCAAGGGCAGTTTGAAACGGACTCCGCTCGTCGTCAAGCTCTCGCCCAACGTCGAAAGTATTGCCGCGAACGCGCAGGCGGCGGAAGCGGGCGGCGCGGACTGCCTTTCTCTCGTAAACACGTTTACGGGCATGGCGATCGACGTCGAACGCAGAAAGCCGATTATCGCCAACAACACGGGCGGCGTTTCGGGCGCGGGCATCAAGCCGATCGCCGTGCGCATGGTGTACGAGGCGGCGCACGCGGTCGATATCCCCGTGATCGGCATGGGCGGGATCGTCTGCGCGGAAGACGCGATCGAATTCCTGCTGGCGGGCGCGACGGCGGTGCAGGTCGGCACGCAGAATTTTACCGATACCTTTGCCTGCCCGAAGATAATCGAAGGGCTGAACGACTGGTGCGACCGTCACGGTGTGAAGACGGTTTCCGAACTTACGGGCGCGCTGACTTTAAATTGACAAGGAGAGGATCATGACATACAAACAGAAATTTATCAGATTTATGGTACAGAACGAAGTGCTGTGTTTCGGCGACTTTATGCTGAAAAGCGGGAGAAAAGCGCCCTACTTCATCAACGCGGGCAAATACCGCACCGGTTCGCAGATCGCGGAGCTGGGGGAATACTACGCGGCGTGTTATCTCGAACACGGGGTGGTGGCGGATACCCTTGTCGGTCCCGCGTACAAAGGCATTCCGCTTGCGGTTTCCACGGCGGTCGCGCTGGCGAAAAACCACGGGGTCGACGTGGGGTTCTGCTTCGACCGCAAAGAGGTGAAAGACCACGGCGAGGGGGGCATGTTCGTGGGACAGGCGCTCCGCGGCGGCGATAAGGTGGCGATCATCGAGGACGTGATGACCTCCGGCAAGGCACTTCGCGAAATCCTTCCCAAACTGAAACAGGAGGCCGACGTACGGATCGAGGCGATGATCATTTCCGTCGACCGTCAGGAGAAGGGTACGGGCGAAAAGTCTGCCGTACAGGAAGCCTACGACGAATTCGGCGTAAAGGTATATTCCATCGTGACGATGCAGGACATCATCGACGCGATCGAGGACGGCACGATCGAAGGCAGGGAATATTTGCAGGCGATGAAGGATTACCGCAAAACGTACGGCGCGTAAGCGCAGGGCGAAAAAATTCATACGCGAACGGGACGGAAAGGGGAATAAACGTGTCCCTTTTTTCATACTGTATGCGTATGGAACTCTACGGAATGAATACGGGCGAAGTGCTCGCCCAGGTTCGGAGCGCAGAGGGCGGTCTGAGCAGTGAAGAAGCCGCCGCCCGCTTGGAACAAAACGGCAGAAACGCGCTGAAAGCGGAAAAGAAAAAGAGCAAGATCGGGTTGTTTTTCGCGCAGTTCAAAGATCTCATGACGATCATACTCATCTGCGCGGCGTTTCTTTCGGCGGTGCTCGCTTTCGTTACGAAAGATAAAAACGAGCTCGCCGATACGGGCATTTTGCTGTTCATCATTTTACTCAACGCCGTCGTCGGATTTTTGCAGCAGTACCGCGCCGACGCGGCGATCGAGAATCTGAAAAAGCTGTCCGTTTGCGAGGCGAAAGTCGTGAGAAGCGGAAAGCTGATCCGGATCAACGCCGAAGAACTCGTGGTCGGCGACGTGATCGAACTCGAAGAAGGGGACCGGATCCCCGCCGATTGCCGGATTCTGCAAAGCGAGAATTTCCGCTGCGACGAATCGGCGCTCACCGGCGAGAGCAAGCCCGTTAAAAAATTCGACTGCGTCGTCAAAAAATCCGCGCTTGCGGAGCGGAAGAATACGGCGCATTTTTCCACGTTCTGCGTGAAAGGTACCGCGCGGTGCGTTGTGACCGCTTGCGGAATGGACACCGAAATGGGCAAGATCGCGGGCATGTTGCGTGAAGCGAAACCCGTTCCGTCTCCCCTCGACAAGATCATCGCAAAATTGGGCAAGATCATCACGATCACCGTGCTGTCCGTCGCGGGGATTCTCTTTCTCGGGGGACTGCTCTCGCACAGAGTCAGCTTCCTGCAAAATGTGATGAATGCCGTCGCCGTTGCGGTCGCGGCGATTCCCGAGGGCATGGGCGCGGTCGTCACCGTCATTCTCGCCATGGGCGTACAGCGCATGGCGAAATCGCGCGCGGTCATGCGAAAGCTTTCCGCCGTGCAGACGCTCGGAAACTGTACCTGTATCTGTTCGGATAAAACGGGCACGCTCACGCAGAATAAAATGACGGTTGAACAGATCGCGACCGTGTTCTCTTCCGCCGGAGACGAGGCGTATACGGGTACGGCTTCGCAAAAGGAATTGCTGCGCTGTATCCGCGCGTGCCATACCGTCAAGGGAAGCGCGGGCGCGTACGTGGGCGATCCCACCGAAATTTCGCTTGTGGAATATGCCGATCGGATCGGCTTTTCCGAAAACTTCCGCATCACGGGCGGGACGCCCTTTTCTTCCGAACGCAAGATGATGAGCGTGCTGACGGAAAACGGCACGCTGTACGCCAAGGGCGGCGCCGACGTGTTGCTCGGCAAATGTAAGTATCTGGCGACCGCGCACGGGGAGCGTCCGCTCACGCAAACGGATATTGCGGGAATCAGAGCGAAGATCTCCGCGTTCTCCTCCCGCGCCATGCGCGTACTCGGTTTTGCGGAAGGGAAGGGCGGCAAAGAAGAGAACCTCACCTTTTTGGGGCTTGCCGCCATGCTGGATCCGCCCAAGGATGGCGCGCGGGAAGCGGTGGAAGCGTGCCGCCGCGCGGGCGTGCGTACGGTGATGATCACGGGCGACAGCGCGGAGACCGCTTTTGCCATCGCTCAGCGGCTCGGGATCGCAAAGGACCGCAAAGAGGTGATCACGGGGGAGGAGCTGGACGCGCTCGGAGAGGCGTACGCGAGCCGCGCTTCCGATTATTCGGTCTACGCCCGCGTGTCGCCGAAGCACAAGTCCGAAATCGTCTCGGCGTTGCAGGCGCAGGGCGAGGTCGTCGCCATGACGGGCGACGGCGTGAACGACGCGCCCGCGTTGCGTGCCGCGGACATCGGGGTCGCGATGGGTTCGGGAACGGACGTCACGAAAAACGCCGCCGAGGTTGTCCTCGCCGACGACGATTTTTCCACGATGGTGCACGCGGTGGAAGAGGGACGGAACGTGTTCTTCAACGTCAAAAAGACGATCTCGTTCTTCCTTGCGACCAATCTTGCGGAAGTGTTTGCGGTGCTGATCGTATCGCTGTTTCTGTGGAAGTTCGAATTCCTTTCCTCCACGCAGCTTCTCTGGATCAACCTGATCACCGATTCGCTTCCCGTGCTTGCGCTCGGCGTAGAGCGCACGGAAGGGGTCATGAGCCGACCGCCCGTTTCGGAATCGGAGATATTCTCCAAGCCCTCTCTCTTCCGGATCGCGTTTTTCGGAATCGCGCAGACGGCGATCGTGGTCGGTCTGTTCTGCGCCGCGCTCTCCGTCTGGGGGAATGCCGTCGCCTCTACCGCCTGTTTCCTCACGCTGTCTTTGTTGGAGCTCTTCCACGCGTTCAACGTGCGCAGGGAGAAGGGAAGAACGCGGCTTCGCGATTACGTTTCCAACAAGGCGTTGCTTTTTACCGTGTTCCTGGGCATTGCCCTGAACGTGATTCTGGTGGTTCTGCCGCCTTTCCGCGCGGCACTCGGTCTGACCGCGCTCACGGGTTGGCAATGGCTCGCCGTGTTCGGCTGTTCGGTTGCGATCGTGCCCATCGGGGAACTGTATAAGCTTTGCGCGGGGATCAGAAAGCGCGGAAAACGTACCCCTGTTCGCGGAAATAAGAAATTATGCGAGGCAGCGCCTCGGCGGTAGCGCGGTGGGTCGCGGAATCGTGACACAGCAGAACGACGGATTTCTTCCCTTGCGCCATCTTGACCGCCGTCTGAAATAATACGTCCGCGCTCGCGCGCGGGATCTCTTCGTCCCCGCAGACGGCGTTCCAGCTGACGACGCGGTAACCTTTCGAACGCAGAAGTTGGGTATGGTGTTCGCGTCGGGAGGTGCCGCCGCCGGGGAAGCGGTACACGCGGGGGGTAACGCCCGTCAGATCGTATATGACTTTCGCGCACGCCTCGACGTCTCGCAACAGCGATTCGTCCGAGGCGTATATTTTGTTGTATTCGTGCGATTTGGAATGCACGCCCACGGTGTGTCCTTCCCGCACGATGCGCCGTAAGACTTCTTCCCGTCCCGCGGTGCGGTCGCTCACCACGAAGAACGTCGCTTTCACGTCCTCTTTTTCGAGAACGTCGAGAACGGCGTTCGTCACTTTCGTGCTCGGTCCGTCGTCGAACGTCAGATACACGACGCGTTCTTCTTCGGCTTCCGCAAACGAAAATACGGGAACTGCCGCCGTCATTCTCGCGCCGAAATGCGCGAGAATGACGAGAAGAATGACAAACAAAAGAGTAAAGGGAATATACTTTTTTTGCATATACCGAGTTTGCGTAGATCCGCCTTTTTTATTTACATTTCCCGCGGGAAGTGATATAATAGATTTATTCTGAAAAACAGGAAAGGAAGGTATCGACCGATGATTGCGGAAAGAGAGTTCGGAAAAACGAAAAACGGGGAGCGGGTGCTGGCATTTACGCTTCGGGACGGAGACGGTTGCGCGACGGTTTTGAACCTCGGCGGCATCGTGCAGAGCATCGTCGTGCCCGACCGCGACGGCAAGCCGACGGACGTGGTGTGCGGCTATTCCGACGTCGCGGGGTATGAAAACAACGGCGGGTATCTCGGCGCGCTGATCGGACGGTTCGGCAATCGCATCGGCGCGGGAAAGTTCACGCTGGACGGCAAAGAATATTCTCTGTACTGCAACGACCGCGGCAATCATCTTCACGGCGGGTTGGCGGGATTCGATAAAAAAATCTGGGCGCATAAGATCGACGGAGACGAGCTCGTGCTGACGCTCGTCTCTCCCGACGGGGAAGAGGGCTATCCCGGAACGCTGAACGTAGAGGTGCGCTATTCTTTCCGCGGCGGGCGGTTCGGGATCCGTTACCGCGCGGTGTCGGACAGGAAGACGCTGTGCAACCTCACCAACCACACCTATTTCAATCTGAACGGCGAGGGGGACGGGAGTATTCTCGACAACGAACTTTGGATCGATTGCGACGAGATCACGCCTACCGATTCCGCGATGATCCCCGTCGGCGGATTCCGCGCGGTCAAAGGCACGGCGTTCGACTTCAACGTTCCCAAAGAGATCGGGCGCGACATCGGCGCGGACGACCCCGATTTAAAAAACGGCAACGGGTACGATCACTGTCACGTGTTGAAAAACCGTTGCGGCGACATGGTAAAATATGCGCGCGTGCGCAGTAAGAAAACGGGCATTACGATGGAGTGTTATACGGACATGCCCGCCGTACAGCTCTATACGGGCAACGGCATGAACGTGCAGGGCAAGACGGCGTATTATAACAGAAATGCGGCGTTCTGTCTCGAAACGGAGGCGATTCCGAACAACGTCAACATCGCGGAGTACGCGGAAAGGGGAAGTTCCGTCCTCGAAGCGGGCGAAACGTACGACTTTACGGCGGTCTACGCGTTTTCGGCGAAATAACGAAAAAGGGGATAAAACATGAAAAAAATCGTAGTCGTGAGTTCGACGCCGCGCAAGGGCGGCAATTCGGAAATTTTGGCGCAGCAGTTTGCGGAAGGCGCGAAAGCGGCGGGACACGAGGTTGCGTTCGTCTCCGTACGCGAGCTAGGCTTAAAGTTCTGCATCGGTTGCATGAGCTGTCAGAAGACGGGCAAGTGCGTGCTGGACGACGGCATGAACGGATTGTACGAAACGGTCCGGAATGCCGACGCGCTTGCGTTTGCGTCGCCCGTATATTACTATTCGGTGAGCGGACAGTTAAAGACGTTTTTCGACCGTCTCAACCCGCTGTATCCGAAGGAGAACAACTTCCGCGACGTATATATGCTTGCGACCGCCGCGGAGAACGAAGCGTCCGCCGTGGACGGCGCTGCGACCGCGGTGCAGGGTTGGATCGATTGCTTCGACGGCGCGCGGCTGAAAGGCGTCCTGCGCGGGATCGGATTGGAGGGGAAGGGCGAGGCTTCCGGAACCGTATTTGCGCGACAGGCGTATGAAATGGGAAAATCCGTATAACGGTCAAATCAAAAAAAGCGGCATAGCGTTCAGCTATGCCGCTTTTGTCGTGTTCGGTATTTTGTCAGAGCGCGATGCCGAGGATCATCCAGAGAAGAATGCCGCAGACGAGCAATCCCCACGCGCCGCATTTGCCGCAGGCGAGCGCCGCTTCGTTCTTTTTACCGTACCAGACGAAGTGAAGCGCGATACCGACGGGGAAGAGAACGGCGGAGAGGATCTGCCAGCCGATCAGCTTCGTATTTGTGAACGTGGTTTTGAGCCAGGGTCCGACGGATCGGTAGAACGCGACGGACTGTTCGGCGTCGACCGCGAATCCGACGCCCGCGAACACGAGCGCGATAATCAGATACAGCCAGGCAAGCCCGAAGACGCCGCCCGCGTTGGTGCATAAGTTCATCACCATGGAGATGAGCGAGACGCTCATGAAAAACGAGACGTCGCGATCGGAGTGATTGGCGAGATAGGCATAGTACACAAGCACGTACCCCGTCAGGAACAGCGTAATAACGCCCAAAGCAACCATAATTAATCCCCCCTCGGATAACGGTTTTTCACCATTATAGTATACAAAACGGGAATTGTCAACAGTATTTCGAAAACCGGACCGCGCGGAATACGATGGGAACGGACGGCGGACTTTTTGCATAGTATGAAATGACTGTACCCGCGGCGTTGCGGGTTTTCTACGGGGGTCTTACCAATGCAATGGTTTCTGTCTTTGGGACCGGTCTGGCAGGCTCTGCTGGCCTCTCTCATCATGTACGCGATGACCGCGCTCGGCGCGTCGTTCGTGTTCTTTTCAAAAAAAGTCAATCACACGCTGCTCACCGCGCTGACCGGCGCCGCGGCGGGCATTATGATCGCCGCCGGATTTTTTTCTCTCCTTCTTCCCGCCATCGAGTATGAAAGTTCCGTGCCGGCGTACGTTACGGCGCCGCTCGGATTTCTGCTCGGCGGCGCGTTCGTGATTCTCTGCGATTTTGTGCTTTCGCGCACGCAGACGCGGTTTCGGGGATTCGGCGACAAAAAGAACGCTCTGCTCTTTTTTGCGGTTACGTTACATAATATTCCGGAAGGCATGGCGGTCGGCGTCGCTTTCGCCGTCGCTCCCGGCGTGGAGGGCGCGGCGCTGTCCGCGCTGTTTCTGGCGATCGGGATCGCCATACAGAATTTTCCCGAAGGAATGTGCGTCGCGTTTCCGCTGCGGATGAAGGGGATGACGCCCTTGCGCAGTTTCCTGTTTTCGCAGGGTTCGGGCGCGGTGGAAATTCCCGCCTGCGTACTCGGCGCCGTCGCCGCTACGTTCATCATGGGGCTGATGCCCTGGGCGCTATCCTTTTCGGCGGGCGCGATGCTCGCCGTCGTCTGTTCCGAACTCATTCCGGAGTGCTTTTCGGGCAACAAGACCGTTGCGAGCGCGGGGATCGTTCTCGGTTTCTGCGTCATGACGGTGTTGGATCTTGCGCTGGGCTGAATAATTCCGGAAAAATCGGTGCATAATTCCCGATATGGAAAACAATCGGGAAAATCTGAAAGATCAAGCAAGCGAAGAAACGGGCGCGGAGGCGTCCCGTCCGCGCGAGACCCGCACGGGCAGAGCGGCGATCGTCGTGGGAGGATCGTCCGGAATCGGCAGGGAAACCGCGCTCAAACTCTCCGCGCGCGGGTATCGCGTGTTCAATATTTCGCGTACGCCGTTCAAGGGCGAACGGGTGCGCACGATCACCGCGGACGCGGCGCAGGAAGGAGAACTTTCCAAGGCAATCCACACCGTGGGCGAAGAGTTGGGCGGCATCGATCTGCTCGTCTATTCCGCGGGCTTTTCGATGGCGGCGCCGCTCGAATACGCGCGGAGCGGGGATTACCGTTATCTGTTCGAAGTGAACTATTTCGGCGCGATCGAAGCGCTTCGCGCCGCAACGCCCTATCTGAAACAGAAAAACGGCAGGGCGGTGCTCGTCGGGTCGCTCGGCGGCGATATGCCCATTCCGTACGACAGTTTTTACTCCTCTTCCAAAGCGGCATTGTGCATGCTGGCGCGGGAAGCGGATCTCGAACTGCGCAGTCGCGGCGTGAGGGTGAGCGCGTTGCTCCCCGGCGGCACGGCGACGGACTTTACGTACAGCCGCCGCATTTACGGGGAAGACGAGAGTCTGAATTACGCGCAGTCCGTGAAACGGGCTTCCGCCGCGCTTGCGAACATGGAGCAGGGCGGAATGAATCCTTCGCTCGTCGCGGAAGCGATTATAAAGCTTGCGGAAAAGAAAAATCCGCCGCCCGTCGCGGTTGCCGGCGGGGCGAACGGATTCAAACGCTATCTGAGCAGAATGCTGCCCGAGCGCGTTACCGATTGGATGGTCAGAAGAAAGTTCAATCAAAAATAAGTTTTGACGAATGCGTCGGGAAGAACAAAAAATGAAAAAGCCTCCTTTTTGTTTTGCAAAGGGAGGCTCTTTTAATAAACTTTTGTTATGAGTTCTTTTTGATTCCGAGTATGTAATCGGCGGAAGCGTCGAAAAGCTCGCATAAAAAAATCATTTTGCCGTAATCCAGTTCCAACACTCCCGATTCGTAACGCGCGTATACGGGCTGCGTTGTATTCAACCGTTCGGCGACTTGGGCTTGGGTGTACCCCGCGGCTTTTCTGCACTCTTGCAATCTTTTTCCGATTTCGGCTTTCATCATGGTTTCAGTATAACAGTTAAAGTTATAAAATGCTTGACTTATAACCAAAACAGTCATATAATTATAAAAAGCTTAAAAGGAATGGATTTGCTATGAATGTCATTTATGAAAAAAGAAACTCTTGTGAAAACTGTAAAAATTTTCAGCAATATTACTTGAAATCTTATTCGCGATTGGTTCGCGCACATTGCGGACGATGCTTATTGCGCCGCGCGTCCACAAATGTTGCATACGTTTTGCCTTCTCATGCTGCGTGCAGCGCATGGGAAAATGCCGAAGAACAGGAACGGTTGTACAATGAAAAACTTATGGCGTCGCTGCAAAACGCCATAAATCGCTTGACGGATATTATGTTCATTTTAAAAGACAGGTTGCGTCCGCAAAATGCGGCGACGGCGAAGATTGATTTTCGCGATAAATGTCCGTTCGAACGCTTGACGGAAAAATTGTAATTTGATATAATAACTTCATGAAAACAAAAGACTTGTTTTTCGCAACTGTCGGAAATGCGGAGTCCCGCAAGGGAGCGAAAAACGCAAAAGTTTTGTCGTCCGACTGGGCAGTTTTATTCCTGTAACAAGGGATAGAACCGCCTTGTTTTAATTTACGGAGGTTTTGAATGAAAAAAGCGGCGGTTATCATGGGTAGCGACAGCGATCTTCCCGTTGTGGAAAAAGCGTTCGGCGTGTTTGCGGAATTCGGGATCCCTTACGAGGTTCACGTGTTCTCGGCGCACCGCACGCCGGAAGAAGCGAAAGCGTTTACCGAGAGTGCGCGGAAAAACGGATTCGGCGTTCTGATCGCGGCGGCGGGCATGGCGGCGCATCTGGCGGGCGCGATCGCGGCGAATACGTTGCTTCCCGTCATCGGCATTCCGATCAAGAGCGGCGGTCTCGGCGGAACGGACGCGCTTCTTTCCACGGTGCAGATGCCTTCCGGCATCCCCGTTGCGACGGTCGCGATCGACGGCGCGAAGAACGCGGCATATCTCGCTGCGGAAATTCTTGCGGTCTCCGACGACGCGCTCTACGAAAAACTCGTCGCGTCCCGCAAAGCGGCTTCGGACGCGGTGCTGAAAAAGAACGCCGAAATCTCGGCGAAATATCATTCTTGAAACAGATTATCGGAGGAGATATATCATGGAAAAGACTACGCAACTTTACGAAGGCAAGGCAAAAAAGGTCTACGCGACGACGGACGAAAATCTGTGCATCGTATCGTATAAAGACGATGCGACCGCGTTCAACGGACTGAAAAAAGGCACGATCGTGGGCAAAGGCGTCGTGAACAACCGCATGACGAACATGATGATGCGGCTTTTGGAAAAGCAGGGCGTTCCCACGCATTTCGTCGAAGAACTCTCCGACCGCGAGACGCTCGTCAAAAAAGTGAAGATCGTCGCGCTCGAAGTGATCGTCCGCAACGTTTCGGCGGGTTCGTTCGCGAAACATTACGGCGTGGAAGAGGGGATCGCGTTCGACGAACCCACCATTGAATTTTCCTATAAAAACGACGATCTGGGCGATCCGCTTCTCAACGAATATCACGCGCTCGCGTTGAAGCTGGCGACGAAAGAGGAAATCGCCGTCATCAAAAAGTACGCGTTCAAAGTCAACGAAGTGTTGAAGGAATACTTCTTGAAGCTCGGCGTGCGGCTCATCGATTTCAAGCTGGAATTCGGCAGAACGCCGGACGGCGCGATCGTGCTTGCGGACGAGATCTCTCCCGATACCTGCCGCTTCTGGGACGCGAAGACGGGCGAAAAATTGGACAAAGACAGATTTCGTCGCGACATGGGCGGGGTAGAGGACGCCTATCGGGAAATTTTCAAGCGCGTTACCACGGGGGACTGATATGACGGGACACATTCACGAAGAGTGCGGCGTGTTCGGGATCTTCGCGCCGCAGACGCAGGACGTCGCTTCCACGGCGTATTACGCGCTGTTCGCCTTGCAACACCGCGGGCAGGAATCGGCGGGGATCGTCGTCAACCGCGACGGCGTATTTAATTCCTATAAAGACTCGGGGCTGGTGAACGACGTGTTCACCGCCGATCGGCTGAAAAAGCTCGGCGAAGGAGAAATGGCGATCGGTCACGTCCGTTACAGCACCACGGGCGACAGCGGCAGAGAAAACGCGCAGCCCGTCGTCGTAAACCATCTGAAAGGGAACATGGCGCTTGCGCATAACGGCAACCTCGTCAATTCCTATGAACTGCGTTCGGCGCTCGAAGAAGAGGGGAGCATTTTTCATACCACGTCGGATACCGAGGTGATCGCGTACACCATCACGAAAGAACGGGTCAAGACCAGTTCGATCGAAGAAGCGGTGCTCGCTTCGATGGACAGGCTCAAAGGCGCGTATTCCCTCGTCGTCATGTCGCCCACCAAGCTGATCGCGGCGCGCGATCCGCACGGCTTCCGTCCGCTCTGTTACGGGGTGCGGGGGGACGGCGCGTATATCGTCGCTTCGGAGAGTTGCGCGCTCAATGCGGTCGGCGCGAAACTCGTGCGGGAGATCGAACCGGGCGAAATGCTCGTCGTCACGCGGGACGGCTTGAAGAGCGATACCTCTCACTGCGGCGGAAAAAAATCGCTTTGCGTGTTCGAATTCTTTTACACCGCGCGTCCCGACTCGGAGATCGACGGCTGTTTCGTTCACGATGCGAGAAAGCAGGCGGGCGCGTTCCTTGCACGGCAGTATCCGATCGCGGCGGACATCGTGATCGGCGTCCCCGATTCGGGGTTGGACGCGGCGCTCGGCTATTCGCAGGCTTCGGGGATCCCCTACGGGATCGGATTTTTAAAGAACAAATATATCGGCAGAACGTTTATCGCGCCCGATCAGAAAATGCGAGAAGACAGAGTAAAGATCAAACTCAACGTCATTGCCTCCGCGGTCAGCGGAAAGCGGGTGATCCTCGTGGACGATTCCATCGTGCGCGGCACGACGAGCCGTCCCATCGTAAAACAGTTGCGGGAGGCGGGGGCGAAAGAAGTGCATTTCCTTTCCTCCGCGCCCAAGTTCCTCAATCCCTGCTATTACGGCACCGATATCGCTTCGCGGGACAATCTGATCGCCTGTCATCATTCGGAAGAGGAGATCGCAAAGATCATCGGCGCCGATTCGGTGGGCTATCTCGATCTCAAATACGCGGGGCGGCTTACGGGCGGCGACGGTTCGGGCTTCTGTATGGCGTGTTTCGACGGGGCGTATCCCACCGAACTGCCTACCATGACGCAGAAAAACCGCTTCGAGCGTCCGCTCAGCGAAAACCCGAAGTATCAGAAAAAATAAGTCGGAAAATCCGTGTGAGGAGTTGTTATGGAAAAAAGTTTTTCGGAAAGTTATAAAGAAGCGGGCGTGGATATCACCGCCGGATACAAGGCGGTCGAGCTGATGAAAAAACACGTCGCCCGCACGATGCCGGACGGGAAGACGGATATCGGCGGGTTCGGCGGGTTGTTTCCCTTGGGGCTCGACGGAATCAAGGATCCCGTTCTCGTTTCGGGAACGGACGGCGTGGGCACGAAGCTCCGCCTCGCGCAGCTTTTAGACAGGCACGACACCATCGGGATCGACTGCGTTGCCATGTGCGTGAACGACGTGCTGTGCTGCGGCGCGAAGCCGCTCTTCTTTCTCGACTATATCGCCTGCGGGAAGAACATTCCCGAGAAGATCGCGGAGATCGTCGGCGGGGTCGCGGAGGGTTGCGTGCGCGCGGGTTGCGCGCTGATCGGCGGCGAGACGGCGGAACACCCCGGCACCATGCCCGAGGACGACTACGATCTGGCGGGGTTCACCGTCGGCGTCGTGTCCCGCGAAAAGGTGATCGATAAATCGAAGATGAAGGCGGGGGACGTGATGATCGCCCTGCCCTCTTCGGGCGTGCACTCCAACGGTTTTTCGCTCGTGCGCAAGGTGTTCGACGTCGAACGTTGCGATCTGACCGCGCCCGTTGCGGAGCTCGGCGGCAAGAGCCTCGGCGAAGTGTTGCTCGCGCCCACGAAGATTTACGTGAAGCCCATGCTCGCGCTGTTTGCGGAAGTCGCCGTCAAAGGCGTTTCGCACATCACGGGCGGCGGTTTTTACGAGAACATGCCGCGTTCTATCCCCGCGGGTCTCGGCGTGAAAATCGCCAAAAGGGACGTGAAGATCCCGCCGATCTTCGAGCTGATCCGTAAAAGAGGAAAGGTTTCGGAACACGACATGTTCAACACGTTCAATATGGGCGTAGGCATGAGCGTCGTGGTCGCGAAAGAGGACGCGGACCGCGCGATCGAAGTTTTGAAAGCGAACGGCGAGGACGCGTACGTTTTGGGCGAGATCGCGGAGAGCGCGGACGGAGTGATTCTCGTATGAGCAAAATCCGTATCGCCGTACTCTGTTCGGGCGGCGGCACTAATTTTCAGGCGATCGTGAACGCGCAGGAGGCGGGGCTGATCCCGCACGGAGAGGTCGTCCTTGCGGTGACCGACAAAGCGGGCGCGCACGTGTTGACCCGCGCCGCGCGCCAAGGGATCGAGACCGCGGTGTGCGACAAAACCGCTTATCCCGACCGCGCCGACCGCGAGGATGCGATTCTCCGCGTATTGCGGGATCGGGAGATCGGACTGATCGTGTTCGCGGGATTCATGACGATTTTAAGCGCGAAATTTACGCGGGCGTACGAGGGGCGGATGATCAACGTTCACCCCGCGCTCATTCCGAGTTTCTGCGGAGAAGGATATTACGGATTGCGCGTGCACGAAGCCGTGCTTGCGCGCGGCGTAAAGGTCACGGGCGCAACGGTACATTACGTAACGGAGATTTGCGACGGCGGACCGATCATCGCGCAGAGAGCGGTGGAAGTGAAAGAGGGCGACACGCCCGAAACTTTGCAAAAACGGGTCATGCGGGAGGCGGAATGGATCATTCTGCCCGAAGCGGTGGAGACCGTTTGCAAAAAACTGACGGGAGAATAAAAATGGCTTACGAAATCAAGAGCATGAAACAGGCGGTCGCGGGCAACCCCTACGTGGGGCGCGGCATCGTGATCGGCAAGAGCGAAGACGGCGGCAAAGCGGTGTTCGCGTATTTTATTATGGGCAGGAGCGAAAACAGCCGCAACCGTATTTTTGTAGAAGAGGGCGACGCTCTTCGCACCAGACCTTTCGACGAGAGCAAGGTGCAGGATCCCTCGCTCATTATCTATTATCCCGTAAAGGTCGTCGCAAATCGCGTTATCGTGACCAACGGCGATCAGACGGATACGATCGAAGAATCTTTGAAAAAGGGCAAGTGTTTCCGCCATGCGCTCATGTCGCGCAAGTTCGAGCCGGACGCGCCGAATTTCACGCCGCGTATCAGCGGGATCCTCGATTTGGGCGGCGAGTTTCACTATTCCATGTCCATTTTGAAAAGCGCCGACGAAAAGGGTTCGGGCTGCAACCGCTTTACGTTCGACTACGAACCGTTAAACGGCGTGGGACATTTCATTCATACGTACGTGACGGACGGGGATCCGCTTCCCACTTTCGTCGGGGAGCCGGAACGGGTGAAGATTCCCGACGATCTCAAAGAGTTTGCCGCCGAGATCTGGGAAAATCTCGATGCCGACAACCGGATTTCCCTGTATTGCCGCAGTATCGATTTGAAGAGCGGCAAGACGGAAAAGGTGCTGATAAACCGCTATACTAAGGAGTGAATCATGAAAGAATTCGAACTGAAATACGGTTGCAATCCCAATCAGAAGCCCGCGCGCATTTACGCGGAACAGGGGGAATTGCCCGTTGAAATTTTAAACGGAAAACCGGGATACATCAATTTTCTCGATGCGTTCAACAGCTGGCAGCTCGTGAAAGAAATCAAGGAGAACACGGGCATGGTTGCGGCAACCAGCTTCAAACACGTTTCGCCCACGTCGGCAGCGGTCGGAAAGCCGCTTTCCGAAACGCTCAAAAAATCCTGTTTCGTGGACGACGTCGAGGGCTTGGACGATTCGCCGCTCGCTTGCGCTTACGCGCGGGCGAGAGGGACGGACAGAATGTCTTCGTTCGGAGATTGGGTCGCGCTGTCCGACGAATGCGACGAGGTCACGGCGCGCATCATCGCCCGCGAGGTGTCGGACGGCGTGATCGCGCCCGCGTACTCGCCCAAGGCGCTTGCGATTTTAAAAGAAAAACGCAAGGGCGGATACAACGTCGTAAAAATCGATCCCGATTACGTCCCCGCCGAAATCGAGCGTAAGCAGGTGTTCGGCATTACTTTCGAACAAGGAAGAAACAACTTTAAAATCGATCGCGCGTTGCTTGGCAATCTCGTGACGAAAAACAAAGATCTGCCCGACGAAAAGGCGCTCGATCTGATCATTTCGCTCATCACGCTCAAATACACGCAGAGCAATTCGGTTTGCTTTGCGGCGGACGGACAGGCGATCGGCGTCGGCGCGGGGCAGCAGTCGCGTATCCATTGCACGCGGCTTGCGGCGCAGAAAGCCGATCTCTGGCATTTGCGCCAGCACGAGAAAGTGTTGAACCTTCGGTTTGCGGACGGCGTCGGCAGACCCGAGAAAAACAATATCGTCGACCTCTATCTTTCCGACGACTGCGAAGAAGTGCTTGGCGATGGCGTTTGGAGAAAGAACTTTGCCGTCCGTCCCGAGCCGTTCACGCGGGAAGAGAAGAAGGAGTTTTTGAAGACGATCAAGGGCGTGTCCCTCGGCAGCGACGCGTTTTTCCCTTTCTCCGACAATATCGAGCGGGCTTATGCGAGCGGCGTCACGTATATCGCGGAACCGGGCGGTTCGGTGCGCGACGATCTCGTGATCGAGGCTGCGGATTCGCACGGCATGGTCATGGCGTTTACGGGAATGCGGCTTTTCCATCACTGATCGCACTCAAATTGGCACAAACGTGTGCCTTACTGACTTGGGAGGAAGGGAGTCAAGCGCTCCTGCGACCCGAGTGAAAGGAAAGGGAGAGAAGCTCACGGAATTTCTTTGCCGAAAAATCGCCCCGCAGGGGTTTCAGAATCGAAAGAAATTCGTGAACTCAAAAACTTGCGCGAAACATAGGAGGTTTTATGAATATTCTCGTGATCGGCGGCGGCGGAAGAGAACACGCCGTGATCAAAGCCTTGAAAAAGAGCAAAGGCGTCGAAAAGATCTACGCGCTTCCGGGGAACGGCGGGATCGCCGCGGACGCGGAGTGTTATCCCGTAAAGGCGACCGATCTCGACGGCATCGCGGAATTCACGAAATCGCACAAAGTGGATTTTGCCGTCGTTACGCCGGACGATCCGCTTGTCCTCGGTTGCGTCGACAGGCTCGAAGCGCTGGGGATTCCCTGTTTCGGTCCGCGCGCAAACGCCGCGGTAATCGAGGGTAGCAAGGTGTTCTCCAAAGACTTGATGAAGAAATACGGCATTCCGACCGCGGAGAGCGAAACGTTTTCCGATGCGGAAGCGGCGATCGGATATTTAAAACGCGGAAGTTTTCCCGCCGTGATCAAAGCGGACGGGCTTGCGCTCGGCAAAGGCGTCGTGATCGCGCAGAACTTCGAGGAAGCCGAAGCCGCCGTGCGCGAGATCATGTGCGATAAAGTTTTCGGCGCGAGCGGAAACCGTATTCTGGTCGAAGAATTTTTAACGGGACCGGAAGTTTCCGTTCTGTCGTTCACCGACGGAAAGGTCGTCGTGCCCATGGTTTCGTCTATGGACCACAAGCGCGCGAAAGACGGAGACGAGGGCCTGAACACGGGCGGAATGGGTACGGTTGCGCCGAACCCGTATTTTACCGAAGAGATCGCGCGCGAATGCATGGAAAAGATTTTTATTCCCACCGTCCGCGCCATGAACGCCGAGGGCAGGACTTTCCGCGGCTGTCTGTATTTCGGATTGATGCTTACCCCCAAGGGTCCGAAAGTGATCGAGTACAACTGCCGTTTCGGGGATCCCGAAACGCAGGTCGTACTGCCTTTGCTCGAAAGCGATCTGCTCGAAATCATGCGCGCGGTTGCAAACGGGACGCTTTCGGAAAAGCAGGTGGTTTTCAAAACGGGCGCGGCGTGTTGCGTCGTTCTCGCTTCGGAAGGGTATCCGAAGAAATACGAAACGGGTTTCGAAATCACGCTTCCCGAAGCGAAAGAGGGCGAATACGTCTACGTCGCCGGCGCGAAAGCGCAGGACGGGAAACTGCTGACGGCGGGCGGTCGCGTGCTCGGCGCGGTCGCAACGGCGGACGATCTGAAAAGCGCGGTTGCGGGCGCTTATGCGCTTGCGTCTAAAATCGGATTCAAAAACGCGTACATGCGCACGGATATCGGAAAGCGCGCGCTTGCGGCGAAAGTTTGATTTTATAAATCGGAACATTTCCGGTTTTCAACGAAAATATCATTTTACGGGTTCGCGGGATTTGCCGATCGGGTTCCGCGAACTTTCAGGGAGGGACAGACGGTGGTTTACAGAATTTATGTGGAGAAAAAAGAGGGATTCGATCTCGAAGCGAGAATGCTTCTTGCCGACGTACGGGAATTGCTCGGCATCGGCGGCGCGGAAAAGATCAGAATTCTTAACCGTTACGACGCGGAGGATATCGAAGAAAAGCTGTTCGGCGAATGCGTAAAGACGGTGTTTTCCGAACCGCAGATGGACGTTGCGACGGAGGGCGCGGATCTGAACGGCGCGCGCGTGTTTGCGGTGGAATATCTTCCGGGGCAGTTCGATCAGCGCGCGGATTCCGCGGCGCAGTGCATTCAGCTTGTCTCGATGCAGGGTCGCCCCGTCGTGCGCACGGCGAAAGTTTACGCGGTGTACGGGCAGGTTTCCGAAGGGGATTTGGAGGCGATCAAGCGGTATGTGATCAATCCCGTGGAGAGCCGCGAAGCGAGTCTTGCGAAGCCCGAGACGTTGAAGATCGAACACCCCGTTCCCACCGAGGTGGAAACGTTGCACGGCTTTACCGATCTGAATAAAACCGAACTTGCGGCGTTCGTAAAACGTTATGCGCTTGCCATGGACGAGGACGACGTGAAATTCTGTCAGGATTATTTCAAGTCGGAACGGCGGGATCCCACGCTCACCGAGATCCGCATGATCGACACCTATTGGTCCGATCATTGCCGGCATACGACCTTCCTCACGACGATCGACGCGGTGAAATTCGAGGACAAGCTGATCGAAGAGGCGTTTCGGGATTATCTGTCGGCGCGCGAAGAGATCGGGCGCACGAAGCCGGTGAACTTAATGGATATCGGCACCATCGCGTGCAAATTATTGAAAAAACGCGGCATGCTCGAAAAACTCGACGAATCGGAAGAGATCAACGCGTGCACCGTAAAAATCAAAGTGACGGTAAACGGCGCGGACGAAGATTGGCTTCTGCTCTTTAAAAACGAGACGCACAACCACCCGACCGAGATCGAACCGTTCGGCGGCGCGGCGACCTGTATCGGCGGCGCGATCCGCGATCCGCTTTCGGGGAGAAGTTATGTGTACGCCGCCATGCGCGTTACGGGCGCGGCGGATCCTCTTCGTCCCGTGTCCGAAACGATGAAGGGGAAACTTCCGCAGCGGAAGATCGTCACGACCGCGGCGGCGGGGTACTCCTCTTACGGAAACCAGATCGGACTTGCGACCGGTCAGGTGGACGAGATCTACCATGAAGGATATGCCGCGAAACGGCTGGAAATCGGCGCGGTGATCGCGGCGACGCCTGCGGAAAACGTGAGGCGGGAAGTCCCCGTGTCGGGCGATAAGGTGATCCTGCTCGGAGGCAGAACGGGTCGGGACGGTTGCGGCGGCGCGACGGGTTCTTCGAAATCCCATACGCTCGAATCGCTGACCCATTGCGGGGCGGAGGTGCAGAAGGGCAATGCGCCCGAAGAGCGCAAGTTACAGCGTCTGTTCCGGAACAAACGGGCGACTTTGCTCGTAAAGCGTTGCAACGATTTCGGCGCGGGCGGCGTATCGGTCGCCATCGGCGAACTTGCCGACGGGTTGGAGATCGATCTGAACGCCGTTCCCAAAAAGTACGACGGGCTGGACGGTACCGAGCTTGCCATTTCCGAATCGCAGGAACGCATGGCGGTCGTCGTGGAAGCGGACAGAGTCGGGGAGTTCATCCGTCTTGCGGAAGAGGAGAATCTCGAAGCGACCGTCGTTGCGACGGTTACCGAATCCCCCCGTCTCGTCATGAATTGGAACGGGAAGAAGATCGTCGATATTTCGCGCGAATTTCTCAATTCGAACGGCGCGGAAAAGCACGTTGAGGTCGCCGCTGCGCCCGCGGAGGACTACCGCAAAACGTCGTTCGGCGGTTTTACGGAAGAATACCGCAAACTTGCGGAAGATCTGAACGTCTGCTCCAAACGCGGACTGTCCGAGCGCTTCGATTCGACGATCGGCGCGGGAACGGTGCTCATGCCCTTCGGCGGAAGGAATCAGCTCACCCCGCCGCAGGCGATGGTGCATCTTGTGTCCGTCGAACAGGGTCACACCGATACCGTGTCCTATATGGCGTGGGGCGGAAATCCCTACGTCGCGGAAAAGAGCCCTTATCACGGTGCGTATCTCGCCGTTGTGGAGAGCGTGAGCAAACTGATCGCGACGGGCGCAGATTTCAAGGACGTGTATCTTACCTTTCAGGAATATTTCTTAAAACCGGGACACGATCCCGCGCGTTGGGGTCAGCCGCTTTCGGCGCTGCTCGGCGCGTTTAAGGCGCAGACGGAACTCGGCGTCGCCGCGATCGGCGGCAAGGATTCCATGAGCGGGACTTTCGAAACCATCGACGTTCCGCCCACTCTCGTCTCGTTTGCCGTCACGACGGGGAAATCGCGCGACGTCGTTTCGCCCGAATTCAAATCCGCGGGACATAAGGTCGTTTTGCTGGCGCCCGAGTACGATGAAAACGGATTGCCCGTGACCCAATCTTTGCTTAAAAACTTCCGTACGGTTACCAATCTGTTGCGCCTTCGCGGCGCGGTTGCGGTGTATACCCCCGGTTACGGCGGCGTCGCGGAAGGGGTCTTTAAAATGTGTCTCGGCAACGGAATCGGATTCCGCTATGCGAGCGACGTTTCGCCCGAAACGATCTTCGGGTACCGTTACGGCGCGTTTATCATCGAACTCACGGGCAACGAAGCGGTCGGGGTCCCGCTCGGCGTCACTGTGCGCGAGCAGGAGATCTCCCGTTGCGGAGAGAGCGTCTCGCTTGCGGAATTGCAGAGCGGATACGAGAACAAACTCGAACCCGTATATCCCTGCAATATTCCCGCGCCCGAAGAGAAGGCGGAAAATCTCTCCTATCCCTATGCAAGCACGGTCGCATGCAATTTCAAATCGGCGAAACCCGCCGTGCTCATTCCCGTATTCCCCGGCACCAACTGCGAATACGATACCGCGAAAGCATTCGCGGACGCCGGCGCGAAGCCGGAAATCTTCGTCGTGCGAAACCGTACGCAAGAGGAAGTCGCGCGTTCGGCGGAGAAGTTTGCCGCGCTCATGCGGGAGAGCCAGATCGTGTTTATCCCCGGCGGCTTTTCGGGCGGGGACGAACCGGACGGCTCGGGCAAATTCATCACCGCGTTTTTCCGCGGCGGGCGGATCAGGGAGGAAGTGGAAAACCTCCTCGACCGTCGGGACGGTTTGATGGGCGGGATCTGCAACGGATTTCAGGCGCTCGTCAAGCTCGGACTCGTCCCCTACGGCAAGATCATCGAAACGGACGAACATTGCCCTACGCTCACGTATAACAACATCGGGCGGCACCAGTCGCGCATCGTGCGGGTCCGCGTTGCTTCGGTCAAATCGCCTTGGCTTTCCGCAGTCAAGGCGGGGGAGATCTTCTCGGTCCCCGTCTCGCACGGAGAAGGCAAATTCGTCGCGGAAGAGACGTTTATAAAAGAACTTGCCGCAAACGGGCAGATCATGACGCAGTACGTGGACGAGGCGGGGAACGCAACGATGGACGTCCGCTTCAATCCGAACGGAAGTACGCAGGCGATCGAGGGGATCCTCTCTCCCGACGGCAGGGTGTTCGGCAAGATGGGACATTCCGAACGCAAGGGGCTTGGCCTATACAAAAACGTGCCGGGAGAATACGATATGCGCCTTTTCGAAAGCGCCGTGAGATATTTCAAATAATCGGCGCGGCGGGCTTAGTTCCGCGGAATTTTCCGCGGGAAAAACGTGAAGACAATTCGGAGGTTTTATGAAATCGGATATCGAGATTGCACAGTCGGCAAAGCCGAAGCATATTTCCGAGATCGCGGCGAAGGCCGGACTTACGGAAGAGGAGATCGAATACTACGGCAAGTATAAGGCGAAGATCGAACTTTCGGTTGCAAAACGCGAAAGCAAGGGGAAGCTTGTTCTCGTGACCGCGATCACGCCCACGCCCGCGGGCGAGGGGAAGACGACGACGACGATCGGGCTTGCCGACGGGCTTTCGCGGATCGGGAAAAGCGTCGCTGTCGCTCTGCGGGAGCCGTCGCTCGGACCGGTGTTCGGGATTAAAGGCGGCGCGGCGGGCGGCGGTTATGCGCAGGTCGTGCCGATGGAGGACATCAATCTGCATTTCACGGGCGATTTTCACGCGATCGGCGCGGCGAACAATTTGCTCGCGGCGATGCTCGACAATCATATCTTTCAGGGGAACGAGTTGGATATCGATCCCGAACGCATTACCTGGCGGAGATGCGTGGACATGAACGACCGTCAGTTGCGCAACGTGGAGGACGGCTTGGGCGGCGGGAAAAACGGGATTCCCCGCAAGGACGGTTACGACATAACCGTCGCCAGCGAAATCATGGCGGTGCTTTGTCTCGCCTCTTCTCTTTCCGATTTGAAGAGCCGTCTCGCGCGCGTCGTCGTGGGCTATACCCGCGACGGAAAGCCGGTCACGGCAGGGGATCTGAAAGCGGCGGGCGCGATGACCGCGCTTTTGAAAGACGCGTTAAAACCCAACCTCGTCCAGACGCTGGAAGGGACGCCCGCGATCGTACACGGCGGTCCGTTCGCGAATATCGCGCACGGCTGCAATTCCGTACTCGCGACGCGGACGGCGCTCGCGCTCGGCGATTACGCGGTGACGGAAGCGGGGTTCGGCGCCGATCTCGGCGCGGAAAAATTTCTCGACATCAAATGCCGCGCGGCGGGGCTTACCCCTGCGGCGGTGGTGCTGGTCGCGACGGTGCGCGCGCTTAAAATGCACGGCGGACTTCCCAAGACGGAACTCGGCGTCGAAAACCTTACGGCGCTCGAAGCGGGGCTTCCGAATCTGCTGCGGCATCTGAAAAACATCACGGAAACGTATCGGCTTCCCGCAGTGGTCGCCGTGAACCGCTTCCCCACGGACACCGACGCGGAGATCGCGCTCGTCATCGAAAAATGCAGAGCGCTCGGGGTGAACGTGGTGCTGTCCACCGTCTGGGCGGACGGCGGCAAGGGCGGCGAGGCGCTCGCGGAAGAGGTCGTGCGGCTATGTGAAAAACCGAATCGTTTTACCTACTGCTATGAAGCGTCGGCGCCGATCAAGGAAAAAATTCACGCGGTCGTTACCAAAGTATACGGCGGCAAGGGCGTGAATTACACGCCGGAAGCGGACCGCGAGATCGCGCGGCTCGAAGAACTCGGCTTCGGCGGCATGCCCGTCTGTATGGCGAAAACGCAATACTCTTTTTCGGACGACGCCGCCAAGCTCGGCGCGCCCGAAGATTTCGAAATCACGGTGCGCAGCGTGAAAGTTTCCGCGGGCGCGGGTTTCGTCGTCGCACTTACGGGAAATATTCTGACGATGCCGGGGCTTCCCAAAGTCCCCGCCGCGGAAAAAATCGACGTGGACGAAAACGGCAGGATCACGGGTTTGTTTTAATGAGCAATATCGAACTTTTAAAAAACGCGGTACCGCCTCTTCTGGGGTGGTACCGCAATCATAAACGGGATCTTCCCTGGCGGGAAAACCGCGACCCTTACCGCGTGTGGATTTCGGAGATCATGTTGCAACAGACGCGCGTCGAGGCGGTGAAACAGTATTATCTTCGGTTTCTGAAACAGTTTCCCACCGTGCGGGCGCTTGCGGACGCGGATATTTCGGAAGTGTTGAAAGCGTGGGAAGGCTTGGGGTACTACTCGCGGGCGCGGAATCTGCACGCGGCGGCGAGGATCGTCGCGGAACAGGGCTTCCCCGAAACGCCGGAGGGCGTGCGCGCGTTGCCGGGCGTCGGCGATTATACGGCGGGGGCGATCTGTTCCATCGCGTACGATCTTCCCTGTCCCGCCGTGGACGGGAACGTGTTGCGCGTTCTCACCCGTCTTTTTGCGGACGAAAGCAATATCGACGACGGCAGGACCAAAGCGGCGTTCGCCGCCGCGCTGAAAGAAGCGTATCCTCCGCAGGCGGGCGATTTTTGTCAGGCGCTCATGGAACTCGGCGCGATCGTGTGCGTTCCGAACGCCGCCCCGCTTTGCGAAAAGTGTCCGTGGGAAAAACTCTGCCGCGCGCACCTTGCGGGGGAAACGGAAAAATATCCCGTCCGCGCCGAAAAGCGCGCGCGCAAAGTGGAAGAACTCGCGGTGTTCGTGCTCGAAAAGGAGGGCAGGTTCGCGCTCGAACAGCGCGGCAAAAGCGGACTGCTTGCGGGGCTTTGGCAGTTCCCGCTGGCAGAGGCCGGCGCGCTCCGTCCCGAAGCGTTCGGGGATACGGTCGCAACGAAACGCGCCAAGCATATTTTTACGCATATCGAATGGCGGATGACGGGATATCTCATCCGCGCGCGGGAATTTTTCCCCGCGTACGTGTGGGCGGACGCGGAGGAGATCGCGGCTTCTTTTGCCTTGCCTTCCGCTTTTAAGGCGTTTTTTTCATGGCTTGGTAATTCATAAAGTGAATCAAAGCTGTAATATTTCTTGACAAAAGAGAGTATGTATAGTAAAATAAACATAACGGCTTTGCAGGAGGAAACTTATGAGCGTATTGATTTGTGATTCCAACGGGGAGCTTTGGCATACCCGTGTAAAAGAACTTGGACTGGATTGTATATCGATGCCGTATTCGATCAAGGGCGAAGAATTTTTCTACGACCTGGGCGAAAAAACGGATTTCAAATATTTCTATGATTCCGTGCGCGGCGGGGAAATTCCCAAAACGCAGGCGCTGAATCCCGAAGATTACAAGCGGATTCTCACCCCGTATTTCGAACGGGGGGAAGACGTGTTGTACGTCAGCTTCTCCCATAAGCTCAGCGGCACGTTCGCACAGCTCGACGCGGCGTATAAAGAGCTGAAAGAAAGGTATCCCGACCGGAAACTGACCGTTTTCAACACCAAGAGCATTTCGCTGGGCGCGGGCATTCAGGCGGAACAGGCGGCGATTCTGAAACAGGCGGGCGCTTCCGACGAGGAAATTCTTACCTTCTTGAAAGAATTTACCAACCGCGTCTGCGTTTATTTCGTCGTGGACGATCTGATGCATTTGAAACGCGGCGGCAGATGTTCGGGACTTGCGGCGGTCGCGGGGACCATTTTAGGATTGAAGCCCATGCTGACGATCGACGAAGAGGGCGGACTGAAAGTGATTTCCAAACTCGGCGGCAGGAAAAAGGCGATCAGCACGCTCGCGGGCAAGGTGATCGCGGAGTTGGAAGACGAAGACAAGTACACCGTCTATATCATAGACGCCGACTGTAAGGAGGAAGGGGATAAACTGCGCGACATGATCGCCGCGAAGCGCCCCGGCGCGCATCTCGTGCGGCAGATCGTGGGACCGGTCATCGGCTCTCACTGCGGACCCGGTACGCTCGGCGTGATCTTTGTGGGGAAACAGAGACCCGTCCCGATCAAAGAGGCTTAAAACGCTTTAAAAAACAAATGTCATGATTAAACTCCCGCGTTTGACAACTTCGCGGGAGTTTGCTATAATATGGATATTATGGGAAAAGAACTCATCGTCGGCGAAGTGCTGAAACCGCAGGGGATCCGCGGCGAACTGAAACTGAAACCGTTCACGGACAGCGCGGAGGAGTTTCTCTCGTTCAAACGGATTTTTCTGGACGGAGAGGAATTTAAGATCCTGTCCGCGCGCACGGGCGGCGGCATGGTATATCTCGGTTTGCGCGGCGTACCCGACCGCAACGCGGCGGAACTTCTGCGCGGACGGACGGCGACGATCCCGCGGGAAGAGGCGCCGGAGCCTGCGGAGGGGCGGTATTATATTGCCGATTTGCTGGGTTCCGAAATCGTCACCGAAGAGGGCGAACCGATCGGCGAACTTACCGCTATCCGACAGGCGGCGACGGATATTTACACCGTTGTCGCGGCGGGAAAAGAAATCCTGTTTCCTGCGGTAAAGGGCGTGATTTCAAAGATCGACGTCGGGAATAAGCGGATCGAAGTGGATCGCAAGCGCTTTTACGAAGTTGCGGTTTTATAGATATGAAGATTACGATTTTGACCCTTTTCCCCGAAATGTTCGTGCCGCTTTTGACGAGCGTCGTGGGCAGAGCGGTGAAAGAAGAAAAACTGAAAATCGAGATCGTCAACCTCCGCGATTATACGGAGGACAAGCATAAGAAATGCGACGATTATCCCTTCGGCGGTGGCGCGGGCATGGTGATGATGGCGCAGCCGATCGGCAGCGCGATCGCTTCCGTCGATCCGACGCACGCGGCGCGCAGAATCTATCTCTCCCCCAAGGGAAAGACGTTTAAACAGGAAAAAGTTTTCGAACTCTGCGCGTGCGAGCATTTGGTTCTGCTGTGCGGGCATTACGAAGGGGTGGATCAGCGCGCGATCGATCTGTTTATCGACGAAGAGCTGTCCATCGGGGATTACGTGCTCACGGGCGGCGAACTTCCCGCCATGGTGGTTGCCGATTGCGTTGCGCGGTACGTCGACGGGGTGCTTTCTCCCGAATCGCTCGTGCAGGAGAGTTTTTCGGAAAACCTGCTCGAATACCCGCAGTATACCCGCCCCGTGGAATACGGCGGGCTGACGGTGCCGGAAGTGTTGCGGAGCGGCGACCATGCCAAGATCGACCGTTGGCGCAGAGAAAAGGCGCTGGAAATCACGAAAAAAAACAGACCCGATCTGCTGTAACCGAAAGGGTCGGGGAAATATTCGGGTAGATGAAAGTCATACAATGGTATCCGGGGCACATGGCGAAAGCCGTGCGCATGATGGAAGAAAACTTAAAAGTGTGCGATGCGATCGTGTTCGTGCTGGACGCGCGCGCACCCGTCGCCACGTTCAATCCCGTTCTCTTGAAAATGGCGGGCGGCAAGCCCGTGCTGTATCTGCTCAACAAGGGCGATCTGGCGGACGGCGGCGCGGACGGGTTCTGCGCGCTGTTGCGCGAACGCGGGAAAAATGCCGTGAAAATCGCGGCGAACAGCGCTTCGTCGGCGCGCGTTCTGCGGGGCGCGATGGACTCGCTTGTAAAGGAAAAAGCGGAACGGCTGAAAGAAAAAGGTTCGGCAAGGCCCCTCCGTTTTTTGGTCGCGGGGATCCCGAACACCGGCAAGAGTACGGTGATCAACCTGCTCTCCGGTGGCAGAAAGGCGCAGACGGGGGACAAGGCGGGCGTGACGCGCGCCAAGCAGTGGGTGAAGTGCGGCGGCTTCGAATTGCTCGACACGCCGGGGACGATGCCACCTTCTTGCGAAAATCAGATCCTTGCGCGCAGGCTCGCCTATCTCGGTTGCGTGAACGACGATATACTGGAATTCGACGAGATCGCCCTTGCGCTTTTGGAAGAGCTGTGGGAAAAATATCCCGCGGCGCTGACGGAGCGTTACGGGATCGCGGGCGGAACGCCGCTCGAAATGCTCGATAAGATCTGTCTGCGGCGCGGTTTCGTGTTGCGCGGCAACGAGTTCGATTACGAACGCGGCGAGCGCGCGTTGATCGACGATTTCAGAAAGGGAAAGCTCGGCAAAGTCTGCCTTGATTCTCCAGAAGATTTGAAGGAAGCGGGCGTGTAATGGATTTGTTTACTTACGAAAGAGAATACGCAAAGCGCGGCTATTTCGCCGTCGCGGGCGTCGACGAGGTGGGGCGGGGACCGCTTGCCGGACCCGTCGTGTGCGCGGCGGTCGTCCTGCCGGTCGAGAACGCGAAGCGGATTTGCGGGATCGACGACAGCAAAAAACTTTCCCCGAAAAAGCGCGCGGCGCTTGCCGAAGAGATCAAAAGGACGGCGCTGTCCCTTCGCATCGAAGAGGTGCAGGCGGAGACGATCGACGAGATCAATATTCTCCAAGCGACGCGGCTGTGCATGAAGCGCGCCGTGGAAGGGCTGGATCCGCCCGCGGATTTCGTGCTGACGGACGGCAACATGACGCTCGATCTCGATCTTCCGCAACAAAGCATCGTCAAGGGGGACGCGCTCGTGTATTCGATCGGCGCGGCGAGCATCGTCGCGAAAGTTTATCGGGACGAGCTGATGAAGCGATACGCCGCCGAGTTTCCGCAGTACGGGTTCGAGCGGAACGCGGGATACGGCACCGCGGAACATATCCGCGCGATTCGGGAGAAGGGGATATGCAGAATTCACCGAAAGACCTTCGTAACAAAATTCTGGGACGGAAGGGAGAGGACGCCGCTTGCAACTATTTGAAAAAGCACGGCTATAAAATTTTGAAGCGCAACTATACGACGCCGTTCGGCGAAGCGGATATCGTCGCGCAAAAAGGGGACGTGTACTGTTTCGTAGAGGTCAAGGCGCGCGAAAGCGATGCGTTCGGACTTCCGACGGAGGCGGTGAACCGCGAAAAACAACGCCGTTACCGCATGATCGCAGGCTATTTCTGTTCCTGTCTACGCGAAGAAGTTCCCGTCCGCTTCGACGTCGCGGCGATTTACGAGGGCGGGTTGGAGTATTACGAAAACGCGTTTATCTGATCCGTACGTTTAAACGGATTTCCGCTTCCGCGGGTTTTTCGGGAAAGAAGAAAGAAAAACCGCGGAACTGGCAATAATCATCCGCACAAGGCGCGGAGAGAAACGGAGTAACTTATGGCTGCAAAAAAGCAAATCAACGAGATGAAAGAAAAAATATCGGTCGAACTGCGGTTTCCGACTTACGTGGGGTATACGGATTATTTCCTTTCCACGCCCGTATCCGTACAGCTTCGGAACGATTCCGCGGAAACGGTCGTGTTGAACGTGACGGCGGAGAGCGCGGAGGGCTTGCTGTCCGCGTACGAGACGGAGACGGAAGTCCCCTTCGAAAGCTCGGTCGAGTTGAACGTGAAAGACGTGTTTTCTCCCCTCTTTTTGGCGGGCAACGACGAGTTGCGCCCCTGCACGGTCGTGTTTACCGTGCGCAGGGACGGCGAGGAAATTCATAAGAAAAAGGCGCAGACGACGGCGCTTCCCTACGATTGGTGGGAGGGGCTGGGCGGCAACGCGGAGCGGCTTGCCGCGTTCGTCCGTCCCCGCATCGCGGACTGCTCCGCAATTCTCGCCGACGCGGGAAAACGCCTGAAAAAGTGGAAGGCGGACGCGGAATTTTACGGTTACGCGAATACGGACAAGAACGCCGTCCGGCAGATCGCCGCCGCCGTTTTTGCGGCGATCAAAGGGAAATCGGTGGAAAAGAGCGGCGAGACGAATTGCGCTTCGCCCGTCTGCGCGGTACCGGAGGGTTCGATTTTAAAGAGCCATTCGGCAAGCGCGATCCAGATCGCCGTGTTTGCCGCGGCGTGCCTCGAAGCCGCGCATCTTCATCCCGTTCTCGCCATAGGCGAAAAGGGGGTCGGCGTGGGCGTCTGGCTGTACGACACCTGCTTCCTCGATCCCGTGACCGACGACAGCGAGATCGTGGAAAAATATCTGTCGGAAGGCATCAACAATCTCAGCTTTTTCGATGCGGAAGATCTGTTCTCTTCCACCAACGCCGCGTTTACTCCCTCCGAAACGCACTTTTTGCAGAAACTGAAAAAGGGATTTTTCGAATATTTCGTGGACGTGCGCCGTTGCCGCATGGGCGGGATTTCCGCGCTGCCTCTGCGCGGAAAGGGCTTGAACGGATACGAGCTGTTGAAAGAGGAAGAACTTTCCGACGACAAGGCGCCCGCGCCGCTCCCGATCTATAAACGGCTTGCGTTGCAGGGAAAGCAGACGAAGAATCAGCAGTGGGAACGCCGTCTTCTCGATCTCACGGGAAAGAACGCGCTTCTCAACTTTACGGGGAAACACGCGGTGCACATTCATTGCGCCGACGTGGACCGGCTCTACGCCGTTCTCGCCGAAAAGAAGACGATGAATTTGAAATCCCTTCCGCAGGCGTCGAAGGACGCGCCGTTCGGGAGCGAACTTGCCCGCCAGCGCAAGGACCTCGTCCTGCTCGAACAGAAGAAGGGCATTCTGCGCGCGTATACCGACGCGGCGACCACGGCGGAGATCGCCTCGAAACTGCAACGCCGCAACCGCGAAGCGGACGAGGAGACGGGCGCGAAGATCCTGTATCTCGCGTTCGGGTTTTTGAAATATTCTTCGAAAGAGGATTCCGCGCCCAAGTATGCGCCGCTCGTGCTCGCGCCCGTCGATCTCGGCAGGGCGAAGGGCAACGAGGATTACGCGGTCAAGACGGCGCAGGGCGAATACTTCGTCAATACGACCTTGCTCGAATTTTTGAAACAGGAATACAACATCGACGTGCGCGGGCTGGGCGGCGACGTTTCGGCGCTGAAAATCGCGGAGATCCTCGCCATGGTACGGGCGGAGACCGCTTCGATGAAAGGCTGGGAAGTCGTCGGTGACGTGTACTTATCCACCTTTTCCTTCCAACGGTATCTCATGTGGAACGATATCCGCAAACACATCGGGGAGTTCAAGAAAAACGAACTCGTTGCCGCGCTCATCGGCAACCGTCCTTTCAAGCGGGAGGTTCCGCCTGCCGTCGAAGAGGACGACGCGGATCCCGCGGGGATCCTGTTGCCGTTGCCTTCCGACAGTTCGCAGTTTTCGGCGGTGTCCCTTTCGGACACGGGTGCGAGTTTCGTTCTCCACGGTCCCCCCGGAACGGGCAAGAGCCAGACCATCACGAATATCATCGTAAACGCATTGCGCGGCGGAAAACGCGTGCTCTTCGTCGCGGAAAAGAAAGCCGCGCTCGACGTCGTGAAAAAGCGTCTCGATTCCATCGGGGTCGGCGATTTCTGTCTGGAACTCCATTCGAACAAGGCGGATAAGCAGGACGTATTGCGCCGGATGGAAAATACCCTCGCGCTTCGCGCGGAGGAAGAGGAGAGCGGGTTTGCCGAACGCGCCGCCGAACTTGCCGCGCTTCGGGAAGAACTGAAAGCGCCCATGCGCGCGTTGCACGAAAGACGCAGGCTCGGCGTTTCGGTGTATCAGGCGATCCTGCTGTATCTGCAAAACAAGAACGCGCCCGACATCATGGACGTGGAAAGTTCCTTTTACGACACGCTCACGGAAGGGAAACTGCTCGAATGCAAAAACATGATTCTTTCCGCGGCTGCGGCGGCGAAAGAGTGCGGCGGGGTGAACAACTCCCCCTTTGAAAACGTGAATCTCACGGAATACACGCAGGCGGCGCGGGACAAGATCTTCTGCGCTTGCGAGGTCGTACTTGCGGAAATCCGGCATCTCAAATCCTTCCTTGCGCTGTTGCTCGAATTTTACCGCCAGCGGGTTTCCACGCTCACCGAGCGCAAGCTGAACTCGATCGCCGCGATGGCGAAAGAGCTTGCCGCGGGCAATTACGACAAGTATTTCGCGGGCGTGCCGGAAGAAGAATTTTACGTGTTCTACAATGCGAACAGGCGTTACGATTCCTGTCTGGAATATTTCAAAAAACACTTCAAGACGTTCGTCGAGCCGGACATGGACGTGCGCGATCTCGGCAAACTCGTGGAAGATGGCGGGGATTGGCGGCTGAGCAAACCTGCAAAGTCGCTCGTAAAGCGCATGCAGAAAAACGCGTTGCACGAGATCGGAGATGAGGACGTGCCGAAGTATTTGCAGACGATCGTCGAAATCTGTTCCGCGCGGGAGCGTATCGAAAAATGCGCGCATCTTGCGAAAAACGTCACCGACCGCGGCGGCAGGCTCGCGATCAAAAAACGCATCGAGTATCTTGCGCCGCTGTACGCGCTGCATGCGGAATGCGCGTCGGTGTTTCTCGATTATAATCCCGACGCGTTTAACGGCATGTGTATTCGCG
Source organism: uncultured Christensenellaceae bacterium (assembly GCA_910586825.1). GTDB lineage: Bacteria > Bacillota > Clostridia > Christensenellales > Borkfalkiaceae > Gallimonas. The sequence goes on along the minus strand of CAJUJF010000009.1, from coordinate 45,607 downwards.
CCACGAGCGGGTACACTCGTCCCGTGCTCGACGGGTACGTGAAAGCGGTGGACAGCTTTTTCCGCGCGCAGAAGAGTTTTCTTTCGGTCACGCATGCGGACAAGGACAGGATCCGCGAGGAAGACGTTCTCGACTACTATTCCGCCAAGGCGTCGTCGCTGATCGACAATATCGACATGCTGTCGAATTGGTGCATGTACCGCAAGACGACGCAGAAGCTCTCCTCGCTCGGGTTGAACTTTATTTCGGAAGCGCTGGAAAGCGGACGGCTGAAAGGGGAGAATATCCTCGCGGGCTTCGAAAAGAACGTCTACAAAAATTTCTTGGAGATCAATATTCCCGCCGATCCCGATCTTTCGCGCATGACGGTGGGCACGCTCGAAGACACCATCGAAAAGTTCCGCCTCGCGTGGGACGAATTCGGGAAACTGACGCGCTCGCATATCCGCAGGGAACTCATTTCCCGCCTGCCCGCCGCGGACGGAGAGGGAAGCCTCAGCGTCGAACTTTCGACGTTCACCCGTCTTTCCAAGAGCAACCTGCGCGGAACGGGCTTGCGCGGACTGTTTACCGAGATTCCGACGCTCGCTTCCGTGGTCTGCCCGTGCATGCTCATGAGCCCCACGACCGTTGCGCAGTACCTCGCGCCCGAAGCGAACGCGTTCGACCTCGTGATTTTCGACGAGGCTTCGCAGATGTCCACGGCGGAGGCGATCGGCTCGATCGCGCGTGCGAAAGCCGCCGTCGTCGTCGGAGACCCCAAACAGCTTCCGCCCACGACCTTTTTCCGTTCGGCGTACGTCGACGAGGAAAATCTCGACAGCGAGGATCTCGAAAGCATACTCGACGACTGTCTCGCCCTCGGCATGCCCGAGCGGCATCTCGTATGGCATTACCGCAGTAAACACGAATCGCTCATTGCATTCTCCAACAGCATGTATTACGACAACCACCTTTGCACCTTTCCGTCTCCCGACGGATTGGAGAGCAAGGTGCGGTTCGTCGAGGTGGACGGCACGTACGACCGCGGGTTCACGAAGCGGAACCGCAAGGAAGCGGAGGCGCTCGTAAAAGAGGTCGTCCGCCGTCTCAGCGATCCCGTGCTCTCCCGTTCCAGCATTGGCGTCGTCACTTTCTCGGGTGCACAGCAGGAGGATATCGAACGGTTGCTCTCCAAAGAAATCGCTTCCCGCAAGCTGGAAAGCGTCGCTTACGAACGCGAAGAGCCGCTTTTCGTAAAGAATCTGGAAAACGTGCAGGGGGACGAGCGCGACGTCATTCTCTTCTCCGTCTGCTACGGTCCGGACAGCACGGGCAGGGTTTCGCTCAATTTCGGTCCGCTCAATCAGGCGGGCGGATGGCGGCGTCTCAACGTCGCGGTATCCCGCGCACGGGAAGAGATGGTCGTGTTCTCCACGATGACCTCTTCCATGATCGACGCGCACCGGACGTCTTCGAAGGGGGTCGCGGGATTGAAGGCGTTCCTTGAATTTGCGGAACGGGGCAGAACGACGCTCGCCGTCAAATCGGCGGACGTGCGCGGCGGCGCGGGGATCGGGAAATTCATCGCCCGCGAGATCGAAGGGTACGGCTATGAATGCCGTTCGGACGTCGGCGCGTCCGAGTTCAAGATCGACGTCGCGGTGGTCGATCCCCGCAACAAGCACCGTTTCGTTCTCGGGATCGTGTGCGACGGCACGGATAAGTTCTCCGTGCGCGACCGCAATCTGTTGCAGGTGCAGACGTTGAAGCGCGGCAACTGGAACGTGCTTCGCGTAAACAGCGTGAACTATTACAACAATCCCAAACGGGAGATCAAACGGATCAAGGAACTGCTCGACAAGCTGACGGGTGCGGAAAAGAAGGCGGGGAGCTGGATTTCCAAGTATCAGAAACCTTACCGCGCGGTCAGGCAGGAGGGCGCGGAGACTTCCGCGTTCGTGACGGGCGGCGAACACGACGGCGAAATCACGGCGCGGCTGAAAGAGATCGTCGCGACGGAAGAGCCGATTTCCCGCGCGTTCCTCAAAAAGAGATGTCTCGCGACTTTCGGGATCGCAAAGAGCGGAAACAAAGTGGACGCGCGTCTGGACGCGCTGATCGACGGTTGCGGGTTCTTGCGCGACCGCGTTCTCGGCGCAGATTACTTTTATAAAAATCCCCGCGCGTTGCAGTCGGGCAGATTCCGCACCGAGCAGGGCGCAGCGCTTCGAAAGAGCGAAGAAGATTTCACGGTGTACGAAATCGTCTCCTTTATCCGTTGTGCGCTCGAAGAGCGGGTCGCGCTCTATCCCGACGAACTTTTAACGCTCACCGCGGCGGTATTCCGCGAACTGAAACCCACCGAGCGGGTTGCGCTTTTCCTGCGCGATTGCGTTCAGTACGGGGAGGAAAAAGGGATTTTCGTGCGTTCGGTTTCCGACCGGATTTCGCTCGCGTGACGAGAGGCTTTATGAAGTTGAAATTGAAGCGAAGAATGAGCGTATGGCAGTATCTGGCGCTCGGCTATCTATTGGTGATTTTGGTCGGCAGTCTTCTGCTGGTGCTTCCGTTCGCTTCGCGCGAAGGAGGAACGTCCTATCTCGACGCGCTGTTCACCTCGACGTCCGCGACTTGCGTCACGGGGCTGATCGTTTTCGATACCGCCGTTCACTGGACGGTGTTCGGTCAGGTCGTGATTTTATTGCTCATTCAAACGGGCGGGCTGGGATTCTCGACGTTCGTGACCGTTCTGTTCATGATGCTGCGCCGCGGCGCGCTCGGCGTATACGAAAAGCGCACGATCATGCAGACGTTCGGGGGGAACCGGCTTGCGGGCGCGGGAAAACTGATTTTGCGCGTCGTCGTGGGAACGTTTGCGATGGAAGCGGCGGGGGCGTTTCTTTTGATGATCCGCTTCGTGCCGCAGTTCGGCGGAAAGGGCGTGTACTTCGCGGTGTTCCACGCGGTATCCGCGTTCTGTAACGCGGGATTCGATCTGTTCGGAAGCGCGGGCGCGGAATTCGTTTCGCTCTCCGCTTACGCGACCGATCCGCTCGTTTCGCTGGTCGTTCCCGCGCTGATTATTCTCGGCGGGCTTGGCTTCTGCGTTTGGGGGGACATCATCGATTGCCGTTTCCGTGTGAAGAAATTTCAGTTCTATACGAAGTTCGTTCTGCTCGTCAATTCGTTGCTGATCGCGATCTCCACGGCGTTGTTTCTCGTGTTCGAACGGAATAATGCGAATTATGCGGATTATCATTTCGGGCAGAAATTGCTCTGTTCCTTTTTCAACGCGACGACGACGCGTACCGCGGGATTCGCCGCAACGGATTTTGCGACCTTTTCCGAAAGCGGCTATCTGCTGTCCGTCGTGCTCATGTTCATCGGCGGCTGTTCCGGCTCGACGGCGGGCGGAATCAAGATCAGCACGTTTGCCGTCATCGTCACGGGTATGTGGACGGTGCTTCGCGGGAAACGTGACATCAATATCGGCAAACGCCGGATCGACGGCGGACTGCTGGGACAGGCTCTTGCGATCTTTACCGCGTATCTCATGATCATTCTCATGGCGACGACGGTGATCTGCGCCATCGAGCCGAGCGGGATCGGGAGTTTCAAGAACGTGCTGTTCGAAACGACGTCCGCGCTTGGAACGGTCGGGCTGAGTCTGGGCATCACGCCGTCGCTTACGGCGGCGTCGAAAATCATCGTCATCGTACTGATGTACATGGGGCGGGCGGGCGTACTCACGCTCTCCCTTGCGATCGGAAGAAAGCGCAGCGAGGCGGAAGTGCGCCGCCCCGTTGCGGAAACGCTTTATATCGGATAATCACGGAGGATTTATATGATATCGGTTTTATTGATCGGCATGGGCAAGTTCGGGCGCACGCTCGGCGAAAAACTGCTCGGCATGGGCGACGAGGTTATGATCGTTGACCGCAACGAAGACGCGATCAATTCGCTCGCGTCCAAGTACACGAACGCGCTGATCGCGAATTGCATGAACGAAGAAAATCTCGCTTCCATGGACGTGTCCTCGTTCGACGTGTGCGTGGTCGCGGTGGGCGACGACTTCCAGTCTTCGCTTGAAATCACGTCTTTGCTCAAAGATCTGGGCGCCAAACGGGTCATCTCCCGCGCGACGACGGACATTCAGCGCAAACTGCTTCTGCGCATGGGCGCGGACGAAGTGATCTATCCCGACATGGATATCGCGGAAAAACTCGCGGTCCGTTTGAATTCGGACAACGTGATCAACTACATCGACATAGACGCCGACTATTCGATCTTCGAAATGTCCGTCCCCGCGAAATGGGTGGGGCGCAAGCTCGTGGACGTCAATCCGCGCGGAAAATTCGGCATGAACATTCTTACGGTAAAAAAGGGAAGACAGGTGATCGCTTCGATCGACGGGAACTACGTGTTCGAAGAGAGCGATCAGATCGTCGTGTTCGGCAATACCGAGCAGATCCTGTCGTTCACCAACAAACTGAAAAAATGATCGGCGCGTTTTTTCGGGAACGGCGAAAACAGTTCCGAAAAAAATGATTCAAATCCCGAAAAACATTCGAAATTATTTCAAAATCGATTGACAAGCCCCCGCGATTGTGTTAAACTTCATTTAGCACCTAAGCGGGGTGCAATTTTTTTGTATGGAGTTTTCACGCAATGGCTACCAAATCCACGAGAATGAAGGTTACGTTCGAATGCACCGAGTGCAAGAACAGAAATTACGACAGCTTTAAGAATAAGCGGAACGACCCCGACCGTCTCGAACTGAAAAAGTATTGCCCCGTGTGCAAAAAGCACACCGTTCACAAAGAATCCAAGTAATTTTCCGGAGAATTCTCATTATGGCAAAATCCACCGATCAGGCGCCCGTCAAGGAAGAGAAGCGCGCCAAAGAACCCGAAAAGAAAGCGAAAAAACAGGATAAAAATAAAAACAAGAAGCCGAATTTTTTCGTTGGGATAGGCAGGAAAATTAAAGAGGCGTTTTCCGAGCTCAAACGCGTGAGCTGGCCGACGTTCGGCAAAGCGGTCAAGGCGACGGGCGTCGTGTTGGTTCTCGTGCTGATCTTCACGGTCGTCGTAACGGGTGTGAACTATGGGTTCGGCGCTTTGTTGAATTTGATGACGAAGGGGCTTTAACCGATATGGCGAATCAGAACAACGAACCCAAGTGGTATATTTTGCACACCTATTCCGGTTACGAGACCATGGTGCGCGAAAGCCTTTTGCGGCTCATCGAAAACAATAATCTGAGCGACATGATCGTAGACGTGAAGATTCCGACCGAGCAGACGATCGAGGAAAAGGCGAACGGCAAGAAAAAAGTCGTCGAGCGCAAACTGCTTCCGTGCTACGTGTTTATCAAAATGATCTATACCAACCAGATTTGGTATCTGGTTACGAATACGCGCGGCGTGACGGGTTTCTGCGGTCCGCAGGGACGCCCTATTCCGATGAAGGAAGACGAGATCCGCAAAATGCGGTTGGAAGAGTTCGTGACGGACGCGGACTTCAAGATCGGGGACAAGGTGTCGATCGACAACGGCCCGCTCGAAGGGTTTATCGGCACGATCAGCGAAACGAACGACGCGACGCAGCGTGCGAAAGTGAACATCGTCATGTTCGGCAGACAGCAGGAAGTTGAAGTCGAATACGTGCAGATGCAGAAGGTTGCCGATACGGCGGTGGAAATCCCCGCGGAGCCGGAAGAATAAACAACGGTCTTTATCGGCATTCAAATAATTACGGTACAACTTCGCGGAATTTCCGCAGGGAAATCCGCGAACTGTATATATGTGGGAGAGGCGGCAAATCTCAGGCGCCGTCTTGCAAATACCACGTAGGAGGAATTTAACATGGCAAAGAAAATTACCGCAGTCGTTAAATTGCAACTTCCCGCGGGGAAAGCCACTCCGGGCCCCCCTGTGGGTTCTACGCTCGGACCTCACGGAATCAATATTCCGGGCTTCACCAAGGAATTTAACGCAAAAACGGCAGGTCAGGAGGGGTTGATCATCCCCGTCGTGATGACCATCTATCAGGACCGTTCGTTCACGTTCGTTCTGAAAACGCCGCCCGCGCCCGTTCTGATCAAGAAGGCGCTCGGACTGGAATCGGCGAGCGCGACCCCCAACAAGACGAAGGTCGGCAAGCTGACCAAGGCGCAGGTAGAGGAAATCGCGAAGATGAAGATGCCCGATCTGAACTGTTCGACGCTGGAAAGCGCGATGAGCATGATCAAAGGCACGGCGCGCAGCATGGGCGTGACGGTAGAGGAATAAGGAGAGGGAGGCAGATTTATGAAATACGGTAAAAAATACGCCGAGAGCATCAAATCCTACGACCGCTCCAAGGCTTACGATTCTCAGGAAGCGATCGGACTCGTTCTCAATAACGCGAAAGCGAAGTTCGACGAAACGGTGGAACTCCACGTCCGTTTGGGCATCGATCCCCGTCAGGCGGATCAGCAGGTCCGCGGCGTTCTCGTTCTTCCCAACGGAACGGGTAAGACGAAGAAAGTTCTCGTCATCGCCAAGGGCGAACGCGCGGATGCGGCGCAGGCCGCGGGCGCGGATTACGTCGGCGCGGAGGAGATGATCCAGAAGATCCAGACGGAAAACTGGTTCGATTTCGACGTTATGATCACCACGCCCGACATGATGGGCGTCGTCGGCCGCATCGGTCGTATTCTCGGTCCGAAAGGCTTGATGCCCAACCCCAAATCGGGAACGGTCACGATGGACGTTGCCCGCGCGGTTGCGGAAGTCAAAGCAGGTAAAGTGGAATACCGTCTCGATAAGACGGCGATCATTCACTGCCCGATCGGAAAGAAGAGCTTCGGCACGGAGAAGATCCTCGAAAACTTCAACGCGCTGATGGACGCGATCGTCAAGGCGAAGCCCGCCGCGGCGAAAGGTCAGTACGTCAAGAGCGTGACGCTTACCAGCACGATGGGCCCCGGCGTAAAGGTAAATTACAACAGAATTTAACTTTCCCGCCGAAATTGCTTGACGTCGGACAACCGATCTGTTACAATTATCAGGTAGACCGCAGACAACGGGTGCGCAACGCGCTTAATTTCCCGTCGAGGTTACGAGTTTTATGCAATGCATATCGCTCCGTACCCTTATGCGGTACGGAGTTTTGTTTTTCGTCCCCGTGTGCGGACGCATGCGGGAAAAATCGGCGCGAAAGCGCTTAGGGAGGTAACCATGTCGGAAAATTTTGAAGCAAAAAAGGCAACGGTCGAAGAGATCAAGGGTAAGATTCAGGCAAGCAAGTCCGTCGTACTCGCGAAATACGATCGTCTTACCGTTTCGGAAGTGACGGGTCTTCGCGGCAAATTCAGAAACGCTTCCTGCGAATACAAAGTTTATAAAAACACTTTGGTGCGCAAGGCGTTCGAAGAATTGGGCGTGAACGATTTCAACAGCGATCTGAACGGCGCGACGGCGTTCGTGTTCTGCCCCGATGAAACGAGCGGCTGCTCGATCATCGCGAAGGCGGTGAAAGAAAATCCCGTTCTCGAAGACAAGCTCGTTCCCAAGAGCGCGTACGTAAACGGCGCTTACGTGGACGCGGCGGGGGTAAAGAAGCTTGCGGCAATTCCTTCGAGAGAGGTGTTGATCGCAAAAATGCTCGGGTGCTTGCAGGCTCCCATCGCGAACTTCGCTTACGTATTAAAAGCGATCGCAGACCAAAAATCTTAAAAATTATCGGAGGTTATTAAAATGGACGTTCAGAAATTGATCGAAGAAGTAAAGAGCATGACGGTTGTCGAGCTCAACGAACTTGTAAAAGCGCTTGAAGAGGAGTTCGGCGTAAGCGCCGCGGCTCCCGTTGCGGTTGCCGGCGCGGCAGGCGCGGCGGAAGCGGCTCCCGCAGAAGAGGAAAAGACGGAATTCAACATCGTCCTCAAAGACATCGGCGCGAACAAGATCGCTGTTATCAAGGCGGTCCGCGAATTCACCGGTCTCGGACTTGCGGAAGCGAAGAAGGCTGTCGAAAGCCTCGGCGTGCTGAAAGAAGCCGTTCCCAAGGCGGACGCGGACGCGGCGCTTGCGAAGCTCAAAGAAGCCGGCGCGGTTGCCGAATTGCAATAAAAGAAATCTTACCGCAGACGAATCGTTTGCGGTAATTTTATTCGGGAGAGACGGATGAATTTATTATCGTTATTGGCGGTTTCGCTGCTTACTGCGGAGGGAGAACCCGCCGCGGAACCGGGATTTTTACAAAAAATCTGGAATTCGGTCGTCACGTGGTTTATCGACGAACGCGGTTGGGTTTTGATCGTGCGCGCCGTGATCGTCATTCTGATCGGGCTTTTGCTCATCAAAGTGATCATGACCGTTTCGCGCAAGATCATGAACAGGTCGCGCTTGCGCGGGTTGGCGGGCAATTTCCTTCTCGCGATCTTAAAGTCGTTGTTGGTGTTCGTTTACCTGATCGTGATCATGCGCGTTCTGGGGATCGACACGTCGAGCATGATCGCCTTGCTTGCCGCCGGCGGGTTGGCGCTCTCGCTGGCGTTGCAATCCACCCTTTCCAATTTTGCGAGCGGAATGATTCTCGTGAGCAATCATCCGTTTAAAGAAGGCGATTTTATCGACGCGGCGGGGGTGAGCGGCACGGTGGAGAAGATCACGCTGTTCAGCACCAAGCTCAAAACGCCCGACAACAAAGTCGTTACGCTGCCCAATTCTTCGGTCGCGGGCGGGAACATCGTCAATTACTCTACGGAAGAAAACCGCAGAGTCGATCTCACGTTCGGCGTCGCGTACGGCACCGACATCGACAAGACGAAGAAGGCGATCGAAGCGGTGCTCGACGCGCACGAACTCGTGTTGCACGACGAAGGCTATACCGTCCGTCTCAGCGAACAGGCGGCGAGCGCGCTCGTATTCGTGTGCCGCTGTTGGGTGAAGAGCGCCGATTATTGGACGGTGTATTTCGATCTCAACGAACGCGTGACCGAGAAGTTCGGGAAAGAGGGAATCGAGATCCCTTACAACAAACTCGACGTAAACGTAAAAACGGAGAAGTAAGTTGCTCTGCAACAAACGAACTCGCCCGTCCTTACCGTAGTTGCCATAGGGAATTTAATAAGATGAAATAAAAGATTTAGGCATAGCGTTAAGCTGTGCCTTTTCTGTACTTTTTTTGTGGATGAACCAGTCTGCTCGTATCTTAGTGAGATATAGATACGTGTTATATAGCACGCAAAATTCAATCGGTTGCGCTCTTTCATTTTTCGTGATATAATAATTGTACGATAAACAGTAATTTAGCGGAGATTTTAATATGCTTACAACAGAGCCAACTATTGAAATGATTCAGGAGTGGAAATGCATATATAACGAAAATCGTGATAAGTTGAAACCGAATCGGAAAAGCGGAGCAGAAATAAATGATTATTTTTGCAACAAATATCGTTTTGAAAAATTAGATTCTTTATCTTTTCATGATGTCGTAGAATTCAACATTATGAAAAATGAATCTAATAGAGAGAAATTACCGCAAGGTGCAGTACCGCAAATTGTTGCATATAAAGCTAAAGATTCATCTGTTTTAGTCGGGATTGATTTAGTTACGGGGTTTTTCCATATTGAAGGAAAAGATATTAATAGAGTGGCGGAAATTTACGATGACCTTTTTCTGTTCAGAGGATTAGACGAAACAGATATAAAAAATTATTTTTTAGTCGCACAATACATTCAGTGCTTGAATAACAAATTATCATAGTAACGATAAATTTCAATTTATCGTTCTTAAAATGTGAAGTTAAAAGCTCTCAAACAAATTTGTTTGAGAGCTTTTTATAATCGTATGTCTGATCCCTATAGGAAGTGCGCTTTTCGGTACGGACGGGTTTTTCTGTGCAAACCGACTGTCCGTCCGCGGGATTCCCGTGTCGGGTTTTCGGCGAATCGTGAAAGAAATTTCATTCGGAATCGCCCGAAACTGCTTGACGGATTTCTTTTTTACGGGTAAAATAATAAAGTATCAGAGAAAAGGGAGGCTTTCGGTGAAAAAGAAAAACTTGCGCCGCTTTGCCGCGATCGCTTCGTCCGCCGTGCTGTGTGCGGGAATGAGCGTCATGTTCGCGGGCTGTACGACGAATAACCCCGAAGTCAGAATCACTTACACGTTTCAGGGCGAGGACTACGAGGTGAATTATCGCCTTTCGCGTCTTGACGCGCCGAAAACGGTAACGCATTTTATCGAACTTGCAGACGCCGGCTATTACGACGGGACTTGCGTGCACGATTACGACGGCACGTATCTGTATATGGGCGGGTACACCATCGAAGGAAGCGAACTGCGCCCTCTCGATTATTTCAATAAGATCAAAGAGCTGGAAGCGGATTCCAAAACTGCTTTCACGCAATCCGTCTGGATGGACAACGACGCGCGCACGCCGCTCTATACGGTGTACGGCGAGTTCGAAGCGAACGGAAATTATCCGCAGAACGGGCGGGAGTTGACGCACGAGAAAGGCGCGTTGGTGATGTTCTATACCGACAAGGGGAACTTCAACAAACGCGTGATCACGTTGCGCAACGACGGCGGAAAGAACAACAACGGCGAAAAATACGACAGCAAGCTCTATAAGCACAACAGCGCGACTTCGCTCTTTTATACCTATACTGGCGAACGGCTCACCGAACGCGAAAAGAATTACAGCGTCTTCGGCAAAGCGATCGACTACGAAGACGAATTCCAGCCCTTGCTGACCGCGATCAACGAGTATATCGACGATCATACCGACGAAGAGGGAGACAGCGAATACACGTTTACGACCGAGCAGACCATTAAAAACGTAAACGAAAACGAACAGCCCGGCGATATCTTCTTCGACGATCTTCACGCGGGCGATATCGAAGCGGTGTACAAGACCCCGATCGAGGCGCCGATCATCATCAAATCGGTCAAGGTCACGAAATATTGATTTTATTGCAGATGAAACGGCTCCCGTTCAAACGGGAGCCGTTTTGTATTTTCCGTCCGCGGGCGAAACGGTCAAAGCGCTTTGATGTTCGAAATTTTGCCCTCGGTCAATTCCACGCGGTAATATCTGACATCGAATACGCGGGCTTTGCGTTCGTAAACGAGACCGACGGTATCGCGCTGTTGCGTGAGTACGACGGAGAGATAGTTTCCGAGATAGTCTTTTAAAAGCGCGGCTTTTTCCGACAGGTTTTCGCCGAGGTAGGGCGAAGGATCGGCGCCGATCAGCACGCTTTCGAAAAACGCAAGCGCGAACGTATCGGACGCGGGTTCCCGCGCGGAACGGATCGTGCATTCCGTCAATTTCCCGTCCTGCCAGCCGCAGAGCGCGGTGTGTCCCACGCTGTCGTGAAAGGGAACTTCGGCGCGCAGGGTTTCGCCGCGTTCGGTAATTGTTCCCTCCGATAACACGAGAACCTCGCCGCTTTCCGAGATATGCGCAAACGCGGTGTCGCACTCCAAAAGAAACCCGTTTCCGTACTGTACGGGCTTGGCGTCCGCAAATGCGGCGGGGAGGGGAACGATATGAAATCCGCTCGCGTTTTCGAGGTTGAGTTGCAACCGTCCCTGCATGCAGAGCGTCAGCAGATTTCCTCCGAATCGGTCTTGCCGGATGACTTGCAGCGACTGGTCCGCCCGCAGAAAATTCCCCGCGAAGACGGCGACGCCCTCACGCACGTAATAGAGCTTGATTTGTTCGGGCGGAGAGAGCAGAAAGGCTTCGTTCAGAATGAACGTAACGGGCTGGCACCCGCACGGTTTCAGCTCGCAGAAAACCCCGTCCGCGGGGTCGATTTCGCATGCGCGTTCGAACCCGTCCACGATCCCGAGGTAGGCGCCGTTTACGGTGAGCGCGCAGGTTTCTTCCGCCAAAAAATAGACTCGCATACTTTTATTTAATGTATAGTTTGATAAAATTATGTCAACAATCTATCCGAACGCGCGGGAGCAGTTCCCGCAGAAAATCGAACGGAGGTAATAAGCCATGAATAAAATCAACGGCTATACGCAAGAAGAAGCGACGGGATTGATCGAATATATCTATACGGGCAGGAATGCGGGCAAGACGCTTTCTTATCTGTTCGAAACGTACGGAAAAGAACACAGCCGCGCAAAGGGAAGCGTGCGGAATTATTATTACGCCTTTTTGAAACGGCAGGACGACTCCCGCGTGCGCGAAATTTTGAACGGAAAGGACTTGCACGCCAATGCGATCCGCCCGTTTACGGAGGAGGAAACGGATGCGATGCTGGACAAAGTGCTTGCCGAGCGCAGTAAAGGGCTTTCGGTGCGCCGCGCGATCATGAACGTATCGGGCGGGGACGAAAAGCTGATGCTGAGAATGCAGAACAAATACCGTAATCTGTTGAAGAAACAGCCCGAACGGGTCGCACAGGCGGCGAAAGCGGCGGGGCTTCCCGAAGAAAAGACCTTTTTACAGCGCAAGTTAGAACGGGAGATCGACGCGCTGTACGCGCGACTTGCCGTCGATCTGCGAAAGGAAAACGCGCGCTTGCGCGAGGAGTTGGAAAATTTACGCAGAGAAAAAGGGGAATAAACACAGAATACTTTCACAAACTGACGAAGAACGGAAGATACCCGTTTGGAGGAAATATGGAAAAGATTTTTTGTCTTGGTTTGATGTTCGGCGCGGTAGGCGGCGCTTTACTCGTCGCGAACAGCTATAAGGCGCGGTCGCTTGTGAAAAAGAGTCAGGCTGACGTTATGCAAAAGGTGTCCGATATGATGGACGAACGTTTGCAGCAGCAGAGCTCCGATTCTCAGTCGGCGGAAAAGAAATCGAAGAAGTAAGGAAAATGCGGCGGGTCATCCCGCCGCATTGATTTTTTCAGATTAGGTGTTTCAGGGTTTTGCGTACGCATTCGCGAACGGAAACGCAGGGCAGAGAGGCGATTTCGGTATGCAGTTTGTCGCCGATCGGTTTTTTCCACTGTTCCGCGATCCCGTCGTATCCGTTCATCATGCCCGATATGGAACCGACGGTCGCGCCGTTGCAGTCGGTGTCGAACCCCGTCTGTACCGCAAGGCAGATCGATTTTCCGTAGTCGCCTTCGCCGTACAGCAGCGCGGCGGTGACGATCATGGCGTTCGGAATGGTATGGCACCAGCCGTGCAGCGTGTGTTCGTCGTATTCCGCGTGAACGGATCCGAACGCTTTTTCGCAGGGCACGCCGTTCCGGTAACCGTTTACAACGCGGGTCACGGCTTCGTGCAGGCGGGTTTCCGCGGGGATCTGCGCCAGACCGAGTTCCACCACCTTTTCCCTGTCCGTTTCCGTTGCGGCGCAGGCGATCATGGCGGAAATCAGCATTTCGCCGTAAATCCCGTTTTTCACGTGGGATACGCATGCGTCGCGGAACGCCATTTCCGCCGCCGTCTGCGGATCCCCGGGATTGATATATCCGAAGTAGTCGCCGCGGATCTGCGCGCCGATCCATTCGCGATAGGGATTGCGGTGCGTTGCGGATTCGGGCGGGTAGAACCCTTTGATAAAGTTGCGGTATGCGATCTGTTCCGCCGTCCAATATGCGGATTTCGGCTGGGAGGACATCCATATCTCCGCGACGTCGCGGGCGGTAAACCCGCGTCCGCAACGTTCGATCAGCGTTTGCGCGAGTACGACGTAGTTGGTGTCGTCGTCGGCGGGCATTCCGTCGATCTCGTCGGCATAGATGCGTTCTTTCAACGGAAATTTGTACTTTGCATAGCTGTTATCCGAAAGGTCCGCGCGCAGGATATAACGCCGCATGGGATAGTTATTCGTCTCTTTCAGGAGGGGGACGAGTTCGTCCGACTTCATGCCCTCCACCGTTTTTCCGAGCATGCATCCGCAGATCCGCCCCGTCCAGGCGCCGTGCAGGCGGTTTTCGAGGGACTTTTTGTCCGCCGTTTTGCGATAGGAAAATTCTCCTTTTCTCAGCGACCTGATTTCTCCGAGGTCGGAAGGTTCGCGGTAAGGGTAATCTTTTCGGATCGAGGCGGCGGAAACGGCGGCGGCGAGCGCGTCTGAAATTTTCTTTTTGATTTCGCCCGTCGGCAGTTTGGCGGTCGCGAAGAAAATGTCCCGATAGGATTCCAGATCCAGCCCTTCCTCCGTCGATTGCAGATATTCCGTTTCGAGCGCGTCGTAATATTCGTCCCGCAACGCCATTGCGCCGTATTCCGCCGTGTCGGGGATGTTCCGCCCGAAGATCAGCCGATCGGCGGTGACGCCGAACAGTACCGACAATTTCGCGATGATATCAGGATCGGGCGATAAGGTTCCGCTTTCCCACTGTTCGACCGTACGGGGATTGACGTTTAATGCCTGCGCGACCGCTTCGCGGGTGTAGTTCGCTTCTTTCCGAAGCGCCGCAATGGTGTTTCCGATTTTCATAATAGTTCCTCCGTGCGAAACCATTATACCATAAAGCCCGCGAATCCGTATCCGTTTCATACAATTACGTAAAAAATTTTTGCACGATTTTTCCGCCCTTTAGAATTCACGGAAAATTCGGGCGAGTTCCTTTTTCTCGCGACCGAGAAACTCTCGTAAAAGCATTTACTTTTTCGGAAAATCGTGATATAATCGGATTATGATAAAGCAGATAGCCGCATTCGATATCGGAGACCGCCGGATCGGCGCGGCGTTCAGCGATCCGTTCGGAGAGTACGCCGTTCCGGGCGATACGTATTTCCGCAGCGGGAACTACCGCGAGGACGTGCGCGCCGTCGCCGCGATTGCAGAAGTGCGCGGGGTCGCGCTCATCGTTTGCGGACTTCCGCTGAATGCCGACGGCACCGAGAGCGCGCAGACGGAAAAGACGCGGCGTTTTGCCGACGCGCTTGCGCGGGAAACGCAAATTCCCGTCGTATTCGAGGACGAACGGTATACCACCCGCGCGGCGCGCGGGGATTTGGTTTCGCTCGGCGTAAGCACGAAAAAAGACAAGCGGAAGAAGAATATCGATTCGCTTGCCGCGACGTATATTCTCGAAAGTTATCTTGCGAATACCGCAAAAGGAGACAGGTTATGAAGGAAGAGAGAAACGACTACGACGAGGAAAACAACATCGTCGAATTGGTGGACGAAGAGGGGAATACCATGCGGTTCGAGCATCTGATGACGTTCGAATACAAAGGCGAATGGTATTGCGCGCTCACGCCCGAGAACGCGGCCGAGGAGACGGAAGACGACGAAGGGGACGAGGTCGCGATCTACCATATCACAGGCGAAGAGGACAACGAACAGCTCGAAACGATCGAGGACGAGAAGTTCCTCGACGAAGTGTTTGCGGAATTTTGCAACCAGTACGAGGACTTCGAGGACGCCGACGAGGCGGCGGAATTGGAGCCGGACGAAGAATAAACGGACGGATATGCCGTCCGTTTCGGACGGCATGCTTTTTAAGGAGCGAAGTTTGCAGAAAGCAGAACGCAATACGAAACAGAAACAAGCGGTTTACGAAGCGCTTTGTTCGCTCGATCATCCGACGGCGACGGAGGTGTTCGATTGCGTGCGCGCGACGCACCCTTCCGTGAGTCGCGGCACGGTGTTCCGCGTTCTCGGCGGATTTGCGGAGTCCGGTAAAGTGCGGAAACTGCGTCTTTCGGGTAGCGACGCGCGTTACGACGTCACGCTTTCCCCGCACGCGCACGCCCGTTGCCGCGTTTGCGGAAAGGTCGCCGACGTCGCGCTTTCCGTTGCGAACGCGCTTGAAAACGCGCGTGCAGAGGGCTTCGCGATCGAAGGCTGCGAGGTGCAGTTTTACGGTGTTTGCGCGGAGTGCACCCGTCTTGCGCGCTGAAAGCGAATTTACGTTTCGATACGATTTTAGTTGCATAAAATTGCAAAATAAGTTATAATTATTCACAGGTGGCTTTCCCTGCAACAAGAGGGGAAAGTCGTCGCGAACGGACGAAAGCCCGCCTCAGGTATTCCGAGGGCGCCTTTTTTTATACCGAAATCCGAGCGAGGTAAAAAAATGCAAAAAAAATATTGCAAACAGTTTATACTTCCTTCCGAGCCGTGCAGAGATTGGGCGGATAAAAACATGATCGAACGCGCGCCCGTTTGGTGCAGCGTCGATCTGCGCGACGGGAATCAGGCGCTTGTCGATCCGATGACGCTGGAAACGAAGCTGGAATTTTTCAACCTCCTCGTCGGGATCGGTTTTAAAGAAATCGAGGTCGGGTTTCCCGCGGCGAGCGAAACGGAGTACGAATTTCTTCGGGCACTGATCGAGCGGGGGCTGATTCCGGACGACGTGACCGTACAGGTTCTGACGCAAGCGCGGGAACACATTATTAAAAAGACGTTCGAGGCGATCAAAGGCGCGAAGAACGTCATCGTGCACGTTTATAATTCCACTTCCGTCGCGCAGCGGGAACAGGTTTTCCGCAAGAGCAAGGAAGAGATTAAAAAAATCGCGGTGGACGGCGCGAAGCTGTTAAAGCGGCTGACGGAGGAGGCGGGGGAAAACTACCGCTTCGAATATTCGCCCGAAAGCTTCACCGGTACGGAGCCGGAATACGCGCTCGAAGTCGTGAACGCCGTGCTTGACGTCTGGCAGCCGACGGCGGATCGCAAGGCGATCGTCAATCTGCCCGCGACGGTGGAAAACGCGATGCCGCACGTGTACGCGCAACAAATCGAGTATCTGCACAAACACATAAAGTACCGTGAAAATACCGTCATTTCCCTGCATCCGCACAACGACCGCGGGACGGGCGTCGCCGCGGCGGAATTCGGATTATTGGCGGGCGCGGACCGTGTAGAAGGGACGCTGTTCGGGAACGGCGAACGCACGGGGAATTGCGATATCGTTACGCTTGCGATGAATATGTATTCTCAGGGGGTGGAAACGGGATTGGACTTTTCGAACATGCCCGTGATTTCCGCGCTCTACCAGAAGCATACCGGCATGCCGATCGGCGCGCGCCAGCCCTATGCGGGGGAACTCGTCTTTGCCGCGTTTTCCGGTTCTCATCAGGACGCGATCGCCAAGGGCATGAAGTACCGCGCGGAAAAAGAGCTGACCGAATGGAACGTGCCCTATCTTCCGATCGATCCCGCCGACGTGGGCAGAGTTTACGATTCCGACGTGATCCGCATCAATTCCCAGTCGGGAAAGGGTGGCGTCGGGTATATTCTCGAAACGGCTTACGGAATCAAACTTCCGCCCGCGATGAAAGAGGCGGTCAGTTACCGTGTGAAGCACGTTTCCGATACGCAGCATCGGGAGTTGAAAGCGCCTGAAATTTTCGACGTGTTCGTGAGCGGGTATCTGAAACCCCGCGCGAAGTTCGATCTCGGAGAGGTGCATTTCAGACAGGAGAACGGCATTACCGCCGAGGTGGAAATCCTTTGCGAGGGCATGCGCGCAACGATCGCTTCGTCCGGCAACGGGAGGCTCGACGCCGTTTCGAATGCGATCAAAAAATATTTTGCGATCGATTATACGCTTACAGGTTATGAACAGCACGCGCTTTCTTCGGGTTCGTTCGCGCAGGCGGTTTCTTTTGTCGGGGTCGAGACAGACGGCGGGGTGTTCTGGGGCGCGGGAGAAAATTCGGATATTATCCGCGCGTCCGTTTCCGCGCTCGTCTCCGCAGTCAACAATTATTTTGCGGGACTGAAATAAATCGTATCCGTACGTTTGACCGAGGGTGCGGAAAGTGATATAATTACGGAAAAATCCGTTTTCGGGAATCCGATGGGACGAACGGACGGTTACAAGGAGTAGAATATGGCAAACGAACGCTTTGAACTGAATAAGAATCTGGCGCAGATGTTAAAGGGCGGCGTGATCATGGACGTGACGACGCCCGAACAGGCAAAAATCGCGGAGGAGGCGGGCGCGTGCGCGGTCATGGCGCTCGAACGCATTCCTGCGGATATCCGCGCGGCGGGCGGAGTTTCCCGTATGTCCGATCCCAAAATGATCAAAGGGATTCAGAATGCGGTTTCCATACCCGTTATGGCGAAATGCCGTATCGGTCACATTGCCGAAGCGCAGATCTTGCAGGCGATCGAAATCGATTATATCGACGAGAGCGAGGTTCTTTCTCCCGCCGACGACGTGTATCATATCAACAAGAATAAATTCGACGTTCCTTTCGTGTGCGGCGCGAAAGATCTGGGCGAAGCCCTTCGCCGTATCGCAGAGGGCGCGGCGATGATCCGCACCAAGGGCGAACCCGGTACGGGCGACGTCGTACAAGCGGTGCGGCACATGCGCATGATGCAGAGCGAGATCCGCAAAGTCGTTTCGATGACCGAGGACGAGTTGTTTGAAGAAGCTAAGTCGTTGCGCGTTCCTTACGAACTGATCCGTTTTGTACACGAGAACGGGAAACTTCCCGTCGTCAATTTTGCGGCGGGCGGGGTTGCGACCCCTGCGGACGCCGCGCTCATGATGCAACTCGGTGCGGAAGGCGTGTTTGTCGGAAGCGGAATTTTTAAATCGGGAAATCCCGCGAAGCGCGCCCGCGCGATCGTACAGGCGGTCACGAATTACGAGAATCCGAAGATTCTTGCGGAGCTGTCGGAAGATCTGGGCGAAGCGATGGTCGGCATCAACGAACAGGAAATCGCGCTCCTGATGGCGGAACGCGGAAAGTGAGATTGACGCGGAACGCGCCTTGTTCGAAAAGGCGGTTCCGCGATTTTATACGGTAAATTATGAAAATCGGTATTTTTGCTCTTCAAGGAGCGTTTCTCGAACACCGTATCGCGTTGGAAAAGCTGGGCGCGGAAACGGTGGAAATCCGCCGCCGCACGCATTTTTCGGACGGTTTGGACGGAATCGTTCTCCCCGGCGGGGAGTCGACCGTACAGGGGAAGCTCCTTCGCGAGGAGGGGCTTTTCGATCCGGTACGGGCGGCGATCGCGGGCGGGTTGCCCGTATTCGGCACTTGCGCGGGCTTGATCTTGCTTGCCGATCGACTGAGCAACGATCGGAACGTGTATTTCGGTACGTTGCCCGTGACGGTAAAGAGGAACGCTTACGGCAGACAGCT
This sequence comes from uncultured Christensenellaceae bacterium, assembly GCA_910586825.1. Lineage (GTDB taxonomy): Bacteria > Bacillota > Clostridia > Christensenellales > Borkfalkiaceae > Gallimonas. Next base: position 26,585 of record CAJUJF010000009.1, on the reverse strand, counting down.
CGGTTCTTTCCGGACGGACCTCACGGTAAAGGGGATCGGAAACTATCCGGCGGTATTTATTCGCGCGCCGTATATCGAAGAGGTCGGGCAGGGCGCGGAAGCGCTTGCGGAAGTCGCGGGAAAAGCGGTTGCCGTGCGGAAAGACAGTCAACTCGCAACCGCGTTTCATCCGGAACTGACGGACGATCTTCGGATCCACGCTTATTTTCTCGACATGGTGCGCGACGCATGAATGCGGTGAACTATGACGAAAGAATGCGTGCGCTGATCTCGGAAGGAAAGGGCGGTAAGTTGCTTCTGCACAGTTGCTGCGCGCCCTGTTCTTCGTATTGTTTGAAAGAGACGGCGAAAGCGTTCCGCGTCACCGTGTTTTATTATAATCCCAATCTGGACTGCGAAGCGGAGTATGTGAAGCGCAAATCGGAGCAGTTGAGATTTTTGCGGGAAACGGGATATGCGGATTTTCTCGATTGCGATTATTCTCCCGAGGAGTTTGCGGAAGCCGTCGAGGGATACGAACAAGAACCCGAGGGCGGCGCACGGTGTTCGCGGTGTTTTCGTTTGCGGTTGGAAAAAACGGCGCGGGCGGCAAAAGCGGGGGGATTTGACTATTTCGGGACGACGCTGACCGTTTCGCCCCTCAAAAACGCCGCGCTGATCAACGAAATCGGTTACGAATTGCAAGACCTGTACGGGGTCAAATATTTGCCGTCCGATTTTAAAAAACGGGGCGGATATTACGAATCGGTTGCGCTTTCGAAACAATACGGGTTGTATCGCCAGAACTATTGCGGGTGTGTTTATTCGCAACGAAAATGAGACGCTCGCGTTTGTTGCGAAGTCTTTCAAAAAGTCTTGCGGGATTTTCTTCGGAAAATATTGATTTATGTTTAAAAACAGTTGACAAAGCGCGCCGATTCCGTTAAAATAAATAAGCTATTCGGTTGAAGAACCGATTACCTATATCGCGGGGTGGAGCAGCCAGGTAGCTCGTCGGGCTCATAACCCGAAGGTCGCACGTTCGAATCTTGCCCCCGCAACCAAATGGCGATGTAGCTTAGTTGGTTAGAGCGATCGGTTCATACCCGATAGGTCAGCGGTTCGACTCCACTCATCGCTACCAAAAAACGGCTTGATTGCCGTTTTAAAAAAGGCCCGTTGGTCAAGAGGTTAAGACATCACCCTTTCACGGTGGTATCATGGGTTCGATTCCCGTACGGGTCACCACAAAAAAGAGGTTTTTTATAAAAGAAAACCTCTTTTTTTCAATATTTTAACTCAAAAATGCTTGTTTTTACCCTCTTTTTGTTGTTTGCCCCCAATTTTGCCCCCAAAATTCAAGGAATCTCAAAATTTTCTTGACTTCTTAATTCTACCGTGATAAAATAAAAGGGCAACAGGGCGAAACCGTTCAGCGGTTAACCCCAGTATACGATTAAAATAACCGTCCCCGTAAGTTACCAGCTATTAGGGCGGTTATTTTTTTATGCGCTTAATCGCTATGTACTCGATATTGTCGAGAAGCTCGAAAAGCTGTTTAACCAGCTCCGCGAGCTTAGCGATGAGATCGTTCAGCTCGTTCATAAGCACCACCCCCTTGAAAGGAAATTATCTCATAATTTCCCCCTGCGGGAGCAAACCGCCGTACAGCACACCCTGTTGCTTAAAACGAGTATAGCATATTGCCGCGGGAAAGTCAAGCGGAAGGAACGGCGCGGGGAGTTCGGCACGGTGGGGAACAGACAAGCCAACGTCGGAAAGAGAGAGCAGAGCGGAAGGAACGGCGAAAGGGTGCGGAGATGACGCGGCGGGGCGGTGTCGGTTAATCGGAGAAAGGGGTCGATGATTAAGCGACAATACCGGCACAAGGGGAAGCGTGCGAACCCTTGTGCCGGTATCGACGGAGGCGTATTATGGGGGTAAGGGCTTGCCCTTCCGCATACAAATTTTTCTTGAAGATTTTTCCGTATGGGAAAATCTTCATAGAAAATTTTTTTCGGGTAAAAAACAGCCTAAAAAATTTTTCGGATATGCCGTTTCGGATCCAAACCGCCCGTCCGGGCGGTTTCTGTCTTGCTTATGCGCGGCTTGCGACCATTTTTATGGGCGCGCCGCGTATTCTGATTTTTAAGAGATTCTCTATAATATATAGATATCCACTGTACCACTTTTTGGACTGACACCGTACCGATTTTCGGACTTTGAAAGTATTATTATTGAAACACTAATGAACGCAAAGAAAAACCCGCTCGGTTTTCTCCGTGCGGGTAGAAATCTCTTAACGTTTATAAGCGCGGTTATCCGCGCTCAATCGCTTGTTTATTCAGTTCGCCTACAAGAAACCGTGCAGATCATCGCGCACCCCCTTGGGGGTAACACCCGCACATTCGTCCGTTCGGAAGGTATCCGGAATCGGAACACTTCGAGCATTTCCAGATCGGCTGTAAGTCGGTTTCGTAAATTCCCAGCTCCGCCATGCGCTTTGCGCGTTCGCCTTGCAATCGTTTCTGATCGCGCAGGAGTAGTGCAAGATCGGGAAGGGAATAGAGCTTAGCACGCTCGATCTTGGGCTCTACCGCTCGGCACAAGCTGTTTACGCGCTTGTATGTAACGTCTGCATCGAGCCGTGTTTGAAAGGCTTCTACGCGCGCCCAGGCGAAATCGCGAAGATTGGAATAGTACCGTTCGCGTTCGGCGCGTGCATCGGCGGCGTGTTCGTATTCCGATAACGTGTTGGGCTTTTTCGGTTCGTCCTGTGCTTGCGACGCTTGCTTGTAATTTTTTTCCGCCCTGCGGAGTAGTTTCTCGTTGACGGTAAACGCGCTCCGCTTATGTCCGTTCAGACCTTTGTTTTTGTCCGTGCGGAAGATAAGTTCTGCGTGCATCAGAACGTCGATTGCTTTTTGTACGGTCGTTTTTGATAGGTTCAAGGTTTTCGAAATCCCCCGGACAGATCCGCGAAACAAACCATCGCCTTTTGGATTACTGCAATGCGTTTTCATCAGACAAAGTACGTTGATTTCGGATTGCGTCAGATAGCGCGGTTTTAATTCTCCGCGCACGTTGAACTTAGTATGATAGAGGTAGAGCTCAATTTTGATTCCGCTCCTTTGCGGCGCGGCGCAAGAATAAGCGGCGCCGGAACGTCGGGACTTGTCCTGATAGATAATTTCCGCGTTTTTCAACGTAGAAATGCCGCGCGCGACCGTACCGCGGGAAAGTCTGAGCTTCTCTTCGAAGCGGCGGTAAGGCATGTTACAGGCTTTGCTGTTCTCCTCTTCGTTCCTGCTAAAAACATAACCGAATGTAATCTTAATATTCTCCCCCTTAAAGAAAGCGAGCACCTCTTTGGGTTTACACAGATATGTTTCATCTTGATTTAATCCACAAATTTCGACTTTCATATTTTCAAATCATTATCTCCGCTTAGTCATCATCAAAAATATTGGGGAAAAATAAAAACCAGAAAAACCAACCTCGCATGTGAGGATTATCCCTCCTTTTTCTTCTATTTCTTTCACCTCTGTTTTTTAATTCGCGTTCAATGGCTTTTGCTCTCTGCGTATTACCCCTTTGCTTAGCTTCTTTAAGCCATTCTAACAATTTTTCCGTTGGAATTCCAATAAACTCCGATTGTTTTCCTCCTCCATGTCTACTATAAACTAATGTGGACGAATAAGAACCCGCCGTTGTAATATTGGGTTTAATTAATATTACCCAGACAAACGGTTGGCGAGTTTCATCAAGCGTTTGGTGGACGATTTCGGTGGAGAAGCAAGTTTAGGTCTTGGCAGTCAAATATCGCAAGTCTCGGCGCTTCGCTTTCCGAATCTGTTAGATCACTATGTGAAAGAAGTTTTACATATCAAGGGCTACGGCCGTTATATGGACGACGGCTATATGTTACACCATAGCAAAGAGCATCTGCAGAAATGCCTTGCTGATTTGCGAGAAATCTGTGCCTGTCTCGGAATAAGACTGAACGAAAAGAAAACGCAGATAGTCAAATTATCACGCGGAATCACGTTCTTAAAACGAAGATTTATTCTTACAGAAACGGGAAAGGTTATTGTTATTCCAGCGAGAAAGGGAATTGTAAAAGAGCGCAGGAAGATGAAGAAGTTGAGCCTGAAATATAGAGCAGGAGAAAGAGAGTTTTTCGACATCAAGCAATCTTACAATTCGTGGCGTGGGCATATCAAACATTGCAACGCAAAACGAACCTTGAGACGTATGGATAAGTTATTTTACGAACTATTTTACAAGGAGACGAGTATGGAAGAACCTGTTATTACGATAGAGAATATCTGTCAAGCCTGTGAGAAAGGGCCGTGCGAACAGCCCTGCGAATTATGGTACAAATGCCTTGAAGGAACTATTATCAAGCCGGAGGATTTAGAATGACTGTCAGCATTATTACGAGCATTATAGTGTGGGCAATTACGGGGGTGCTCGGCGCTCTCACGACGTATTTAGGAATGAGGTACAAAAAGGTGACGCGAGAAAATAACGCTTTGAAAAACGGAGTCCAAAGCCTTCTGCGTAATAAGATTATCGAGTATCACGAAAAGTACACTCGACAGGGGTATTGCCCGATATACGCAAAAGAAGCGGTACGCCACAATTATGAAGCCTATCACGAACTCGGCGGCAACGGAGTTATTACGAAGTTATACGAAGAAATAATGGAGTTGCCTGTTGAGAAAATAGTTAAACCCAGAAATAATAGGAGGTAATGAAATATGACTTGGGAAATTATTTTAACAGTTGTGTTCGCAATCTTAACGATTGCGGGCATTTTGGTGTCTTATTACTTTTACGTTAAGAATAAGATTACCAAAGCAATCGCAGATGAAGTAGATAACGCGGAGAACGACGACGTGGAAGGCTACGCAAAAAAGGCAGAAGTTATCGCTCAACTGCAAAAACTGATACCTGCGGTATTGAAGCCGTTTATTACTTACAAAATGCTGGATGCACTCGTTCAGACGGTGTTTGACGGCATAGAACGGTACGCAAAGAAACAGGTCAAGAAGAAAGCGGAGAAAACGGATGAAGATAGTTAAAGGTATTCTCTTCTGGGTACTGTCGCTTTCGTGGGGGCTGCCTATGACGCTCTTTGGCGCGATTTGCGCGTTTGCGCTTCTCGTAACAGGGCATAAGCCGCAACGGTTTCACTACTTTGTATATTTTGAAGTAGGTTCAGGCTGGGGCGGCTTTGAAGCAGGCGGCTTCTTTTTCGTAAACAAACATCCGTCGCAGCACATTAAGCAACACGAATCGGGACACGGATTACAGAACATAATGCTCGGTGTTTTGATGCCGTTTCTCGTAAGCATCCCGTCTATGATAAGATACTGGTACAGGGAACTGATTGTGCGGAGCGGAAAGAAAAAGTATAGTGAGTTACCCGATTACGATTCGATTTGGTTTGAAGGTTGGGCAACGCGGCTTGGAGAAAAGCACTTTAAGTAACGCGAAAATTCAAGGCATTGATAGGTACGACCCCGTTGTGTATAAAAGCACGGCGGGGTCTTTTTTTTGTTGCCTGAAATATTTTCCGCATAATAGATATTTTCTTGCGCATAATGATTGACAAATGGAGTATAATATAGTAGAATGAAAGCATAAAATAAACTATTTGGAGGTGTTCACTATGGCTACTGCTAAAATCAATGTTTGCGTTGATGAAGGAACGAAGCAAGCGGTTGAGATGCTTTTGGACGAAATGGGGTTGAATATGACCGCAGCAATCAATATGTATCTCAAAAGAATCTTGATGGAGCAGGGTATTCCGTTTGATGTAAGCGCAAAAATCCCGAACGCCACAACTATTGCGGCTATGGATGAGTTTGAGGAAATGAAGAAAAACCCCAGCGCCTATAAAAGATACCCGAATTTCAAAGCCGCATTAAGCGAGGTGCTGTGAAATGCTTGAAGTTGTACTTTCTAATCAGTTCAAACGCGATCTGAAACTTGCCGCGAAACGTGGGTACGATTTGGATTTACTTGACGCGGTTGTAACAAAACTCGCAAATAAAGAAACGCTGCCGGAAAAATATAGAGACCATAATCTTACAGGGAAGTACGCAGGATTCCGCGAATGTCACGTACTCCCTGACTGGTTGCTTGTTTATAGGGCAGACGATACAGAATTGATACTATTCCTTTCCAGAACGGGAACACACGCTGATTTGTTCTAAACGCAAACGAAATCGACCTTGTTATGAGTAATTCATAGCAAGGTCTTTTTTTATGCGCAAAAATAGCAAAATACGCGCTCACGGCTATATGACGTTAACAAAAAACGAAGTTCTTATAAACTATCGGATGGACGATAAAAGGGCTTACAAGCGCAACCAGAAGTTTATACGCTCTATACTCTCTTTTACTATCTATGATTTTCTATACTTTCCTATACTATATGTACTCCCGTAGCAGAAATATTGAATTATCGTTTTTATCGTCACAGAAATAACGCAAAATATGTTTTTCTGTTGCAGAAATATGCTTGAATACACGGTAATAAAAATTTTCAAAAAAAATCTGCAAAATACACGAAATCCGTTTGACAATTACAATTCTGTAAGTTAGAATGAAAGTACAAAATAAATATTACATATCGGCAAGACCGAAAAGGAGTTTGAAATGAAAGCATTACCTATCGAAGTTTACGTTACGAAGCGGCGCAGAGGTTGCGATTGCACGAACGGCGGTATCAGCAGTAAATACGAACAGTTGCTGCTGGTGTGCGATAAAGGCTACGTAACCATTGACGAAGAGAACCCGCCCGAAAACTTGGTAAAAGTTGTAACGAGGAACTTCGGATTTGGAACGTACAAACACATCGAGCCGGTTGCGAGACCGCAGCATCTTGGATGGATGTTCGGCGGGAATCTTGCTTATTCGAGCGACAGCAGATTCAGCGAACTTGCTGGGAATCCGTTACCCATTCACGACAGACAGGAAACGCAGGAAGTGTACGACCTGCTCACAAGCGACTAACGGAGGGAGGAAAATGGAAATGTTTGAAAAGACGCTTGTCATTACAAAAGAAGGCTGGAAGGTGCTGCGCGTGTTCAGCGGGAAGAATACCTGCAAAGCGTATGGTATTCCGTATAAGGAGCATACAGATGAGCAGTTGGAAAAAGAATGGAGTAAGTTACGGTACAGAAATTGCGGCGCATCTAACGAGAAGTACCCGATAGCAGATAATGAGTTCAGGTACAGTCCAGATGGTTGGGGCTATCGCATTGAAACAATTAAAAAGTTGCTCGACAGTAAAGGTCTTCCGTACAGGGATGATGGATTTGTTGCAGAGTTCTCTCATTTATAAGGAGCGCGATATGAAAAAGTTTCTTTGCGGATTTTACTGTGAGCCTTTAAGATGGACGGTAAAAGCAGAATCAGAACAAGACGCGGCGGCGAAGTTTGCGAAGATAATCAAACGCAAGCGGTTACAGTCGAAAAGTGGCACAAAAGAATTTGTCGTATTTGAAGCGTAGGAGATGGATATGAAAGGTTATTGTGAGAACTGTAAACATATCGACAACTGCAGGCTTGAAATCGGGATTGTGTTTGGATTTTGCAATACACATTTTGAACCAAAAGAAAAAGAAATGAAAAAGTATGTGTACGGTATGAGGTTACGCGGGTTCTCAATCGGATGTCAACCGATGGACGGATTTATTGAGCGGCGCAATAGCCCTGCGGAGAATTTCTACGACGTGATCGTTTATTCACGGTTGCTTACGGAGAAAGAATTGAAAGACTACGATTTGACCTTTATTGGAACGGAGGAAATGCAATGACTATCAAAGAACTTATAGATTTGGCAAACAAGTACATAGACGACGGTGCGTCAGTACATCTTAACGAAACAATAGACCACAGTCTCGTGTTGCGGGTATTCAATGGAAGTCAGTGGACGGGCGGCGTATGGGAAAAGGTGGCGGAAACGGGCGACGGTACGTTTTTCGCAGGAACTCCGAGCAGAAAATATAAGTGCAATAGACGGTTCTTAATAAACGAAGACAACAGCATAGGATTAACGCCTTGCACTGGCGAGTGCATTGCGGAAATCCGTCCGAGCGAGTTCGTGGACTACACGAAGATTTGTAATTTGAAGGGGTAATGTTATGAAAATTGTAAAGGAAGTATGGAGCGACGAGAAAAGAGAGTTTGTCAAGACGGAAATTTCGGAGCGCGAAGCAGTTGAAATATTATCTTGCTTTTACAATAACGCAAGTGAGATGGTTAAAATTCCGAATTACTACAGATTACCGTATGGCGGAATAGAGGTGTGTGAATGAAGATTTTATATAAGTACGAAAGCGGATGGCACAAGTTCAGAACGGAAGATAAGTCTATCGGTTACGACTGTGCGGTAAACAGTTTCGACGAAGCCGTTACGAAGTTATTTGACAGGTACGGGTTGAACGAAGTCCAAATCGTCGAGGAAGGAACGGGGAAAGAAATTCGGTTGCCGGAAGTAATGAGAATAGTAGACATCAAAAAGATAGACAGTCAGCATCCTGCGTGGTACGACGGTTACAGATACGACGCGCTGGTAAAGACAAGCGTTGACGGCGGCAAGACGTTTTGGTATTGCGGCGCTGGAAAAATGTGCAAGACCGCAAAAGAAGCTCGTAACTATAAGGAAGTAATCGAGAGAAGAGAAAAAGACGGACATATCCGATACAGAGTATCGGAAGACCTGCAGGGCGGCGAGTTCGGAATGTACCGCGATTATACGGTTGAGCAATGGCGAAATCAAGCAATCGAGTGGGCAACGATGGACGATAACGACGGACTTGTAGAATCGCTTTGCCAACTCAAACAGCACGAAGTAATTGGCTTTATCGCGGAGCTGTGGGGCTTGAAGTTCCGCAAAGTTCGTAAAGATAAAAAGAAATTGGAGGGAATTGAAAATGATTAAATGGAAGCAATCGAAAGGCGTAGGCTGGGAAGTAAGAAAAGACGGCGGAATGACGGTTGTCATTGATAACCCGAACACCTTGTTTAATATGGTCTGGGAAATGACAGATCAGGAAACGGCAATCGAAGTAGACGGCTGGGCAGAACTCGCATCTGTCGGGGAAGTCTACGAAACACGCGATATAGTAATCGAGGTGGTTGAGTTATGAAGAGAGAATGTATTGAAGTCTGTCCGCATTGCGAGAAGGAAATCACGAAAAAGTGGGACGTTGAGAAGAAGGGCTACCAGATTACCTGTCCGAATTGCGGAAAGAAGATGATGCTTTGCGACGAGTGCTTAAATAGCGAAGATAACGTAGGTATGCGGTGTGATTGGTCGGAAGAGCGCGGATGTTTCAGACAGCAGAAGGAGAAGAAATGATTTACCTGAATTATTGGACTCCGAAAGGACATTGCAAACGCAGAAAGTTCAAGACCGTAGAAGAAGCAAGAAAGTTCGGCGTAAAGCTGCGGAAGAAAGAAGGGTATGTGGTTATGAAGTATGGCTGCATACACGCTTATAAGCCGAACGGAGAAGCAACGACAATCGTTCAATACGATTTATTTGAATAGGAGGTTTCAAATGTTAAACAAAGAACAGTTGACGTTGACTATGGAAATAGTCAACAGAGCAGAAAAACTTGGGCTGATGCAGGGCGACAAGTTGACGGCGCTCATCGACTTGGAGAAAGCGACGGAGCATTTTAATTTGCGGCTTGCGGATATGCTGAACGCGGACGGTTTTAACTTCGCTCACGATTTCGTTCAAATTCAGAACGACATCAACAGAGCGACGGGAGAGTTCAGCGGAAAGTTTTTGCCGCGTTTTGTCGGGAGGTAATAATGGTAAACGATAAAAGATATGCGCCGATTGCGGCAGAACTGGAAGACGTAGCAAAGCGGCTCGGTATGGAAGTATGGGAAGTCGAAGAGCTGATTTATCGGAAGGCAGAAGAAAGGTATCATCTCGAAGACATCAAAGCGTGGTACAAAGATACATACGAAAAAGATTGCTCGGACAGGATGGCAAGAGCGATACTTAACGAATACGAAGACGGCGAAGACGCAAAAGTAGACTTTTGGACGAACCTTGAAAACGCCTACAAGAGAGTAAAAGAAAAGCGCAAAAACGGGAGAAAGCAATGAAGTACATCATCGAAGTAAAAAGAAAAAGGTCGTCCGTAACGCAGGGCTGCGCGGTTGTATGCGTAAACGGAGAAGAGCTGTTTACTTGCCACGACGAGATCGTAATTATTAAGGACGGAGAGCGGTATTACGGCGATTTAATCGGCGGCTGGGCAAGCATTACGCCAGACGAAACATTTATCAAGGCTATGCTGTTCCACCCTTACGACGGCTATTACAGGTACAGCGAGAAGTTCAGAAAAATGCTCGATAGAGCAATCAATCCGATGGAGGTATGCAGATGAACAGTTACAAAGGACTTTTAATGGAGTTCAAGCAGAAGGTTGTGGAATGGATTTGTGAACACGCAGATGAGTTCCAGCTCATAAACGCTTGCGTTGAACATTTCAGCAGATACGTTTATGACGAGAACGGAAACTATCTAATCGGCGGCGAGATACGCTTTAACTTTATTGTAGACGCTTGCCGCCTGTTGACGGCATAGGAGGAAAGTATGAACAGTTATACGGAATTGAGAAATAAGCAGCAGGAAGAGTTTAACGCTTTTCCGCTTGGCGCGGCGTTTAGCAATAAACAGTTCGACGAAATGATGCGCAAATGGGGATTGGAACCGACAGACACCGACAAGATTTATCGCTTGCCGGGCGGGATGTTCCTTCGCAAATCGGATTCGGCGGCGTTTGATGAAATGGTTGAACGACACGCAAAAGAGCGCGAAGCGGCAATCGCGGGCGATAAGACAGGAACGGGTTATATCAAGGATATGTTCGCTGCGGAACTTGCAAATCACGAATACGGCTACACTTATGAGCTGGATGAAACGCTTGATGCGCTCGGTCTTACGCTTGACAAGGTAAAAGCGGATAAACGGTTACGGAAAGGCTTGAATAAAGCCTTGAAGAAATATTACGACTTTAAGTACGAAATTTAGGAGGTAAAAAAATGAACAACGAAACACTGTACGACAAGGCGGAAGAAATGGCAGAGAAAGCACTTTGTAATGTCAAATGTCTTTGTCCGAAACTCAAAGAAGCGGGTATCTGCTGTCAATGCGATGTATTCACGAGTCTGCGTGATTACTATGCAGAGGAAGAAATCAAGTCATTCGCATTGAGCGACTGGAATGACATATCTGAAATTATCGACAGCGGAAAAGCAAAGGAAGTCTTTGAAATCGGAGACGAGCGCGAGGAAACGCTTATCACGGGGGAAAAGATCACGCTTGTCATTCTCGGCTTCGGACAGGACGAAAAGGTAAGCGGCGGAAAGGTCAATATGACAATCGGGTTGAAGAACCTGATGGACGGCGATTTTGAAATGAACCTTACGCATACAAACGGCGGCGGCTGGGAAAAGAGCCGTATGCGCACGGTTTATATGGAAAGAGTTTTCAAATTGCTTCCCGAAAAACTGCGCAACATCATCGTTCCGGTAAAGAAAAATACATCCGCAGGCGGCGGCTCTACGGATATTACGGTAAGCGAAGATAAATTGTTCTTATTCTCGCTTGCAGAGATTTATTCACAGCGCGGCATCTCGAAATCCGATAACAGCAATATTTCCGGAAATGCCGACACGTATCAGGAAGAAGGTACACAGTACGAGTATTTCAAAGAACTGCTCGGAGATGCAGACCCTTACGACGACAACGAAGAAATAATTAAGCGCAAGGCGAACGGGGGCGGTTCTGCGTACAGCTGGTGGCTTCGGTCTCCGTACGTCAGTAATACCAACGGCTTCCGCTGTGTCACCGGCAGTGGCGACGTCTACTACGGCAGCGCGAGTGGCGCGTACGGCGTGTGCTTCGGCTTTTGCGTGTAATCTCAACTCTGAATATCGCCCGCCTTGTATGGCGGGCGGTATTCTTTATACATAGTGTTCAGTAAATATTTTCGTTTATTCAAGAAAAAATTTTGAAAAATACACGATTTTAGTTTGACTATTACAGAACGGTAAGTTAGAATGATAATACAGAACAAAACTTACACAAATAAGAGTTTTGTCAAAGGAGAAACGCTATGAGCGAAACAGAAAAAGTGGCTGTAAGCACAGAGTTGTTGGAACAGCAAAAAGCAAAAGCGGTTGAGTATCTCCGTATGCTTGGTATTTTCAAGCCGTACATACAGGGATTTAAGCAATCAGACAAGGTTTGCTTCTTTGAACAGTTCGGTGGCTTCTGGGTTTGTCAAGAACCTGAAATCGAAAAGAAGATGCGGGAAATCGAGCAGGAACACGATTGCAAGGTTTATGCAATTACTCACGAAAAAGTCTACGGCGATGATATGTGGAGTTTCCTTGTGGTTACAAGCAATCCGCAAGAATGGGTTGATTTGGTTGGACGTAGCGGAAACGGATTTTACGCATTTGCCTATACGTGGAACAGAAGCTACGATTACGGTAGCGAGTTCGGAGACATATTCCTGCAGAGCTTCGGCGGCGGGATAAGGAGGGTAGGATGAAGCGTAGCGAAGAATTAAGACAGCAGTTGGAGAATTTGAAGGCGCTCAAAGAGCAAAAGTATTACGAAATGGTAACAAGCCGCGTAGATGCCGCAATGGAAGGTTGGGATGCGGCGTGGAATGAGTATTACGGAAAATGTGGAAGGCAGTTGTCGGAAGACATCAGAGAAACGGAGCGGCTCATTCTCGTAGAAATCAATCGTGAACTTGACGTTGGAGACGGCGCGACGCTTTGCTTATACAGCGATAGACACGCCTGCACGGTTATAAAGAAAACAGCAAAGACTATTACAGTACAGCGCGATAAGGCAACGCTTGACCCGACTTTTAAGCCTGAATGGATAGTTGGCGGGTTTGCGGCACATTGTACGAATCAAAACGAACAGAAATGGAATTATGAGCGCGATCCGAACGGCGAGATAACAAAATGTTATTGGAGTGAGAAGCTGGGAAGATATACGACAGGCGGCGACCAAAGCATTAAGGTTAGTCCGGGCAGGCACGAGTTCTACGATTACAATTTTTAAGGAGTAGAGCGATGAAAGAGATTATCGGTTATATCAAAGAAGTTACATACGGCAAAGTTCAAATTTCCGTTCCGGACGATGCGACAGACGAAGAAATACGCGATGCGATTTTAGAACGCGATAGCGCAGGCGGAACGTGCTACACTTCCAGCGAAACGGAAGTAACAGGATGGGAGGAAGACAAATGAGCAGTTTTGAAAAGACTGACTACCATAGTTACAATCAAAAGAACGGATACGGACTGACGAAGGCGCAACTGAAAATGTGGACGTTGCGGCATCAGAACGGAACGCCGGAACAACGCAAGTGGATTGAAAAGATGTTGAACGACATCAATTTCCACCACGAATGTAGTTTGCTTGCTTGGGGCAAGTATGACGAATTGTTAAGAGAAATAGAGGAGAATTGGCAATGATAAATCACGAAAACTTGTATGACGATTTGAAAGTGCTGTTTTTGAGCAGCGGGTACTTGACAGAAGACGAGAGCTGCGGATATGACGAATTGATGTTCGCGGTCAGAAAAGATTACCTTTTCGCATATTTGAAAAGCGACGAGACCAAGACGCTTGAAGATATGGAGAAATGGCTGCGCGAAGAGTACACGAGCGATGACACATACGGACTGTATCAGCAGGCGAAGCAGGAAGGAGAAATCGTATTTGAAAAGCGCGTATGGAATAATCGCCGCGCAGTATTTTACGAAGTCGGAGAAGGGCTGCGGGACGGACTGGAAGAGGAAGAAAAAATCTACATCAGGACGTTTGATTACGATACGGCTAAACAGGCGTTTGAAATAGAACGCGATAGGTTGCTGGAAGATGGCAGTTTCTTTCTCAAAGACGAAGAGCCGGATGCGGAACAGAGTTTTGATTTCGGGTACGCGAAAATCAGGTACGAGAACGACGACGGGGATTTTTACGAACTGTATTTAAGGCAGGTGGAAGTCGAAGAAGAAGGGCGCGATTACAAATAGAACTATCGTAGCAAAATACGCTATTACAGTCAATTTCAGACCGCTCAACGGCTTGGTCAACCAAATACTCATTGAAATGATAAAGCCGTTACAAACGAAATATGGGCGTTACAGGAGGTAAAAGAAATGCCTAATTGGTGTTCGACAGTTATTAAGTTTTACTCTGAAAACAGAGAGCAGTTGGAAGCGATGCACAAAAAGTTCAACGAAATCAGGAACGGAAAGCCTACGGTTAAAAACGATTTCAATAACGGGTTTATGGGAGATTACGCGAATACGTATTTGCCGGAACTGGGACACGAAAAAGTAGAGTGTCGCGGCTGGGTTGACGGAATTGACGAAATCGAGCATAACGACAAGCACGATGTTTTCACGGTATGGACGGAAACGGCTTGGGGCGCAAAAATGGGAATGTGGGCAGAAATCGTAAAGAGATTTTACCCTGATGTTCATATTGCCTATATTGCAGAAGAGTGCGGATGCGATTACTTCTGCGTATGGGATAAAACGGAATGTCAGATGTTTTTCCCTGATACGTATTACGTAGATGGTTGTTTGCCGACAAAAGACGGAAAGTGCGAGTACATTGAAGACAGGTATATGTTCGGTTCGGTTCAAGATATTCAGGATTATCTTGATAAGACGTTGCCCCTTGAGTACGAACATAAAGAGACTGTCGAGGAACTTATGGACGAAGTGCAGAAACGGCTTGACGAATACAGTGAGAACCACGAGTGCAAAGAAGATTTATATGTTCATTTTTCGGAGTTCGTGGAAGTTGATCCTGCAGATTTCGATTTGACAATATAGGAGGTAGTTATGAAGACACTTGCAGATTTGAAAAGAGATGCAAAAAGCGGAACGCTCGAAGCAAGAATGATATTGCGTTGCGGAAGCACCGACATCCCAGAACAATTACAAGGGTGGCGAAGAATTGTTGACAGCAATTCCGTTGCAATATTCGTATTACGACACGACGGAAGAAAAAGCGAACTCCCTTTGAAAAAGGCAAGTCTTGTAGAATACGATGGGAGTACGTTGACAGTATTCAGCGCAGGGCTTCGTGATTTGACGGAACAGGAAAAGCGAGTTATGGATGGGTGGAAGCGAATTGCAAGCACAGACGAGTATAAAGAAAGAGCGATAAATGATGCCTATACGGACGGCTCGTCTACATATTATCAGGAAAAGTGGTACTTTGAAAATGCTGGGTTCGGGTATTTGATGGGATGCAAAGAAGAGCGCGGAATGAGACGTGATTTTGCGACAGGTAAGATATTCGACGATAAAGTAAAAGGCGAAGTGGTTATGCGGTATGAAATTCGCAAGGTGGCGTAATGGATGAAAAGGAAATCTATGCAGTTTTCATAGGCGATAGATACGCATCAGACACACCGTTTAATGAAGTCGTATTTTTTGCGGATAGCGCAGAAGAAGCACGAAAAATGGGCAATGAGTATATTCGCGCTTGGGATTTGCGTAATGAGACGGTTCGCAGAGTTCGTTTGATGAGCCAAGAAGAATGGCAAGAGCGTAAGAGCAATCAGAATGAATACAACGGCGGAGGTTTTCAAAGGTTTCGCAAGGAGGTACAAAATGCTTAAAAAAGACCTTGAAAAGAGAGTCGATTATTTTGAAAATGAACTATCGCGCCTTGCAGATAGGATTAGAAACAAGCACCGCTGCGCTGTTGCTCTCGGCAAGCCGATAAGTAACTATGAAAAGGACATCGTTCGCGTTATTGAAAACATTATTAAGGGCGAAGACGATCCGATTAACGCAAGACCAAAATGGTATGGGAGCAGCAGCAAAATCATCATAGTAGACGATTTTATTAAAAGAAAAAACGAAGATACGGAGGTATAAAATGAACGAAGTAAAACGCGGCGATATTTACTATATCGTAAGCACCTATCAGGAAGAAGGAAGCGAACAACGCGCCGGGCGCCCTGCGGTTGTGGTGTCGAACGACAAGGGTAATCAGCACAGTAACGTGGTAGAAGTAGTCTACCTGACAACGCAACCCAAAACGGACCTGCCGACGCACATTGACATCAAAAGCGCGAACAGACCCTCGATTGCATTGTGCGAACAGATAAGTTCGGTATCAAAGGAACGTCTGGGAGACTATATCGGCACCTGCACGAAGTACGAACTCGATATGCTGAACGCAGGGATGATGATAAGTCTGGGAATTAATTTTCCGATAGTCAAGCAACAAGAAAAGGTCGTTGAAAAACAGACCGAGAAGGTCTCGGAAGAAAAGGCGGTTTCCGGAATAGAAAATGCCTGCACCAAAGAAGATTTGATGTATGCTCAAGCGGAAAGAGATACGTTTGAAAGATTGTACTATGATTTGCTCGAAAAATTGATAGGAGGTAAAGTTGCCGTATGAAAAACGAAGTAACGACTATTGTAACTGTAAAGGAAGCGATTGAGCGCGAATTTGAAGATTACAAAGCGGAGCAGATTGCAAAAGGGGCAGAAGAAGTATTTTGCAATGCTTTTAGAATCAATGCGTGGAGCAGCATATATGACTTTTTAGACAGCAACGAGTTGTCTGATGAGACAAAGATTGCGCTTTACGAAAAATGCAAGGGGCATATTCTTTCAGTTTTGGTAGACGAATACGTTTACACTGAATATTGCGATATTGCCCAGTACAGCGATTTGAAGGAACTAGTCAACAATTTCCTGAACGACGAGGAGTAAAGTTTTTTGTGTAGTATAGAAAATCGTTGACAAAATAAACGAAAAGGAGTAAGATGTATGCAAATACAAGTAATAGGAAGCAACAGTATGTCGGTAAGCGAGATGATAAAGCAGGCTATCGCAATGAAAGGTCTGCAGCAAAAAGATATTGCGGTTAAGATGGGCTGGAGTCCGCAGAACTTTACGAACAGGCTCACAAACAACACCATCGACGCGGAAGAATGGGTTAAACTTGCGGCAATCATAGGATATGAGATACAGATGGTTGACGTTGAAAGCAATACGGTTTTGAAGCCGCGCCGCAACAGCACGGGACCGAGAGTAAAGCAGACGATAGACGGACATCTGTATGACACAGATAAAGCCGACTCGTTATGCAGAAGCCCGAAAGTATATGGCGGTTGGTTCGAGTTGTTCCGCGATATGGGAACCGGAAAGTTTTTTACGGTTGCATATCTGGAAACGGGACGAAGCGCGTGTGTGGCCGTTATATCGAAAGAAAACGCAAAGAGATTTTACGAAGATTGCGGCGGCGAAGACGCACAGAGCATATTCAAAGATTAAAGAGCAGGACGCAAAAGCATGCGTCCTGTTTTTTTACTCTCTTAATACACGGTAATAAAAATTTTCAAAAAAAATCTGCAAAATACACGAAATCCGTTTGACAATTACAATTCTGTAAGTTAGAATGAAAGTACAAAATAAAACTTGCAAAACCGCAAGTTGTTTGGAGGTTCGTTACTATGATGAAGCAGGAGTTTGAACAGTTAATCGGAAAAGAAGTTTCCTACGAAACTTTCAGAATCTACGAAGAAATGTATCACGCAACGCCAGAAAGCGTAACAAAACAGAAGTTTGTCGAGATGCTGAACATAGCGGCAATCCCGGAAAGCGAAGAAGCAATAGCGAGAAAAGAAAAGGCTGCGGCGTTCAGAAAAGAGATAAACGAAAGAATTGCAGAATTAAAGAGATGGCTTGAGATAACGAAGGACGAACTTGAAAGATACATAGCGTGGAGTAAAGAACCTGACGGAGACTGCTGGAAAGTGGACGTTAAAATCAAGAAAGGTCAGATCAAACGCTATCGGGCGGAAATAGCATCATTGAAAATGATTGCGGCGTAAAGGAGCGAAAAATGACGACAGAACAAGCAAGAGCAAAACTGATATTGTTTTATGGGGTTAGCGACCCGACAAGCCGCGAGATCGCGTTGTATGTATTGTACGGCGAGAACGCGCCTTTTCTACAAGCCAAAGAGCAAACGCAGGTTGCGAACATAACAATATCAGGAGGAAATCAAATGAAAGATTTACAGACGGTTTTACTCAATTTAAGAGGAACGCAGCAGTTGTTATCGCTGTTTTGTTCCGCCACGAAACATATCGAAGCAGACGTTGAAGGAAATCCACAGGAAGCGCTGTTCCAAATCGAAGAAATGTTCGATAAAGGCATAAAAGATTTAGAGCGCGTTATTTACAACAAGTAAGGAATACATAAGCGACCTGCGTTCGCTTTTTGTTGGAGGTAAAAATGGTAATTTGTGAAGACTGCGGCGCGGTTCTCGACGAAGACGAACTGGTAACGACAAGGAGTTACGTTAGCGATTATATGGGCGGTTGCTACGAGAATATCACGGGATGCAGTTGCGGCGGCTCCGTAACGGATGCGGAGCGATGCGATATTTGCGGAGAGTATTACAGAGAAGACGAATTGCACGACGGAATCTGCAAGGATTGTCTGAAAGAAGAAATGACCGTAGATAACGCGATTGAGTGCGGGAAAGACGGTAGTGCGCGGGTTGAAGTTTCGATAAACGGCTTTCTTGCATCTTGTTTTAGTCAGGAACAAATAGACGAACTGCTCATAAAGGCATTGGAAGAAAAGATAAACGCTTCGGACGCAGACGCAAATAAGGTCATAGATATGGCTGAAATCTGGTGCGGAGATGATGAAGGTTATTTTGCCGATTGGCTGAAAAGGAGAAACAAAAAGCAATGACGACGGTAACGCTATTTCGAGCAGAAGATAAGTACATAAAAGGCAAATACAGGATCGACGAATACGCGGCATACGTAAACGGACAGTACGTCGGTATGATTTATAACCGAAAAGAATATCGCCTGAAATACTATTTTCACAGCGATTGCGGTATTTACGCGCAGGACGGCGCGACGCTCTCGGAGATGAAAAGGAACATAGCGAAAGGCTATGACGCAGCCTTGCGTGACGGCAAGCTCAAATCCGAGAAAGAGAAATCGACATTTGATGTCAAGTTCCTGCCGGAAGGCGATAACAGCGAGTTCTTTCCTACACCGAAAAGCGTATGCGGTCAGATGATCGGATGCGTTAATTGGGCGAAATTACGAACTATACTTGAACCGTCAGCGGGGAAGGGCGATTTGTGCGAAGCGGTAACACATTTCTGCAAGCATAGTAAATACGAAAGAAACGTCGATATTGACTGCGTAGAAATGGACGCAAATTTGCGACTGATTTTGAAAGGAAAAGGCTACCGCGTAGTACACGATAATTTTCTGGGATATGTTACAAGCAAAAAGTACGATTTGATTATTATGAATCCGCCGTTCTCAAACGGAGACGAGCATTTGGTCCGGGCAATCGAAATGCAAGAGTGGGCTGGCGGTCAGATTGTTTGCTTGCTTAACGCGGAGACTTTGCTTAACCCATTCACGAATTTGCGTAAAGTCCTGATGAAAAAAATCAAAGAGCATCGGGCAATAGTTCGGTATTTGAAATCGCCATTTAAGAAGGCTGAACGGAAGACCGATACAAACATAGCCTTGATTAGTTTCAATATTCCGTCGAAAGTCAGAGAGTCCGAAATTTTTACGAGAATGGAGAAAGCGCGTGGCGAAAATTTCAAAACTGAAGACTGCACAGATGTTGCGCCCGGCGACAGATTAGAAGGGCTGGTAAGAGCTTACGACATCGAGTCGGAAGCATCGTTGGCGTTCCTGCGTGAATGGGACGCGCTTCGTCCAAAGATTATGCTCGGCTCCGATTGGTACAGTAAGCCTACAATCGGTATTACAATAGACGGACACGAAGTAAGAGAAGGAATAAACACAGAAGCGGTAAACGATTACCTGAAAACGGTAAGATTGAAGTATTGGAAAAAGTTATTGGACTTGCCTGAAATCGGCAGACAAATGACTACTGCAATACGCAAATCGTATGACGCAAAAATAAACGATATGGCGGACTACGAGTTTTCAATGTTCAATATTCAGGAAGTCATCTGGGATATACGAGCGCAGTTGCAAATAGGAGTAGAAGACGAGATACTCCGGCTGTTTGATAAGTTGTCGAACGAACATTGCTACTATGAAGGCAACAACGAGAACATTCACTATTATAACGGCTGGAAGACAAACAAGGCTCACAAAGTCAATTACAAAGTTATAATACCTGCTTACGGTTCGTTTGCGCACAGGTACGATTATGACAAATATCAGCGGCTGGTTGAAAAGAAGAATGATTTTATCGACAGTCGCAGTTGCTATTCCACGCTTGCGGATTTGGAAAAGACGCTTGATTATCTCGACGGGAAAGACCCGAAAAGAACAAGATGCGATTTGGCGAACAGATTGCACTTTGCAGAGAAGCGCGGAGAAACGAGAAACATAGACTGTACCTACTTCTACGTTACGTTCTATAAGAAAGGAACCTGCCATATCACGTTTAGAGACGACGCAAAAATCCTGATAGATCGCTTGAACATTTACGCAGGGAAAAATAAGAATTGGCTTCCGCCGAATTACGGCAAGGCACCTTATAGAAGTATGACAGACGAAGAACGAGCGGTAGTAGATTCGTTCGACGGCGGCGAAGAAAACTACAACAAAGTATTTGAAAATCGGAAAGACTACTTAATCGACAGCAACGGATTGTTGATGCTGGCGGCAGGAGGTCAGGAATGACGGTTTACTATCAGCGCGGAAGTTGTACATTCGGTTCGTTAATCGTAATGCGTTGCGAAGATAAGAACGGGAATACGATAACCAAAAGACGATATATAGACTATTCGCTACGCGAAGCGTTCAAGCGGATTAAGAAGGCGGTAGGAATCAAACGAGCAAAACTTGTAAAAGTCGATTGGCTTATATAGGAGGTATTATGGGAAAGTACACAAGAATGAACCCTGCACAGTTTGCGGAGTGGATAAAGAACAATTTACATCACGGAGAGTTCGTCGCCTTTGCGTTAGACGAGAATGGCAGTAAGGTATCAAGCGACGAAAGTCTTGCGAAAGGGGATGTCGATTTGAAGTGCTGGTATTGTGCGACAATCGTAAAGTCGGAAGATTATGACTTCAACGTATTGCTTATCAACTATGCTGGCGGCGGTCAGCCGTATGCTATTGAAATCGAGGACGATTTGCCGGAAATGCTCGACATCTATTTCAATACGGTCAATGATTTTTACGACAACGATCACGAAATCGTCATTGAAACAAGATACAAAGCACGGGCAAGAATATCGTCCGAAACAAAAAACACCGTTACGCTATGCTTTGCTTATGCGCATACAATCGAAGCAGCAAAAAAGAAAGCAATGTTGATGCTTAACGCGCTTTGTCAAATGAGAAGTTTTCCGATAGGGGAATGTTCTGTTGACCTTGCGGTTACGCAGGATGAAGAATATATCGAATCGGATGAGTGCATTGCCGAATGGAACGGGAAAGAAATCGTATTTGACGTGGAGAAAATGTAATGAAAGAAATTTGTATCATTGTTGCAATGTTAAAGGAAGCAGAACCTATCGTAAAACAGTTTTCTTCGATAGTAGGAATGAATGTCTGCGGAAAACGTGTTTTTCAGGGCGCAATAGCCGGTAAGAACGTCAGCGTTCTCGTTTGCGGAGTAGGTAAAGTAAATGCCGCGCTCGGCGCTCAAATTGCATATAGCCATCTGTCGGCAGACATCATTATCAATATCGGAGTAGCTGGCGGATTGAACAGAAGCGTAGAAGTTGGGCGGATTTACGAAATAAAGGAAGCCGTGCAGTACGATTTCGATTTGTCGGCAGTCAACCATACGGAAATTGGAACGCTTGACGGGTTTGCGGATAATTACCTGCATTTTGACGTAACGCAGCTCAATGGAAAGCGTCTTGCTACGGCGGATAGGTTTAACGACAGCGCGGAAGACAATATGCTTTTGACCAAATTGCTAAAAGCAGATATAAGGGATATGGAGGGAGCGGCAATCTTGCAGGCTTGCTATTCTAACCAACTTTATTGCCTGTGCTACAAAGTCATTTCCGATATGTACGGTAGCGGTAGCACGACGGAACAGTACCAGAAAAATCTCGAAAAATGCTTGAAGAAAATCGGGGAAAAGATTACGGGCATCATTCAAAAAGTAGGCGGAGAAAAGTAATGGGCGGGTATCAAGACAGTTTATTAAACGAACTCATAGTAGACAATTTCGCTGGCGGCGGCGGAGCAAGCATCGGGATAGAGCTTGCAGTTGGTAGACCGGTAGACATTGCGGTAAATCACGACGAGGATGCAATCGCTATGCACAAAGTCAACCACCCCTGCACGACGCATTATCAGGAAGACGTTTTTGCGATTGACCCCGAAAAAGTAACGAGCGGTAGACCAGTCGGGATTGCGTGGTTTTCTCCTGATTGCAAACACCATAGTAGAGCGAAAGGTGGCGTTCCGGTAAGCAAAAAGATTCGCGGCTTATCGTGGGTTATTCTCAAATGGGCATTATCTCACGTAGCGCCGCGTTGTATTTTTATGGAGAACGTGGAAGAAATACAGACGTGGGGGCCGTTAAAAGAAATTGACGGTAATACATATCCTGACCCGGACCATAAAGGCGAGACATTTAACGGATTCGTTGCAATGCTTACAACGGGCATCAGCAAAAGCCATCCTGCGTTCGCAGAAGCCTGCGAGTTCTTGAATATCACGCCAGACAGCGAACAGGGGAACAGGCTTGCCGATGGGTTGGGTTACGAAGTGGATTACAGAGTTCTGAAAGCCTGCGATTACGGAGCGCCCACAATTCGCAAGCGCTTTTATTTGATAGCGCGTAGGGACGGCTTACCTATCGTATGGCCCGAACCGACGTACGGTAAAGGATTAAAGCCTTATAGAACTGCAGCAGAGTGTATTGACTGGTCTATTCCTTGCCCTTCGATATTTGGAAGAAAAAAAGACCTTGCTGTTAATACGCAACGGCGCATAGCGCGTGGGCTGGATAAATTCGTATTAAAGAATCCCAGACCGTTTATTATGGAAATGAATTTTCAAAACGCTGCGCAAGACCCCGAGAAGCCTATGACGACGCAGACGACGGCAAATCATCACTATTTGATAACGCCGGAAATAGTCAGCATTAGCCAGACTGGAAGTAAAAATCGAGCAAGTTCCATAAACGAGCCGTTAAGGACAGTTTGCGTTAAGAATGAGCATTGTCTTACAACGCCGATATTGACGAAGTTTCAGCAGAATAGTCTGGGGCAGCCGCCTGAAAAGCCGATTGATACAGTTATGGCGGGAGCAACCAGATTCGGCGCGGTTATGCCGTATATCACAAAGTATTTCAGCGGAGAGAAACAGGCAGGAGCAGATATAAATGAGCCTGCACCTACCGTTACAGGCATAGACCATAACGCAGTCGTAGAAAGTCATCTGTGCGTTTTGCGCAAGAATACGGACTGTAAGGCAATGGACGAACCGTTGCCGACATTAACCACATCAGCAGGGCATTTTGCGCAGATCACTACGTATATACAAAAATACGACGGAACGCAGAATTTGAAGAACTGGGACAAAGTTCGCAGATTGCTAAACGATTATGCAGGTTACAGTATTGCGAAAGACGAAATACTGATTTTAGAAATCAACGGAGTCCAGCACTTTATAGCGGACATCGGTATGCGGATGCTGAAAGCGAAAGAGTTGAAACTCGCACAGGGATTCCCGGTAGATTACGTTATCGACATTGAGCCGTACATCGGTAAAAAGTATAGCGAAGCGAAGCAAATTGCAAGGCTCGGTAACGCGGTATGTCCACAAGTTGCTACGGCGCTTATCAGAGCAAATATGACCGATATGGCATACAAGAAACCACTTCACACGGTTAAAGAATTAAATGCCGCTATGTGCGGATAAGAGGTCTATATGATAGTTCAGGGAGACGCTTTAACAGAGCTTCAAAAAATCGACGCGGAAAGCGTAGATTGCTGCGTTACATCTCCGCCGTATTTTAAGTTGCGCGATTACGGAGTAGAAGGACAAATCGGGCTTGAAGAAACGGTAGAAGAGTACATTGAAAAATTGGTTGCGGTATTTCGGGAAGTTCGTCGTGTATTGAAAAAAGACGGTACGCTCTGGGTCAATATAGCAGATAGTTACGCTGGCAGTGGGAAAGGTGCGGCGAACTACCCTGAAAACGCGGCAAAGTATAAGCAGGGGACAAATAAAGGATTGCTCGGAAGCGGAATCGACAGAACTGACGCAGAAGGCTGTAAGCCGAAAGATTTAATTGGTATTCCGTTTTTGCTTGCATTTGCGCTTCGTGCTGACGGCTGGTACTGGCGGCAGGTAGATATATGGAATAAGCCGAACTGTATGCCGGAGAGCGTCAAAGACAGGTGTACGAACTCGCACGAATACATTTTGATGTTTTCAAAATCGGCGCGGTATTATTTCGATTACCAGGCAATCGAAGAACCGTGCGTAGGATTCAACAATGACCAGCCTGCTGGAAGCAAGGGGACGTTTAGACCGAACTCACGGCGCAGAAAAGGAAACAGAAAGACCTTTCGTGGCGGCGGAACTTATACACAAAATGGAGCGTTCAATAACTATGAGCCAAAAGAAAACGAAACTCACGGGAACGAACCAAACGAAACAGGGATGCGTAGAAAGCGGTCTGTATGGAATATTTCTACTGTCGGAAGCAAGTATCATCACTTTGCGACGTTTCCGCCGAAGTTAGTAGAGCCGTGCATCTTGGCTGGCAGTAAGGTCGGCGGAATAGTTCTTGACCCATTCGCAGGGACGGGAACAACGGGCGTGGTTGCGGCGCAACACGGAAGACAGTATGTACTTATAGAATTATCGTCGGAAAATGCGGCGATCTGTCACGATAGACTGGAATCTGGGCAGATGTCGTTCAATGATATTACGGGAGGGCAACAATGAAACGAATTAAAGAAAAGTTGGAAATCAAGGTAGAGTATCTGCCTAACGATTACTTTGATGACGGAGACGATTGGGAACTACATATCTCGGTAAACGAAGATAATGCAGGTCCTCATAACCTCGTACCGTTTGGGAAAAGTCTGAAAGACCTGACGGTTAACGAACTTGTGCAGTACATCAAAGAAGCGATTGAGGAGGAACTGTTTAATGAGTAAGAAGTTTACTGGATTTACAGATAAAAACGGAAGACAGATTTGTGAAGGCGACAAGGTTGGATTTTGGGAAAATATTGAACCTTATACAGGATGGGTTTATATGACTGGGGTTGTAAGATGGTCCAGCTGGGGATGCTATATAGTTGACGACGTAAGAGATAAGGAAGGGAATGATTTATGCGGTAGATTTTTAGCAAATATTAGAGCAACAGTATTGACTGAATCTGATGGAGAAAACGTATGAAACGAAAACAGCAAACAAAAAGAATACTGACCGAAAAAGAACAGAAGGTAGCGATTGATTTCTTGGAAGAATTGATATTCGCCAACACCGCAGTTCCAGAAGGTTTCTTCGATAAAATGATGAAGAAGTATGGACTTATGACTGACCCATTCACGGGGCTGCCTTGTACGCCGAAAGAGTATGCGAAAAATAGTATAGAATATGACCGGCAATGTATGATACAAAAGTACGGACATTGCGACGGGCTGGAGTGAGATATGATAAACCACATTTGTATGAATATAGACGGAGCAATCAGGAACGCCAAAGACTTGAAAGGCTGCGTTACTGTTGAAGGTTGTACCCTTAACACGGTTGCAGAAATCAGAGAATGGCTGAACAGCCAGAAAGCAAAAGGTCGCAGGGTATTACCATTCGGTTATTGCAAGGGCTTTGATTTTGTTAAAGGTTGCCCCGGACACGAAACCAGAGAAGAGTGCGACGAACACGAAGCGATTTGCAAAATAGCAAGCGCTATCTGTGAGGAAGAAAAGACCTGCCAGCAATGGTGCGGTGTTTACACGGAATGTAAGGCATATCAAGAAGCAAAGAAAATTTACGAGGAGAGAAAAAAGAAATGACGGATAGAGAAGAGATTATTAGACGGGCGGTAAGCACATACGGTATTGACGCGCAAATCCTTATGGCTATAGAAGAAATGTCGGAACTTACGAAGGCGCTTTGTAAGGAACGAAGAACGCGAAGCATCGACGATCTGAATGTTCGCAGTAAAGCTATGGAAAATATCGCGGAAGAAATAGCGGATGTACAGATAATGCTTGACCAGTTGCGGACCATATTTGGAATTGAAACAACGGGGATTGAAAGCAATAAATTGAATAGACTCGCGGACAGGCTTGAAAAGCACGAACCCTGTCCTATATGTGGACCGTTCAACAAACATTGCGCAGAAGAGTTTGACGCATACGTTCCTGTATCAAGCGAAGGCGATATAATGGAGCGAGAAGCAAAGCCCGGAGAAGAATGGGTATATCACGCAAGATACTGCCCGAATTGTGGAAGAAAATTATAAGGAGATGCCTATGAAGAAACTGACCTATACGAAGGCGGAACTGTTGCGTGAAGCAAAGTCGTTTTCGCTAT
>CAJUJF010000008.1 GCA_910586825.1 uncultured Christensenellaceae bacterium | reverse complement strand
GACTGCTTTGATTATATTGTTTATTATTGTGTGTCCATATTGATTATTTACAGTAATAAACCTCCATTCCCAAAAACAAACACCTTTGATTTTAATGAACTACTTTGTTACGGTCTGGGCATCCTGTAACGTAGTACACCAAATGCTTGTCCTTTATATTTTGTTGCACGGGGCTATGTGCAACGCAATACCGATTTAATATGTTTTGATACAACCGACCAATACGCCTTGTATCTCGCAGTTATTGACGATTATATCTTTCATTGTTTTGTTTTCGGGATGTAAGACGATTTTACCGTTTCTATGGAAAAGTCGTTTTAACGTGTTGTTGCCGTTCGTCAAGGCTACGACTATTTCGCCGTCTTCGGCATAATCTTGACGTCTTAAAACGATTAAATCGCCGTCGTTTATTCCAACCTCAATCATACTGTTTCCGCTTGCGTGTAATACGAATAGCTTTCCGCCCCCAAACAGAGAACGGGGCAACTCAAAGCTGTCTTCTATATGCTCAACGGCAAAGCTCGGTTCGCCGCAGGCAATCGCACCGAGCAGGGGAGCAATGGTAGTTTCGCCTTTATCAAGCTGCGACGGCAACTCTATGTTGCCGAGCCGCGTTCTTTGAATTCTGCCGTCCTTTTCTAACGCAAACACATATCTTTGGACAAGATTGAGCGAACTCATACTCATAAAGTGCATTATGTTCCGATAGCTCGGCGATCTGCCGTTTTCCGTTTGGTAATCTTTAATGTATTTCTCAATACGGAATAGCTTTTCTTTGTTTAGTGTCCTCATAGGTGCAAACTCCCTTAATTGAACAGGGCGTTCAATTTAGATTGTAGGCGTAGTATAACACAAAAAAACATTTGTTTCAAATTTTCATTGCCCGTTTATGGGCAGTGAACGCTCTTTTTGAAAAAAGTTTGTTACTGAAAATAAAAAAGACCGATAGGACAGTTAAGTCTTATCGGTCATTATCTATGTTAAACTGTTTTTAACATAAGTTAAATCCGCTTATCTTAAAAATCAATGCCTTGCTTGTTTGTTACCTCTACCGAAACAGTCAGTTCTTTGTTTTCATCGTAGGATGCCAAAGCAATCTTAACTTTTCCGTAAGTAGCAATATGAAGTAACCCTTTATCTTGAATAGAACAGCCCAAGTTTTCAAATGTTGTGTCAAAATCTTGCAATGTAGAATTGCAAGTTATTCCGTAAACGGTTACTTGCGGATCTGTTATTGCTATGCGCGTAACATATTGTCCGCCGCTTGAATAATCGGGATATGGTGAAACCGTATAAATCACGCAATGTTCGGGCGGAATTGCTGCCGAATCTTCTATAATTTCCGCAGGTTGATACCCTTTACCATAATAGAAATCTGCGCCGAAACCGTGAAGTTTATAATGTCCGCTAAAATCTATATCGGAAACATCTTGTATAACCCAAAATTCAAGCGAAGTATCTACCGGCTTGGCAAGAATTTTATCGCTTGTGCAACCTACCATTGCAAAAAGAGATATACAAAGTAGTAACAACGGTATTAACAATTTTTTAGCTTTCATAATGCACCTCCTACATAATAAACGGATTGAGCGTTTATTTTACTCACTATTATAACGATTTGAACGAGCAATTTGTCCCGCTAAATTGAAGTTTATCTGACAGACATTTATTTCCGCTCTATTTTGCACCAATCTTTCGTTTGACAATGCGGACATTTCAACTTCGCATATTTAGGTGCGTCGCCTGCCAAATCGAAGATTCCCAAGATACCATTAGTAAAAAAAACTTTATAGGGATTTACTTTGAATTTATGCCCGCATTTCGGGCATTCATACATATCGCCAAGATAATAAAGCGGACAAGCGATAATAAACAACCCTATTGCAACCGCCAAACAAATTGCCGATTCAATCCATTGCCTGTCTACCGCTTCAAATATACAAAAAGCAATACATAAACCGATTAAGACTGCAAGTACAATAACAATGAACATTTTAAGGACTAAGCCTTTGTGGGATGGTTTTTTCTTTTTCAAAATACATCTCCGCTAAATTACCGTTTATCGTAGTTACATTATATCAAAAATCTTCGATTAAATCAAGATTTCAATATGCTTCTTTGATTTTCTTTACGAACGCATGGAACTGTTCGCAAACTGATTGTGGGGACAGTATTCGCATTTTGCCCTGTGTGCCGACAACCCACGCAAAGAATGTTTTGCTAATTTGTATAGGGGCTTTCACTCGGAACGTATCGTCATCCACTTTTACGATATGGATTTCTTCGCCGAACTTATCGAAAATGTCGTCAAGCATAGTAGCGTTGAATTGCAATTCGATTTCCTGTTCATCGCCGCCGAACATAGAAAACACCTTTTGCCGATATTTTTCAATATCGAACGCCGCAAGCTCTTTGCGATATGTACGATTCGTCGGTTCTTCCTGAGCGTCCGTCATTCTGTCTATGCGGTAGTTCGCCGTACCTTTGTGTTTGTCGTCGTAGCAGATAAGATAGTAATTATCTTTATTCCAAACGACTACGAGCGGATTCACAATATATTTTTTTCCATCGTTGCGGAATAGACGGTTCTTTTGATAATCCAAAGAGTAATACTTGAACGAAACTTGCTTATTGTTCACTATGGCTTGTTTTAACGTATCTATCGTATAAATGATATATCTGTTATTACGTTGCGGCATAGTACCAAAGTGAGCGGCAGCAGTTAAATCCGTTGCCTGAAAATTGCCCATTGTAGTCATTAGTTTATTCGTAAGCGTTTGCTTATGGCTTGCGCTTAATTTCGACGCTTGCACGGCATCGGAAAGCAGAGCTATTTCGGCGCTGTCAAAATGACGATTTACAACGTAGTAATAGTGATATTTTTTCTTGTATGTAAGCACCTCATAACCGTATTGATTTAATAGGGCTATATCCTGTAATAGAATTTTACGCGACACCGCTATCTTTTTTTCGGCAAGTAACGCAATAATCTCGTCCGTGTTAAGGGCGTGATTTTCGTCGGTTAGCCGGCAGAGCAAGTCGTATAAGACAAGCAATTTGATTTTCTGTTCGGTAGCGTGTGCCATAATTTCTATGCGGTTACTCCGTGTTATTTTGTTGTGGACAGTTCTTCCAAAATGCCGTAGGTGTTTTTGTAGGGTACTATATTTATCGTTCTCTTTTGCTGTAAGAATTTCGCTTCCTTGTGCGTAAACCAAGACTGCGCCCATTTCTCTCTCGTCGCGCCGTTCTCGTCTTGATACTTAACCTTAACGTAACAGACCAACCACTTAACAACTTTTGTTACTTCGCCTTGCGTAACGGTATTCGGTAGCGGCGTGTGAATAATTCTGTCGTTGTTATATGAGCTGCCGTAAACTTTCTTCTTGATTTTTTTGTTCAGTACGTTACGGTAGATACAACGGTATATAAGTAAATACAATACAATGGGAACGGGGAAACACCATATTATCGCATTTCTTAATGCTCTTTCATAATTAACAACAGGAAAAACATCAGAAGACCAATCACTATTTGGATCAATATAGATTTTTACTTTTTCTCCAATATGTTTTTTTGCTTCTTGCTCTGTTGAATAAGTTCCATGATGCATAGTATAAACAGTACCCCAATTACTTTCATATTCGTAATATGTCCATACATCCCAATCTCGTCTATCTTGTCCATGATAATGTATACCATACTGAGTTATTGTTGCTTCAACTTCTATGGCATTTTCGCTATAATATTTGTACTTATCTTGACTTGCATATTCCCACCACATAAAAATGAATGTAATAATGAAAGCAAGAGCAACTAATATCAACAGCGCAGATATCAGAACTCTATTCTTTTTTATGCCTATATCTTTTTTATCCATAGCTTCTCCTTGCTATTTCGCCGCCAACATTTCTTCCAAAATGCCGTAAGCATTTTTTAGCTTATTGTAAGTATAGCACTTTTTAATAGTAAACTCAACTACTACATATACAAAAAATATACGGTTGCTCGTGCGCAAGTGATTGTGTCCTTGATAATTTCCGTAACATCTTTACTTATCCCGTTAAAAGTGGTATAATCAAGTTGTATTAAGATTGACAGGTTGGAACTTTAATATGGAATTTTCCGAAAAACTTAAAATGCTACGAACACAAGCAAATTTAACGCAAAATGAGTTAGCCGATAAATTGTATATATCTCGACAAGCGGTATCCAACTACGAGCAAGGTAGGGGCTATCCGTCAATAAACACATTAGTATCAATGTGCAAACTTTTCAATACAAGTTTGGACGATTTGCTATCGAGCGGCGTAAGAAAAAGGTATATGCGGCAAGTCATCTTAACGGTAAGTTTGTTATTCCTTTCTATGGCATTAAGCATAGTCTGTATCTACATTGCAACGATTAGAAGTTTGTCGGTCATACTTTATATGAGTAGCGGCATAGCAATTCATATTATTCCGTTTATGTGCTTGCTCGTATATTTGACATTTCAATATAGTCCGCCTAAAAAGGCAAATAAGTTTTTAGGTTATCGTACTAAAAGATCAATGTCGAATCAGCTAATGTGGGATTATTCGCAAACGTATTTCAGTATTCTATATGCAAGAGTAGCTTCTGTACTTTTGTGTCTGAATATAATACTGTCAATCATAACGCTGTTCGTTGAGTTTACTGCGTGCTTAATAATTTTGTGTTCTGTAATGTGCATCCACGCATTAAGTTTACTTATCCCGATTATATTTGTGGAAAGAAAATTAAAAAAGTTTTCTAATTAAAGTACCGCAACGGAAATCCCGTTGCGGTACTATATCAGGTCTGCACCACAACAATTTAAGACGTGGCTGAAACTCATACGGCTTACTATTGTTAACTCGGAATTTAATCGGAGACTCTTCGACCATTGTATGCGTTGCTCACGGAAAACAATAAGGTTCTTATCACAGTGCGCCTTGATACCAAAATTATGTAAACAAATTTACGATGCGTTTGTGCTTTTTAATTGCATACCGATATGTCTTGTATGCGCCGCTGTTTTCTCTCTCCTCTACCCAAAATAAAATCAAATCGCTTTGGTCTATCATTGCAAGGTTACGATAATAAATTGCCGTGTACCAATAATCAAAATCCTTTGTCGGACACTCCAACGCTTCATACTCTTTTCGAACAAACCAACTCGGCGGCTTTCGCAACTGTTTGTCGAGCGCAAAACAAAACACTCTCTTTATATTGAGTTGTGGATTGGCGTTTTTCTTTTCGGTTACAAGGTCATAGCACAAATCGTCAAAATCACTTCTTCCGCCGAACAGAAAAATTCTCACGTCGTCCGCTACTGCCCTGTCGATTTCTATTCTCGTTCTTGCTGTCAGTTCATACGTTATATCGACGTCGGAATGCCCGAAACACGAACAAGTCTTTTCAACTGTTGACATAAAAAAAGATGCCGCTCCCTTGCGAGAGCGACACCATAGCATACACATCTCGCGTAGTTGCGACACCACATAAAACTCGACCTCAAGGTAAACCTCTCTGTTCAAATCCTGCGATAGTGTATTGCTACCTATTTTAAGATTTGAACAAAGCATAACAAAATATACCTTTGGTGAGATCGAGTCCAAAGGCTATTTTATATGATGTCGCATAACTATTATAGCACTCCACATAAAAAATATCAAGAATTATTGAAGAAAGAAAATAAAAAGCCGCTACATAAAGTAACAGCTTCTCATTTATCTAATTATTTGTTTCTTCTACGCTAAATTGAAATTTATCGTAGTTACTTTATATCAGAACCAAAAAAAGTAACTTTGAATTTCAACATAAAAAACGGCGGGCTTACTGCTCACCGTCAATTTTTATATTTCGGTTATGTGTCCAATAATATATGCAATACGTTATCCCTGCGCCAGCTATTAAATACATTATTACCGCAGGCACAACATACTTTGCATATCCTGTAACGCGGTACGAATTGACTTTAATCTCTACCCTAAAATCGGAATAGTTGCCATAATAAAATTTTTGTACTTTATAATATTCAACATCAATTATATCTTCAAATGTTCCTTGTTCCGTTGTATATTTGACCGTAACGTTACCCTCTTTGAACACAAAACCCTTATGAGTATGAATTTCAAAATTAAGATTAATCCGCCCGATAGATGAATTATTTTGCGTAGTGTAGGAAACTCTTGTGATTTTGTTTCCGAACGTCGGGCTCAAAACGCCAAAGGCTACTATAAATAAAATAACGCTGATTACAACGATTATTTTAACAAGCAGTTTCTTTTTAATTTTAATCAAAATTTCCATACTCCATTATATGTGTATGAAAACAATGTTGTCCTTAAATACTCTGATTATAATTGTAAGCTAAATTTCGGAAAATATTCTTCTTCTGATAAATCACTCCCGTTTTTATTTACGATGAGAGCCTTAAACAAATCATCATATTCACCTGTTATCGTTTGACGATTAAGTTCAAGTCCATCAGTATCCGTATTAAAGCTATCCTCATCTAACTCCGCGCTATTTCTTATAGATAAAGCAATCGCAATTTTTGTCAACGCAAATGGCTGCAAATGAATACTCGCGCCAATATCATTGAATATTATCAGATATACGATTGATTATAATTCCAGATATTTTTTTATTGTTCCCCAAAAAGGTCCCAGCGAAAGGATATAACGACGTTCCAATTGGCATCCAACCAGCAAGTCCGCCTTGTGATATATTGGTTAAATCAATATCTTTCTCCAAACTGAAATACACGCCTTCATATCCATTTACGCCACCGCCTTGCACATTAGCAGATAATCTATGTAAGTGTTCATCAGTTGAAATTAAATAAGGCGAATCTGCTGTGCCGCTGCCTCCGCCGTATTCTGAAGTGTCGGCATAAGCAATTTTATTATCACTAAAAAATGCAAGAAAAATAGCAAGAAGCATTACCGCTATAAAACCTACAGCGGCAATGCTTCTTATAATTAAGTTTCTTACTGATAACTGATTCATTGGTAATGTTACACTTAATAAACTGTTATTGACAATATATTACTTTTAACTTCCGGATCGCGGACGTTATGTGCCTGCACCTTTATAATATCGCCTACCTGTGCTTTATTCGTGGTATGCATATATGGGTGTTCATCAAAATACACTATGCTTGAAATTTCTTCTTGCGGTATCGGCTTCCCGTTTCTAATTATCTCCAAAACAGTATAACCGCAATCTTTAAATGACGTATCTTTTGGTGCTGTAGTTGCCTGAATTTTATCATAAGTATTTATCCCTATAGTATTCCCACCAATTTCAATTTTTATGCTTTCAGCAACTATACGGTTGCGTACAAGGTGCAGTTTAAATTCGGTATTTGTATTATAACGGTTTTCTGAAACGGTTACAGTAACAATACTGTCAAATTCTTGATTATATTTATCTATACCCAACTGACCATCTCCATAAAATCCATTGATAACACACCTGGGATCTGTATTTGATTTTATTTTTATTGCGCCCGCAGGTGCAAATTCATCTTTTATTATTTCATGCGTTTGTATATCTGTAACCCTAAACCTAATGTCTGGCACGCCCTCAATAGTGTTGGGCGGGCAAATATATACATCTTTTACTTCACTTAAATAATACTCGGCATACTCATACTTTGCCTTATATATCGTCTTGTTTCCTTCTTTTACCGGCTCGCACCAACCGATAAAGCGATAACCCGCATTAGGTATAACTTCATTATCACTGCCTTCATTTATCTGTCCGTACTCTCCAGCATCGTATACGATTTCATTTTTGTCGCCGCAAGCAACCAATGATAACATAGATATCACAATAACCGCAGATAACACTACTGCCAAAATATTTTTCTTTTTCATTTCGTAATTCTCCTTTTAAGTTACTGTTTATTGCTCTATGTGAGCAAATATATTATAGCACTTTTTATCAATAATATCAAGGATTATCGGCATAGAAAATGAAAAAGCCGTTACATAAAGTAACGACTTTCAGTTCATCTATTTTGATAGTTATTCTACGTTAAATTGAAATTTATCGTTTACGTATTGCGTTCTTCGTCGCTGTTAAAATCTACTTTGAAATGTCCGTCTTCGTACTCAACGTAGAAAACGGATTCGTCGTCTAACCAAGCGCAAAACGCACAATCTTTGGCGAAAGATAGTGAGATATTTTTTGTGTCAATGTTCGCTTTGACTTCCTGTTGCGTATACGGCTCGGCACGCAAATTTTGAGCATTGAGATATTTTGCCGTCTCAGTAGAAATTCTATCGACGATTATGTTATAGCGACTTGTAAAGTCTTGCAAAAAGCTGGCAATTTTTTCGATATATTCGGGCTTAACATCTATGTGGTTATCAAGAAACATTTTGTCGTTCATGTCGACTATTACTCGAATATTGTCAACCGTACCGTATGCATTTGCTTTAAACATGCCGAATGCCGAAAAAAGCACATCTTCTTTTATAACGAATTTTATGTCGTTGATTAGCACAGTATTTATGCCACCGTCATTTTCTAAAGCACTTTTTTCCATATCGTCATAATTAATAGTAACTTTATGCACTTTCGGCTGCTTCTTTTTCTTTTTGAAAAAATCAAATAGTCCCATAGGTTTCCTCCGTTAAATTACTGTTTATCGCATAATCATTATAGCAAAATTAGAGAGTAAAAGCAAGAAAAACGGACAATGAAAAAGCCGCTAAACAAAGTAACGGCTTTCGTTTAGTTGATGATATGCGTTAATACTATTTGGTCGATAGTTCAAATCCCGTTTTTAATTAAAACAAGCAAAAAGACAGTAGTCAAAACCAAAAACAGCAGATTTTGCTCAAAACCACAATATATAGTACAATAAAGCCCGAAAACTTCCGTTTTCGGGCTTTATGTTGTAGGACAGTATTTTCGTCCTACAAAGATGGTGCGGTCGACAGGAATCGAACCTGCATGGGGTGAACCACAAGATCCTTAGTCTTGCGCGTCTGCCAGTTCCGCCACGACCGCTTGGATACGCTCTGAAACAGAGCTTTGTTATTGTACCCCATTCAAAATGAAAAGTCAAGTTTTAACGATATAAATTTTCATAAATTTTTCGGTATTTCAGAATTTTTTTCAAGTAGGCTCGCGTCTCCGAATAAGGAATCTCGGATAAACGGATTCCGTCGGGCGAGAGTTCGGGATCCTTTAACCACGTTCTTACGGTCCCCTCGCCCGCATTGTATGCGCACAGCGCGGTCTCGACGGCGGGAAAGCGTTCGCAAAGGTAACTGAGATATTTGCAGCCAAGTTTGATATTGTAAGAAGCTTCTTTTAAACGTTCTTTTTCGAATACGATTTTTTCCCGCGAACAGATAAACTCGGCGGTTGCGGGCATGAGCTGCATTAAACCGATCGCGCCAGCCTTGCTGATTGCCGCTTCGTCAAAATCGCTTTCGGCCTTTATGACGGCATAAACAAGGGAATCAGGCAATCCGCTCTCGGAAACCGTTTTGTAGTGCGGACGAGGATAATTGGCTCGCAACACAAAATAAGGAATGCCCGTTACGGCGAACAGCAGTAAAATTGCGATCAGCACGGCGAAGACGTTGCGTCGGATATTTTCTCTCATTTCTTACAGTATGTGCTTACGATATAAAACTTTCCCCGTTCGCATAGAAAATGCGGCGGAGATCATTCTCCGCCGCAACCTTCCTGTTAGGATTCTTTTTCCGTTCCGTATCCGGGCAAAAGCAACGTTGCGTTTCCGTTCGTTACGACGACGTCGGGGAGTTTTCCGTCCCATGTCTGCAAATATTCTACGTATTTCAGATATTCCACGATCACCGCGACTTCTTCTTGCGTTTTATCGGTGAAATCGATTTCGTATTTTATCGAAACGTTGCCCTCTTCGTCCTGCAAGGACTTTTCCCGAATCGTGAAACCGAGCGCACGCGCTATTTCGATCGATTTGGCTTGGAGAGCATTCGCCTCCGCCTGCGCGGCAAGTAAACGCGCTTCCGCATCCCCTTTCGCCGCTTCGATTCTGGCGTTTGCCTGTAATTTCGCGACTTCGAGTTCCTGTTCCGCTTTGATGATTGCGGTTTCTTTCTCGTATTCCGCCTTTAACTTTTCCTGTTCGGCAATCATTTTATCCTCTACGGTTTGTTCGAATGCGCTGGAAAAATCGATATTCGTCAAAACGACTTTTTCAATGTTTACGTAGAACGTTTCGTCGACGGCTGCTTTGATAACCGTTTCTACCTGCGGGGAAATGGTCGAACGTTTTTCGATGATTTCCATGGCGGAATAAGAGGACAACGACGCTTTTGTTTTTTCTACGGCAACGGACTCCAAACGTTTGGTGAGCGCCTGGATACTGCCATACCGTTCCGCGATCAAAATTCCGTTTTCCGATTTGATCTGAAACTGCACCGTCATGGCAATGTCCATGGTTTGTGCGTCTTTGGAATATGTATTCGCTTTGATTTCGAGATTCTGGACCTTGGCATCGTACATTTCATACTGATCGGTGATCCAAAAATCGAAATACGTACCCGAAGTGCGTACCGCCGTTGCTTTCCCCAAATGCTTTACGACGGCTATCTGTCCGGGATTGACGGTATGAAAACTGAACGGGATCATGAAAAACAAAACGGTAAAAGCTACGCTTATTCCGATACCGCCCCACATAAACGCGCGTTTTCTTCTTTTCAAAAAAAGCACCGCAGCGGCGATGCCGGCACCCACTATCGCCAAAAAAATAATTCCGACGACAATTCCGATGATCATAGTTCCATTGCTCCTTTTTGCGGCGGGTTTAGTTTTCGTTTTTTACGCAACCGCCTACGATTATATATACACGGAAAGTAAGCGGATTAAACAATCTTGCTTCCGGTATTGTAGAGCGCCAATCCCATTTCCGACAAGACCGCCGAAAGCTTGTGGCCGAGATCTTCCCGAGAGCCGTCGTTTTGCACGACGACGCATTTGCAATTTGGATTTAGCGGAAGGCGGCTGTAATCGAATTGCGTTTTTATGCGGGCAAGAACTTCTTGCCGCGTCAAATTACTCCGTTCGGCGACGGAACGGATTCGGCTTTCCCGATCGCGCGTTAACACGATAACGCCGTCGAAACGGGTTTCCAAACCGTTTTCAAACAGTAACGGCACTTCGCAAAAACTGATCTTTGTCTGTTCGGTCAACGCGAACAGACGCGCCATGATCTTTGCGTGACTGTATGTGTTTAACTTATTCAGCGCGCTTTCATTCAAGAAAACCGCTTCCGATAATTTGCTCTTTACGATTTCTCCACGAACGGTATATTCGGGAAATAACGCCGAAAGTCCGTCACGGTATTCGGGGTCCTGCCAGAGCAGTGCGGATATTTCGTCGCACGAGAAAACGGGATATCCGCGTTTTTTTAAGAGTTCGCAGAACACGCTTTTTCCGCTCCCGATCCCGCCGGTAACGGCGTATCTTCTATTTTGCGTCATACCAACTCCTGCCGACGGACACTTCGGCGATCAACGGTACGTTAAGCTTTAATGCGCTTTCCATTTCCTCTTTCAAAATTTTCGCGGCGCGATCAAGTTCGGATTCCGGCGAATCCAACAGCAATTCGTCGTGTACCTGCAATACCATTTTCGCCGATAATTTTTCGGTTTTTAAACGATCGGCGACGCGGATCATTGCGATCTTGATAATATCCGCCGCGCTTCCCTGCAACGGCATGTTCATTGCCGCCCGCTCGCCGAAAGAACGCAGATTATAGTTTGAAGACTGCAATTCCGGTATAAAACGCCTTCTTCCGAGAATGGTCGTGATATAGCCCTCTTCCTTTGCGCGCCGTACGGTTTCGTCCATAAAGTCTTTGACTTCCCGATGGGTTGAAAAGTATTTGTCGAGGTATTCCTGCGCTTCGGTCGGCGAACATCCGATGTCCTTTGCCAGACCGAAACGGCTCATACCGTAAACGATTCCGAAATTGATCGTTTTGGCACGGCGGCGCAACGAGGGCGTTACCTCTTTCAGCGGAACGCCGAAAATGTGCGAAGCGGTTGCGGCATGCACGTCTTCTCCGTTCCGATAGGCTTCGCACAACGCCTTACAGCCCGAAAAATGCGCAAGCAGACGGAGTTCGATTTGTGAATAATCCGCATCGACGAGCATGTTGCCCTTTTCCGCTACGAACAGTTTCCGAAGCTCCCTTCCCTCGTCGGTTCTTACGGGAATATTTTGCAAGTTCGGATTGGCGCTCGACAAGCGACCGGTCGTCGCAATCGTCTGATTGTACGTCGTGTGAATTTTTCCGTTCGATATCAAAGGACGGATTCCGTCGATATAGGTGGACAGTAACTTCTGAACTTCGCGGTACCGCAGAATTTTTTTCGCGATTTCGTATTCTTCGGAAAGCTTTTCAAGCACCTCCGCGCTTGTGGAAAATCCGCCGCGATGGCTCTTTTTAATTCCCTTGCTTTCGATTCCGAGTTTGCCGAAGAGGATATCCGAAAGCTGGAACGGTGAATTTAAGTTAAACCGTTCTCCCGCCAAGCGGAATATTTCTTCCGAAAGCGTTTCGAGTTCGGCATTGTACTTTTCCGAAAACGACGGAAATTTGTCGGCGTCCACGCATACCCCCGTCCGTTCTACGTCGAGCAGGATGAACGCAAGCGGAAGTTCGAGTTCGCGGTAAAGCTTTTGCTCGTTAGCGTTTTCGGAAATCTTTCGGGACAGCGTACCATACGCAAGTTTTACGGCATACGCTAAATTATCCTTAGGCAAAGAATAGTCTTTGACCAATTCGTCTTCGTCGATCGGGCGGTTATTGGAATCCAGGAGGTATCTCAATAATCCCAAATCCTCCGCGTTGCAGTTGAATTCGATATTCAACTCGTCTAAGCGGTGAATCAAAGTTTTTATGTCCGCAGAGACGGCTGTCCTCCCCGCTTGAAATAATTCGCATAAAGCCCGTTTGAAATCTTCCTGAAAAAGTCCCGGCGTCAAAAAGTTTTCACGGATTCGTAAAAGATATTCGTTTCCGTTCGTGCAAACGTGCCAAACGCCGTTTTTTACGCATACGGAGAATTCTTTTGCTTTTTCGCACAATGCGATCCATTCGTTTATGTTGTTGACTTCCGTGATCGGGACCCCCGAATTTTGATCGGCAACAAAAAAGCGGGAATCCACCAACGAGCGAAATTCCAGACGCAAGAATTCATCGCGCGCTTCTTTGGGGAACGGTACGGTCAGCCGACAATTTTCGAGCGAAAGCGTAAGCGGTACGTTGGTATCGATCCGAGCCAACGTGCGGGACAATTCCGCGGATTCTTTTCCCGCGGTCAGCTTTTTTTGAAGCGAAGCGGTCAGTTCTGCGAGATGCGCGTACACGCCGTCGACGCTTTCGTATTTTTGGAGCAGTTCCAACGCCGTTTTCCCGCCGATACCGTGAACGCCGGGAATGTTGTCGGAAGAATCCCCCATCAACGCTTTTTCCTCTACGATCTGCCAAGGTTCCAGCCCGACGAGATCGCGGAAATTTTTATCCGTAAGCCGATCGAGATCGCTCACTCCGCGTTTGGTAAAACAAACGCAGACGTTCTCTTTTACCAACTGATATGCGTCGCGATCACCCGTATAGATCAACGTTTGAACTTCGTCGAATTTCCGTGAAACGGTACCGATCACGTCGTCCGCTTCGTATCCCGACAATTCGATCGTGCGGATTCCCATCAGTTTTAAAAGTTGTTTCAAAACGGGAACCTGTTTTACGAGTTCTTCGGGCATCGGTTTGCGCGTGCCTTTGTATTGCGTATACATTTTATGCCGGAACGTAGGCGCGTGAACGTCGAACGCGACTGCGAAATATTCGGGTTTTTCGTCGTCGATGATTTTAAAAATCAATTTTACAAAGCCGAAAACTCCGTTTGTGGGAAGCCCGTCTTTGGTCGTAAACAGGCGCATGGCATAAAAGGCGCGATTTAAAAGGCTGTTGCCGTCAATGAGGATCAGTTTTTCCATGCGATTATTGTAACACGGATTCGGATTTTTTGCAAGAAATACGAAAAAAACACTTGCTTTTTCTATCGCATTATTGTATAATTTGTTTGCTTTGCCGGTGTGGTGGAATTGGCAGACGCGCTGGACTCAAAATCCTGTGGTAGTGATACCGTATCGGTTCGACCCCGATCACCGGCACCAAAGTTAAATAAATCCGAACCGAATGAAATGCAAGCGGTCCGGATTTATTTTTTGTCAAAAAAAGAAAGATTTAAAAGAATCCGCGACTCGTTAAAATAATATTGATCCTTTTACAGATAAAAAAGCGGCATAAAATCAAGGTTGATTTTATGCCGCTTATATTTTACGCGGTTATCTGCGTGGACCGGTAAAAACTTTTTTAAGTTTTTCAGGATCGAATTTCGGCGTGTGGTCGGCGCGAAGCAAGCCGTTAATTTCCTGTTGCACGTCGGTAAGCTGCGTATAGCAGTATCCCTGAAATTCCGTCAGCGCAATTCCTTCTATCAGTTCTTCGAGGTGCCGGAAAAAAGAATCTTCGCTTTCTTCGCCGTCCTGATATCCCCAAGCCCCTTCTTTCTGATCCGCTTTCATCGCCATGCCGCCGAATTCCGTAAACAGTACGGGTTGCCCGCAATATCGATTCGTTTCGGCAAACAGTCTCCACCCCTCGGGATAGAGCCCGTCGTACTTCCCCTCTTGGTATTTGACGGGGAACTCCTCCGCACGGGAAATGTTATAATCGTGGATTGAAATAAAATCGGTCGGATTGATATTTTCGAAACCGTCGTTGGTGGAGACAAGCCTTTTACCGTCTAAACTTTTGGTGAGATAATACAGCGTTCTGGCAAAATCCTGTTGTGCTTTATTGGTGCACGCCTCGCGCACCCCCCAACTTTCGTTTAACGGGACGTAAGCGATATTGCTCGTGAAGTTTTTGGCGGTTTTGAGAATTTCCTGCCATTCGCGCGTGACCGACGCAACCTCTTCCGCACAGAACGTGTAAGCGCTCGGCATTTCGCACCAAGTGAGAAATCCGAGTTCCTCCGCGTAATAATAGAAATACGGATCTTCTAATTTCTGGTGTTTTCTTGCGCCGTTAAAGCCCATGGCTTTCGACAATTCGATATCTTTTTTCAACGCCTCAGCGCTCGGCGGCGTAAGTCCGCTTTCGACCCAATACCCTTGATCGAGAATAAGCCGCTGATAAACGGGCCGATCGTTCAAGCATATCTTCCCCGTTTCATCGATATAAATTTTGCGAAACCCCAGCCGCGTATGCGCCGTATCCGAAATTTTTCCGTTTGCATATAAGATAAAGTCCGCGTAAACGAGATTCGGATTTTCTACGCTCCAAAGCAGGTCGCCGAAATCAAATGCGCAATCGGCAAGGTCGATCGTAATCCGCGTGCGCTTTTGCGTCAACGCCAAGCGCTGTTTCGCGATTTGTTTTCCGCAAAAAGTCAGAATGATTTCCGCCTCGTCCGCAGTTCCGTACAACGTGTGGATTTCGCTTTTCACGCAACGGTTGTCGATGTCGGAGCGAAGCTCGTAATCCGCGATGCAATCTGCGCCGAAAAAGTCGAGCCATACGCTTTGCCAGATCCCCGTGTTCGGCACGTAGAAACAGGCGAACGGATGCCCTTTCCAGCTCTGTTTTCCGCGCGGGACGGCGGTTTCCAGATCGTCGAAACAACGCACGACGATTATGTTCTTCCCGCCGTTCAGATAATCGGTGATATCGACGGAAAAGGGCGAAAATCCCCCTTCGTGCGTGACGGCGTGAACGCCGTTGATCCAGACGTCCGTCCGATAGTCCGCGGCATTGAATCGTAACAGCGCGCATTTTCCCAAGTTTTCTTCGGCGATTTCGAATGTGCGGCGATACCAAACGACGTCGTGCTGCGCGGTGTCGCCGATACCGCTTGCCTTGTACTGATAAGAAAATGGTACGACGATTTTTAAGTCGAGCGGCTGATCGCCGCGCCAAAGTCCGCGCTTGATGCCCTCGTTCTTATCGTCGAATGCAAATTCCCATTCGCCGTTCAGATTTTGCCAATGATCCCGACGGAATTGCGGGAACGGATATTCGTTTCTCTGTAACATATATTACCTATTTTAATATTTATTTCACTTTTTTCAGATGCCAGGTCCAGGAACCGAAATCGGGAAGTTTCGGCAACAGCAAGCCAGCGTTTTTCAGCGCCTGTCCGCTGACGACGGCGCTTAGTTCTTCGATCTTGTAAAGCGCATCTCCGTCGAGTCCGCACAAATAAACGTACTGATTGTAGTCGAAAGGCAGTCCGTGGATCCGTTCGCCTACCACATAAGCTTCGCTTTTGTCTTTGCTTACGACCATCATGCAAAAATAATTTTGATTGAGCGGATCCATCAAGCGGTACAGATCGCCTTTTAAAATGAGTTCGTCCGTCCGCTTGTACGCGTCAATCTGTTTTTTCGTAAGTTCTTTTTCCGTATCCGTCATTTTCGAGAGGTCTAATTCATAGCCGAAAGCGCCTAAACTCGCAACGTTCCCGCGCGTTTCGAACGGCGTGATCCGTTGCGTCTGATGGTTCGGACAGACGAATACGTGAAGCTCATGCTCGACAACGGATAGCAGACGGAAGTTCCCCACTGAATTTTCGTGCGTTCAAAACCGTCGGTATCGTCGCTCGTCCAGATCTGCGGAAAGTAGTACAGCGCGCCGGCATCGAATCTTCCGCCGC
Organism: uncultured Christensenellaceae bacterium; assembly: GCA_910586825.1. Classification (GTDB taxonomy): domain Bacteria; phylum Bacillota; class Clostridia; order Christensenellales; family Borkfalkiaceae; genus Gallimonas. The sequence goes on along the minus strand of CAJUJF010000008.1, from coordinate 67,468 downwards.
CGCCAGCGCAGCCCTCGAAAAACACGTTTGGAAACGCGGCGGTCAGCCGTTCCGCCAAATCGTACACGCCGAGAATGTATCGGTGCATGAATTCGCCCTGTCTGTGCGCGGGAAGACGGTCGGAATATATCTCCGTGATATTGCGGTTCATATCCCACTTCACGTAAGAAATATCGTTCTCGCGTAATATTGCGGACACCATGCCGAAGACGTGATCCACCACTTCTTTTCGTGTGAAATCCAACACGAGTTGCTGGCGGCTTCTGCAAGGCTCCACGCCCTCTTTATGGATCGCCCAATCGGGGTGTAAGCGGTATAAATCGCTGTCTTCGCTGATCATCTCGGGTTCGAACCAAAGCCCGAATTTCAAACCGTTTTGTTTACAGCGGTCGATGATCGTCTTTAATCCGCCTTTCAGCTTCTTTTCGTTTACGGTCCAATCGCCTAATCCCGACCAATCGCTGTCGCGCTTGCCGAACCAGCCGTCGTCCAAAACGAACGTGTCGATCCCCAATTTTTTCGCTTCGTCGATGATTCGGAAGAGTTTTTCTTCGTTGAAATCGAAATAAGTCGCTTCCCAGTTGTTTACGACGATCGGACGGCGCTTGCTAGCGTATGCAGGGTCGGCGATCCTCTCGCGGATAAAGTCGTGAATGCTTCGGGACATGCCGCCGAGACCTTTGTCCGAATACGTGAGCAACGCCTGCGGCGTGACGAAATTCTCCCCGCCCGCAAGCTCCCAGCCGAAACCGAGATCGTTGATACCGCCCTGCAACGTGAGCGGTCCGTTTTTGCACCATTCCGCCGTCAAGGCGAAAGAGCCGCTGTAAACAGGCTGTATACCGACGCACTCCCCCGCTTCTTCCGTGCAATGCTCTTTTAAAATTCCCATAAAGCAGTTCGTGTTATGGGAGGTACAGCCGTAAGTTGATTGCAATCGGGTAATTCCGTGGGCGATCGGCGCAATTTCGGGAATACGCTCTTGTCCCTAAGTCCCTGCCAGCCGCATCATTTTGTAGTTTCCGTTCGGCAACTGCGTACGGAAAGAAAAGGCTTTTTTCAATAAAATAGGATCTTTGCCCGTATTCCGAATTACCGCGCTGCGAACGAGGACGTCGGAATCGGCGCAAACGGTATAATACAAATCCACCGCAATATCGGAAAAATCGTCTTTGAGCGTGACGATGAGGGTTTCGCCGCCCGTACGCACGTGCGGGATCCCCGCAAATTTCGGCGCTCCCTTTTCCGTGCGGTAACTTTCATAGCGCAACCGCGACATGCTCGCGCCGTCTTTCCGCGTAAAGATATCTGTATTATTTTCAACCTTCCGATTTCGCCCTTATTCCAAAATGTTGGTCGTAATAAAATCAACTCCCCATAGAGCAAGCTGTTCCGCTTTTTCCGCATCGTCGCAAGTCCAGCAGTTTATTTTGATCCCCTTATCATGCAGGGAACGGATCCGCTCTTCGTTTAAAGACCACCATCCGATATCCAGATCGAACCGGTGAGTAGAGAGCTTTTCCTCCAACTCGTCCGACCAATCGCCGCAGAGAAACTGCACGGGCTGTTTCGGTAAAATTTTGCGGACTTCCACGAGGTTATCAAAGCAAAACGAAATGAAAACGATCCGATCCAACGAATAGCATTGTTTGCATATTTCAATGATTTCGCAAATATTCGCGGGCTTCATTGCATTTTTCAATTCGATAACCGCAACTTTTCCGTATCGGCTCAGGACGGAGAGATATTCTTCCGGCGTGGGAATTTTTAAAGTTTCGCTGAATGTTTCGCTGTCGGGTTCTTTTAATTTCAGCGCGCGGAGGGTTGAAAACTCCGTCTCTTCGATCACGACGTTTTTGTCGCATAAACGTCCCGTTTCGTCGTCATGGTAGACGACGTATTTTCCGTCTTTTGTAACGTGAATATCGCATTCCGCGCCGAAATAACTGCGATTTCCCGCCGCGATAAATGCGGGAAGCGTGTTTTCCCGCTCCAAACCGCTGGCGCCGCGGTGCGCAATCATCTTCGTTGTTCCCTTATCGGTGATTTTGATCGTATCTTTCATGTCGCCGTCTCCTGTGGGCTATTTTTGAATTTTTGCTACGAAAAAGCCTTCGAACAATTCGTCGGGAGATACGCAGAGCGTCCCGTCCGCTGACGGAAGCACGGGAATCCCCGTCGGCGGCGATATGGGAATCAATTCGCCGCCGCAACGGCGCAATGCGCGGAAAAGCACTTCTTCGTTTTCTTCTTTCAATATGGAGCACGTGGAATACACGAGCGTGCCGTTCTTTTTCAGAAGTTTTAACGCTTTGCACAAAAGTGCCTCTTGGATCGACACGCTGTTGCGGACAAGCGCTTCCGAAATTTTGATCGGCGTACTGAGATCCAATGTTCCGCTCCCGCTGCAAGGCGCGTCCAGCAAAATTCTGTCGAAGGAAAAAAATTCGTTCAACTTTCTTGCATCCGTCTGTAAAACGGTGACCCGCGGGACGCCTTGTCTTGCAAGATTAAACCGCAGACGGTCTGTGCGGATCCGATCGATTTCGCATGCCGTAATAAACGCGCCGCCAAGGGAAAGCGCGGAAATTTGCGCCGTCTTCCCGCCCGGCGCCGCCGCCATATCGAGAATGTTTTCCCCTGCTTGTCCGTCTAAAAACAAAGGCGGCAGCATGGACGAAAGGCTTTGCAGGTAAATTTCGCCACTTTCGTACAGACTCAGCGCACGGATATCCCGCTCGGTTGCGCTTTCCAAAATCAACGCATCGGCGTACCATGCGACTTCCCGATAGGCAATGCCGTTCCGATTCAGTTCCGCTTTCACGTCGGTAGGGTCGGTTTTTAAGCGATTGACGCGAAGCGATACCGGTCGCGAAACAGAAAAACCGTTTAGGATTTGTTCCGAATCCGCCACGTATTCTTCTTTGATTTTATTGCTCAACCATTCCGGAATCTGTTGCATGGCGGCCTCTCGATAGAACAAACGCCTTCTTGACGAAGGCGCAATATTGATTGAAAAAACAAGAACTCAGATCTGGCTCAGCCATGCTTTAAAGTCTTCCGCAGGCGTCAAAAGCGTCTTTTCGTCGTATTTGACGCTGAAAACAGGTTTCACGGTTGCTCCGCGCAAAGCCTTTTTCAAATCGCTGGCGATATGACCGAGACTTTTGTCGTTCGTTGCGAACGGATGGATCGTTTTTCCCTTCCAGGAAGTGCTCATAAAAAACTTGCGGAGCGCGGGCGCGTATGTACCCCACCAGACGGGCGTTCCGATCAGGATGGTTTCGTATTTTGCGGGATCGACCGAAAGCGGCACGATCTGCGGCATGTAACCGCTTTCCACTTCGCGCTTGCCAAGACTGAGCAAGACGTCGTAATCGTCGGGATAAGTTTTCATCGTGCGGATCTCGGCAAGATCCGCCTTTAACGCACGGGCAATCCGCTTTGCAATCGCGCGGGTATTTCCGCTGAAAGAATAATAAACAACAAGCTTTTTCATGTAATCACCTCTACGTTCCCTTATATCATATCACAAGAAAAATAATTTGTAAATATTTTCCGCAGAACAAAACAAAATTCGATCAATAAAAAGTTGCGATTTCCTCTTCGGGCGGCTGCGTATAATCAAGCGCCGTCGCTTTTAATACAGGTCCTTCCTGTCCGTAAACTTTATGATATTCCAAATCGATCCGCGCAGTGACCGTGACCCAATCGCGCGTCTTTAAAGGAAGATTTCCCGCATAAATACATACGAGACCGCTGTACGCGATATCCGCCTCGCAACAAGTCATAATATGTCTTCCCACGACGACCGTGTTCGCTTTTAACTTTTTATCGACGGCGACGATTCCCTTGAACCGTACGATTTTGCCTGCGTATTTCGGCGTCTCCTCTACGAGATCGCGATAAAAAAACGCATAGTCGCGGTCGGATATTTCAATGACTTTTGCATCGATATCGAAAGGCAGAGGATCCAGTATTTCGTCGTATACCGCCCTTCCGTCTTCGTACTCGTACACGATATCGGGACGGCGCGAAATCGCGCGAACGATTTTGTGGTATTCTTCTTGCGAATCAGTCTCTCGGAAACGGTTGAACACGACCATATCCGCGTACTGCACTTTATCGAATACGAGCTGCCGCATGTTTTGGTTATATGTTAAAAAAGTCGAAGCGTCGAAAAACGTCATAACCTGCGCAAGCATCCAACCGTCGGGCATCGCGTCGAATAAAACGCTTGTTTCCCGCATTCCGTTCCATTCTACGACCACGCGCTCCGCACGGCTAGACTTAACGATTTCCGCAAGCCGGACCGCCGTAAGATCTTCGGGCAAAACCGTTTCGATCGCAAAGTTTTTTACCGCAAACCGTTTCGGATCGTATTCGGTTTCGCCCTCTTCGCAGACGAGCAACAGCGTGCGTTCGCCCGAATCAAACCGCGGATCCTCGAACGTCTCTTGTATGAATTTCGTTTTCCCAGATTCCAAAAAACCGAGAAAGAGATATACGGGTACTTCTTTCATCTTATCAACCTAAAAACAATTCGGAAAGCTTCTCTTCGTTTAATTTGGCGCCGATCACGCACAGTCTGCCCGTTACGGCGGGGTTGCCCGTTCTGACGTCCGCCTCTTCGGGAATATAGTCGAAATAGAGCCAGCCTTCCGCTCCGTCTACAATGCCTTTCGCGCGAAGCACTTCGCCGTATTCGCCTGTGGAAAGCGCGGCAAGCTTTGCCCGTAATTCTTCGGCGGTAAATTTTTTCGGCGTTTCTCTGCCCCAGCTGGAAAAAACTTCGTCGGCATGATGATGCTCATGACAGTGATGTTCACCGTCATGGTGATGGTGGTGATGATGGTGACATTCGCATTCCTCATGGGAATGTTCGTGCGCGTGACACTCTTCGTCATGATGGTGGTGGCATTCGCACTCCTCGTGAGAATGTTCGTGCGCATGATGCTCTTCGTCATGGTGATGATGGCGATGGCATTCGCCCCCGTGACGGTGTTCTTTCGAGTCGCAGTAAAGTTCGTTAAGCGCCTTCTCTAAACTGTCGCTCTGTTGCATCGCCGAAAGAATTTCTTTCCCGTCGATCCGATCCCAATCCGTGGTTACGACCGTAACGCTTGCGTGTTCTTTCAATAAGGAGACCGCTTCCTGTACTTTGGCGGGATCGCCGACGTGAGAGAGTACGATACAGCTTGCGTGTTCCACTTGATCGAGAAAAAATTCCCCGAAATTCTTCAAATACATTTTACATTTCTTTGCGTCTACTACCGTGCAAAACGCATTGAGGCGGCTATCGGGAATTTCAGCGCTGCGTACCGCTTTGATGACGTCGGAAAGCTTTCCGACGCCGGAAGGTTCGATCAGAATACGATCGGGAGAATATTTCGCGGCAACCTCTTTCAGTGCCTTTGCGAAATCGCCCACGAGCGAACAGCAAATGCAACCGGAATTCATTTCGGTGATCCGGATTCCTGCGTCCTGCAAGAAGCCTCCGTCTACGCCGATTTTCCCGAATTCGTTCTCGATCAGCACGACGTTTTCGCCGACATAGGCTTCCCGAATCAGTTTCTTAATCAGCGTCGTTTTTCCCGCACCCAAAAAACCGGAAAAAATGTCGATTAAAATCATAGTCGTACCCCTTTAAAACGCCCAGTTGCCGTCTTTGAAAATCTGTACGCGGTCGCCGTTTTTCGTAACGCCGACGATGTCGAGATCCTTACTTCCGATCATGAAATCCACGTGAATGATGCTGTCGTTGATCCCCTTTTTCGTCAGCTCCTCTTTCGTCATCGTCTCGTATCCGCGCATGCAGTTCGTAAACCCGTGTCCGAGCGCCAGATGGCAACTTGCGTTTTCGTCGAACAGCGTATTGTAGAAGAGCAAGCCGGAATTATTGATGGGAGAATCGTACGCGATCAGCGCGCATTCTCCGAGCATCCGCGCACCTTCGTCCATCGAAATCATTTTTTCAAGCAGTTCCACGTTCTTTTCCGCTTTGACTTCCACGACTTTTCCGCCTTCGAAACGTACCGAGAAGTTCTCGATCAGTTCGCCCTGATAAGAGAGCGGTTTCGCAGAATAGACGATGCCTTCCGCCTCGCCCGCTTTTGGCGAGATGAAAATTTCTTCGGACGGAATATTCGGATTGAAATATCTGCCTTTCAGACTCTCCTCTCCGCCGCCCATAAACAAAGCGCCGTCGATCAGACCGACTTTTAAATCGGTTCCGTTTTTCGATTTGTACTCCAAAGACGTCAGCCCCAGACGGTTGAGATGATCGCAACGCGCGGCAAGCATGTCGTTGTGGCGCGCCCATTCGCGCACGGGGTCCGCACCGTCGGCGCGGGACGCCGAAAGGATCGCATCCCATAATTTATCGACTGCTTGATTGACGTTGAGGTGCGGGAACACTTTTTTCGCCCAAGCTTTTCCCGGCACGGCGGCGATGCACCACTGATAGTTGTTGTCCATTTCGTCGCGGTAAGGTTTGATCACTTTGGTTCGCGCCGAGCGGACCGCCGTGAATTTCTCCTGATCGACGCCTTTTAAACCGTCCGGATCGGAGGATTCGAGATAGAGCATAGCGGGAAGTTCTTTCTTTTTCAGCTCCCACTTTTCGATTTCCCATTTCTCCGTTTTAGACAGCGTGTCCTGAGACTGGTATTTATAATGCATCATGGCAAGCGGCTGATGTGACCATTCCACCGTCACCTTTCCCGCGCCAGCGCGGTACAACTCTTCCACCGTCATTTCGACGAACTCCGGTTGATCGAGTTCCGCCTGCACGATCACCCACTGCCCTTTTTTCACGTTGATCCCCGTTTTGGCGAGCAGTTTGGCATAGCGACGCATTTGTAATTTATTCATAAAAGCCTCCGTAAAGCGTTTGATTTCTTATCTATTATATTCCTTTTTTTTCCTTTCGTCAAACATATAACAAGGGAAACGCGGCAGAGACTGCCGCGTTTTTATTTCAGATATAGAACGACCTTTCCGCTTGCCAACGTGTTTTTTACGTCAATCACGCGCTGATTGGAAGAGCCGCGGAATTTCAGACGGATGTCTTTCAGTTCTTCCACAAACGGACCGTCTATCAAAACGTCGAGAAGCGAGATCAGCTCCCGCGTCGCTTCGCAATTTGCCTGCGGTTCCGCCAACGCGCCCTCCGAAAATGTATAGCCGGTATAGCACCAGATGCTCTTGTGCGGATACCGCGCGCGGACCTTTTTCAAAAACGGCAATAATGCGGATTGGTTTTCCGGTTCGAACGGATCGCCTCCGAGCAAAGACAGCCCCGCGATATAATCCGGCGCAAGCAGATCCAGAATCCGTTCCTGCGCCGCTTCGTCGAACGGGTTCCCGTACGCAAAATTCCAGGCGACGCCGTTAAAACAGTTTTTGCAGCGACGGCGGCAACCGGAAACGAAGAGAGAAACCCGAACTCCCTCTCCGTTTGCGATATCCGCCGGTTTTAATTCCGCATAGTTCATATTGCACCCTGGAAATCAAAGGTGCAAAACGCGGTCTTTGATTTCCTGCGTTCTTCCCTGATTCCAGAACTGCGTACCGATATAGCCGCAAGTTCTGCGAGCAACGTTCATCTTCGCCTGATCGCGGTTATGGCAGTGCGGACATTCCCAAAGCAGTTTTCCGTCCTCTTCCGCAATCTGAATTTCGCCGTCGTATCCGCAAACCTGACAAAAATCGCTCTTCGTGTTCAGCTCCGCATACATGATATTTTCGTAAATGTACTGCATGACCGAAATTACAGCGGGAATGTTATCTTGCATATTGGGCACTTCGACGTACGAAATCGCGCCGCCCGGCGAGAGCTGCTGAAATTCGCTTTCGAATTTCAATTTTGTAAAGGCGTCGATCTTTTCGGAAACGTGAACGTGATAACTGTTGGTAATATAGTTCTTATCGGTCACGCCCGGAATGATCCCGAAACGCTGTTGCAGGCATTTCGAGAATTTGTAGGTCGTGCTTTCGAGCGGGGTTCCGTAAAGCGAAAAATCGATATTTTCTTTCTTTTTCCACTCCTTGCACTTATCGTTCATGTGTTGCATTACGGCAAGCGCGAAGGGTTTCGCTTCTTCGTCCGTATGGGATTTCCCCGTCATATACTTCGTGCATTCATAGAGACCCGCATAGCCGAGCGAAATCGTAGAGTATCCGCCGAACAGCAATTTGTCGATCACTTCCCCTTTCTTTAAGCGGGCAAGCGCGCCGTATTGCCAAAGGATGGGCGCGGCGTCGGAAAGCGTTCCTCTCAAACGGTTATGGCGGTACATCAACGCGCGGTAACAGAGTTCCAGCCGCTCGTCGAAGATCTTGCGGAATTTATCGATATCGCCGCCGGAGGAAAGCGCAACGTCGACCAGATTGATCGTAACGACGCCTTGGTTGAATCTTCCGTAATACTTCGGCTTTCCGTTCTCGTCCACATACGGCGTCAGGAAACTGCGGCAACCCATACAGGTATAGCAGTGACCCTCTCCGTTTGCGTCGATTTTGTATTCGAGCATCTTCTTTTCGGAAATGTAATCGGGAACCATGCGCTTGGCCGTACATTTCGCGGCAAGCTCGGTGAGATAGAAATATTTGCTGTTCTGGCGGATATTGTCTTCTTCCAAAACGTAAATGAGTTTGGGGAACGCGGGCGTCACCCATACGCCGGACTCGTTTTTGACACCCTGAATACGCTGTTTGAGCGTTTCTTCGATGATCAGCGCAAGATCGGCGCGCTCGCGCTCATTTCTCGCTTCGCCGAGATACATGAACACCGTCACGAAAGGCGCCTGCCCGTTTGTCGTAAGCAGCGTCACGACTTGATACTGAATGGTTTGGATCCCGCGGCTGATTTCCGTGCGGAGACGCTTTTCCGCAATTTTCGCAATCTGCGCTTCGTCTACGACGCCGACCTCCCGCAACTCTTCCGCAACTTCCGCGCGGATCTTTTTACGGCTGATGTCGACGAACGGCGCAAGATGCGTGAGCGAAATACTCTGCCCGCCGTATTGATTGGAAGCGACCTGCGCGATGATCTGCGTCGCGATGTTGCAAGCGGTCGAAAAGGAATGCGGTTTTTCGATAAACGTGCCGGAAATTACGGTGCCGTTTTGCAACATGTCTTCGAGGTTTACAAGATCGCAGTTATGCATGTGCTGCGCGAAATAATCGGCGTCGTGAAAATGGATCAGCCCCTCGTCGTGCGCTTCTACGATTTCACGGGGGAGCAAGATCCGGCGCGTCAGGTCTTTGGAGACTTCGCCCGCCATATAATCCCGCTGTACGGAGTTCACGGTCGGATTTTTATTGGAGTTTTCCTGCTTTACCTCTTCGTTGTTGCATTCGATGAGCGTGAGAATCTGCGCGTCGGTCGTATTCGCTTTTCTGACGAGCGCGCGGGAATAGCGGTATGTGATATATTTCCGCGCAACGGCATAAGCGCGTTGCGCCATGATCTGATTCTCGACAAAATCCTGTACTTCTTCAACGTTTACCGCGCGGTTCAAATCTCCCGACAACGCGGTGACTTTTTCGGAGATCTGTAAAATCTGTTCTTCCGTAAGACGGTTCTCCTCGCTTACTTCGTTGTTTGCTTTACGGATCGCGTTCACGATCTTTTTGACATCGAAAGCAACTTCCGTCCCGTTTCTCTTAATGATTTTCATATTTCTCTCCTCCTGAAACAAAGATGACAGTAAAACAGCGTCCCCCGAAAAGAGGAACGCCATTATTGTATACTATATTTTGTGTCTTGTCAAGGATTTCCACAATATTTTGTGAAAATATTTTTTCAGCGACACTATATCTTGTGGTTGCGTCGAAATATGCGGATATATGCGGCGTGAAACAACAGGCGCGGCTGTTACACGGCGCATTTACTCATAAAAGCGCGACGCCGTTGATGATCAGCGAGAATTTGCATGCAAGAAATTCCGCCGCGCGGCGGCAAAGCTGCATTCTTCCGAAATAAATTTCGAAATAATCCATGACCGAACAGATCTCCGTGTCGATCTCGATATGGAGCGTAATTACCGCCGTTTCTTTCTCGACGGTCAGATAGCTTCTCTCCGCGGCAAGGTTCACGCGATCGTGAATATTTGCCTTGTACACGTTTGCGATCGGCTTTTTTACGCGGCTTTTGTGAACGTCGGCTTTATCGGCAAGAATGAGCGCGGACGAAATGTCCGAAACCGGCAAACCGTACTGCTCGTCGTGATTTCCGATCGCCATCATCACGTCCGCCGCGTCGTGCGCGCTCATGCCGAGACGGGTCAGAATCCGATATGCCAAAATGGCGCCGCTCTGCGCATGGTCTTTCCGGTTGACGCAATTCCCGATATCGTGCAGATACCCCGCGATTTCCGCCAGCCGGACGCGTTCTTCGCTTTTGCCGAGCGAACGCAGGATTTCGCCCGACCATTTGCTGACGATCCCCGAATGACGGCGGGAATGTTCGGTAAAGCCGAGCGCTTCGATCTGTTTTTCGGACATCGCCATGATCGCTTCCACTTCGCTGTCGGAGCGTAGCGCGGACATCTCGGGCAACATCAATGAAACTCCGTAACGGTCAGACCGTCGAAAATCTCGTCGTATTTATTCTTCGTAAAAGAAATCGTGCCGAACGTCGTGACAGTCGCCGTACCGGCGGCAACGCCCGCGCGCAGAATGTCAGAAAGATCGGCGCCGCGTTGCATCATCGTCGCCGCGGCGGCAACCATGCCGTCGCCTGCGCCCACGGTGGAATTGACCGCAACGTTGATGCTCTTGCAATAATAATTCTTGGTGCCGTTCGTAATGATCGCGCCGTCTTTTCCGAGAGAAAGCAATACCGCTTTTGCGCCGCGATCCAACAGTTCGCGGCATCCGGAAAGAATTTCCGATTTATCGGTAAATTCCCGACCGAGCGTCTGTTCCAGCTCGTCGATATTCGGTTTGACGAGATCGATTTCCGCTTCGAGCGCGGCGAACAGTTTCGTCCCTTCGGTATCCGCGATTCTCAAAGAACGCGAATCGACCGCGCGGAAGAGTTCCCGATAATATTCCGCGCCCACCCCTCTGGGCAAGCCGCCCGAAATGACGGTGACGTCCGCGCGCATCGACGTCGAACGGATCATCTGCAAGAGGTCGACGAGTTTTTCTTCGCTTACCTGTCCGCCCACGTCGTTGATTTCGGTCAGCATGGACTTTTTATCGATGCACTTATAATTTTCCCGTACCCTGCCGTTGTTCCAGACAAACGAGAAAGGAACCCCTTCTTTGTCGAGCGCCTGTTCGAACATGTTTCCGTTTTCGTTATACATGAACCCCGTTGCAAACGCGTCGGCGCCGAGTCTGGCGACGCCGATCGCAACGTTTAAAGCTTTTCCCGTAAACGACAGCGTTTTGCTCTTTACTACGTTCACTTTTCCGACGTTGAGCGAATCGAGTTCTATCGTTACGTCTACGCTCGGACTCATACAAACCGTTAATATCATGATGCCTGTCCTCCGGAAGTACCCGGCAAAAGCTATGCCGTCGCTTCCAAAGTTATTATATTACTTTTTCGGGGAAATTTCAATACCCATTTGGAAATTTTTTGTAGTTTTTTGCGTATTCGCCGATAAAAACCAAAACCCGCCCTTCAAGGCGGGTCTGTTTCAAGCTCGTTACATCGAGATCATTTGCAGGGTTTCGTACAATTCGTAATTGAAATGCTTTTTCATCGAAACGGCTTCGATGATATCCATATCGATGATCTCGTTGTTGTGGATTCCCACGACGCGGTTTCCGATCCCGTCTTTTAACAGACGCACCGCTTTGTTCCCGAACTGCGCCGCAAGCATTCTGTCCGCCATCGTAGGCGAACCGCCGCGTTGGACGTGCCCGATATTGGTTGCGCGCACGGAATAAGTCGTAAGTTCCTGCAACTGTTTTGCGAAAGCTTCCGAATTCGTCGCGCCCTCGGCGACGACGATGATGTTCGAATGTTTTCCGCTCGAACGGGAACGGTTGATGCGCATAATGATATCGTCCATATCATAGGCGATTTCCGGCACGACGATGATCTCCGCGCCCGACGTAATGCCTGCGTAAAGCGCGATATCGCCGCAATGCCGCCCCATAACTTCCACGACGGAGATCCGCTCGTGGGAATTCATGGTGTCACGCAACTTGTTGATGATTTCGAGACAGGTATTGACCGCCGTGTCGAATCCAAGCGTATAATCGGTATATTGCAGATCGTTGTCGATCGTACCGGGAATTCCGATCGTAGGGATCCCGAAACTCTCGGTCAAAGCTTTCGCCCCGCGGAACGAACCGTCTCCGCCGATGACGACCAAGCCTTCGATCCCATGCTTTTCCAGCGTCGAAACCGCCTTTTTCTGCCCTTCTGTCGTCAGCATTTCAAGACAGCGCGCCGTACGCAACAGCGTGCCTCCGCGCTGAACGATGTCGGAAACGCTGCGCATTTCCATCGACATCATTTTGTCTTCGATCAAACCGGAATATCCCCGTTCGATCCCGTATACTTCCATACCGAAATAAATTGCCGTACGAACGACCGCGCGGATTGCCGCGTTCATTCCGGGAGCGTCGCCCCCACTCGTCAATAATCCGATCCGTTTCATCTCATCAACTCCTCCGATGATTCTATCTTAATTATTATAGCAGAATAATCCGAAAAAGGAAACAATTTTATCCTTGGATTTATACGATTTTCACACATTCTTCGGGCAGGAAGGTGCGAATTTCCGCAAGAAACGCGCGGGAAGGATTTACGGAGAACTCAAAACGCTTTCCATCATGCAGAATCTTGGTTTTCATACTCCCCGCATAGCCTTCGATCACGTCGAGCAGTTCTTCGAATTCATCGTCCGGAAGATTGCGCGCGTCCAGCCAGAGCACTTTTTCCTTTTCCTGCGGCTGCGCGCCCGTCTGCGGCGCCGTATTTTCGGGAAGGCGGAACTCTTCCAGATTGTCCACCACGATCACGGGAAGCTTCTCCGCGGGAATATCCAATTTGCCCGAAAGTTTAACGACGGTATCCTGCCCCAAAAACGGTTTGATCTTTTCATAGACCCGCGGGAAAGCGACGCACTCGATGCTTCCGTAGAGATCTTCGACCGTGATAAACGCCATTGTTGCGCCCGCCCGCGTATTGATCCGTTTGACGCCCGCGACGATCCCCCCCATAGTGACGGCATCCCCGCTTTTGATCTGCTGGTAAACTCTGTCGCCCGTTTCTTCGTCTTCCTCGTAATCGGCGAGCTTACCGGTATGGAAAGAACAGTTGCTGAAATACTGCGCGTATGCACCGAACGGATGCCCGCTTACGTATACGCCGAGAACGGACTTTTCGCGGGAGAGCAGTTCGTCGGTATCCCATTCAGGAATCGCGGGATAATCGATGATCGGCGCTTCGTCTTCGATAATATCTCCGAAGAGAGACATTTGCGCGCTGGCTTTCTGTTTCTCGATCCCCGCAATGCGCCGCATGATCTCTTCGTATACCGCCGCATACTGCGAGCGGGATTGCCCCATGCTGTCGAACGCGCCCGCAAATATGAGACTCTCCACCATGCGCTTATTGATGTATTTGGTACAGCGCATTAAAAAGTCGGAAAAATCTTTGAATTTACCGTTCGTCTCCCGCTCTTCGATCACCGCGTCCATTGCCCCGACGCCCACGCCGCGAAGCGCGCATAACCCGAACCGAAGCCCGTCCCCTTCGACGGAGAAAAATGCCTTCGAACGGTTTACGTCGGGCGGGTACGCTTTGATATTCTTCTCTTTCATGTACACGATGTACTTGGAGATCTCTTCGATTTTGGTAATACGGTTGTTGAGTACGCCCGCGAGGAATTCCTTGGGGTAATACTTTTTCAGATAAGCGGTCTGGTACGTTACGACGGCGTACGCGGCGGCGTGCGATTTGTTAAACGCGTAAGAGGCGAAACTTTCCATCTGCGCAAAGAGTTCCGAACTCACTTCGGGCGGAATTCCGTGCGCCTGACAACCGCTGATGTTCCCTCCTTTGTCGATATCTCCGTAGATGAACTTGTCTTTTTGCGCCATCAGTTCGGAACGGTGTTTTTTCGCCATCGCGCGGCGTACGAGGTCCGCCTGACCCAAAGAGTAACCGGCGAGGTTCTGGAAGATCTGCATGACCTGTTCCTGATAGATGATAACGCCGTACGTCTTTTCGAGGATCGGTTTCAGAAGCGGGGTCAGATAACGGATATGCGCGGGATCGCTTCGGTTTTTGAGATAATTCGGAATGAAGTCCATGGGACCAGGACGGTACAGCGAAATTCCCGCGATCAGATCTTCGAGACAGTTGGGCTGCAACTGTTTCATGAAACGCTTCATGCCGCCTTGTTCCAACTGGAACACCGCGTCGGTATCCCCGTCCGAAATCAGTTCGTAAGCTTTGGGATCGTCGCACTCCTGACCGAATTCGATCTTATTCCCCGTGTCCTCGTAAATATAGTCGAGCGTCTTTTTGATATCGGTGAGCGTCGTCAACGCAAGGAAGTCCATTTTCAGCATGCCGATGGATTCGACTTCCTTCATGTCGAACTGCGTCGTGATATCCTCTCCGTTCCGCGAAAGCGGCACGTTGTCCGAAATCCGTTTACTGCATATAACGACGCCTGCGGCATGCATGCCCGTCTGGCGCGGCATGCCTTCAAGCCGCAGTCCCATGTCGATCACGCGTTTCAGTGTTTCGTCCGATTCGTATATTTCAATGAATTCCGCGTTTCTCTTCCCCTCCTGATCGGAGAGTTTTTTCAACGCTTCGTCGTGCTTGTCGGGATCGTGTTCGGTTTCGGCAACCGCTTTGCGGCACTTTTCGAGATTGAGCCCGAGCAGTTCGCGAATACTCGATTTTCCGTCCATGAGTTTGGTAACGCGATCGGTTTCCGCATACGGCACGCGCATGACCCGCCCCACGTCTTTGATGACGGCGCGGGACGCCAACGTTCCGAACGTGACGATCTGCGCGACGTTTTCGGGATGATATCTGCGGCGGACGTATTCGATCGTTTCCGCGCGGCGGTCGGTGCAGAAATCGACGTCGAAGTCCGGCATCGACACGCGGTCCGGATTCAAGAAACGCTCGAAGAGCAAATCATACCGCAAGGGATCGACGTTCGTAATCCCGATGGCGTAGGCGACGATGCTGCCGACGCCCGACCCGCGGCCGGGACCGACGGGAATGTCGTTCATGCGCGACCAGTTAATATAATCCCAAACGATCAGGAAGTAATCGGCAAAGCCCATTTTAATGATGACGCCGAGTTCGTATTCCGCGCGCGCTTTGATCTCTTCCGTAACGACGCCGTAACGCTTGGGAAGCCCCTCTTCGGTAAGTCTTCTCAAAAATTCCGGCGAAGGTGTGCCGTCGTCCGCCGTATAGAGCGGGATCAGGGACTTATCGTAGACGGGCGAACCGTCGTCTTTCAGATGAAACGGCGTGTCCGTGTCGGATATCTTATTCGCGATCACGCGGGTGTTCGAAATCGCCTCCGGAAGATTCGGAAACAGCGCCGCCATTTCGTCGCCCGACTTCATGTAAAATTCGTGCGTCTGCATTTTCATACGGGTAGGATCGTCCAACGTGCGCTTCGTCTGAATGCACATCAGCACGTCCTGCATCTCCCAATCCTCTTTTTTGAGGTAATGCACGTCGTTCGTCGCAACGAGCTGAATATCCGTTTCACGCGCGAGTTTGACGAGAAGCGGTAAAATCTGTTTCTGTTCGGGAATCCCGTGATCCTGAATTTCGATATAAAAATCTTCGCCGAACGCCGCTTTCATGGAGAGCGCGAATTCTTTCGCCTCTTCGTATTCCCCCGCCATGAGAAAGCGCGGGATCCTGCCGGCAAGACACGCCGAAAGACAGATGACCCCGTCGGTATGTTCTTTCAATACGTTGTAATCGATCCGCGGGCGGTAATAATATCCATCGACGAACGCAAGGGAGTCGAGCTGAACGAGGTTGATGTAACCGGCTTTGTTTTTTGCGAGAAGGATCAGGTGATCCGCGTGCTGATCGATGCGTTTGCGATAATCGTCGACGACGTAGAATTCACAGCCGATGATCGCTTTGATTTTGTTCTTTTTGCATTTTTCGGCAAACCGAAGGGAGGTATACATGTTTCCGTGGTCGGTAACCGCCACGGCGTCGATTCCGTTCTCTTTGCAGTGCTTGACAAGATCGTCTACCTTTGCGGCGCCGTCAAGCAAACTGTACTCCGTATGCAGGTGAAGATGTACGAAATCGGTCATATCAATTCCTCTCGTGTGGATCTTTAATCTGTTGCGCAAGCCGCATCAGTTTGCGCAAACGGTGGTTCAGACAGCTCTTCGAAACGCCGAGTCTGAGCGACAGTTCCGAAAGCGACAGGGTCGGGTTCTCGATCCGCGTCCGCGCCGTTTCGAGCAATTCGTCGGAGAGTCCGAGAAATCCGGTTTCGTGCTGCATTTCGACCAACGCGACGATCTGCCCTGCGCTCGCGATGGCGGATCTGTCGGCGTTGCCCGCAAAGCAATTACTCACGCGGTTGAACCGATTGCTCTCTTCCCGCTCGGCGGAAACCTCTTCAAAGCGTTTCAACGCGGCGTTTGCGCCGGATACCGAAAGAAAATCGCTGATGGCTTCCCTGCTTTTCAAGTAGACCACAAAGCGGTCGCCGCGCTTACACACTTTGCCGAACAGTTGAAAGGTTTCGAGAACTTCGCAAAAACTCTCCGCCTGTTCAAGTCCGGAAAACGAAAATTCGAGATGATACCCCGTCTTTGCGCCGCCGCGGGGAAGCGTACAGCTTCCCCCGCCGAGAAACGCCGCGCGCAGATAAGCAAGCGCGGTGTCGTCCGCTTCCGCAAACCGAAACGCGCCCGTTTCGGGGGACGCGAAAAGGAGCAGGCGTTTCGCCTCTTCTCCCGCGCAAAAAAAAGTGAGCTTGTCCTTTTGGCGCTTCGGATCGTGCGCTGCGGTCCAGAGTTCTGCCCGTACGGCGAAAACTTCCGTTAAACGTAAAAAAAACTCCGCGACGCACTCGTTCTCGCTTACGAATACGACGTCGCCCTGCTGAGACCGATATCCCGCCGTATTCAGAAGCGCGGAAAGCGCCGCCGCGCAGGTATCCTTACTCTCAGGAAATTCCTGCAAAAAATCTCGTTTTACGTCGTGCGTGAAGTTAGCCACGGTATCCTCAGCAATGGTGCTTTTTATATTCTGCGAAACGGAAATTCGGCAGTCTTCCGTCGATATTGTCGATCCTGTCAAGGGGAATGCCGACCCGTTTGATCTGCTCTTCCGCCAATTTCAGTTCGCCGATCCGTTCGATATAGTGCGCGTCCGAATTGATGACGAACCGGACGCCTGTATCCGCGACCGCGGCAAGTTCTTCGTCCGTCAAGTGCTGTTTCTTGGAGCTGATCTCCATATACGTTCCGTAATCTCGGCAACACTTCGCAACCTCTACGGCATCGGACCAGCAGAGATAGTTCACGTGCGTCAAAACGTCGATCGGATTTTTCTTTACGGTGTTGATATACGCCTCCGTCGTATAACGGATCAGGCTTTTTGAGGGTTTGATATGCATTTTGGAACGCATCCAGCTTCCCCAGCCGATTTTACGGTCGGCGTATTTGTCGAAATAAATGCAGACGTGGATCCCCGCGAGATATACGTCGAAATTCTCGTAATCTTTTTCCGTAAGATCGCACAAACCCGACTTGCCGCGGATGTTGCTCTCGATCCCGACGAGCGTTCTTACGCCGGTGACCCGTTCCGCTTCGCGGATTTCGCGTATAAATTGCGGCATTTGTTTTCTGCGGATCCCGAACCAGATATGCGAAAATCCGTGTTCCGTGATCGCAATTTCGCGCAGGCCGACTTTTTTCGCCTGTTCCGCATTTTCCATAATCGTATTGTCGCCGTCCGAGTATACGGTGTGCGTATGGTAATCTGCCGTAAGTTCCATCTTTGCCTCTCTTCGTTCGCAGTCTATGTATCCTAATGCTGTGAACCTCGCGGGAGCCTTTGGATTTCCTCCCGCAATATGATTCCGGTCTGCGCTTCGACTTCCCGCTTGATCGTTTCGATTAAACGGGCAACGTCGTTCGCTGTACCGCCCTCGTTGATGATAAAATTTGCATGCCGTTCGGAAACGCGCGCTCCGCCGATGCGAATCCCTTTCAAGCCGCAACGGTCGATCAGCTCTCCTGCCGACTTCCCGTCGGGATTGACAAAGGTACAGCCCATGCTTCGGCCTTTGGGAAGGTGCTCCCGTCGTTTTCTGTAATAGCAGAGGTTGCTGTCGATTTGTTCCCGAAAACTCTCACAGCCGCGAAGATACGCGCCCGTTACCGCAATCCCGCTTAAAAATACACTGTGCTTTTCGGCATAATCGCATTCCGCAAGCGTGAAAGTTCTGATCTTCCCCTGCTCGATTCCGACGACGCGTTCTACGAGATCGGAAAAATGCCCGTCGGCGATTCCCGCGTTCATGGCGATTCCGCCTCCGACGGTCATCGGGATCCCCGCGAACTTTTCAAAACCGCTCAGATCCTGTTCCCGCGCGAAACTGACAAGCCCGCTTCCGCTGACGCCCGCGCCCGCGTACACCGTCGCGCCCATGCAATAGAGGCGATTTAACCGATGAAACCGGAAGACGATGCCGTCGAAATCTTCGTCGGACGGCAAAACATTCGCGCCCGCGCCGAGAAAACAATACGGAATCCCGCAGGTTTTTAAAAACGACAGCATTTCCGCGCATTCCTCCGTCGAAGCCGGAGACGCGGCGACAGCCGCCTTTCCGCCGCAACCGATGGTCGTATGCGCCGCAAAGGAAAATTCTCTTTCAAGAGACGATTCCGGAAACCTTTCTGCAAAAACCGCGAAAAAATCCACGATAAATTCTCCTTATATTGTACCACATTTCTTGATCGATTTCAAATAAATTTCAGATATTTATCAAGAAAATTTCCCGCGATCCCGCCGCTCGCGCTTTCCGCAAGTTTTCTGAGCGATTCACGGTCGGAAAAAACGCTTACCGTACGCTTTGCGTTCCCACCGTTTACGGGATACATGCCGATACGGCTCAACGTAGTTTGTACGTCATTAGAAAGAAGCGTATCGACGAACGCGTCGCAGTCCTCCCTTTTTTCGCGGGAAAGAACGGAAATATACTGATACAAATCGCAGTATTCGGGCAGCTCCTGCGAATAGACCGTAACGCCGCGCGCGGAAAATCTGCATTCGTCGCGCTGGGTGCCGAGCAGATAGCGGTAATGTCCGTTTAAAAATTCGACGTACGCCGCAGTTGATTCGGCAAAACTGCCGTTGATCCCCGCGTAAGCCGCCGCGACTTCGCTCAGATTGTTGCCGCCTTTGGAAATCACCGTCTCGCCCGACGCGGAAAAGTCCTCGGACAGCGAAAACAGATAATAGCTTCCGCGGCACCACGGATAGGCAAGACAGCCGGATTCCGTGTTGCCGCCCGCGAACTTTCGCGATAGCGGCAAACTGTTTTCCGCATACGCGGAAAGCCCGATCCCGAAAGAGAGCATGTCGGGACTTTCCCCTTTTTCGAACGCCGCCGTCGCGCCGTCGAGAGTATACGAGGTGATCAGATAGTATACGCCGCCGCGTTTTTTCTCCGTAATGCGCGCGGCGTTCCGTAAGAATGCTGTTCGCGACCCCTTTCCCCCCTCGAAGGTATCCACATTCCAAACGCGAACGACGCGTTTATTTTCTTTCGAAACCGTTTCGCCGCGCGGATACAACAACAGACAGCATAAAATTGCCGCGATCAATAAAAACGGAAGGATCCGCAGCGCGATTGACAATGCCTTTTTCACTTTCATGCAGTATTTTATGCGAAACAATCTCTGCGCATACGCATTATCTAATAAGAAGGGAAGCCGAACGGCTTCCCTTCCGCGCTTTTGCCGAACGGTTCCGTTCGGCAAAAACTATATTTGAAAGCGGTTGCCCGCGTAATAAAAGTTTGCGCCGAAAATTTCGCTTTATTCCGTAAAAACGTGAAAAAAGAGAGGCATTGCCTCTCTTTTCTTTATTTTCTCTTTTGATAGCTGTCGCAGCAGGTGCAGTGCTGGCAATCGCAGGTGTTGCCCACGTGGATCGTTTTCAGCTCGCAGTGCATTCCGTCGGGATTATGCGTGCAATCGGTAACGCCGCACGATACGCCGCAATTCATTTTGTGTTCCATAATCATCCTCCTACATCTATTATGGCGCTTTCAGAAAAATATATCCCCGTTACGGTTGACAAAATTACTCCTTTTTTGTACAATAAACGAAAGGAGGCGGTTATGAAAGTGATTCTCAAACAGGACGTAAAAGGCAGCGGAAAAAAAGGAGATATTCTGGAAGTTTCCGACGGTTATGCGAAGAACTTCCTCATCAAACGCGGTTTGGCGGAGATCGCGACTTCGCAGGGCATTAACGAGGTGACGCAAAAACGCAACGCAGACGCTTACCACAAGGCGGAATCGGTTAAAGCAATGAAAGAACTTGCCGCAAAACTGAACGGAACGGAAGTCACCCTTTCCATTCGCGCAGGAGAAAACGGGAAAGTTTTCGGTTCGGTTACAACCGCCCAGATCGCCTCCGCCCTTTCGGAACAAGGTTACGAGGTCGATAAAAAGAAAATCAGCGTTAAAGAGCCCATGAAAACGGTGGGCGTATACGATGCGGAGATCCGCTTTATGGAAGGCGTGACCGCAAAAGTTAAAGTAAACATTACCGCGCTGTAAATAACGGCAAATAATAAAAAACCACGGGCTTACGTATGTACCTATAAAATTATGGTAAAGCGGGAGCAAGATAGAATTAGGCGTAGCGTTAAGCTACGCTTTTGCTTGTGTATAAAATAGAATATTGTCTTAGTTGATGACTGCTCCGTAAAAAATGTAATTCGCTGTTTATGGGCAATACTTTTTTATTCATATATGATAGAATTGAAGCATCCAATAAGGAGATTTTAATATATGGATGTGCAGAAAATCGGAATATTTTTATCCGAATTGCGCAAAGAAAAAAAATCTTACGCAGGAAGAATTAGGCGAACAAATTGGCGTTACCATTAAACTGTTTCCCGTTGGAAAAACGGGAACTATTTACCGCCCGTTGAAATTCTTCAAATATTGAGCAAAAAGTATGATGTTAGCATAAATGAAATATTATCGGGCGAGCGGCTTGACGACGAAAAATTTAAAACAAAAGCGGAGGAAAATATTTCGACCGCTTTGGAAAACAGCTTTGGGCATTTTGGATTAACAACCGCCGTGCCGCGTATGTGGAAAAACATATATACGGCAACAAAAAAACGTATGTCGAATCCGATACCGAAAAAAAATCGGAATAAAAGTCTGATTGTTTTTCAGTTTACGTTTACTCCGTAAAAATCATTATCATAAAAGCCGCGGGATTTTGTTTCCCGCGGCTTTTGCGTTGCACACTCCTTATCACTTTGCGTTGTTGCGCCTTGCCAACACAAACAACAATACGCTTTCAAGCACGGCAACCGCCGTTTAGGTTTTAGACCCCTAGATTGTAATATAACAACTATATTGTATTACAAGGTAGTGAGATTGTCAAGAATTATTCTGTATTTAATTGATTAAATAGCGCATCGTTTATCGGCTATACTAAGTATAGAAAAACACTCTCATACAAATTGTACGAAAGTGTTTGTTTCACTGCTTGTGAGTGCAACTTTTAAAACGTCGTCATTTAAATCCCTATGAGAAATGTCCTTTGATTCGGACGGCGTTTTCTTCGTCGTTTAAGGCAGATGAATTTCGTATAAATCTTTGGGCGGCAACGGCTGAGAAGAATCGGCAACGAACTTTTTGACTTCCGCCGTCGCTTTTTCGACAGGCGCGTTCACGCCCGCACCGGCGACACACCCGCCGGGACAAGCCATTCCTTCGATCAGGCAACCGTTTTTCTTCCCGAATTTTGCAAGCAGCAAGATCTTTTTGCATTCTTCCAATCCTTCCGCATGTTCGATTTTCACATCCACTTCCGGATAATACTCATGCAAGCACTGTTCGATTGCGGATGCGACGCCTCCGGCGACCGCGTATCCCCTCCCCGCGCCCGTCGCATCGTGGATCGGCTCTTCTTGATTAAAGCCTTTGAAATCAAAGCCCTTCGCTTCGAAAATTGCCGCAAGTTCTTCGAACGTAATGACGAAGTCGACGTCGCTGCGCACGGTCTTACGCATCGCTTCAAGCTTTTTCGCCGCGCAGGGTCCGATAAATACGACGCGCGCATTCGGCATTTTCTGTTTGATCGAACGCGCTGTCGCGACCATCGGCGTCAGCGCATTGGATATTTTATCGATCGTCTCGTAAAATTGCGTCTTTGCGAGCATACTCCAAGCCGGACAGCACGAAGTGAGCAGAAAGGGAATTTTGCCCGTAGCGACTTCCGTCGCGTAATGGTGCGCCTCGGTCGCCGCGCCGACGTCGGCGCCGTGCGCAACCTCGAACACCTCTTTAAAACCGATCTCTTTCAGCGCGGCTTTGATCCGCCAGAGAGAAACGCTTGGACCGAATTGCCCGACGATTGCGGGCGCAACTTCGGCAACCACTTCGTCGCCGCTTTTGATCGCGCGAATAAGCTGATAGATCTGGGATTTATCCGCAATCGCGCCGAAGGGACAGTGTACCATGCACTGCCCGCAGCCCACGCACTTCATGGGATGGATCGTCGCGCGCCCCAGCTCGTCGCTGGAAATCGCGTTTACGCCGCAAGCCTGCGCGCACGGACGGGTTCTGTGCGCGATCGCATCGTACGGACACGCCGCCTTGCACTTTCCGCAGCGGATACACTTTTCCCGATCGATCACCGCCTTTCCGTCTTTTCCTACCGAAACGGCGTCTTTGGGACACGCGGCGATGCACGCGCGCGAAACGCACGCGCGGCACTGGTCGCTGACTTCATAGGCGTTCTCTTCGCATTTTGCGCACGCCGAAGGAATGACCTGCATCAGCGGCGGTTCGTAATATAAGTCCGAAATATTGCTTGCGGAAAGCCCGTTCGTAATGCTCGACGGCCGATCCTGCGGATTCAGCGACATTCCCATCGCCAGCCGAACGCGTTCGGCGGCGATCGCGCGTTCGCGATAAATACTTTCACGGTACTGCGGCGTTTCGGTCGGGGTGATCTTATACGGGATTTCTTCGATATCCTTTACGATATCCTCCGATTCAAAGGCAACGCGCGCAACCTCGACGAAAACTTTCCGTCTCAATTTTGTGACCGAAGTTTCAAGTCCTCTCATTTTTACTCCTGTAATTCCGAAACAGCGGCAACGGAAAATTCCGTTGCCGCCAATCGGATAAAAACGTTTACTTTCTTCCGTAATAAGCGTTGAGGTACATCTGTTTGATTTCGTTCATCAGCGGGTATCTCGGATTCGCACCCGTGCACTGATCGTCAAACGCGTCCTCCGTCATTGCGTCAAGGCGTTCCATAAACTGTTCTTCCGTCACTTTATCGCCGAGAGCCTCTTTGATCGTCTTCGGCTGACCGATCGACGCTTGCAGTTCTTTCAGTTTTTTAATCAGCGCTTCCACCAATTCGTCGTCGTTCTTGCCCTTGCAACCGATGAAGCGCGCCGTTTCCGCATATCTCGCTTTGCACTGCGGGTAAGCGTACTGCGGGAAAGTTCCCATCTTGGTAGGCTGCTCCACGCTGTTAAAGCGAATCACTTCTTCCAACATGAGCGAGTTCGCCATACCGTGCGGCAGGTGCCAGTACGAACCGAGCTTATGCGCCATGGAATGGCAAACGCCCAAGAACGCGTTTGCAAACGCCATACCCGCCATGCACGAAGCGTTCGCCATACGGTCACGCGCTTCCGCATCGTGCGCACCCTTTTCGTATGCGCGTGGCAGGAATTCGAAAATTAACTTCACCGCTTCTCTGGCGATTCCGTTCGTGTAATCCGTCGCCATGACCGAAGCGATCGCTTCCAACGCGTGGCTCATTGCATCGATCCCCGAGCAGGAGGTAAGCCCCTTCGGAATATTCATCATAAGATCCGCGTCGACGATCGCCATATCCGGCATGAGTTCGTAATCGGCAAGCGGATATTTCGTACCCGTCTTTTCGTCGGTAATAACCGCGAACGGCGTAACTTCCGAACCGGTACCCGCCGTCGTGGGAACCGCAACGAACAGCGCTTTGTCGCCCATGTGCGGGAACGTATATACGCGCTTGCGGATATCCATAAACCGCATCGCCATGTCCTGGAAGTCCACTTCCGGATGCTCGTACATCACCCACATGATCTTAGCCGCGTCCATCGGCGAACCGCCGCCGACCGCGATGATCACGTCGGGCGCGAAATCCCGCATTTGTTTGACGCCGTCGTTCGCGCAGGCAAGCGTGGGATCGGGCGTAACTTCGAAATAGGTGGAATGCATGATCCCTTCCGCATCGAGAATGTCCGTGATTTTTTTGGTGAACCCGCTCTGATAGAGGAATTTATCGGTAACGATAAACGCTTTCTTTTTATTGTATACCTGTTTGCCGAGTTCTTTGAGTGCAACGCCGAGGCAACCGCGTTTGAAATATACTTTTTCGGGGGCTCTGAACCACAACATATTTTCCTTCCTTTCCGCAACGGTTTTAATATTGATCAAGTGTTTCACGCCGACGTTTTCGGAAACGGAGTTCCCGCCCCACGATCCGCAACCGAGGGTAAGCGAAGGCGCAAATTTGAAGTTGTACAGATCGCCGATCCCGCCCTGCGAAGAAGGCGTGTTGATCACGATGCGGCAGGTTTTCATGACGGAACGGAAATAAGCGATTTTTTCCGCGCCCGTTTCGACGTTGATATACAAAGAAGAGGTATGACCGAGTCCGCCGTCGCGTACCAGTCTATCCGCTTTCGAAACCGCGTCTTCAAACGATTTCGCCTTATACATTGCAAGTACGGGCGAAAGCTTTTCGTGCGCAAATTCTTCGGAAAGCTCGACGGAATCGACTTCTCCGACCAGAATTTTGCTGCCTTCCGGCGCTTTGAACCCGGAGAGTTCTGCGATCGTGCAAGCGGATTGCCCTACGATTTTCGCGTTCAGCGCGCCGTTGATGATGATCGTTTTGCGAACTTTTTCCGTCTCGGCAGGCGTCAGAAAATATGCGCCGCGAAGCGCCATTTCCTTTTTGAATTCTTCATAAACGTCTTTTACAACGATCGCGGACTGCTCCGAAGCGCAGATCATGCCGTTGTCGAACGTTTTGGAATGAAGAAGCGAAGAAGCCGCCAATTTGATATCGGCGCTCGAATCCACGATCGCCGGAGTATTGCCGGCGCCGACGCCGAGCGCGGGTTTCCCCGAAGAGTACGCCGCTTTGACCATGCCGGGACCGCCGGTCGCGAGGATCATGTCCGCTTCACGCATGATCATGCCCGAAAGCGGAACGGTCGGCTGATCGATCCACCCGATGATATCCTCGGGCGCGCCCGCGGCAACCGCCGCTTCGAGTACGATCTTTGCCGCCTCGATCGTGCAGTTTTTCGCACGCGGGTGCGGCGAAATAATCAGTCCGTTTCTCGTCTTTAAACAAATCAAACATTTAAAAATCGCGGTAGACGTCGGATTCGTCGTAGGAATAACCGCCGCAAGCACCCCGATCGGTTCTGCAATGCGCGTGATGCCGAAACTTTCGTCCCGCTCGATAATGCCGCAGGTGCGGGTATCTTTATACGCGTTATAAATATATTCGGACGCGTAATGGTTTTTAATTACTTTGTCCTCTACGATTCCCATGCCGGTCTCTTCCACCGCCATTTTTGCAAGCGGAATCCGCATCTTGTTTGCCGCAAGCGCCGCGCGATAGAAAATCTCGTCAACCTGCTCCTGCGTGTAAGTCGCAAACTTCTCCTGAGCCGCTCTTACGCGCGAAAGCATGCGCGCCAATGATTCTTCATCGTTTACGGTAAAATTTTTCATCAGTCACCCTACCTCCGTTTTGGCTTATTCTGCCATTCGCATATATCATAGCAAATTCCGAATTTCTTGTCAAGAATTGGAACCGCATTGTCCGCTAAATTCTTTTCGGATTTTGAGGATATCAAAAAGGATCGGAAGCGAAACCCGTCTCCGACCCTTTGCTTTCCGTATTCAATTATCGGCAAAAACAATCTTTTTAACCGTCATTCTTCCGATTGTCCGGATTTTGACGCGTCGCGTTTCTTTTTTACAGCGAAATACGCCGATATGCCCGCGGCAATCAAAAGCAAACCGCTCACACCTATAATCGTTCCGATCGCCCAACCGGGGAATTCGCCCGAAGAAATCTTTCGGAACGTCAACTTGATTTCCCCGTATTCGGGCGCGTTTTCCGGAAGAGAAAAGAGAAGCGCGCCGTCTTCTACGGTAAAATTCTCGATCGCCTTGCCGTCAAGCAGAACCTCATTCAACTGCAAACCCTCTTCTGCGGTAAAGGCGATTCGAACCGAACCGTCCGAAACGTGCAAATTCCGATCCGTTACCTTGCCGCCCTCGTCCGCCGTCACGAAAAAATTATGTGCAGCGATATTGTTTAAGGCAGTTTCGGCAAACCGCTGACCGAGCTGATACATATCGCCGGCGTTGAAATGGCAGATATCGTTTCCGACGACGGTGCCCGTCTTGCGATCGAGAAGAGGAAAATCCTCCGTCTCCACCGTGTAACAATTCGGTACCGCCGCGGCGACTTCGTCTTCCGCTTTTCTGACGGTCACGACCCCGCGGGGACCGTTGTTGTACGTGCTCGAAATTTTCCCGATCACGAAAGGTTTCTTCGCATCGGAAGCGTTGCCCGTCTTTTCCGCGACCGCACCGCGAAGATCGCCGATAAAATCGGTCAGGTTCCGCGCGTATTCGTCGGCGATCGCCGTGACGTCTGCATCCGATTCGCCCTGCATCCACACGTACGCCTTGACGACGGGCGTATATCCCTCGGCTTTCAGCTTCTCGATGCCGTTGCCGATCAGCTGAACAAGTCTTTCGTAAAGCAACCCCTGACAGTTTTTCGCGACTCTTCTTTCTTCCTCGCGCCAACGCGATAAGATCGAAGGACTCGCCCAATTCCCGAAATAATTCGTGTACATGATCTCGGAACAGTGTTGTGCGGAATAGGCGCCGAGCGCGGTACCGCCTGCGGCGAACTTAAAAATAACGGCGGGATTGTCTTCGGTCGCGGTTTCGGACAGCACTTTCGCCATACCGAGTTCGGGACCGATTTTTGTCCCGTCTGCACCCTGCCCTTTTTTGACGTTTTTAAGTGCGGGATTTGGCAACGTGCCGTCGATCATGACGTCCGTCGCGCCGTAATAAAACACGTCGGAATAACCCGTATCGTTGCGCGCGTCGTCCTGCGAAATCACGACGTCGTAGGTATGATTTTTGTCGTCCTGATTCTTGACCTGTTGCGACAGGGTGGAATGTCCTACCGCGTTGCTTTGACCCGCAAGAATGTAGACGTCCGCGGTTTTCGCCGTCTCCGCAGAAGCGCCGTGAAATGCATCCGGCGCGAACGTCGCGGCGCCGACCGCCAATAGAAGCCCCATCGACAACGAAATTGCTTTCATTTTCATAATTCTACCCCTTTCGAATAATACGGAACCAACGCGATTATAACATGGAAAGCTGTTTTTCGATTTTCGCTTTCGCATCGAGATACTTTTCTTTCTTTGCGCGCTCGTCATCCACCAGCTTTTTGGGCGCTTTCGCGACGAAATTCTTATTCATGAGCTTTCCGTCGGCGCGGGCGATTTCGCCCTTAATGCGCTCCAATTCTTTGTTCAGACGCGTGCGTTCTTCTTCGAGGTTTACAAGCTCTCCGAGCGGGACGAAAATCTGCCCGATCTCGCATACCTGCGAAACCGTTTTTTCTCCGACCTCCGCGCCGCTTTCGATAAAATCGATCTCGCTTGCGCCCGCGAGACGGAGAATGGAACTCTTGTTCACGCTTACGAGCCTGCGCGCCTCGGTAACAAGATGCAAATGCACCTTTTTCGCAGGCGGACAGTTCACCTCCACCTTCATCGCACGAACCGTACGGATGAGATCGAGGATCCCTTCGAACGTCTTCGCCTCTTTGCGGTAAGACAGTTTGATATTGTAACGCGGGAAATCCGCGGTTGCAATCAAACCTTTCTTGTTGGGAAGATAAGAATAGATCTCTTCCGTAACGAACGGAATAAACGGGTGCAACAGTTTCAGCATGTTTTCGAGGACGAACATCAGAACACCGAGCGCGCCGCGTTTGCGTTCCGGATCGGTGCCGTACAGCGAAGGTTTGCTCAACTCGATATACCAGTCGCAGAAGTCGTTCCAAGCAAAATCGATGATTTTATCGGCGGCAATCCCGAGATCGTATTTTTGCAAAGACAAAGTGACTTCACGGATGCACGATTGTAAATGCGAAATGATCCAACGGTCGGCGGGTTGCAAGCGGATCCGGTCGATTTCGGGAATTTCCACGCCCTTCGCGTTCATCAGTACGAACCGCGAGGCATTCCACATTTTATTGATAAAGTTACGCGAAGCTTCCACCTTCGTATCGGTGAAACGGGTGTCGTTGCCGGAAGCAACGCCCGTTACCAAAGAAAGACGGAGAGAATCGGCGCCGTATTTGTCGATGATTTCAAGCGGATCGATCCCGTTTCCGAGCGATTTGCTCATTTTTCTGCCCTGCTCGTCGCGCACCAATCCGTGAATCAACACGTCGCGGAAAGGCACTTTATCCGTAAGTTCCAAGCCGGAGAACATCATGCGCATCACCCAGAAAGGAATAATGTCGTAACCGGTCACAAGAACGTCGGTCGGATAAAAATAATTGAAATCGGGCGTATTATCGGGCCATCCCAGCGTAGAAAACGGCCAAAGCGCGGAAGAGAACCAGGTATCGAGCACGTCTTCATCCTGTTTCAGATCGCCGCAACCGCAAGCGGGACACACGGTCGGCGTATCGGTTGCGCAAATTTCTTTTCCGCACGCCTCACAATACCAGACCGGAATCCGATGTCCCCACCAGAGCTGGCGGGAAATACACCAGTCGCGGATGTTCTCCAACCAATTATAATATATTTTCGCAAAGCGGTCGGGCGTAAACTTCGTCTTACTCTTCATTACCGCTTCGATCGCGGGTTTCGCGAGCGGCGCCATCTTTACGAACCACTGCTTGGACACAAGCGGTTCTACGGTCGCCTGACAACGGTAACAGTGACCGACGTTGTGCGTATGCGGCTGCACTTTTACGAACAGACCCGCCTTTTCCATATCCGAAACGATCTGCTTGCGCGCCTCGTAACGGTCGAGACCCGCGTATTTTCCCGCCGATTCGTTCATCGAACCGTCGTCGTTCATGATTCTGATCACAGGAAGATCATGGCGCAGTCCTACCTCGAAGTCGTTCGGATCGTGCGCGGGCGTGATCTTGACGGCGCCCGTTCCGAATTCGGGATCGACGTAAGAATCCGCAACGAGCGGAATTTTTCGGTCGGTCAGCGGCAAAAGCAACGTCTTGCCGACGAACTTCGCATAGCGCGCGTCTTCGGGATTGACGGCGACCGCCGTATCGCCCAACATCGTTTCGGGGCGGGTCGTCGCGATCGTCACGTATTCGTCCGTTCCCTCCACGGGATAATTGAAATACCAGAAATTCCCCGCGTCCTCCGAATACTCCACTTCCGCGTCGGAAAGCGCGGTTTTACAGCCGGGGCACCAGTTGATGATGCGGCTGCCGCGGTAGATCAGCCCCTCCCGATAACGACGGAAAAACGCTTCGCGCACGGCGCGCGAACATCTTTCGTCCATCGTAAACGCGAGACGCGACCAATCGCAGGAAGATCCGAGTTTTTCGAGCTGTTCCACGATCCTGCCGCCGTACTTCTCTTTCCACGCCCAGGCGCGTTCCAAAAAGCCTTCTCTGCCCACCTGTTCTTTGGTAAGCCCTTCCGCCTTCATCTGATTGACGACTTTCGCTTCGGTGGCGATGGACGCGTGATCGATTCCCGGAAGCCATAAAACGGAATAGCCCTGCATCCGCTTGAAACGGACGAGAATATCCTGCATGGTTTCATCCATGGCATGCCCCATGTGCAACTGCCCCGTAACGTTGGGGGGCGGCATCATGACGGTGAAAGGAACTTTTTTCGGATCGATCGCCGCGCGGAAACAGTTCTTCTTCCGCCAATCCGCGTAAATTCTGTCTTCAAATTCCTTAGGATTATACGTTGTCTGCATCTCTTTCATATTCGTTACCCGTTAAAGTTCTGCCCTGCTTATACCGCTGTATTATAAACCTTTTTTTACCGATTGTCAATAATTCCGCTATCGACATAGAATATAATATTCTTTTATTTTATTACGGAATAACGTCGGGAAACGCACGCCGCATTCGCGGCGAGCCGATTCCGGATTTAATTCGTATCAGGAGCGTGATCTCAATGAAAAAATCTATCGCAATTCTCGGAGCGGCGACCCTCGCTCTCCTTCCCTTTTCCGCCTGCGGAGAATCAGACGGTCTTAAAACTCTGAAACTGAACGAAGTGACCCATTCCATTTTTTACGCCCCCCTTTATCTCGCCGATTCGCTCGGCTATTTCGAGGAAGAGGGATTGAAAATCGAATTGACAAACGGCGGCGGCGCCGACGCGGTTATGGCGGCGGTACTTTCCGGCGACGCGGATATCGGATTCTGCGGACCCGAAGCGGCGCTGTACGTACAACTCGGCGGTTCGCGCGATCTTCCCACCGTTTTCGGACTGCTGACCCAGCGCGACGGTTCTTTCCTCGTTTCCCGCAAAGAAGAACCCGATTTCAAATGGACCGATTTGAAAGGCAAAGAAATTCTCGCGGGAAGAAAAGGCGGCGTTCCCGCCATGACTTTTGAATACGTATTGCGCGAAAACGGTTTTACCGACGCCGAAATCAATCTGAATTTCGACGTCGCGTTCAATCTCATGACCGGCGCGTTCGAAGCCGGCACGGCGGATTACTGCACGATGTTCGAGCCGACGGCTTCGGAATATCAGGCCGCGGGCAAAGGTTACATCGTCGCCGCCGTCGGAGAAGCGGGCGGAGAAGTTCCGTATACTGCGTTTTCGGCAAAGAGTTCCTGGATCAAAAAACACCGCGACGAAACGGACGGGTTCCTGCGCGCCATGCTGAAAGCCGTTAAATACGCCCAGACCGAAAAACCCGAAACCATCGCGCCCAATCTGGTGAAACACTTCCCCTCCACGTCCGTGGAATCGCTTGCCGCGAGCGTGAGGAGCTATCAGACGATCGACGCCTGGAAAACGGACATGGCGATGACGGAGGCGAGTTTCAACCGCTTGCAGGACATCATCGAAAGCGCGGGAGAACTTGACAAACGCGGAAGTTTCTCCGACCTTGTAGACAACAGCTACGTACAGGCGATTTACCGGAATTTATAACTAAAATACACTTACGGAAGCAACGCTTATGAAAAACGAAATCTTGCGCTTTACTGACGTAAAACTCATTTATCACACCAAACACGGTGAAACGACCGCGGCGGAAAATCTCGCGTTTTCGGTTCACGAAGGCGAATTCGTTGCGATCATCGGACCTTCCGGATGCGGAAAGACGACGCTGTTATCACTCGCCGCCGGTTTATTGCAACCGTCAGAAGGCGTTGTGGAGAGTCATGGAACGTTCGGATACATGTTGCAAAAGGACGAACTTTTCCCTTGGAGAACGGTTGAGAAAAATATCTTTCTCCCGCTCGAAGTCAAAAAGATCAACACGCCCGAAAACCGCGAACGCGCGATCAGGCTTGCGGAAAAGTACGGGCTGAAAGACTTTTTGAAAAGTTATCCTTTTCAGCTCTCCGGCGGCATGCGGCAACGCGCCGCGCTGATCCGCACCCTCTCTTCCGATCCCGACATTCTTCTGCTCGACGAGCCGTTTTCCGCGCTCGACTATCAGACGAGACTGAACGTCTGCGAAGACGTCTCGTCGATCATCCGCAGCGAAGGAAAAACCGCGCTGCTCATAACGCACGACATTTCGGAAGCCATCTCCCTCGCCGATCGGATACTCGTGCTCTCAAAACGCCCCGCGCGCGTCGCGTATACGCATGAACTCGATTTCGGAGACATAAAAAACCCGCTTAAAAGGCGTGAAATGAGCGAGTTTTCCGAATGGTTTGAAATACTTTGGAGGGAATTAAACGGATGAAAACACACGAAAATTTTTCGCGGGAGCATCTGCAATACGTAAAGAAACAGCGTTTGCACGCCGCGCTGGTATGGGGGCTTCGCCTCGGCGTGCTCGCATTGCTGCTTGGACTTTGGGAACTTTCCACGGCGTGCGGATGGGTGGACCCGTTCATCATGAGTTCGCCGTCCAGAATCGGAAAGACGATCGCGTCGCTCTACCGCGACGGTTCGCTTTTCTACCATATCGGCA
Source organism: uncultured Christensenellaceae bacterium (assembly GCA_910586825.1). GTDB lineage: Bacteria > Bacillota > Clostridia > Christensenellales > Borkfalkiaceae > Gallimonas. The sequence continues at coordinate 34,991 of CAJUJF010000008.1, read as the reverse complement.
TAACGCTTGCGGAAACGCTCGTCGGATTCGTCATTGCCGTCGCGCTCGGAGTCGTTATCGCGCTTGCGCTCTGGTGGAGCGAAACGCTGTGCAAAGTGCTCGAACCATATATCGTCGTATTGAACGCATTACCCAAAATCGCGCTCGGGCCCCTGATCATCATTTGGTTCGGCACGGGAAGCAAAGCGATTATTTTTATGACGGTACTCGTGGGCATCATCGTGTCGACGATGCACATGCTCTCCGCTTTCCTTGCCACAAACAAAAATAAGATCCTGCTGATGCGCTCTATGGGCGCAACGAAATTCCAGATTCTGCGGAAACTCGTGATCCCGTCCGCACGCCCCTCTTTTATCTCGATGCTGAAAGTCAATGTCGGAATGGCGTGGATCGGTTCGATCATGGGAGAATACATCGTTTCCAGAGCGGGTCTCGGATACCTCATTGTCTACGGCGGGCAGGTGTTTAAACTCGATCTCGTCATGAGCGCGACCTGTATCCTGTGCGTCCTCGCCGCGGGAATGTATTTTCTCGTGGTGCTTCTCGAAAAAATACTCATAAAAAATACAGAACGCTGACAGTAGCCCGCCCATGATTCCGAGCAACGGATAAAGCCAACGGACAATGCCGGAAAGACCAAGCCGCGAAAGCGCGAATGCCGCAAGGAGTACAAACCCCTTTGCGGCATGTTTTTTTCCGTCCTCCGCCGCATCGCACAATGCGAGAAGCGGATACATTGCCGAGGCAAGCGAAGTGACGATCGCAAGCGCGGCGGCGACGAAGAAGATCTTCCGCCCTTTCATCACGGCAAGAAACGGCATTTCAGCACCGATCGCCCCGTCGCCCGTCCCGTACACGCTGCCGAGAATGCATATCGCGGCGACGGCAACGACGGCGGACGCGATTACCGCGGGCAAGACCGGCCGTTTCATCTCTTTGCCCGCGTCCATCAAAACGGGAGCCGCTAAGAATACGTTCATAAAAGCGTAGAGCGTTCCGCCGAGAAAGGGCGCGATCCCGCGCGTCGCGCAAAACGGCATCCGAACGCGAAATCCGAAAACAAAAATCAACGCCAAAAGAAGCGGGACAAGCACCGTGTTTAGGAGCGAGATTCCCTTCATTCCCCTTTTCAGACACAGAAAAACGAACGCAAGTCCGCAGACGGAGAGCAACGGTTTCACAGACGGCACCAGCGCGTCCAACCCCGCAAGCATACCCGCACACGGAATAAACGACGAGACGGAAACGGCGAATTTTGCGGCGTTACCCGCGCGCCCGAACAGCGCTTTCAGCGTTCCCGAAAATCCCCCGTGCCGATTCCCGAGATATAAGTACAGCGAACAGAACGCGCAGAATACGAGCGAAGAAAAAATTACGGGCAGGAAAAATCCCTCCGTATGAAAAAATCTGACAAGCTCCGCGCCCGATAAAAATCCCGCGCCGATGCTCGTTCCGATGATAAACAACGCTCCTCGAACGACTCCCACGCCTCAAATATACGACATTTTGTGTCCCGATATGAAAAAAACACAAAAAATCGGTAAAATTATGTCTGACATATTATTTCCGGGATTGACAAATTCCGACATTGGCGCTATAATATTTCCGTACACTTTGGAGGAAACTCATGGAAGAAAAAACCGAGGAAAGCCAGTCGGTCAGTTCCGACCTGATTCGCGGACATATCAATACCATAATTCTCCGCGCCCTTTACGACGGCGACAAATACGGTTACGAGATCATTTCCGAAATCGAACGCAAAAGCCACGGTCAGTACGTAATGAAGCAACCCTCTCTTTACAGCGCGTTGAAACGTCTGGAAAAGGACGGATTCATTACGTCTTATTGGGGCGGTTCGGTCAGCGGCGGACGGCGGAAATACTTCTCGCTCACCGACGCGGGCAAAGACGTTTCCGAAACGAATCAGGCGGAATGGGAATATTCCCGTACGGTGATCGACAATCTGATTTCGGATAAGGATTTCGATTTCAGCAATCCCGCCCCCGGCGCGGTGAATATGCGCGTTTTGAGGGACACCACTTCGCGCACCCCTTCCCGAGATGAAGATTTTGCGGACGAACGCCGCGAAAACGGGCGCGATCTGATTCAATCGGAACAGGAATGGCTCGAAAAACAACGCGAGCTTGACGAAGAGGCGAAAAAAATTGCCGACGAACGCTCCTCTTTTGAAGAAAACGCTTCCCGCTTTGAGGAAACGCGGCTCGCATACGAAGAAGAAGCGGCGAAATTTTTGCAGGAAAAGCAAAAATTCGAACGGGAAATGGATGCGCGGAACGACGCGTTGTTGCGGGAAAGAGAATGGCGGGAACAGGAAATCGCCGCGCGCGAACGCCAGCTCGAAGAAGAACGCAAAGCGCTGACCGAAAATCTTTCCTCCATAACCGCCGAAGAGCGGAACGCGCTCGAAGAACGGATCCGCACGCAGGAAGAAGAACTCGCGTTGCAGAACGAACGCTATGAAAACCTGCTCTCTGCGCGAGAAGAAGAAAAACAGCAGACGAAACAGCTCTACGAGCGGCTGATGGAAGCGCGGGAAAAAGAGATCATCGAAGAACAGGAGAGCAGATTCCGCGAACGCGAACAGGAACTGCTGCACCGCAACTACGTCGACCTGATCAGTACCCCGCCCGAGGCGCAATCCGCCAACGACTACGATTATTTTACTGCTCCCGTCGGAGACAATCCTCCCGACGAGCCGTCCGCCCCGCTTCCGGAAGAAGACGTGTTGGAGTACCGCCCGATCGTAAGAAAGATCTTCGCCAATTCCGTAAAATCGGAAACGGAAAAACAGCCGATTGCCGAAACGCGGGCGACTTCTCTCGACGGAATCGATTTTCACGATCTGGAAGCCCGCGCGGCACAGGACGGGATCAAGATTTACACCGCAGGCGGGAAATCCCAGACGGAGATCGCGGAAAACACCGCAAGCGTCGTACACAAAGGGAAAGCTCTTTTTGTCAGCGCCCTTCTCACGTTTGTATTCCTCGTCCTGCTCGGCAGCGTCCTGCTCGGCGTTTCCAAGAACATCGCCCTTCCCGTCTTTTACCCGTACCTGATTTGGGCGATCGGATTGGCGGTGCTGTTGATCGCGGGCGTCGCTTACGCCAACCACTTCGGGGAACGCTCTCTGCGCAGGACAACCCCTGCGATCGTCAACGCGATCGTTCTATACGTTTTACTCGTGATCGTGACGTTGATTTTCGACCTGTCCTTTCGCATCGATTTTACAAGCAAACGCGATCTTGTCAGTTTTGTAATCGTACCCGTCGTATTCTTCTTCGGCGTCGTCGTTTTCGGACTTACTTATTACTTATTGATCCGACCGAAAAAATTCTGAACCAAATATAAAAATCCCCGCCAATGCGGGGATTTTTCCATTTCCGCCTACATGTTTTTGTAGGTTTTCAGCCATTCGGGAAGCCGTACGACGAACTCCTCGTTGTTCTTCGTCTTTTTCAGCGTATCAAGCATTCCGACCGTGTTTTCGCACAATCCGCGTTCCCGCAAAGCGTAAACGGCGGACAGCTCTTCCCGATCGAGCAACAGCTCCTCTTTTCGCGTTCCCGAACGACGGATATCGATCGCGGGGAAAATTCTCCGTTCGGCAAGCTCGCGCGATAAAAAAATGTCCGAATTCCCCGTGCCTTTAAACTCTTCGTAAATCACGTCGTCCATACGGCTTCCGGTATCCACCAAAACGGTGGCAAGGATCGTAAGACTTCCGCCCTCGACCGTATTTCGCGCGGCGCCGAAAAAGCGTTTGGGTTCCGCCAACGCGCCGACGTCGAGCCCGCCCGAAAGCGTTTTGCCCGTGTTGTCGCAGAGCGCGTTGTATGCGCGCGTGAGTTTCGTCAGCGAATCGAGCAACAGCACGACGTGTTTGCCCTGTTCCACCATCCGCCGCGCATGCTCGATCGTAAGTTCCGCAGAACGGACGTGATGCTCCGCGCCCTCGTCGAACGTAGAGCAAACGATTTCCGCGTGCTCGACGCACGAACGGATATCGGTTACCTCTTCGGGCCTCTCGTCGATCAACAGGATCAAAAGGTTGATTTCGGGATGATTTTTCCCGATTTCACTGGCAATATCTTTTAACAGCGTGGTCTTTCCCGCTTTTGGCGGCGCGATGATCAGCGCGCGCTGGCCCTTTCCGATCGGAACGAACAGGTCCAAAACGCGAAGGGAAAGCGCATTGTTTTGATCGGAAAAACGAATTTTTTCCTGCGGGTAACGGGCGGTAAGATCTTCGAAATGAGAGCGCCGTTCATAGCACCCCGCCGCGACTCCGTTTACGCTTAAAAGTTCGTTCAGCGCAGGCGCGTCGCTATTCTTCCGCTGCGGGCTTACCGTGCAGGTGATAAAATCCCCTTCCCGCAACTTCAACGAATGAATCGCAGGCGCGGACACGAACACGTCGCCGCCGCTCCGCGAGGGCTGGAAATTGTTCGCGCGCAAAAACCCGTAACCGCCCGCCGTGATTTCGAGCACGCCTTTATAGACGGGCTGATCGTAAATGAACGGCGTGCGCTCTTCTCCCGAAGCCACGGAGACAAACGACTCCCGCGTGACGTCTTTTTTAACCTGTTTTTGGTCCGCCCCGATTTTTTCGATTTCTTCCAGAATTGCGGGATCGATGAAATTTTGCTTTGCCGGCGCGCCCTTATTGCTGCGCGGCGCGGGAAAAGTCTGGTGCGTATACAGTTTGATCAGTTCTTCAACCAAGAGATCCTTATTTAAGGAAGAAGCCTTTGCAACGCCGGAAATTCTTCCCAGCACGCGCAGGCTCATCAGTGAAAGCGTATTCAAATAGTCGCGATAGCGCTCTTCCGTCCGGTTTTCGCCGTTCATTTACCTCGCTCCATAACGATAATTTTCGTACTCTCTTCCGTAATATCGTCGCGGAACAGTTCCAACTCGTCATCGCCGAGCTCCGCGATTTCTCCCTCTGCATCCGACCCGTCGAACAGATCGGTAAATTCGCTTACTTTGTCGATGTCCATGTCCAGCCCTTTTGTTTTGTAATGCATGGGGATCACAATCGACGGCATAATGCGGTCTACATATTCTTTTGCCTGTTCCGCATCCAACGTATACGTCCCGCCGACGGGAATAATCAGAACGTGAACGGGCAAGAGCAATTCCAACAGCGAAGAAGAACATTCCTCTCCCAAATCGCCGAGATGACAGATTTCCAAACCGTCCATGCGGAATTTAAAAATCAGGTTCTCCCCGCGCTTATCGCCGCTTTCATTGTCGTGCCAACTGCGGATCGCCGTAATGCCGACGCCGCCGATTTCGTAATTTCCCTCTTTGTCGATCACAACGGGATTCCCCTTAACCGCTTTCACGTTGTTGTGATCGTAATGATCGTGACTCACGGTCACGACGTCCGCCGAAATACACGGCAAATCGAATCCCACGTCGCCGTAAGGATCCGTCACGATACTCGTCCCCGTGCTTTCGGTAAGCTGGAAGCACGAATGTCCAAGATAACGTATTTTCATTTTTCCTCCGAAGTTTCGATAGTAATTTCCAGTTGAAACGGCTGATCCGCCCCTTCGCCTTTCAAAGTATAAGCCAACAAAGCGCCACAGCCTTTCCGCATTGTATAAAACCGATATTGATCCGAATGAATCGGAATCCGACCTTTCGCCCCATCGAAAACGGTTTCAAGATAAGAATCGCAACCGGCGATAAATTCGGCGCACAGCCCGATTTGACCCGACCGGCGCATCGCAAGCCGATCCTTTGAAAGCGATAAGCGCGTTTCGTCGCCGTCCTGACGATAATCGAGAGTAAGCGCTCCGTCGGCTTCCAACCGACATTTCCCTTCGGAAACAAAACGGCTTGTTTGCCCCTCCGTCGTCGTAACGATTTCGATCTTACAATCAAACATTATTGATATTATAATATATTTATTCGGAATTGTAAACGGAAATCGGTTTATTTTTGAACAAAAACGTCAATTTTTGCACAAAAACCGATTTCTGTAATCTTTTCCCTCTTTTAAAAGCCCTTTCATCTCTTCTTCGTCGTCTGCTTTTAACGCATCGGCGTATTTATTCAGGGAATCGGAGAGACGGTTCAGTTCGTCGATCAAATTTTGGCGATTCAGAAAAAACAGCTCTGTCCAGACCTCTGCGTCCACGCCTGCAATCCGCGTCATGTCCTGAAAACTCCCGCCCGTAAACCCGACGCAACCGTCCGTCAACGGACTTTTTACGTAAGCGTTCGAAACCACGTGCGCAAGTTGCGACGTCAACGCAATCATACGGTCGTGCCGCACGGCGGAACACTCCACGATCCGCGTAAAACCCATCTCTTTACCGAGCGTTTTCACGGTTGCAAGCGCTTCGGGGTTAGTCTCATTGCGGGGAGTTAAAATGAGATTCGCGCCGTCGAACAGCGTCGCGCTTGCCGATTTGATCCCCGAAGTCTCTTTTCCCGCCATAGGATGCGTTCCGACATAGCGATAGTTTCGGGATTTGGCAAATACAACCTCTTCGATCGGACATTTCACCCCGCAAATATCTGCGACGACCGTGTCGGGTGAGAAAATCTCCGTATCGAGAACCTTCATAATAATACGGGGAGGCAGAGCAAGAAATACGACGTCCGCGCCTTCGCAGGAATCCGTCGCGCCGTCGATCATGCCGTGCGCAAGAGCGTATTCGATCGGTTCCCGACTGCGGTTTCTACCGTAAACCGTGTGTCCCGCACGCTTTAACGCGGCGCACAGCGATGCGCCGATAATTCCCAATCCGTATACGATAATTTTCATTTTTTACCTCAAAACCCGATACTATTATGTATTTATGTCTGACATACTACTGTTTTAATTGCCAATTATTATCTCTTTATAGATAATTCATCACATATTGCATGCTTTTTAAAACCTTTCGCAACGCAGAATAATCGGGAATAATTCTCTCCACTTCCGCCCAGAACTTCGGTCCGTGATGAAAAACACGGGTATGGCACAGCTCGTGAACGGCAATCGCGCGAATCGCCTCCAACGGGAGAAACGCGACCCGAAAGGAATACGCGATCACACCGCGGCTGTTGCACGACCCCCACCGCGTTCGCGCGGCAGAAATCCGCACACCGCCGTAACGGAATCCGAACTCTTCGGCAAGCCGTTCCGTCAATTCCGACATTTCGTCCTTCGCCAAACCGATCAAATATTTCCGAAAAGCCGCTTCCCGCGCTTTTTGCGGCAAGTACAATACGCCGTCGGTCAACGAAAGCTTTCCGCTTGCAAGAACGATTTGCCGACCGAACAGGTTATAACTCGCGCCGTCAGAAAGATCCGCTTGACCGCGCAACCTCTCTTCCTGCCGCAAAAAGATCCAATCGCGATGCATTTCGATAAAATAACGAATCTCCTCGCGGCTTACCCCGTACGGCGCCCGAACGACTACCTCCCCGCCGCGGTTTACGGTGACCGTCATGGATTTCCGCCGCGCGCGGACAACGACAATGTTCATAAAAAAATTATACCATAATTTGCGGATATTTTCAAGAACATTTCCCGCTTTATTGACTTTTTTGCGTTTTTACTGTATACTTTTTGCATGGAATCAATTCTGATACATAAATTGAAACCGACTTCCGATCCGATCGTCGTAAGCGTTCCCGCTTCGAAAAGCCTGATGAATCGCGCTCTGGTGCTTGCCGCACTTTCGAAAGGTCGCGTCAAACTGATTTGCGGCTCATACGGAGAAGATACGCGCACTTTGATCTCCTGTCTCCAATCGCTCGGAATCCGCACGGAAACGGCGGAAGACAGCGTAACCGTATTCGGTTGCGGCGGCAGGATCCCCAATCAAACCGCGGAAATCAATGTGCAGAGCGCGGGAACCGCGGCAAGATTTCTCACCGTTGCGCTTGCGTTTTGCGGCGGAGACTACCTTTTAACGTCTTCCGAACAAATGGAAAAGCGACCGATGGAGGTTTTGAGTTTGCTGGAAGAATCGGGCGTACGGATCGAATATCTCAAACAAGCGGGACATTTCCCCTTTCGCTTGCACTCCGCTGGAATCCAAACGGATCGGTTCACGATAGACACCGATAAAAGCACGCAGTACGCAAGCGGCATTTTAATCGCCGCGACCGCACTCTCCCGCCCGATAACGCTTACCCTTTCGGGAAATCGCACGCAAGGGAGCTATATCGGCATGACGCTGGAACTGCTCGCCGCCTTCGGCGTTCCTTATCAAAAAAACGGGAATACGATCACGGTGTTTCCCGCGCCGGCGCCCCCTTCCGAATACGAAATAGAACCCGATCTTTCGGGCGCGTGCTATTTTTATGCGCTATCCCTTCTTTTCTCCGAAAAAGTTCTCGTCCGTCGCGTAAAACCGGACACCTTACAGGGAGACTTCCGCTTTCTGCGGTTGCTTGAAAAAAAAGGCGTGAAATTGATTCCCTTAAATGACGGATTATTGGCGGACGGAAGCAACACGAACGGATTTTCCGGCTTTGACGAGAACGTGCAGGACTATTCCGACCAAACAATGACGATCGCCGCGCTCGCGCCCTTTGCCGACAGCCCTACGCGATTGCGCGGAATCGACCACATCAGATTTCAAGAATGCGACCGCATTCGCGCGATTTGCGAAAATTTAACGAGGCTCGGCGTTCCCGCCGAATGGGACGGGCAAACGCTTACGATCCGTCCTTCGACCGTGAACGGCGGAACTCTGAAATCCTACGGCGATCATCGGATCGCCATGGCGTTTTCCCTTATCGGACTGAAAACGGGAAACGTAACGATATTAGATCCGCTCTGCTGCAAAAAAACTTTCGATCGCTATTTCGATATCCTGCAAACACTTACAGAATAAACGAAATGCCCCGAAGCCGACTGCTTCGGGGCATAATTGTCATTTCCCGTACTGCGATTTTATGATTTCGAATAATTCATCCGAAATCACGTGTTCCACGCGGCAGGCATTTTCTTCGGCAAGCTGTCGATCCGCGCCCATCCGTACAAACATTTCCGTAAATATCCGATGTTTTTCGTACGTCGTCTCTGCGCGTTTCCGACCGCTTTCCGTAAGCGTGATCCCCTCGTTTCCGTCGATTTCAATCAGCCCTTTCCCCAATAGCAGATTCACAGCGCGCGAAACGCTCGACTTCGCATAACCAAGCTCGTCCACCACGTCGACCGAACGAACGGTTTCCTTACGCGCACTCAAAAGCAAGATCGTTTCAAGGTACATTTCTTCCGACTCGTGCGTTCTCATCAGTCTCCTCCCGCATAAAACATTCTATCACAGATCCCCCAAAAAGTAAAGGAAATTCATAAAAACGCGCTTGAAAACGGCTATATTCCGTATTTTTCACGTAAAAAAGCAAGCAGAGCGTTGCACCCCTCGAAAACGTCGCGAAAAGTGCCTTCGAAATCGCCCGTATACCAAGGATCGGCAATCGCTCGCGGGCGCGCGGTAAAATCAAGCAATTTGGAGACTTTGTTCAAATGTTCTACCTTTACGATCCGACGCATATCGCGCACGTTGTGCTCGTCCATTCCGATCAGGTAATCGTAATTCGCCCCGTCCTCGTCCGTCATGAGCCGCGCGCGGTGAGGAACGAGCGGCACCCCTTTCTCGCTCAATATCCGTTGCGTTCCGCGATGAGGCGGATTTCCGATCTCGTCGGAATGCGCTGCGGCGGACGAAATCGAAAAATGCTCGGAAACCCCCGCCTCTTTGACAAGATTTGTAAACACGCTCTCCGCCATCGGCGATCGGCAGATATTTCCATGACAAACAAACAAGATTGAAATCATAAATACTCCTTTCTTAAAACGAATCAATATAGTGAAATTTTCAGAATTTAACGAAAATTTCACGTAAAATATAATCCAAATCGTTGCAAAACGGGTTAATATCCTTTATAATAAACTTATGAAAATTTTTGCTGATAGACTTATGGAACTTAGAAAAGAGAGAGGTCTCTCTCAGGCAACGGTAGCAAAAGATTTAAGCGTCAGTCTTGGCATCGTTTGTTATTGGGAAACGAATAAGAGTGATCCCACGGCTTCGAATATCGCGAAACTTGCGCGCTATTTCAACGTCTCCGCGGATTATCTTCTCGGACTTTCCGATTAAGCAATAAATTCGCCAAAGATAAAATCTTCGCTTTCCGAGGATCGTTCAGATTCGAAAATCAAACTTAGGTCTGCTTGTTAGCAGATCTTTTATTTTTTTAAGGCGTCCGCCCGCTCGATCAGCTTTAATTCGACCGCGCGGATCCCTGTATACCTCTCTTTTTCGGCGGCGTTCACTGCTTCCGCCCTGCCTTCGCCCGTCAGCGCATAACGCGTTCGGAGTTCGGCAAGCGAATCCCCCCGGCAGGCGTCTTGATCAACGCAATCTCCCCCTTCCAGAACCCGCTCTGCGTAGAGAAGATCGCAACGAACCTGTTCCGGGACTTCCGCATCTTCGCAAGCACCCGATAAACGCCGTAACTGTTCGCGCGCGCCGGCTTCGTCGCCGTTGTAAAACAGATATTGCCAACGGAGCTGTGCCAGCGCAAAATAGGCAACTTCATCCGCCCTGATCACGGGCAGTTTGAACAACAACTCCCGCGGGATTTCCGCATACGTGCGATCTGCAAGCATGCCCTGCGCCGCGATCACCGATAAAAACACTTTTGCGTAAGCCGAGTTCCGCTTCAATTCAACCAGCATTTTTCCGTCCGTACGCCCCGCCGGAAGCTCGCAAGGATACACCGCTTCGAGCGCTTCGTAAATCGCAAGCGGCGCAAAGAGTTCAAAAAACAAAAGCGCAGGCGTTATCGGAACCAGGAAATACAAAGTCATAAACACCCCGCCGTAAATCAGACCGAACAACGCGCCGCCGATCGTAAAAAAAGCAAAGCCGCTTCGAGAAACCTTACCGTTTTTCGGAAGCATCTGCGTCTGTCCGACGTACGCTTTTCCGAGCCGAAAGGAAACGCCGCGCGTACCGATCGCAATGCCGTTTACGGAAAGCGACACAAAGCGGTAACCCGACAGCAAACCGCAAAACAGATGCCCGAGTTCGTGAATCCAAACTTGAACGGGAAACGCCAGCGCAACGAGGCAAAACGCCGCGAGCGCGATATATTCGCCGAGCTTTCCGCCGCGGATCACGGCAAAAAACGCCATTGCAAACGTCCCCGCCAGCGCGCACAAAAGCAAAATGAACGTAACGATATCATAAAGCGTTCGCTTGGTTCTTCCGCTCATATAAGTCCCCTGTAAACCAAATATCCTTCCAGATTATCGGCATCCGAAAAATATGCCTTGTCAACCGAAAGCACTTTTAAAACTTTGGAAAAAAGATAAGCGCCTCCTGCAATGATGTCTTCCCTTCCCTTTTCCATTCCGGCAAGTTTTGCCCGTTCTTCCGGCTTCATGCGCAGAAGATTCTCCGCCGTCCGCTCCGTTTCGTCCGCCGAAAGCACCGTGCGGTGAAGTTTCTGCCCATCATAAATCTGCATTGCGCATTTCAGGCCTGCGAGCGTCGCCGCCGTCCCGCCGACCGCATACAACTCGCCGTTGATCGTACAGCCGCGCAACTTGTTTAAAGCGCTTTCCGTAGCATGTTCGAGTTTTACGGGATCGTCGCGGCATAAATCATAAAGGCGAACCGCACCGAGCGGTATGCTTTCGGAAAAAACGATCTTTCCGCCGTCGCGGACGCAAACTTCCGTACTCGCACCGCCGATGTCGACGACTCCGCCGTCCCGTCTTCCAAGCGCGCCGTTCAGTCCGAGCAACGCTTCGGCCTCGCCCGACACAACGTCGACGGAAAGACCGCACACGCTTTTAACGCACGCGCAAAAGTCGCTTCTGTTTTCCGCGGAACGCACCGCCGCGGTCGCAAACGCATAAACGGGATAACCTTTCGCTTCCGCCTGAAAATCGCAGATCGCCGCAACAGAACGTTCGATCGCATCCGCGCCCAACAACCGCTTGTCTGCCAACCCGGCGCCCAAACGCGTCGTCTTAATCTTCTTATATAAAGTTTTTCCGTTCGCCCACAGCATGAGGCGAACGGAATTGGAACCGATATCGATTACGGCAAACTTCTTCATATCCGATCAACGGGGATTCGTCCAACCCTGCGAAATCGCAAGATAGCGTAAACCCTGCTCCGTTTTATAAAATTCGTATTTATCCTGCGCGTTTTCTTGAAGCTCTTCGTAACGTTGATATTCCTTTTCCCAACGCGAAAGCTCCGCATTCTTAACGCCCATTTGAACAAAGGTAATAATCATGACAACGATCAAAAACAGAATGAGAAGCACGCCCGCAACCGTCATCGCGACCGTAATTCGCTTTAACTTCTCCTCTCCGCCGTTCGTATGGTCTGTTTCGTACATGAATTTCTTCCTTTTCGTGATCTGTTTAGTCTATTATACACCTTTTTCGCCAAAAAGGCAACAATTTTATGGAAACTTTTCAGATACAGGAAAAGACCGAGAATACAGCCGATAAACGCAAAAAAGCGCAGATCGGGCATTCCGATCAGTACGGTCACAAACAAATATATGCCCGCGAAAAAAATCCAGAACACGACGTCCGTAACGATTCTGACCCACTTCTGCCGAAAAGGATAACGGACGCAGTACAAAAAATCGTAAACAAAGCCGCCGACGATCCCGCAGGTCACGCAAATTATAAAATTGAAAAACTGACTGTATTCCGTCATTTGAACAGTTTTTGGAGAGCCTTCCCTTTCGCTCCGCCGAATTTTACCGCAGACACCTCTCCGCTTGCGGAGAAATTTCCGCTCCCTTTACTGAACGCCAAAACTTTCAATCCGCTGCCCGTAACCGATACTTTCTTCCCGTTTACCGTAAGCGAAATCGAGGTGTCGGAAAACGCGTCTACGCTTTCAACGCCCGTCATCGTGATTTTTTTCTGCTGTTCGATCGTGAGAACGCTCTGTGCCGTTTCGTTTTGCATATCCTATTTATATGCGGCCGGATCGGCGGAATATAACCCGATCCATAAAAGTTGTTTTTTGGATATCAACCGAAAAAATCGACAAAAATTATATATAAAGCCCTCGTTTTTACGAGGGCTTTATATATTATGACTGACATAATACTATTGTATTTTCGCTTTTGCACGGGCTTTGGCGCGAAGCTCCCCGTCCAGAATCCGTTTGCGCACGCGCACGTTTTGCGGCGTAACTTCCAGCAGTTCGTCGTCGCCGATAAATTCCAACGCCTCTTCGAGACTCATGCGTTTCGGCGGGATCAGCCGCAGCGCATCGTCGGACGACGAGGAACGCGTATTCGTAAGATGTTTGGTTTTGCAGATGTTTACGTTGATATCCCCTTCCTTGGGAGACACGCCGACGACCATGCCTTCGTACACCGGCGTGCCCGCGTCGATAAACAGGATACCGCGCGCCTGCGCATTGAACAATCCGTACGTGACGGCTTCGCCCGTTTCGAAAGCGACGAGCGAACCCGATTCCCGCCGCTGAATCTCGCCTTTATAGGGCTGATATTCGAAAAATACGGAATTCATGACGCCTTCGCCCTTCGTATCCGTTAAAAATTCACTCTTATAGCCGAACAGTCCGCGCGCGGGCACCAAAAATTCGAGCCGCATGCGCGAACCCATTGCCGTCATGTGCAACAACTCTCCCTTACGCTGCCCCATGCTCTGGAAAACAGGTCCCGTGAGGTCCCCCGGAACGTCGGCGATCAACCGTTCTACCGGCTCGTACACCGTGCCGTCGATTTCTTTATAGAGCACTTTGGGCGAACTCACCTGAAACTCGTAGCCCTCCCGCCGCATCGTCTCGATCAAAATGGAAAGGTGCATCTCCCCTCTGCCGCTCACGCGGAAGGCGTCGGCGGAATCCGTATCTTCCACGCGCAGAGACACGTCGCGCAGGAGTTCGCGGTAGAGCCTGTCCCGCAAATGCCGCGTCGTCACGAATTTCCCCTCTTTTCCCGCAAACGGAGAATCGTTTACCGAAAATATCATTTCAACGGTCGGTTCCGTGATTTTTACGAACGCAACCGGTTCCACGCAGTCTGCCGCGCAGACCGTGTCGCCGATATTGATTTTTTCCAATCCCGAAAAACAAACGATATCGCCCGCGATCGCCTGTTCGCAAGGCACCCTTTCGAGCCCTTCGATCTCATACAAATTCACAAGCTTTCCGCGTACGCGCGTGTCGCCGTGGTTATAGTTGCAGGCGATCACTTCGGAATTGGGCTTCGCAACGCCGCGCTCGATTCTGCCGATCCCGATTCTGCCGACGTACTCGTTATAATCGATCGAGGAGACGAGTATCTGCAAAGCGCCCGTCTCGTCAAGTTCGAGCGGCGGAAAATGCGACAGTACGGTATCGAACAGCGGCGTAAGATCGCTTCCCGCGACATTCTGATCGAGAGAAGCGGTACCCGCTCTGCCGGAACAGAAGACGAACGGACTTTCCAACTGATCGTCGGTTGCGTCAAGATCCATGAGCAGTTCCAAAACTTCGTCGATCACTTCCGGAATCCGCGCATCGGGGCGGTCCACTTTATTCACGACGATGATCAGTTTGAGTCCTAACTCCAACGCCTTCTGCATAACGAAACGGGTTTGCGGCATAGGTCCTTCCGCCGCGTCCACGAGGATCAACACCCCCGAAACCATTTTTAAAGAGCGCTCGACCTCGCCGGAAAAGTCCGCATGTCCGGGCGTATCGACGATATTGATTTTGACACCGTTGTAATGCACCGAAGTGTTCTTTGCAAGGATCGTGATCCCGCGTTCGCGCTCCAAAGCGCCGCTGTCCATCACGCGGTCGGCAACGACCTGATTGTCGCGAAAGGTTCCGCCCTGTTTTAACATCTGATCCACCAGCGTCGTCTTGCCGTGGTCTACGTGCGCGATAATTGCGATATTCCTTAAATCATTTCTAATCATATAAACCTCATTGTAACGTATCAACGTTTATTCTAATACTTTTGGGGAAATTTTACAACAAAAAAAGGCTATGCGGAGTAAAATTTCGCTTCAAAATCCGTACAGTCCCGCGAAACCCGCCGTATAACGGATCAAATACAGAATGATAAGATGGGCGGGATAAAACACATAAAAGAAATACTTCAAACAATATCTGCCACGCTTGCCGTTATAGAGCAAAAGCGGTATCAATGCAAAAAACGAAAACCACGCGATCGAATTTCCGGAAGAGACGCACAGGAGCGCAAGTCCCGCCGCAAAAGCGGTCAAACGGATCAGCGGCGCCTTGAAATCCTCCGCCGCGCCCGCCCTGCGCAAATCAAACAGCGCCGCGAACACAGGCAGCATACACCCATAAAAGCCGTAATCGACGAAATATTCTTTTCCGAACAGCGTCTTAGGCAAACAAGCAAAATAGGCGCATGCGACCGCCCCTGCCGTCAAAAGCGCAAACCCGAGCGCCTTTTTGCGGTTTTTGGTAAGAAAGGCGGATTGCGTCTCCTGCAATGCGCAAATCGTTAAGATCGAAAAAGAAAAGGTAGAAAAGATCGAGAGGTATATCATGCCGCTGAAAAAGTAAAACGCCAGCGAAAACAAGACCCCGAACAGGGCAACGGTAAAAAAATAGCGGAAGCGGTTTCGGGTAAAACAACAGCCTTCCGCGATCTGATAGGAAAAAAGCGGCATTGCAAGCCGCCCGATCGCGCGCAACGCCGTCAGTTGCGGAAACAGCATCATTCCCGCGTGATCTATCAGCATCGAGACCGCCGCGATCGTTTTGACGGCGTTTCCGCTCAGAAACCGAAACTTCATGCCTTAATACTTCACGTTGCGGTAAGTGCAGAATCGCAAATTGTATCCGTTGTCTTCCACCGGATCGCTTTCCGAAACAAGACGGAAATCCTCGTTTTCGTCGAGGTTGGGAACGAACACGTCCGCCCCCCCGTCGGCATCGACTTTCGTCACAAGAACCTCGCTGCAATAGGGAAAGAGCAAGCGGTATACGCTTGCGCCGCCGATGACGAATACTTCGTCCGGAGAATATTTTTTTAATTCTTCGAACAGTTCGTTAAGACCGTGCACGGTGATCACGTCTTCGTTGACGTCTTCCGGCGAAAGCACGATATTGATTCTGTTTTTCAAGGGTTTTCCGTTCGGGAAAGAGCGCAACGTGTTCAAGCCCATCACGACCGTTTTGCCCGCCGTGGTCTCCCGAAAAAACTTCATATCGCGCGGAATGGAGAACATCAGGTCGTTCCCCTTTCCGATCCCCCAACGGTTATCGACGTGTAAAATCGCTTTCATGCTATCTCCTTTTTAAACCGCAACGGGAATTTTTGTTTCGAGCGGCGTAAATTCGTAATTTTCGAGCCGGAAACTGTCCACCGTAAAATCGTAAAAATCAGTTACTGAAGGATCTATGATCAGTTTCGGCGCCTTTTTCGGCTTGTTGGCAATGACCTCCTGCACGATCGGGATATGACGGTCGTACAAATGCGCGTCCGCAATCACGTGGATCAGTTCGCCCGCTTTCAAACCGCTCACCTGCGCGAACATGGTAAGCAGCACCGCATATTGCGCGACGTTCCAGTTGTTCGCCGTGAGCATGTCGTTGGAGCGTTGGTTCAAGATCCCGTTCAAGACGTCTCCGGAGACGTTGAAAGTCATCGAATACGCACAGGGATACAAATGCATCTCGTGCAGATCTTCGAAATTGTAAAGGTTGGTCATGATCCTGCGCGATGCGGGATTGTGTTTCAGATCATAAAGCACGCGGTCAACCTGATCGAACTCCCCCTCGCGATAAATCGCCTTTTTGCCGAGCTGATAACCGTACGCCTTGCCGATCGAACCAGTTTCGTCCGCCCAACTGTCCCAGATATGAGACTTCAAGTCACGAACGTTGTTGCTCTTTTTCTGCCAGATCCAGAGCAGCTCGTCCACACAGGATTTGAACGCCAGACGGCGGATCGTCTGCGCAGGAAATTCTTCCTGCAAATTATATCTGTTCACGATCCCGAACTTTTTCACCGTATGCGCGGGCGAACCGTCCTCCCAACGGGGGCGAACGGGCAGATCGGTATCCCAAACCCCGTTTTGCATGATGTCCTTACAGTTCGCGATAAATATTTCGTCCGCTCTGCTCATAATTACTCCTTTTCCGCCGCCGCGCGAAGACGCGCGCGCGTCTCTTCTTCCCCGAGAATTTGCTGGATCGTATACAGATCCGGCGTGTTCGCCTTTCCCGTCGTCGCAATCCGCAAAACTTCCGCAACGTCGGCGACGTTCCCCCGATACGCTTCGGGATTCTGTTTGTACTCCTTCATTTCGGAGGCAAAACCCAATTCGCCCGCCGTTTCCTTCACTTTTGCGAACCACGCCTGCGCGTCGTCATGAAAATCGTAACGTTCGAGGAAGCGCCGTAATATCTCCTTGCGCGTGATAAAATCAACGCGGTAATCGTCGCCGCGCGGCACCCGCGTAAAGAAATACGCGACGGTTTCCGTTGCCTGTTTTGCGGTCGTAAAATCCTTTCTGCGCTTTTTCCCCGCCGTTCCCATGCAGAGTTCGAGAACCGCCGTCAGATAGTTTCGGTCGCGGAAATATTCCTTTTGCGCCTCACTGCCGAATTCGCCCGCCCAAGTTTCCATAAACGACAGCATCTCTTCTGCCGACAGCTTGGCAAGCTCGTTTTTCGAAATGTCGTTGAGTTTATCCAAATCGAACAGCGCGCCGCTTTTTCCCATCTTCGAAACCGAGAATTGAAAATCTTCGAGCGGCGCGTCGGGATTTTTCAGATACCATTCTTCGAAATTCGAATTGAGAAGCGTAAGCATATAAATTTTTACCGCTCTCGCGTAATAACCTTCCTGACGGTAAAATTCCAAAGAGAGTTCAGGGTCTTTTCGCTTTGACAGCTTCCGCCGCGTTTCACCGTCCTGTTTCATGAGCGAACAGTTATGTCCGTAACGCGGACGGGCGAAACCGAGCGCTTCAAACAGTTCGATATGGATCGGCAAAGACGCAAGCCATTCCTCGCCGCGAATCACGAGCGTTGTGCGCATGAAATGATCGTCGATTGCATGGGCGAAATGGTAGGTCGGGATCCCGTCGCTTTTCAGGATTACGACGTCCTGATCGTTTTCGGTAACGGTGATCTCCCCTTTGATCGAATCGTGAAATTTGAGTTTGTTCTCCGGATCGCCGAGCGATTTGAGACGGATGACGAACGGCTCGCCCGCGTCGAGTTTTGCGTAAATCTCTTCTTCGGAAAGATTGCGGCATTTCGCATACTCCCCGTAATAACCCGTGATCTTCTTCTGCGACGTTTGACGCTCGCGCAGTGCGCTCAGATCGTCTTCCGTACAGAAACAGGGATACGCTCTTCCGCGCGCGATCAGATCCTTTACAAACGCGCGGTATATCTCAGCGCGTTCGCGCTGATACCAAGGCGCGTACGTGTCGTTTCCGCCGATCTCTGCGCCTTCGTCGAACTTGATATCGAAATAGCGAAGCGCGTTTTTAACCGCCTCTACCGCGCCGTCCACTTTGCGTTTTAAATCGGTATCTTCTATTCTGAGATATAAAACCCCGCCGCTCTGATGCGCGATCCGTTCGTTGGCAAGCGCGACGAACAGATTACCCAGATGAATGAATCCCGTGGGCGACGGCGCGAGACGGGTAACTTCCGCACCCTTCGCCAAAGCGCGCGGCGGGTACTTCGCTTCAAAGCTCTCTAACTGCGGGTATTCCCCCGGAAGCAATCTTTCGGCAAGTTTTTGATAATCCATGCTAAACTCCTGTTTCATCCATAAATTCCAAAGTTTCGGGCGCAGATTCCGCAAGCCCGTTTTCGACGTCGTGCACAAGGGCGACCGCACGCTCCAAATACGGCACAGGTACGCCGCACTGCTTCCCCTTGCGTATTACCGCGCCCGCAGTAAAATCCACGTCGCAACGCCTGCTCGCTTCCAAATCCTTCAACATGCCGGATCGGGTATTGCGATATTTTTTCATCGCGGCGGGCAGAAGCAGCCCGTTGCAAAAGAGAAGCGATTTAAACAAATCGTGTCCGTTGAGCGGAAGTTTCTCGCATCCGCAGGCACGGGCGACGGCAAACGTCTCGCGGATCAGCCTGACGCAATGCCGTTTGTATTTTTTCGCGAGCACTCCGAACGGCAAGCCCGATATCACCGACAACGTAGAAAAAGACGCGTTTGTCGCGAGTTTGGCAAAACGGATTTCTATAAGCTTATCCACTGCGACCGTACAACCCGCTTCCCGCAACAGCTCCGCAAGCTCCTGCAAACGCGCCCCTTTGCCGCAGGCGCCCAGCCCGACGCGAAATCCCGCATCGCTCGTGATCTTAATGATACCGCTTTCCGCAAGTTCCGCGCCCCATGACAGCGCGGCTCCGTAAACGCGTTCTTTGCCGAATAATTCGGCAAGCGCTTCTTCCGGCAACCCGTTCTGAACGGTGAGCAAACACCCGTCCGCCTTACAATACGGCATCAAAAACTCCGCGACCCGACTGTTTTCCCGTTGCTTTACGGCAAGTACGATGCAGTCGTACTCCCCTTTCATTTCCTCCGGCAAAAACGCCTTGACTGAAGTCTGCAAATAAACCGTTCCGTTCTTTTCCAGCGTCGCGCCATTTGCTTTGAGCGCCGAAACGTGCGCGCGGTTGCGGCTGACGAGGTCGCATTCGCATACAAGGGACAAGAGCGCGCCAAGGCTCGTTCCCATCGCGCCGGCGCCGTAAACGCAGATTCTCATACCGAATATCCCGCGGCAGCGGCGATTGCCGCAACCGTTTCTTCGACCGTCTTTCCGTCGCACCGTACAATCACGTCGGCATAGCGTTCATACAGCGGTACGCGCTCGCGGAACAAATCGCCGAGACAGTTCGCGCTTCCGCGCATCACCACTCCGCGCTTTACCAGATTCGGGATCCGTTTTTCCGCTTCTTTTTCGCCGATCTGCAAATAGACGACCGTTCCGATTTTTTTAAGATGCGCCATCGCATTCGGACAGTAACAGACGCTGCCGCCCGTTGCGATTACGCATTTCGACACCGAAAGTCCCGCATTGACGCGGTCTTCGATCTTCAAAAATCCTTCCGCGCCTTTTTCGGCAATGATTTCGGAAAGCAACGCATTCTCTTCTTCCTGAATGACGAGATCGCTGTCGATAAAGCCATAGCCGATTTTTTTTGCAAGCAACACGCCCGCGGTACTTTTCCCGGACGACGGCATGCCGATCAGCACGATATTTTCCATAAGAATCATTATAAATCAGCGGCGGAAAATTGTCAAATGCGCAAGGGCGCCTACCACTTTGAAAATGAATTTATTTTGGAATTTTTTTGTGTTTCACTTGACAAAAGCTCTTTTTCCGAATATAATGATGTTGTTAATTTCTTATCAAGGAGACCGTTATGAAAAAGAAACTCACCGCATTTTTCAGCTCGCTCGTGCTCGTTACGCTCATGCTCGCCCTACTCGCGGGCTGCTCTTCGTACTCTTCGATCAAGTCCGCGTTTCAAAAAGCCGGTTACAGCGAAAGTCAGAGCATCGAAGAATATCAGGACGATATTTTGAAATGTTTAAACGCAAATTCCGAAGAAGAAATCAAAAGCATCTGTACCGTACACGTATTTACAAAACCGGGTACGCTTTTACCCGTCGCGACGGTTGCGATCGTATTTGAATTCTCCTCCACCGATAAGATGAAAGAAACGATCGAAAAGAGCGCGATGCTGAAAGGCGCGATCAAGGATATTCAGAATTCCGACTACGTAAACGAAAACTGCGTGCTTTTACCGCTTGCGACCAGAGAATCCGTCGAAATCTTTAAAAAGGCATAAAATTTGCGCGCAAGCCATTTTTCAGCGCAACGATTGATCAACACAAGTTTGCAATTCAATCAAGCCGTAACATAGACACTTCGAGGGCAATCTCGAAGTGTCTATTCCGTTTACTGTGTAAATTTTTCGTATATACTTCTTTCATGGATATATATGCTATCCGTAATTTTTTCAAGCAAGCGTTATGCGAAACAATTTCGGGAAAAATAAGTTTATGGCATATTTTAATTACCACGCTATAGCGCAAAAATTGATCAAAACAGGGCACTGCGTGAAAGCGGAGCTGGTGGATAAATATAAAGATATTTGTCCGGCGCTTATTCTTTCCTTTGACAATCATATTCAAATGCCTATTCGGTTTCATAAATTCGAAGAATATGTTCAGCTGTTGGAACGCCATGGTATAAAAGTAGAAAAGCAAAACAAGGATAAAACGTAACTGCCGAATGAATCCCCTTTTCACAAAAGTTCGAAATTCAACGGGTGTTTCGCTTTGCGGAGGGATTTTTTTCGCGACTTTTCATTTTTGGCGGAAAAAAGGTTGTTTTTTCCATCGTCTTATGCTATAATTACTGCTGTATTTTGTAAATAATAAGGTGACACTGTATGAATTATCTGATGTCGATGTCAAATCTTCTCGCCGGCGTTCTTCCGGACGATACGGTTG
This sequence comes from uncultured Christensenellaceae bacterium, assembly GCA_910586825.1. Lineage (GTDB taxonomy): Bacteria > Bacillota > Clostridia > Christensenellales > Borkfalkiaceae > Gallimonas. The sequence continues at coordinate 13,466 of CAJUJF010000008.1, read as the reverse complement.
CAAGAGCACGTATGATCGTTTATTTCGTGCTGATTGTTTGTATGGCGGTCGCGGCAATCGCGGCGATCGTTCTCGTCCTGCTCCAACCCGGAAACTCGCAGGGGATCGACGCGCTCGGCGGATCCAGCGAAACGTTCTACGGCAAAAACAAAGGAAAATCCATTGAGGCAAAGCTCAAACTTTGGACGATTATCTGCCTTGCGGTGCTTACCGTACTTTCCGTCGTATTCTTCATTTTGCAGATCGATGCAATCTGGGGCGCGGCATAAGCGGACAAGGTCATAATTACGAGAGATACCCAAGGGGCGGCTTCGTGCTAGCCCCTTTTATTTAAAACAAGGAGTATTGATAACTTGGATGTAAAACAATCTTTGCTTGCAAAGATACGGGACGGTTCGTTCGCGCTTCTCACCGACGAACAGATCTCCAAAAAATTAAGGCTCGGCAAAAAAGAAGCGCTCGGTTTGCGCAATATTCTGAATTCCCTTTGCCGCGAAGGCGAACTGCTGTGCGATTCCCGTTACCGTTACGGTACCGCCGCACAGTTCGGCGCGATCCGCGGCACGGTCTCGGGCAATGAACGGGGGTTCGGCTTTCTCGTTCCGGACGATCCCGCGCTCTCCGATCTCTTTCTGCCCCACCGCGCGTTAAAAGGCGCGCTCCACGGCGACACCGTACTCGCTTTTCCCGTCAAAGGCGGACGAAGCGGCGACGAAGGCGAAGTTCTTGCGATCCTTGCCCGCGGCAAAAAAGAACTGATCGGAACCTTTTTCGCGGAGCATCGCGGCGGCTATGTGCATCCCGATGAGAAAAAGTTTGCCGCTGACGTGCTTATCCCCGCAGGGAAAACGAAAAATTGTAAAAACGGCGCAAAGGTCGTCGTGCGGATAACCGCTTACGGCGAACGCGGCGTAAAAGGAGAAATCGAAGAAGTTCTCGGCGAGAGCGGCGATTTCTTCGTCGAAGAGACGGCGATCATCCGCGCATACGGTCTGCGGGAAGAATTTCCGGAAGCCGTTTTAAAAGAAGCGGAAAAACAGGCGAAGCGGGATCCGGAAGAGAGTCTCGCCCGGCGACTGGATTTGCGCGAAGAGTTGATCGTGACGGTCGACGGCGAAGACACGCGGGATATCGACGACGCGATTTTCGTTAAAAAAGAACACGGCTATTATTCCCTCGGCGTACACATTGCGGACGTATCGCACTACGTGCCGCGCGGCGGCGTGATCGACGAAGAGGCGTTTCGCCGCGGCACGAGTGTGTATTTCCCCGATCGCGTTCTTCCGATGCTCCCTACCGCCCTTTCCAACGACATCTGTTCCTTGAACGAAGGCGTTGCGCGGCTCACTCTTTCGTGCATCATGAAAATAGACGGAAACGGCACGGTCGTCGAAAAGAAGATTGTCCCCTCCGTGATCCGTTCGCGGCACCGCATGACGTATCGGGAAATTCTGGAACTCTACGAAGGAAAGCGCGAAACCGCAGAGCGCTATCCCGACCTTACGGAGTTCGTAAAGACGGCGATTGAACTCACCAAAATTCTGAAATCGGCAAGAAATCTGCGCGGCGAAGTCGCAATGGATATCAAGGAAGCGAAGATCCTCTACGCAAACGGCGTAATTTCCGTCCCCGATTACGAGCGATCGGTCGCGCACGAAATGATCGAGCAATTCATGGTGCTTGCAAACGAAAGCGTAGCAACCGTCATGACGGCGAGAGAAATGCCCTTCGTCTATCGCGTTCACGAACAACCCTCGCCCGAAAAAGCCCGCGATTTTCAAGAGTTTCTCGCCGAAGCCGGCGTTCCCGCCAAATTCGATCCCGATTCGGTTGCGCCGCACGACTATCAAAAACTCTTGAAATCGCTGGAAAACTCCCCGCTCTATCCGATCGTCAACCGCGTGATGTTACGTTCCATGATGAAAGCGGTGTATTCCCCCGAAAACAAAGGCCATTTCGGCTTATCCTCGGAATGTTACTGTCATTTCACTTCTCCGATCAGGCGATATCCCGACCTGTGCATCCACCGCATCATCAAAGACGCGCTGGTAAACGGCGAAACCGCGAAGAAAAAATACAAATCCGTCGTTCAGGAAGCCGCCGTGCGCTCCTCCGCTTGCGAAAAAACCGCCGCGGAAGCGGAACGCGACGTAGACGCGCTCTATCTCGTCGCCTACATGAAGGATAAGGTCGGCGAAGAATACGAAGCTTCGCTCTCCGGCGTGACCTCTTTCGGACTGTTCGCCGAATTGAAAAACACCGTCGAAGGGTTTATCCCGCTCGAAACGTTACCCGACGACGGTTACGAATTTATCGAAAATCGCTATCTTTTACGCGGCACCCGCAATTCTTTCCGCTTAGGCGAGCCGATTCGGGTCAGCGTTGCGGGCGTCGATTGGGGAACCCGACGCGTTCTGTTTTCTTTTCTCGAAAAACTATAAAGGAATCCGTAAATGAAACCGATTGCCGTAAACAAGTCCGCCTCTTTCGAATATTTTATCGAAGACAAGTACGAGGCGGGAATCGTTCTCGAAGGAAGCGAAGTCAAATCTTTGCGCGCAGGAAAAGCATCTCTCGGCGAAAGTTTTTGCGAAATCCGCGGAGGCGAAATCTATCTGAAAAACATGCATATCGCGGTATACGATAAAAGCGGCGCGTTTTCCACGCGCGATTCGAGAAAAGACCGCAAACTGCTTCTGCATAAGCAGGAGATTTCCAAAATCGTCGGAAAAGTCAACGAAAAGGGATATACCCTCGTCCCCTTGAAAATCTATTTCAAAGACGCGCTGATCAAAGCGGAAGTCGCGCTTTGCAGGGGAAAACATACCTACGACAAAAAACGCACCATGATGGAACGCGACGTAAAACGCGCCGTCGACCGCCAGATCAAAGAAACGTTCCGATAAAAATTTTAAGAGGTACCGATCATGAAAAATTATCACACCGAAACCCTTTGCGTGCAGGCGGGATACAAACCCGAAACGGGAGAAAGCCGTATTCCGCAAATCTGCCAGAGCACGACGTTTTTTTACGGCGATACGCAGAACATGGCGGATCTGTTCGACTTGAAAGCGGAAGGCTTTTTTTATTCCCGTCTCGCCAATCCCACGGTAGAAGCGCTGGAAAAGAAGATCGCCGCGCTCGAAGGCGGCGCGTATGCGCTCGGTTGTGCTTCCGGCATGTCGGCGATCCTGCTTACGGTCATGACGGTCTGCGAAGCGGGCGACAACATTGTATGCGCCAGCGAAATCTACGGCGGCAGTTATAACCTCTTTTCCGTCACCCTTCCGAAGTTCGGCATAGAATGCCGTTTTTTCAATGCGGACAGCCCTGCGGATGAAATTTCCGCGCACATCGATCAGAAAACGAAAATGGTATTTGCCGAAACGATCGCCAATCCCGCCATCGTCGTGCTCGACTTCGATAAAATCGCCGAAATCTGTAAAAAACACGGCGTCCTCTTTGCGGTCGACAACACGCTTGCGACCCCCGCGCTCTGCCGCCCTTTTGCCCTCGGCGCGGATATTATTATTCATTCCACGACAAAATACATGGACGGTCACGCGGCGGCGCTCGGCGGCATGATCGTAGACGGCGGAAAATTCGAGTTCAAAAACAACAAACGCTATCCTGCGTTCAACACGCCGGACGAGAGTTATCACGGATTGGTCTACGCGGATCTCCCCGTTGCGTTCGGTACAAAATGCCGCGCGCAGATGATGCGGGATACGGGCGCGATCATGAGTCCGCAGAACGCTTTCCTGACCTATTTGGGCAGCGATACGCTCGCGCTCCGCATGGAACGCACCAGCCGCAACGCCGAAAAAGTTGCGGAGTACCTCTCAAAACATCCGAAAATCGAATGGGTCAGATACTCTTCGCTTCCCGACAACAAGTATCACGCGCTCGCGAAAAAGTATCTTCCAAGCGGCACGGGCGGCATGATGAGTTTCGGCATTCGCGGTACGGCAAAAGACTGCGCGCGGTTTATGGAAGCCCTGCGGCTCATCACGCAGGAAACGCACGTCGCGGACGTCAGAAGCTGCGTTCTGCACCCCGCTTCCACCACTCACCGCCAACTCTCCGACGCACAGCTTCGCGAAGCGGGCATCGCCCCGAACCTTATCCGGCTCTCCGTCGGAATCGAAAACGTAAACGACATCGTCGCGGATTTGGAAAAAGCCCTTTCCGCCGTCTGATCCGGAGAACACAATGCCTATCGTCATCGACAAAAACATTCCTGCGTTTTCCGTTTTGAGCCGCGAACGCATCTTCGTGATGGACAGAGAACGCGCATTTAGTCAGGATATCCGCCCGATCGAAATTGCGATCCTCAATCTGATGCCGACGAAGAAGGAGACGGAAACGCAGTTCATGCGCCTGCTCTCCAACTCCCCGTTGCAGGTAAACGTCACGCTGATTCACACCGAAAGTTACCGATCGAAGAATACCGAAGCAGAATACCTCGATCGATTCTATCAAGCGCTCGAAAAAATTAAGGAGCGGCATTTCGACGGCATGATTGTGACCGGCGCGCCCGTCGAAGATATGGATTTTCACGACGTCGCTTACTGGAACGAACTGACGCAAACTTTCGATTTTACCAGAACGAACGTGACGTCCACCATATTCATCTGCTGGGGAGCGATGGCGGCTCTGAACTATTTTTACGGAATCCCGAAACACGCGCTTCGCCGTAAACTGTTCGGTGTGTTCTCTCACCGCAAGACAAATCTCAGCGATCCCGATCCGTTGATGCGCGGAATCTCGGACGAATTTCACATGTGCCATTCCAGGCATTCCGAAATCCGCATGCAAGACGTAGAACGGGACCCGCGGTTGAAGGTTCTGGCGGCTTCGCCAAAGGCAGGCGTTTCGATTCTGAGCGACGAACACCACAAACAGATATTCGTACTCGGACACATGGAATACGACCGAGAGACCTTGCAAACCGAATACGAGCGCGATTTGCGGAAGGGACTTGCGATCGATCCGCCCTATCGCTATTTTGCGGATAAATCGCATAAAAAGATCAATATGAACTGGTCTTCTACCGCCAATTTATTCTACAATAACTGGCTCAACTTCGTTTATCAGACGACGCCATATCGTTTTTGAATTGAATTTCTTTTATCAAATAAGCCGCGGTTTCCCGCGGCTTTTGGTTAAGAAAGAATTTCCTCTATTATTTCCTGCATTTGTTTCTCCTGCCCTTCCATTTCGCTCGCAAGCCGAATCTGAGTACGGGTGCGCACGAGGTTGTGTTCGGGGTAATCCGTAGCATAATACATATCGCCCGATAGATAATCGGTGAGAAACCGCAAAGCCGTTTCCGCCGTCATAAGGTACGCCGAGTAAGCGAACAAGTGCGTTTCCCGCCGTACAACGCATTCTTTGATCTCTTGGCAAAATCCTGTCGCATAGGCGCGGAACATTTCCATGGAGAAATGCACTTTTGAAAGATCCCGCTCGTCCTCTAACGCCGTAGAAGCGCCGAAGCGGATCGCTTCACCGAAATCGTAGAGCATGCTTCCGGGCATGACGGTGTCGAAATCGATCACCGCGCGCGTTTTTCCCGTATCCGCATCGATCAAAATGTTGCTGAGTTTCGTATCGTTATGCGTGACGCGAAGCGGAATTTCGTCCGTCCGCAAGCCTTCCGTGATCAAAGAATACGTATCGGAACGCGCCAAAAGAAATTCCGTTTCCGAAATGCAATTCCGCGCCCTGCCGCATACGTCCGCGGAAAGCGCTTTTTGAAAATCGGAAAAACGCTTTTCCGTATTATGAAAATCCGGAATCACTTCCGTCAGCGTAGAGACGTCGTAATCGTTTAAATGCTTCATGAACGCGCCGAACGCCCGCCCCGCTTCCTGAAATATTTCGCAGCTCTCCGACTTTCGGTATGCAACGGCGTTTTCGATATACTCGTACATGCGCCAACATTCCCGTCCTTTCAGATAAGGCTCTCCCGCCCGCGTCGGAACAAAGCACAGCGTTTCTATTCCCCGCCCGCGCAAATAGGAAGCGACGCCGCAAACGTTGCGCATCAACCCGTCGACGTCGGGAAAAACATAGGTATTGATCCGCTGTAAAATATAGCGCTTTTGCGAAGTGGTTACCAGATACGTCGCGTTGATGTGTCCCCCGCCGTAGGTGATAATTTCCGTAATTTTGCCCGCGACACAAAACTTTTTTGCAATTTCATACGGCGCGGCGTCCGTTTTCCGTTCCATGCCTGTCTCCGTTATTGACTTTTTCCGATCTGCATGCTATAATTCTAACATGTTCGGAATTCAAATACAATACGTGAAATTGTATTCAATCTATAAAATCCGATCACATTTCTGCTATCATGGAATTTCCCGTATATCACGAACAACCGATCGACGACAAATTGCATATCAAGTCCCTATACACCGCGTCGAGGCGGAGTTTCGCAAGCGATTATAAATATACGGGCGAATCGCACGATTTTTACGAGATCGTCTGCGTTGCAAGCGGCAAAGCGGGCGTTACCGCCGACAACAAGATCTTTATGCTATCGGCGGGACAGATGATCGTACACACGCCCAATGAATTTCACAATCTCTGGTCGGACGGAGAAGTTGCCGAAATCATCATCGTTTCCTTCGGCGCCGACTGTTTTCCCGAACAGCTCCGCGGCGTTTACAACCTTTCTCCGGACGAGCTTTTCCGTCTCGAAGAACTGTACCAAGAAACCGTGCAAACATTGCTTTTAAACGGTATCGACGTGGCGGGCGTCAAAGAAGGAATGGAAGCCGCGGCTTCCATATTGCTGAAAAAGCTTGAAATCTTTCTGCTTACCCTTGCCGCGAACACGAGAACGAACGAAGCCGGCTATCGCACCCGAAGCGCGGAAAACTATATCCGTATTTCCGGCGTAATGGAAAAAATGCTCGATCGATTCCCCACGGCAAAAGATCTTGCGGAAGCGTGCAATCTGAGCGTACCCGCGTTGGAAAAAACCGTGCGACGGTTTGCGGGACACGGCGCAATGAAACATTTCCGTACAATGAAAATGAAACGGGCGGACGAATTGCTTACCCAAGGACTGAACGTTAAAGAAACAGCTTATGCGCTCGGGTTTTCCGATCCGAATTACTTTTCCGCCGTATTTAAAAAATATACCGGCTATTCGCCGACCCATTGGAAAAAATAAAGTCTCCCGTCGATCGGGAGACTTTATTTATTTACGGTAAACTTTCATACAATGCTGCGTTTTGCGTTTATTTTCGGGCGGTAACCGCATATAATTACCGTAAGTCAGCGAAAGATTTTTATCCCAATCCGCAATCGCCATCAGATTCCCGCCTTCAAATTCGATCTCGACGTAGTTTTCGTAGACACTTCGCGGCATGACGTATCGCGCTTTTCCCCAAGAACGTACGCCCACGATCTTGCTGTTCTCCCACGGATACTGTTCGGCGCGGCGATTGAGCCTGCGGATATATCGGCTCTGTCCCGTACAGAGCGCGAACAGATACAACCAAAAACCGACGATCCAAAGCAAGAACCCCCATTTTCGGTCTACCGTGTACCATTTGCAAAGCAAGAGGAAAAACGCCGTGCGCAAATCTTTGCGGTATTCTTTTTCGATTTCCTCTTTCCCGTCGGGCAAACCGTCAAGCGGAAAGATATCGATGTACAAATACGGCACTTCGATATGATTGGAACACTTTACGGGATAACGGTCGTCCATCAGTTTCACGAACGGATAAACGCCCTTTTTCCCGCGATCATACGACAGCAGATAATGCTCGCCGAGTTCCCCTTCCCGACTCAGAATTTCGATCAGTTTTTCGTAATCGGGACGCGGCATGCAAACGTCCACGTCGTCGTCCCAGGGAATAAAGCCTTTGTGCCTCACCGCACCGAGTAACGTTCCCGCATACAGCGAATAACGCAATCCGTGTTTTCGGCAAATACGGTCAAATTCAAATAAAATATCTTTTAACGCAATTTGCGTTTCTTTCAGCGTAAGTTTTTTCATATCTCATTCTCACTTCCGCACCAAAAGGAAACGGCGCGCGAAAACGCACCGTTGATCGGTAAAATATTTATTTCTTTTTTCCGAATAAGCGTTCTACAAAAGGAGGCAACCGCTTTCCCGTCGGAGAATCGTCCTCTTCCGGCCCCTCCGGCTCTACGGGTTGCTGAACGGAAGGTTCCGGCTCGTAAGGCTGAGGATCGGGCATCGGCGCAGGCGCAGGCGTCGCGTACGGACTGCGCGGCGCTTGATAACCGTTTTGTTGCCCGTAGGGATTCGCGCGCGGCGTCTCGCCGCCGCGAACGGGCGCATAGCCGGCGCTTCTGGATACCGTATCCACAAGCTCCTCGGCAGACGGGAAGCCCGTTGCAATCACGGTCACTTCGACCTCGTCCTGTATTTCTTCGTCGATGCACGCGCCGAAGATGATGTTTGCGGAGAAATCGACGACGCCGTGGATCAAGCCCGCCGCTTTGCGAACTTCGTCCAACGTCAGATCGGGACCGCCGACAATATTGAGAATAACGCCGGTCGCCCCTTCGATCGTCGTATCGAGCAAAGGCGAATTGACGGCAAGGCGTACCGCGTCGATAATCCTGTTTTCGCCCTTGGCGACGCCGACGCCCATGTGCGCAAGCCCCCTGTCTTTCAGAATCGTGCGCACGTCGGCAAAGTCGAGGTTGATGAGCGCGGGCGTGACGATCAGATCCGCAATCCCGCGAATTCCCTGCTTCAAAACCTCGTCCGCAACGCGCAGCGCTTCCGTCATCGTTGCATTTTTCGGTACGACTTCGCTGATCTTTTCGTTCGGAATGATCACAAGCGTATCCACGTATTTCCGCAGATTGTCGATGCCCTTCATGGCGTTATCCATACGGCGTCTGCCTTCGAAATCAAAAGGTTCCGTAACAACTGCAACCGTAAGGATCTTTTTATCCTTCTGTTCTTTTGCAAGACGCGCGATAACGGGCGCCGCGCCTGTACCCGTTCCTCCGCCCATGCCTGCCGTGATAAACAGCAAGTCGGTATCGGCGATCGCCGCAGAGAGCTGTTCTTTGCTCTCCTCCGCGGCCTCTCTGCCGAGATCGGGATCCGCTCCCGCACCGAGACCTTTTGTCTTTTTGACGCCGATCTGAATCTTAGTAGACGCTTTGTTGCAGGCAAGAATCTGTGCGTCGGTATTTACGGCAATGTATTCCGCGCTCGTGATCCCTGCTTCAATCATGCGGTTGACGGCGTTATTTCCCGCACCGCCGACGCCGATGACGCGGATCTTCGCCCTTCCGCTGATAAAAGCGGAAGAATCCGCCGATTGCGCGGACGGATCGCCGCGGCTATCGTTTCCTCCGAAAAGCATATTATCGTAAGACATAAGTTTATTAACCTCCGAATCCGTTAAAAAGTCGATATATCAGTCCGGTTTTCCGGACGTCTTCCGCCGCCATGTCGAGCAACGCGATCCGCGAACTCATAGACGGTTTATTATAATAAGGTAAATTCGGCGCAATCGGTTCGCATACGCGATTCACGCGTTTACTGACGTGTTCGATCGCCCCGCGAATATCCGCCAAACCTTCTCCCGTGACAAAAAGCGGTTTGAATTCGAGTTCTTTTCCCGAACAGGATTCCAAAAATCCGCTCACTTCCTCGCAGAGTACGTCCAACCCTTCCTTTACCGTCTCCGTAAGCAGATCCACGTCGATATCGTAAGCCTGTCCGCGGAAGATATATTCCACCGTTCCCGAATTACTTTTCGCATATAAATTCGCTTTACTGAGAAGAGACAACGCCGCGTCGTAAGAAAGGGAAAAACGTTGCATGATAAACGCCGCGATCTGCCCCTTGCCCGACCAAAACGTCTTTTGCGCCAACACGCCGTTCCCCAAAACAACGAGCGCCGACGAAGAAAGGAACCCTACGTCGAGCAATAATGCGTACTCGTCTCGCGTTTCCGAAGGGATCAGATAGACCGCCATCGCGTATTGCGCTGGGATATAATGCGCTTTGATATTCATTTTGGCGAATATTCCGTCCATGATCCCGATGAAATATTCACTGCAATAAAAATACGAAAGATTTCCGCTCAAAACGGCGGACGACAAACCGATCGGATCCAACACGCGTCGGTTATCCGCCGTATTATAGATCATGCTCGTCGCACGAACCGCCCTGTAACCGCTCCGCGCCTCTTTCCCGCTCTCGTAAAGCGCCGAAATTTCCCGCGGTCCGATTCTGCGTTTTTTCGGAAATCCGATCACCTGTTCTTTCGGCACGACCTCGGTAAACGCACCGGGAACGCCGACATATAAATCTTTGATCCGCTCTCCGCAAACCTGCTCGGCGGCAGACACGGCGCGGATTACTGCTTCCGAAAGTCGTTCTTCATTGAAAAAGGCAGATTCATCGTATCCGTCGTATTCTTCACTCTTATTCGCTTTGAACACAAACGTATCGTTTACGCCGCGTTCGCCGACGATCACCGTGATCTCCGAGGAACGAACGTCTAAAACCGCAACGCTTTTGCGCCCCATACCGCCTTCTCCTTCTCCGTAAAATCCGAAAATACGACTTTCGTATATTATAACAGGGTCGCTCGCGCTTGTCAAGGAAATGATAAAAGATTTGCCCGACGCTTTATATTACAGAATAAGAAAATCCCGACGCGATACGTCGGGATTTTCTCGTAACTATCCGATTCGGATAATTCCCGTATGGTGCACCAAATGGTAACAAATCCGAACCTCAATGTCGCACCAAATTATATCATGCTAAAATTAAAACTTTAATTTTCTATATGCGCTAATAAGTTATCTACCCATTCAATACTTGCGTTTGTCTTTTGCAATTTCCCGCAAACGGTATATGCCGCCAAAACCAAATATTCCCCCGAATTATCGTAGATATTGATTTGGTCGCACAGCTCGTACACTTTAAGAAAGTTCTCTGCGGAAGTTTCGTATCTGTGCTCGATCGTCGCTTCGCTCACGCCGTGCCCGCCAAGCTCTATCCGTCTTTTTACGCGATCCTTGGCGATTTGCGGATCGCTCACCCCAACGTAGCGCAGATGAATTTTATATCCGAGTTCCTTCGCCGTCCGAATCGAATTTACAATATTGTTACCGCATAGCGTCGTTTCCCGATTGCAGGAAATCCCCTTTTCAAAACATTCCTTCTGCATTTGCAAAAGTTTCTTGCCCGCTTCGATTTGCGCCTCTATGCTCCGCCAATCTGCTCCCGCTTCCCGCACGATCTCATCAGAGTTAAGGCGCACACCCAAATCAGCGGAGTTATCGGCGGCATACAACGTACTTTTCCCCGCACCGTTCACGCCTGCAAAAATCGTGAATGTTTTAATACTTTCCACTTTGCACCACTTCCTTTTGGCTGCGCTGCAAAAGATAGGAATAGATATATAAATAAAAATCACGCTCTTGTTGCGTTTCGGCTTTTTCCACCAATGCGTTAAACTCATCGGTACTGATTACCTTTTTCTCCCCGCTAAAAACAGATTTCGCAAAAATCTCAATCGCCTCGGTCTTACTCATATCAGCCTCCAATATCAGTATAGCAAAATTTAATGGAAAAGTCAATGCTTTGGTTTGCATGAAAAATAGGCGTTTCGATCCAACTTATCTAATCAACCAATTCGGATTGAAACACCTATATCGCCTTAATCTAAATTACTGAAAAATTAACTTTTGAATTCGACAATCTACTATTATCTTGACCTCCCGTTCCACATTGCTATTAAACTCTTTCCATTCGCCACTAACTAGGGAATCCATAAACTTACTTACGCTATAGTCCTTTTCATCATCAGTACTATCATCAAAAAGTTCTCTTGCGTTCATGTTATCAGAATAGCTTAATGCCTTTGCAAGTTGTTTTACTGCTTTTTGATAATTCTCTAAATTTTTTTCAAAATAAAACATTTTTATACGTATAATTCCCAATGTAAATTGCGCATATGCAAAAGAAATACCTAAATAGCTATTTGTGGGCTTCTTATCAAGTAAATCTTGAATCTGCTGTAAACATAAGCTAATGGAACGAAACGCAAAATCTATATCCTTTTTTCTATCCTCATAATTAAGCTCTTCAATAGCCCATAATAAGCATTTTGCTTGTTGATGATTAAATTGATACTCATTGCTTAGTATTGGTTTTAGTTCAGCGTATATATCTTGAATCAACTTGCGAATCACAGCAGACGTCCCTCGTTTTCTAACTCCTCCCAATAACATATTTATATTATCGAATTTAATTAACTTAAATAACTTTTTGTTTTTTTGAGGATCATTCTTTTCATCGAACAACTTTAAAACAATATAATAAAATGCTTTTACAATTGATTCAAAATAATTAGGATTTAATGCAATTTTGGATAGGTAACCCAATAACCAACTTTGTGCATTACATACAATTTGATAATATGAATTATCATAAATCGATGCAGTAATCATATACCTATAATCCTCTTCAACTGCACTTTCTAGTTTTGGCATCAATTCATACGGTTCACTTCTCAAACAAAATTTAATTAAATCAGCGCTTGTCACTTTGCCATAATTGGCCAGCAGCAATAAATATACAATATGTAAATAATTTTTCGGTTCAACTCTGAAATTCCTAAAAAGTACTTGATTACTTTTACCGATTTTTTCCTGTATTAAAATCAAATTATCAAGTAAAGTTTTAGTAGCACTAAAATACAACAAATTACAAGACGACATTTTTTCTTTTAAGCTTTCTATTTCCTCCCCCTCTCTAAACTTATTCTCCAAATAATAAATTTTTATTAGAGGGTTTTGATTTGCATTGCTTAACGCCAAAGCATCGCTTTTCTTTGAAACATCGGAAACCAAAATTATCCGTATATTTTTTTGCATCAAAGTCTTTAAATCATATTTTATAATATAATTTAGGTCATCTTCATTCAAAACATGCGTGTCAATAATGACTGCAGCATTATTTTTACTTAAAAGATAATCGATATTATTCTTTCCAATTCTTTCCCTAGAGTTAAAATAATATCTATCCCTATCTGCTATTCCCCTTAAAATATCTAAAAGTAAATATGTTTTACCGCTAATTCGTTTCCCATAAACTATCTGAAGCGGATAATAATCTATTTGCTCTAAAATTTTATTGCCTATTTCACGCTTAATAAAATAATAAGGTAAAACTATTTTTCCTTTCTTTTTATCAAATGGGTTCTTCCCATTTAATATGTAATCCTTATTATTTTCGCTTATAAAATCTAAAACTTCAATCGGAATATTCTTAAACTGCACCAACTCATCTTCGCTCTTGTATTTCAATTCCTCATCCAATAAGCTTAAACTTTCATAAAAGTTATCATAACTATCCACATAAACAACTTTTGTTATTCCATATTTTTCTAAATCTAAAAGCTGAAACTTTGATAGCTTCTTGTCCGAAACATAAAATCTAT
>CAJUJF010000007.1 GCA_910586825.1 uncultured Christensenellaceae bacterium | reverse complement strand
TCTTATTTTTTGAAATATGCGAGCATTATTTATAACCGCCTCTATTTTTCTTTGTAAATATCGCTCGCGTCGAAACAGAAAAGCTCGCTACGCCCGCCCGAACCCGTCATGCGCAAAATCCGGCGCGCCCCCGCGAACTGTTTATAAAGGTGCAGAATCTGTTTGCCCGCTTCCTTTACCGCCCGCTCGACGCTCTCCGCCGTCATTTGCATCCGGTTGGTATCCTGATCGATCAGGAGCTGCAAGCCCGTCGCCGAAGTCACGTGCGTGGGGTTGGCGGAATTTCGCGAAACCTGACTCATCCCCGATACGAGAATAAACTCTTCGGAAATCCGTTCTTCCTCCTGCTCGAATTCGGCGGGCAGTTTTCCGCAGTCGAGAAACTCTGGCTCCGCCGATCCCTGACGGTAGACGAGAACTTTCCCGGGATAGAGTCCCTCTTCCGCCAATTCGTCGGCGTCCACCGAGCCGTCCTCCACCGCGATCACCCCCATCGTCAAACGGTTCAGAAATTCGTGCTTGCGGTTTCGTACCGCGTTGTACGCCCGTTGAAGGGGGATCATGCGGTCTACGACCGACGTCCCGAAAAACGACCCTGCGAGCGCGATGCTCGTCTGCCGGATGAACGGCAGCACGCGCTCCCCCCGATCCCCGTTGCAATAGGGCAGCTCCCCCTCGTAGAGCAAAACCCCTCCCGCAACGATTTCCAAACGCCCGCGGGGATGTTCCCCGTTCGGGCGGGTGTAGCGTTCGATCAAAATCTCGGCGTTCTCCGCGGCAGGACGAGACTCCCCGTTCTCCGCCCGTTTCCAGCCTCCGGCGGACGAATAAGGCGCGAGCGAAAACTCGCTCAGACTCCTCCCCGCAAGCTCCACGCCGAACTTTTCTTTGATTTCGGAAACGGGAACCGCCTTGGCGTGGATCAGGCTCTTCACCTCGTCCATGCTCTCCGCCGTCAACGCGTCGGGATAGACTTCGAACGGCGAGAGCGCGACCACGTTCACGTCCCCTTCGCGGATCCCGTGCCCTGTTTCGTCTGTCCCGATTACGTTTCCGTCGTTGAAATTCCAAACGACTTTGTAAAACGCCGTGCCGCAGGTCTCCGACCACAGCGTCGCGCGGGAGACGATCCTGTCGAAATCCAACCGGTTTTTGACCGATTTGAGGATATTCGAACAAAGGCGCGCCGTCTTCACGTCGTCGTCCGCATCGGAAAACGCGCGCACGCTGAGCGACGGGCGTATTTTCGCAAGCCGCGCGATTCGGGTGTCGAGCGTCGGCGCGACGTGATTGAACGCCTTGCGCGATTGCCAGTAAAACGCCTCCGTCTCCTCTTCGATTTCCCCCGACGCGGGCGAAATGTCGCAGAACTGATTTCCGCTCACGAAATTCATGTTCAACTGCCAAGCCCGTTCGAGAGATCGCCGCATCTGTCTGCGCCGCTCGAAATCCGCCTCCACCTCCGCGGCAAGACTGCGTTTCCGCCGCCGTTCGGCGTCCGCTTCAACTCTTTTGTTCTCTTGTTCCATTTGTTTCCTCCTCCAACCGTTTCAACAGTCTGATTTTTTCCCGTTCCAATTCGTCGTCCGAGAGCGCGGAATAGTCCGTGTCTTCGATCAGAATTTTCACCGCCTTCAAATCGGGCGGAACGTCTTTGCGCGTCTCTTTCCGTTTCACGAGTTTCAGCTCGCCGTCCTCGACGCCGTATTCCTCCGTCACTTCTTCGATGCGGAATCCGAGCGCGACTCTGCGCACCGCATCCGCGATTTTTTCGTCCATGCTTTCTCCTTTCGTCACCGCCGCCGTAAACGGCGGATCCGCCGTTCTTTATCCCGCCGCACCTCGCTCGCGGGCGGCGCGGCGGGTTCGGAAGGTCGGGGGCGCGTCATCAGATAATATCTCAGCTCGTCCATAGCGTGATCGTCCTTCTTTTCGGGATTTTCGCCGCTTCCCCAGAAATAGCTTTTCAGTTCGCGGATCATGTTCGCGCAATTTGAAAAGATATACAGATCCGGCAGTCCGTTTTTGCGGTTCAGATAGCTCTTCACCTGCGCGATCCCGCTGAACAGATCTTTGTTCACGTTAGTGTTCACGAGAATGCCGCGTTCGTAAAAGAGTTCGGAAACGCTCTTCGACGCGGCAAGCGTCCGCTGTCCCGCCGCGGAATCGATCAGCGCGGACACCCGCCCTTTTGCGTCACGCTTCCAATCCAGCCGCCTGCTGATTTCATGGATCGCACGGGCGTGATAATCGACGTCTTTTCCCGCCGTGTAATGCTCGGCGACGACGTAAACGTTGCCGTCGTAATCCACCGCGTACCAATGCGCGGACAGCGGATTGCGCAAGCCGGGGTCGATGGAAATCTGATCTTGCCATGCGGGCGGGAGGGAAAACGGCTCGATCACGTGCACGCTTTCGTCGAATTCGGGATACACCAATCCCTCGCGGGAAGAGAACCTGCCGTAACGGCGGGATTGCAGGGTCGTTTCGTCCATCGTCGATCCGAGCAAAGCGATCTCCTTTTTCGAGAGGTAAGGATTGTCCGACCACTCCATGAACTCGTACCAGATTTCGGGATTGTTTCGGCGGTTGAGATAGATCTCCTCGTACGCGAACGTCAGACCTTTGAGCGGGGTCATCGTGCCGAAGATGTCCCCCTCTTTGTCGATCACGCGCATGAGACATTCCTCGTACACGTCGCGCGGCGGTTCTTCGTCGAACCACACGAAATCCAGCGAGCTTCCCTGAAAGCGTTCCCGCCCCTGATCGCAACTCTTGAACCCGATGACGGAAGTCCCGCCGAACACGTTTTTGATCACGATCTGATCGACGACGCCCGCGGCGGGGTTGTCCTTTCTCCCGCTCTGCATCACAATATCCGCAATCCAGTCCGGACGGAGATAGTGCAGGATCTTTTTCTGCGCCACGTCGCGCTGGACCTGCGCGGTCAGCGACACCACCCAGCCGAATACGCCGCTTCGGTTTTTGCGGTACGGGTGGATCCCGCGCGCCATCCAGACCGCTTCGACGGCGCCGCACTCCGTCTTGCCGGAACGGTTTCCGCCGAACACCCAGCGGTTGCGTTTGCGGCACTTGTGAAACGCGAGCTGTTTTTTGTGTTTGACTCTGCCCGCGTTATAGCGCGCCAGCGTGTCGAACTGCGCGCGGCGGGACTGTTCCCGCTCGATTGCTTTGATTTTTTGCACTAATTCGTTCATTTTCGATAAAATCAATTCTTTCACGCAGAAAATAATCCGCTATGATATCGCGTATGAAACGCTTATTTCCCATACTTATCATCGTGCTTTTACTCTTTCAGATCCCCGTAAGCGGCGTAAGCGCGCATGCGGAAGAAGACGTATACGCCGTTGCGGACAAACGGGACGTGTGGTTCTATCAGGAACCGGACGAGTCGAAAGGGCTGTTTATTCTGCCCTACACCTATTACGTAAAAGTCCTTTCGGAGGGCGATCCCTTCTGCCGCGTGGAATATCAGGACTCGGCGGACGGCTATAAGCCCCTTTCGGGATACTGTCTCCGCGAACAACTGCATTTCGTTGATTTCACTCCCGTACGGCCTTTCCTGAAAAAACGGATCACGCTCACCTATTCCATCGACAGCGGCAACGGGATCGGCGACGGCTCGTTTGACAGTATGGAACGCACCGTATCCTATTACGGAAACTTTTCCTCCGGAACCGCGCCCTACTACTACGTGTACGCCGACGGTAAATTCGACTACGTTCCCGCAACCGAACCCGTGACGTACGATTTGAACACCGACTACATCGTCCCCGCGGGCACGGATCCCGATCCGGACGTTCCCGTTCAGAAAAACGGAATCAACGGACTTGAAATCGCGCTCGTCTGCCTGCTCTGCGCGGCGGCGGTGATTGTCGCGTTCTTTGTCATCCGCGGAAAAAAAGCGCCGATTTCTGACCGCAACGGCGACGAACTGTAACGAACGCTACGCCTCTTCCCCCGCGCACCGAAAGGTGATGCCGCGCCGACTGCGCTTCGCGGCGAGCTTGCGCTCCCTCCCGTTGCGCAGCGCCGCGTACATTTTCCGAAAGGGCGAAAAATCCCCGAACGCCTCCGCATAGTCGCTCTCCGTCCACCCGCGGACGGAGAGCATTGCGGCGACTTTTTTCAGCAAGCGGTTTTGCGATCGGAAATATCCGCGTTCCGAGCAATCCGCTTTTTCGCCGTACTGCGTAAGTTCGCGCTTTCTGCGGAAATATTTGTATTCAAGCAAAAACCTCTCTTCCCGCGCCAACGACGGCACGATCTCGGAGAGCGCGGCGTGAACCGCTTCGAGATTCCGCTTTACGATGACCTCGCTCGCGATCGCCTCCGCCACGTCGAACGCGCTGCCCTTCGCGCGGTACGAAAGAAGCGCGCCGTTTTCCAATCCCGCGGAAACCGCCTCCGCGATCTCGGGCAACCGCGGATAGACGTACAAAAGAACTTTGACGTATTCGTAATTCATATCGACCCCTTGTTCTGAAAAAACTAAAAAGCAAACATTTGTTTGTGTTTTTATCATAACATTCAAATCCACCGAACGTTTGGCAATATGCCGACTTTTTTCGAAAAATTTTTTTCGAGGCGATGGAGAAGCCCTTCTCGCTTAAAAAATTTCTTGCAAGTGATTGTGTTTTTCGCGCGCGCGTGATATAATAGTTCCATGTTACAACGAAAGATTGCGGGATTCACCCTCTCGCTGCTCATGCTGATCGGTAGTACGGGCGCGGTAATGCAAGGCGCGCCGCTTTTCGCGCGCGCGGAAACGGAAGAACCGCCCGCGGCGCAGACGGTCACGGCGCTCGATCGGAGCAACGCCGAACTCTTTCTTCCCGCGAGTTACGAACAATATCTTCCGCTTGAAAACCCGTCCTACATGGCGATGAACGAAAGCTGCATCGCGATTTCCGACGGGACGAAACTGTACCTTTACGACAAATCCGAAGGGAGCTATTCGGTCTATCAGACGAGATTGCCGAACAACGCCACCGTGGAAAAGATCCAGCTGACGGACGACGGAAGATGTTTCTTTTCCGCAGGCGGGCTGTTTTACGAATACTTCCGCACGGAAAACACGGCGTCGGAAATCACCGACGTCGCCTGCGCGACCTTTCATGTGGAAGGAGATTTCCTCTATACCGTGCGCATGAGCGAAAACCGCGTCAGTCTGATCCAATATTCGCTCGACAACCTCACCCGAGAGGGAGAGTACACCATCAATACGGTCGCCTCCCCCATCCGTCCCAAACTGACCGCAATGGACGGAAAACTCTATTGCGTGCGCAATAACGAGGAAGTACACGTTTACGACGTGACCCTCCCCGTCCCCGAATGGACGGGATCGTTCAAGCTGGACGACACGCTCGAAGACCGCCAGATTTCAAGTCTGCAATTTATCTGCGCGTACGGCGATTCTTTGTACTACACGGTAAACGGCATTGCGGCGGGCTATCCCAACGGACTTTACCGCTCCGATTTCCGCGGCAATGCGGAATCTGTCATCGAAGGCGACGGATTTACCGCGGTCGCGGCGTACGGAGACGAACTGTACTGCATCCGCAATTCTTCGGTGCTCGGTCTTTCGGTCGACGAAGAGGGCGTAAAATATTCGGGCTATGAAATTGCCACGTCCTCCCCCTCCGTCAACCGTCTTTCGGACGCGCGCGATTCCGTCCGCGCGGGCAATTTGCTCGTGGTCGCGGACGCGGGGAACCGTCGCGTTTCCGTGTACGACTACGCGCAAAATTCCTATTCCGTGATCGGGTGCGACGACCCCGACTTCCTGCCTGTCCTCGTCGCGACGGACGGGGAGACGATCGCCTGTGCTTCGGGCACGAATATCTACGTCTGCAAATACGGCGAACCGAAATTCGGCGCGCCCGTGCAGACGACGCTTGCGGACGTGAAAGGACTCGCCTGCGTGTACGGAAGCGTGTATTACGCGACGAACGCCGCTTACGGCAAGGCGGGCGACAGCGCGCAGGTCGCGCACGACTACGGCACGCCCGAACGAATGACGCGCGACTTATACGGAAACATCTTCGTCTCTTATCGAGGCGGCTCTTCCGATGACGTGTACTCCTTTACGGAGCAATCTTTTCTGATCAAAAACGGCGGCACGAAACTCGACTATACCGTTCCTCGCGAACACACTTCCCTGCGTTCGGACTACGAGGGAAATCTGTACTGCCTTGCGGGCGGAAAGGTCTATCGCAACGGCGAGGAATACGCAACGATCGAAGGCACCGATTTCATCTACCATCAAACGGGAGAAACCGGACAGCCCGTCTCTTTCGCGCTCGGATTCGAGGACGGCGCGGTCTACTTCCTGTTCGGAAACTACGGCGTGAGATCGAACGAGGAAACGCTCGACATTCCGACGCTCGATAAAATCGCGGCGGAAGGCGCGCGTGAACAAGCTTTCGGCGTGCACGACGATACGCGGCTGTTCGTCGATATTCCCGCGGGCGAAATCGGCATCAGAACCGATCTTTCCGCGCTCAAAACCGAGGATTCCCCCTATTTCCCTTACGCGGGCTATTACCGCTTAGCGGAGGACCGCCGCGGCGTACTGCTCGCAACGACGGACAAACACTATCTCGTGCTCACGGGCGGGAAACAGTCCTATACCGCCGCGCTGTTCCGCGTCGACGGATGCGAAACCGTCGACCGTGCGGAATACGCAACGGATGTTGCGGACGGCGAAAAAACGGCGTATCTGTCGAGCGAAGTTTCCGCTTACTACGCGCCCGCGCTCGATAAGGAACTTACGGATACCGCGCTTGCGCGGGGATTAAAAGTTCGGGTCCTTAGCTTCATTCAGGCACCCGAACGGGAATACGCGCGGATCGAATACGAAGACGTCTCCCGCGCCGCGAAGACGGGCTATGTGCCGAAGTCTTATCTTTCCGACGTGTCTCCTTTCCCCGCCGCGGGCGACGAATATTTTTCCGGACATATCAAAGCTGATCGGGAAGGCATCGAATTTCTCTCGGACGACGGCGGGATCCTGCTCATCACAGAGCGGACGGCTGCAAAATTCACCGAACAGGAAGACGGAAGTTTTCTTGCGCGAATCGAAAAAGATGGCGTCGTTTACCGCGCGTACGTGACCAAAGACCAAGTCGACTTCGGGAATTCGGACGCCCTTCGCATCAGTCTGATCATTATTCTGACCGTGCTTGCGCTCGTGATTATCGGCGCATACGTATTCCTGCTTCCGCGCAAAACGGCGCAGACGGAACGGGACGGAAAAAAATCGACAAAAAAAGCAAATAACCGTTCCGCAAAAAGTTGACTTTGCGGCAATAATATCGTAGAATAATGCAATCAAAACCAGGAAACGATTATGACGACTTACCGCTCTCCTCTGGCGCCGCAGCGCGCCGATCCCTACCTCTATAAGCACGTAGACGGAAAATACTATTTTACGGCTACCTGTCCGCAATACGACCGCATCGAGATCCGTTGCGCCGATACCGTCAACGGCATCGCGACGGCAACGCCGCGCATCGTATGGAAAAAGCACCGCCGCGGTCAGATGGCGACGCATATCTGGGCGCCCGAAATCCACTTTATCATGGGGAAATGGGTCATCTATTTTGCGGCGGGGCATAAACCCGGAAAATGGAAGATTCGTCCTTATACGCTGATCTGCACCGGCAACGACCCGATGAAAGACGATTGGGTCGAGGGCGGCATGATGCAGGCGGCAAGCGGAGATCCCTATTCGTTCACCGATTTTTCGTTGGACGCGACGGTGTTCGAACACCGTGGCAAGTGGTATACGATCTGGGCGCAGAAATTCGGCACGGCAGAGGCGGAAAAACCCGTTTCCAACCTCTATATCGCCGAGCTTGCCTCCCCCACCCAACTGAAAACGGTACTCGTCCTGCTGACGACGCCCGACTACGATTGGGAACGCGACGGCGGATTCTGGGTTAACGAAGGCCCCGCGGTTTTAAAGCACGAAGGTAAAATATACTGCACTTTCTCCGCTTCCGCAACGGGCGCCTGCTATTGCATGGGACTGTTGCGCGCCGACGAAGACGCCGATCTTCTGGATCCCCGTTCCTGGTCGAAAGACCGTTATCCGGTGCTGAAAACGGACGAATCGAAAAAAATGTACGGTCCCGGACACAACTGTTTCGTTCGCGGCGACGACGGCGAAATCCTCTCGCTTCTGCACTTCCGCGATTACGAAAAAATTCAGGGCGATCCGCTCGACGATCACAACCGTCATGCGCACGTCGTCAAAGTCGGATTTGCGCCCGACGGCGCCCCCGTATTCGAACTCCCCGACGATCTCTACAACGCGCCTTACGAAAACGAAAAACAGAAAAACATCAACGTGGATATTTAAATAAAAATGGTCCCCGTAAGGGCGCCTTTCATAACGATTTTTCACGGATAAACAAACAGCCCGCTAACTTCGCAAGCGAAGTTAGCGGGCTATCTTTTTTTCGGTTTAGACGACAGATTGAAACTGATTGACGGTTTTAATCGTCGTTGCCGAATAGCGCTTCGTAAATTTCATTTACCTGTTCTATATCTTTGTATCGGATATAAACCTTTCTCCCCGACGCTCTTCCCGCAGTACCGTACGTAACCCCATTAGGATAAAACGGCACGCCTACTACGTCGATAGATTTTTCTTTCAAAGCGCTTTCCAACATTTCGAAATAAAATTCGCCTAAATTTACAAAAAAGCAAAAATCAGCATCGCATACGGTTCTTACCTTTTTATTTCCGCACAAAGGACAGCGATTTTCAGGAGTCATAAAATTACATTTTTCACAAAACAACATGGATCGTCACTCCGCCGAATTACCGTTTATCGTAGTTCCATGATACCATAACCGTAATCAAAAAGCAAGGACAATTTTGATTGTCCTTGCTTTCATCACTATTAAATACCCCGTAAGAGGATCTTTTTTGATTCGTCTTATTTTATCATTCCGTTTAAGATCACCATATCTTCTTCCGAAATCGTAAACCCGAGTTCCGCGTTCTGCCGCATCCGTTCCGCCGAAACCGTCTTGGGAAGCGCGATAAACCCGAGCTGCAACACGTAACGGATACACAGCTGCGGCAGACTCACGCCGTACCGCGAAGCGATTTCTTCCAGCTTCCCGTCGTTCAGAAGCCGCCCCGTCGCCAGCGGCGAATACGATTCCGCCGCGATCCCGCGTTCTTTGCAAAAGCCGAGCGTCTCCCAAGGGATCGCGCCGACGTAAGCGCGGACCTGATTGACCATCGGGCGGATTCCCCCGTGCGCAAGAATATTTTCCAGATCGGATATTTCAAAATTCGAAACGCCGATCGCGCGAAATTTCCCCGCGCGGTATCCCTCTTCGAGCGCTTTCCACACGGCGAGGTTCTCTTCCTCGTACTTGTGTTTCCCCGCAGGATACATTTCATCCCAAGGCCGCGGCGCGTGAATGAGCATCAGATCGATATAATCCGTTTTCAGATAAGAAAGCGATTCCTCGATCGTCCGCCGCGCAAGTTCGTACGTTTTATACTCGGCGGGAATTTTGCTGGTGATAAACAGCTCTCCGCGTCCGATCCCGCTCTCGGCGATCCCCTTGCCCACGCCCTCTTCGTTCTCATAAGCGGCAGCGGTATCGATATGGCGGTAACCCGCGACGATCGCGTTTCGGACGACGTCCGCGGCGATCGCGTTCGGCACCTGCCAGGTTCCCAATCCCAGACGCGGTATTACCGCGCCGTTATATAGCTTTTCCGTTTCCAAAAACATATTTTCTCCTTATATTCCGTCTCCGAGAATCGCGCCGTACTTTCTCGCAAGCGCGCGCATGCGCATCATGCTCTGCCGCAGTCCCGTACGCCGGTTTCTGAGATTCCAGATTTCTTCGTATTCCGCGTTCAGCCGTTCGATCTCTTCGGAAAGCGCTCTAAGCTCCCGCGCGGTAAACTGACGGTTTTCCGCCTTGATCGCGCCCAGCTTGCACCCGTGTTTCAGGTATCCGACCGCCCATTCGAATTCGCGCAGATAAACTTTGCCTTCCGCGTGTTCCATGCGGACTTTTCCGAGTCGGGAATCGATTTGTTCGAGGTATTCGAGCGTTTTCAGGCACTCGCGCGCGCTCATGCGCTCGAAATCGCGATTCGTGAACAAAGGCTCGAAATTCCCCTCGTCTACGTTCATGCAGTCCGTCTGCTGTACGTACAACGTCTTGAAAACTTTGGTCGCGTTCGCGTCGTCGCGGTCGGCACAGAGATAATAATTACCGAGTTCGGCAAGCAGGTTCGCAAACGTGCCCGATCCGTCCAAAAACTCGAACCGGTCGAGATAGCGCGCGATTTCCGTTTCCTGTTCCGCGCCCGTATTCCAGGCATACGCCGCGCCCGTGGCGTAAGAAAGTCTTGTGCAGACGAGCGGCTGACAGGTTCCCCCGTCCCCCCAATCCACCAGCAAGATCCCCTCCGCGCCGTGTTTTTTACCCAAACGCGCCGCCGAACGCACGTTCTCGCGCATGACTTCCGTCTTTCCCGTAACCGTGTTCCAAAGGCTCGTGCCGGGACATAAGCAATACCGCAACCCTGCGTCCCGATACAGCGCGCAGACGTCTTCGGTAAAACTGTCCGCATTGTAACCCCATTCGAGAATGGTGACGTCCTGCGGGAAAGAATCCCGATATTGGCGGTAATATTCTTTAAAGACGTCCCCCCACATCATGACGTTCCTGCCATAGGACTGCACGACGGAAAAGATCTTTTTCATAAATTCGAGGTATACGCCGCCTTTCCCGATGCGGGCGCACGCTTTTCCGCTCTTCCCTTCTCCCAGTTCGAAAGGCTCGTCGCCGCCGATGTTGACCGAACCGGAAGCAAACAGCGGAATCAGGTCGTCGAGCTGACGCTTTACAAAGCGGAAACTGTTCCCGTCTTCTGGATTCAGCGTAGAGGCAGGCGTGCGCACGCCGTAAAAAGAAAATCCTTCCGGACATTCCGCAAGCGGATTGAGTTCCTCTTCCGCAAGCCATTCCGACATGTGTCCGAAACAGTTCTGATTGGGCACGAATTCGACGAACCGCTCTTTACAGTACGCGTCCAGTTCGGCGACGTCCGATGCGGTCAAAACGTCGCAATCCGCGCCGTAGAACTTTTCAAGGGAAGGATAGCGGAACGACTTTCCCTCTATGTAGAGCTGGAATTGATTGATTTTGAGCGCCGCGAGGAAGTCGACGGTCTTTTTCAGCGTTTCCGTGGTCGGGATCTTATTGCGGCTGATGTCCAGCATCAGTCCGCGCACCCGCAGATCGGGTTCGTCCCGAATTTCCGCGCATGCGATTTTTCCGTTCTCGGCCTGCGACAGCAACTGGCGCAGGGTAAGCAATCCGTAAAACTCCCCCGCCGCCTCCGAACGCCTTAAAACGATCCCGTCCGTTCGCACCGACAGGCAATACCCCTCGGCGCCGCACGTTCCGTCCCTTTCGATCGAAACGGGAACGCCGTCTTCCGACAGAAATTCGCCGAGCGCAAAGTCCAAAGATGCTTCTTGCAAGCAGGACCCGACGACGCGCACGCCCGAAGGGACGGCTGTTTCGCCGCCGTCCGTCCGAAACTCCCGCGGTTGCGGCAACAGAATCGGTCGATTCATCCTTTCAACCCTCCTACCGACATATTTTTCATGATCGTCTTTTGAAAACAGGCAAAGAAAATGATGATCGGCGTCACCGCAACGAGAATGCACGCAAACATGAGCGGATAGTTACTGCCGAAATCGCCCGAAGACGAACGCTTGACTTCGTTCAAAAGCGTATTGATGCCGTAAGCGAGCGTCGGATGGTCCGCATAGTAAACCGCAGGCGTGGTATAATCGTTCCAAAAACTGATCGCAGTCACGACCGCGATGGACACGATCGCGGGACGCATCAACGGCAGCATCACGCTGAAAAAGGTTCGGAACGGTCCCGCGCCGTCCAGCGAAGCGGCTTCCGCATAGCTCCAAGAAAGGTTCTGGAATCCTCCGTACAGGATGAGGAACGCGAATCCCAGCCCGTTCACGCACAGCAAAATCATTCCGGGAATGGTATTCAGCAGATGCGCGCGGGCGAAGAAATCGTAACACACGGGTAACGTGCCGACGAGCGGCACCACCATCGTAAACACCACGATGCCGTAAATGAGCTTGCGGCCCGGAAAACGGTAGTACGTAATCACGTACGCCGCACAGGTAGAAACGAAGACTTCGAGAACGGTAAGGATCACGGTGAGATAGATGCTGTTCCAGAACATTTCGAGCAGTTTCACCTTGTGCGCGCCCGTACCCGAACCCGCCGTTACGTAAACGCCGAACAGCGCGTCGGAAAAGTTAGACCACTTGTACGCCGCGGGGAAGGACAGTTTATCGCGGAAAAATTCCATCTGCGTTTTTCCCGCGTTGAGGAACATCCAGATAAACGGCCAGACCAGCGTGAACGCGTAAACGAAAAAGATCGCAAAAACCGCCCACAGCGTAATCTTCTGCGCGGTGGTTATTTTTTCTTTGTTGGTAATTCTCTTTTTCATATCAATACCCCACGTCTTTGAAGAATCTGTTCAGGAACCAGCGCGAACCG
Organism: uncultured Christensenellaceae bacterium; assembly: GCA_910586825.1. Classification (GTDB taxonomy): domain Bacteria; phylum Bacillota; class Clostridia; order Christensenellales; family Borkfalkiaceae; genus Gallimonas. The sequence continues at coordinate 84,065 of CAJUJF010000007.1, read as the reverse complement.
AGTACGATCGGCACGAACACCGCCGAACAGAACAAACCGAACGCCGCAAGATACGGCCCCTGCGCGGGCGTTGCGTAATTGTTGAAGATATAAAGCGAGATCGTGCAGGTGTTGAACGGCGTGGTGGAAGAAGAATCCATGAGAAAAAACGGTTGCAGGAAGACCGTCAGCACCGAAGTCATGCCGAGCATGAACGTGGTGACGAAGGTCGGCCAGACGCAGGGAAGCATGATCTGCACCAGCTCCCGCCCGAACCCGACGCCTTCCAGGCGGTTGTATTCGAGAATCTCCTTCGGCACGCGCGACATCGCGCCCGAAAAGAGTACGACGTTCAGCCCCAGCCCCGCCCAAATACAGTAGGCAAAGACCATGATCGGGGTGATCGTCGAATCCCCCCACCATAGCGGCAGGTCTTTGATCCCCATCGAATGCAGGATCTGATCGACAAAGCCGGACGAGCCGAACGAATACTTGAACGTCATCGTAAGCACGGCGATCGGCATGATCGAGGGCAGATAAAAAATCACTCTGTAAATCGCGCCGCCGGGAACGTTTTTAAACAACAGATAGGCGAACACGATCGAAAGCGGTAACGAGATCCCGCAGGTCACGAAAAAGTAAAGCACCGAAGTGATGATCGTATGCTGGGTGTATTCGTCGGTCGCGAGCCTTTGGAACAGGACTTTGTACTGCAAGAACCCGACGAACACGTTGCTGTCCGTCAAGAGATCGTAACGGGTGAACGACGTGTACAGCGCGCGAACGTTCACGTACCCCCACATCACCCCGAACCGCGCCAGCGGATAGATCAGCATGGTGACGATGAATACGGCGATGATCACCTTTCCTTTCGTAATTTTCTTTTTCTTTTTCGAGACCGGCTCCTGCCGCTCTTCCTCAGCTTCTTTCGGCTGTACGGCTTCCGCCGCGTTTGCTTCCATAATGCTCCTCCTTGTAGTCCGAATATAAATTTCGGGCCCCCGACCGAAAGTGCGGTTATCCGTACCCGCGCGCCGGAGGCCCGTTCCCAAACTCTGCAATGCGTTAAGGCTTAACGCCCGCCGCCTGACACATTGTTTCCCACTCTTTCTGGATTTTCTCCCATCGGCTCGCAAAAACTCCGTCCGGCGTTTTCTTATCCGCGCTGTTAAAGGTTTCAAACGCTTCGAGGTACATGTTCCCTTCGGGATAAGGGCTGAGCGGCGTACCCGAGTTGTATACCAACGGGCTGCTGCTGTACAGGTTGAACCTCGTCGCCGAACTCAGAAGATTGACGGAATCCTTTGCCCAAGTCGATTTTTCGTTCTCTTTCAGATACTTGAAATCGTACTTCATCGCCAGATGCAGACCGTTCGTGTTTTCGGGGAAGAGCCGCGCGTTCTCTTCGATCGCCATCCACTTGAAGAACTCCACGGCGACCTGTTTGTTCTTGCCCTTCTGCGCGATGACCATGCAGTCTTTTCCCGCCATATCGTACGCAACGCGGATGGGCTTCCCGTTTTCGTCCTTCTTCGCTTCCTTTACGAACGGCGTCGGGATCAGCCCGATATCGTTTCCGAACGCTTCGAGAAGCGCGGACCCGATTTCGTTCGCCGTCCAGCAGGAAGCGGGCATCATCGCCGCCTGCCCCGCCGCAAACGCCGTGTTCGCCTGCAAATGGTCGAGCGCGAGCGATTCGGGGTGCGAATAATTCTGATTCTTGCATACGAGATCGTACCAGTACGTCCACGCCTGTTTGAGCGCGGGATACTTTTCCGAATCGAACAGATCCTTCGAACCGTACTTCATAAATTCGTTGAATTCGTCCGTTCCCGCGATCTGGACCCACATGTCGTACACAAAACTGTCCCACATGTACGCGACCGTCCCGCTCCAAACAAAGGGATAGATCTTTTCGCCGTCCGCGTTCTTGAAATCCCCTTCCGCGATCGTCTTGGCGAGCGCGGAAAGTTCCTCGTACGTTTCGGGAATCTTCCAGCCGTTCTGTTCGAACACCGTCTTATTATAGGCGATCCCGCCCGCGCCCTGAATTTCGGGGATCGCGACGTAATGCCCGTTAAAGCGCACTACGTTGAGCGAAGAAGGCGCGATTCGGTCCACGAAGCGGATCGGCACGTCGTCGTCCGTCGTCTCGGTGTTCTTCGTATCCGTATAGATCACGGAGTTGTAAAGGTTATCGAGATTCATGACGAGATTTCTGACCGAAAGCCGTTCGTAGGGAATGTTGTGACAGATATAAATATCGTCGGGCGAACCGTCGAGCGTCGTTGCAATCGTCTGCGTGAACTCCGTCTCGTTCGAGGAAGGCGTCAAAACCACGTCCACGCCCGGATAATCCTTTTCGAACTGCTTCTCCATGGCTTTCAGCCAATCGTCGCCGTAACCGCCCTTGAAATACTTGATCCGAAGCTGCGTCCCCGCGTTGAACTCGCGTTTTTCAAACGGCACCCAACCGGAACGGTCGGTATCGTCCGCCTGAATAATATCTTCGTCCGGCGTCTTGATCGGTCCGTCGTTTCCTTCGCCGCAGGCGCACATCGAGAACAGCATTGCTCCGCCCAACGCAAGCGCAGCGATCTTTTTAAAGCTCATAACATCCTCCGCAATGGTTTAGTTTTTCTTTCTTCTCACGATCATGACGGCGCCGAGCGTCACAAGCGCGCCCGCAACGATACCGAGACTGCCGAAGCCGAGAATACTGCTGCCGCAACCGCCTTTCTTTTCCGGTTCGGGCTTTTCGGGATCGGGCGTCGCCGCTTTCTTGGTCACGGTGATCGCACAGGAGGCGGTCGCGCCGTTTCCGTCGTTCGCTTCCGCAATAATGTTCACCGTACCCTCTTTCAACGCGGTCACTTTGCCGTTTTCGTCCACCGTCGCAATCGACTCGTCGGAAGAATACCAGTAGATGCTCGTATCGTCTGCGTCTGCGGGAGCCGCAGTCGCTTTCAGTTCGACCGTACCGCCGACCTCGACGGAAGCCGTCGCCTTATCGAGCGTGATTTCCGAAACGTATTTCTTGACGACGGGCGCGGGAGCGGACTGGTTCCAGAAGTTGGTGCCCGTTACGAGATATTTGTCGCCCGCGGAAAGCCCGTGGGTCGCGGCGGGAGTCCCCACGCCGGACGTACCGTACACGTCGCCCGCATAGGCGTACAGACGGATACAAGCCCAGACTTCGCCCCAGCCGTCTCTGTAATACTGTCCGATTTTCGTATCCCCTTTCGTTTCGTCGGGCGCCTCAACGCAGTTGCTGTTCGCCGCCGTGGGATCCGCGCCTGTTCCGCGCATAAACCCGTCCGAAGTCACTTTGGCGCGGAAAGGAAGATAATTGCCCGCCGCATCCAGACCGATCTGCGTCCACTGATTGGCGGGCACGAAGAATCTTCTGCCCATGTCCCAATAGACCTGCGCGTGATCCGCTTTCGCGCCGTAAGAAATGCCAACGTCGAACCACATGTCCTGTTCCGCTTTGACCCATGCGGTAAAGTAAAACGCTTCCTGATTGACTTCTCCGTACATCATATCGTCGAGCGTGGAATAAGTAAGCGAGTCCGCCAGCGTATCCTGATTGTCCTTGTTGATGGTAATTTCGAGCGCCGTCGTGATCTTGTCGCCCTGACCCGCCATCTTGCCCATGCCGTCCACCGAGTCGTTGATATTCACGACCTGAAAGGTGGAGTACTGCGCGAGATATTCGCTGTAATCTTCTTTATCCCAGCCTACGGTATCCTTGATATTCGCAAACGACCAAGGTCCGCCGTAGTCCAGACGCGAAACGGGATTTCCGTCCTCGAAGTTGGGATTTACCATGCCGCCTTCCGCGCGGAAACCCTGCTTCTTCATTGCCTCCAACGAATCGGGCGTACGCGCTTGGAGCGTCGCCGCGTCGTCCGCAGTATATGCGCCCGCGTGCATTGCGGCAGGGATTCCCAACCCGCCTGCGGCAAGCATTGCCGCTACGGAAAGCGCCAGCACTTTTTTACTCTTTGCCAAAGTTCTCATTTTTTCCTTCTCCTTAACTGAAAGTTTTTATTTCCGCCCGTGGGCGATGAAACCTGATTGATTGATCGGCGGTCAGAGGAACGCCAGATCGGATTTTAAGTGCATTTTGACCCGCTTGACGGTGAAAACGGTGCCGTCGTCCGCTTCGAACACGATGCGGAGATTGTTCGCGCCTTCGGGAACGGTGAACTCGGTATGCAGGGTCTGCGCCGAAGTGAAAATCACGGCGTCGCTGCGCCCGATCACGGTCTCTTTCATTTTGCGGTTGTCGTTCGATCGCTCGGGATATTCCCCTTTCACGTACTCCACATACATCTTTCCGCTTTTTCCCGCGGTGACGCCCGCCGCTTCCGCTTCGAGATAGAACGTGTATCCCTCGTATTGCGCGGAAACCGATTGTTTCGCGCTTCCGCCTTCGATCACGAGTCCGGCATCCGTCCGCGCCGCGTCTTTCAGTTCCCAGCCAACCGCGTCGCCGTCCTCGCCGTGCAGGAATTTTCCGTTCGAAACGTAGTCGTTGATCGGGAGTTTTCCCGCCCAGTTGGTGTTTCCGCCGGGCGACGTGGAGAACATGATGCAGCCGCCGAGTTCGGGTCTGATTTCGTTCCCCTGTTTATCCGTCGTGCGGTATTCATCGGTATACTCGGTGATCCGCACCCAGTCGAGGTACATATACGCTTCGTCGAAATCGGCAAAGCCGAGCCAATCGGTGGAATTGTCGGGGAACCAGTTTCCGATCCAGAGCTGATCGGGATAGTACGGCGTATTCTTGGCGGTACGCCCGACCTCTTTACCGTCCATGTACCAGATGACGGCGCCGGGGTTTTCGCCCTTGCTCTCGTCGTAATCGTACCCCTGTGTACGCCATTCGAAGGCGAACGTGTGCCATTGTCCGTCGTTGTACGGCGATTCCGTCGCCACGGGTACGCCCGTGGATTTGTTGACGACTTTTCCCTGCCCGTCTTCCCGCAGATCTTCTTCGTTCTGATAATATTCCTCGTACGCAACGCCGCCCCAGCCGCGGAAACCCTGACCGATGCGCGGACATTCCATGTCGATCTCGTGATAGACGATATTGTCCGCCGTGTTGTGTCCGTATATCTGTCCGTCCGGCGTCGTGATCGCGTAACTGTTCGTGTAGTACGACCACGCCGTGGAACAAGGTCCGAAACGGGGAACGACTTTCATCCTCACCTCGTATTTTCCGGGTCCGAACAGGCGGTTGCTGATAAGACAGCCCCCCTGTCCGCGTTTGCTCGCCGCGGAATAATAGTCTCCGTACGAATTGAGGACGACGATCCCGCCCGTCGCGCCCGCCTTTTTCACCACGCCGGGCGAACGGGTAAACCCGACGTTATCGCGCGTGACGCCGTTCTGTCCCCAGCCGTAATTGACGACTGACCAGTTTTCCCCGATCACCTCGTTGCTTCCGAAATCGCTGTAAAACGTACCCTTCACGACGGGTTCCGCCGTCCAGGGCGATTTCGCCGGCTCTTCGGGTTTGGGAACAACGGGCTGCTCGGGAGAGGGGTCCGATTTTCCGCAGCCCGCGAACGCTCCCAACGCGAAGACCGCGCACATGAAACACGCTGCCAATTTTGTTCGCTTAGCTTTCATCGCGTCCTCCGCGTTATTTGAGATACATGGACACGCCGTTCAAACGCGCCGTGGTACCGTCTTCCGTTTCGATCACGATTCTCAGATCGCTGACCTGAGGATTGGAGATCGTAAATTCGAGTTGTTTTTTGCCGACGTCCGCCGCCGTAAATTCGATCGCGTCCGATTTGCCCATGCGCACGGAACCGTACATATATTCCGCGTACACCTTGCATTTTCCGGAGCCGGTCACTTCGAGCGCTTTCGCGCTCAGCGTAAAGGAATAGCCGCCGTATTGCGCGCGGATCATCTGCGTCAGCTTTTTGCCCGCGCCGAGGGAGAGATAGGTTTCCGCGCCGCTTCCGCCCTTCTCGCCGCCCTCGCCTTCCCAGCCGATCGGCTTGCCGTTATCTTCGCCCTTAAAGGAGCCGTTCGCAATGTAATCGGTCTGCGGAATGGGTCTATCGCCGAGATCGGTCGCCTCCGCGCGCGCCGTGGAACCTCCGCCGCCCTGCTTGCAGGGATCGTTGTATTCCGTCACGCGGATCCAATCGACGTACATGTACGCCTCTTCGAAGTCGGGCGTCCCGACCCAGCTCGTGTCGGGCGGGAACCAATTTCCGATCCAGAGCGCCGCCGTATGCACGGGAACGAATTCGCGCGCCTCGCCCAGCTTCACGCCGTCGCGGTACCAGACCACGCCCCTGTCCCCGTTTTCGGCGTCCGTGCGCCATTCGAAACAGTAAGTATGCCATTTGCCGTCGTTCAGGCCCTCCGTATCGTCGGAGGTGATCGTCTGCCGGTCGGCAAGGATATTCCAGTCGATAAAGCGTTCGTAGGACGTTCCCGACCATTTCTTGAACGAACCCTGCATGGGCATTTCGATATCGATTTCGCTGTATATGTTCGTTTCCGCAGTGTTGCCGCCGCCGTTGTAATAGGTCCAGAACGCGGTGCACTGTCCGAGTCTGGGAAGGACCTTCATGCGGACTTCGTATTTTCCGGGTCCGAACGCGCGGCGGGAAATGAGCGCCGATCCCGTTCTGCGCTTCGCCTGTTCCGCTTGCAGGTCGCCGAGCGAACGCAACACCGCGATCCCGCCGCTTGCGTCCGCCGCGCTGACTCTCTGCGCGTTTTTGGTATAGAACACGTTCGCGGAAGAAGTGCCGTGATTCCCCGCGCCCCACTGCTGGTTGGAAACCTCCCAAAGATCGGAACTGATCCCGTTGGAGAAATCCTCGTAAAACGTATCTTTCACCGTCGGTTCGCGATTCCAGACCGAAGCGGGAGCCGGCGGTTTTGGATCGGGCTTCTCTTCATCCGGAGCGCCGCCCGAACAGCCCGTCGCCGCTGCAAGCATCATCAGCGCCGCAAGCGATACGCAAGTTAATTTTCTGGCCATAATTTCCTCCTTGTTTTCAGGGCCTCAGCCCTTTCCGTCCGAAAGATACCGGACTGTCCGCAGTTTCCGAACGCAATGTCGTAATTTAGTAATTATTGTTTACTATTGCAAGTATAGCACATAATTTGTTCATAGTCAATACTTTTAGAAAAATTTCTTTGAGAATTTTTTTCGCCCTTCTTTCCGGTAAGTATTGACAAAACTGCTTTTTCCCGTTAAAATTGATTATAAATATATTTAACGGATCGGATTATGGATTACATCGAACGAAAACCGCATACGGAATCGGGCAAAAATCAGACGCTTACGCGCGACATCAACCTCTCGCTGATTATGCGCGTTTTTATGAAACAAGCGATGTCGAAAGTGGATATTTCGCGATATTTCAAGCTCAGCAAACCCACTTCCGCAAAAATCATTTCGGAACTTGAAAAACTCGACTTCATCTGTCCCGATCCGAGCTGCGAACTCGACCGTAGTCTCCCGGGCGTCAAGCCCTTGAAATACCGCCTGAACAGCCGTTTCGGCTTGCTTGCCGTGATCGACATGTCAAGCGTCGCAACCCGCATCCAGCTTTGCGACTTCGGCGGCGCGATCCTCTGCGAAAAGAAAATCGCCAACAAAGAACTCATCACGTACCGCGACATTCTCGCTTTCTGCGACGTGCTAGACGGGATATACGCGGAATACCGCGCTTACGGAAAGACCCTGCTCGCCGTATGCGCCGCAATGCCCTGCGCCGTAAACCGCAGAAACGGGAAAATCGATTGGTCGTCCCGTTTCGAAATCGAAGAGAGTTTCGATCTGAACGCACTGCTCGCACAGCGGTATCCCGAGAGCAAGATCATCATCGAAAACGACGTTCAGCTCATGCTTTCGGGCGAAATTTACAGCGGACTTCTCGCCGACGGGTCGATCTCCTACGCGCTTCTCATGTACGTGGACGCGGGCCTCGGCGGAAGTTTTTACATGAACGGCAAACTCGAAAGCGGCGAAGACGGCAAAGCGGGCGACCTCGGCTTTCTGCCCTTTCTGAACAGGAACGGCGAATACGTCTACCTCGACAGCGCGATTTCCATCAACGCAATGAAAAAGACCATTCGTCGGGAATTGCTCGGCGGCGCGAAGTCCTGCCTCGCAAATACCGAAAAACTCCATTTCGCCGATATTCTGCAAGCGTATGCCGACCGCGATCCCCTTGCCGTGAGAATCGTGGAAGAGACCGCGCACGAGACCGCGCAGGCATTGCAGAGCATCGTGGAAATCCTCAACATCAACTTCATCATCGTCAGCGGACGGATCACCCAATTCGGCGACAGCTATAAAAACGTCGTCGAAACCGATTTGAAAAAGCGCTTTCCTGACGTGCGCATCCAATACAGCGCCATTCAGGATTTTGCCATTCACGAAGGCGCGGTGTTCGTCGCCTCGGACAGGATTATCGGCGACGTCATCTCCAACCGCACGAAAAAAATTCAATAAACGGCTTTCGCAAACGCCTCGCTTTCGAGGAACTCCCTGCGGCTGAAAGCGATCGGTCTGTCCGATTGCTTTTTTTTCGCCTCTTCCAGCGCCCAGATCACCGCGCCCGCCACGGGCGGCTGTCGCAGTTTTTCACACGAAAACGCACAGTCGCCGTATGCATCGAGATGTTTTTTGAACGTATAAAACATGGTGTTGAAACTCCCCTTTGCCCAAACGGAACCGGCAAGCACCACAGGAACGTTTCCGCGCATATTCAGCTTTTTCGCACAGCCGACGACGTTCCGCGCAAGTTCTTCTCCGATTTCGGAGAGCACGCCGATCACCGCCCCGTCCCCCTGCCGTTCCGCCTCTTCCATCATCTTGTTGATGCGGAACACGCCGTCTTTGCTTTGCAGCGCTTCTCCCGCGCGGATGGAAAAATCCGCCTCGTCGGAAATATCAAACGCGCGAAAGACCATCTCTTTCAAAACCGTATCCTTACCGCAGCGATAGATCGCGTCGTACACCGCCGCCATGCCGCGCCCCGCAATGTATTCCGCGCCCGCTTTGTCGGAACTGATCCCGCCGAGTCCGCCGATCTGCAAACGCTCTCCCGTTTCTCCGATCCCGACCGTGACGGTGCCCGTTCCGTTGATATTGCAGATCCCGATGCCGTTGGGGCTTCCCGCCTTCAAACCGAGGTATCCGTCGTTCTCCACGAGAAAGCGGCGGAATCCCAGCCGCGCGACGATCGCGGAAAGCGCCTCTTTCTGATGCGCGAAGTCCGCGCCGGCCAGACCGAACACGGCAAAGTCGATCATGTCGGCGCCGATCCCGTTGCGCGCGAACAGTTCCCCGATCCGCTTGCCAAGTTCCCGCTCGGCGCCCGCGTAAGAATCGGGGAGCGCCTCGTGACTGCACGTGCCCGCCGCCACGTAATCCACGAACCTGCCGTCCGAATCGTGCAGAAAATAGAGCGTTTTCGTGTTTCCTCCGTCTACGCCCAATAGATAACCCTTTTCCATATCCTCACCCTTTTTTCTTTCTCACGTCAAAAATTCTCTGTTCGCTTCCCGCATTTCGTCGTAACAGTCGCAAACGGATCGATAATCGCTGCACAGCGGATTGAGCAGCAGCGCCGCGATCGCCGTGTGCCGATCGCCCGTGATTGCGGCTTCCACCGCGAGTTTTTCGTAACTCTTCATCTGGCGCATCAATCCGATGATATGTTCGTTGCGGAAGTCCTTTATCGGAAGCGGCGCGATCTCCTCCCGTCCTACGATCGCGGCGCATTCCACGATATCGTCTTTTTCCATAAACGGAATCGCGCCGTCGTTTTTCACGTTTACGACGTGCCGCGTTTTGCGGTCGTTTTCGATCGCTTCGAGCAGTTCCACCGCCACCGTGGAATAGTACGCCCCGCCGCGCTGTTCCAGCTCGGGCGGTTTCACGTCGAGCGCGGGATTTTTGTATTTTTCCAACAGTTCTTTTTCGAGCGCAAGACACACCTCGCCGCGCGAAGCCTTTTCGCCCGTTAATTTTTTGAGCTTATCCGCTTTGAAATAGTAATATTCGAGATAGGTCGAAGGGATCCCGTGAACGGACTGCAATATTTCGCGGTCGAAGCCGTTCGCGGGGATATTCTTCATTGCCGCGCTGTTCACGCCCTCTCCGAGCGCGCGGTCGAGATAATCCACGCCGCCGGAGCGGATCGCCGTCAGCCAGGAAAGATGGTTCAATCCCACGTACTCGATTTCCGCATCGGCAAGACCGAGCGTCTCTTTTACGCTCTTCTCCATCGCAAACGGACAGTTGCACAGCCCCACCGAGCGCACGGGCTTTCTCAACAGCGCCTGCGCGACGATCCCGGAAGGATTGGTAAAATTGATCATCACGGCGTTCGGGCAGAGTTCCCGCATCCTGTCCGCGATCCGATACAGGACGGGGATCGTACGCATCGCTTTGAAAAACCCGCCGATGCCGCAAGTCTCCTGTCCGATCATGCCGTATTTCAGCGGAATCTTCTCGTCGCGGATCCGCGCCGCAAGTTTTCCCACGCGGATCTGCGTAATCACGTAATCCGCGCCCGCAACGCAATCGTAAGAATCACAGAACACTACCTTCCAATCGATCCCCGCCGCCGCAAGCATCCGTTTCGCCATGCCGCCGACGATCTCCAATTTCTCCGCGTCGATATCCATAAGCGCCAGTTCGCTTACATCAAGATCGCCGCGTTTGCGGATCAGCCCTTCGATCAGTTCGGGCGTATACGTACTCCCCGCCCCGATGATCACGATTTTGATTTTTCGTTTCACAAACCCTTTTCTCCTTACAGCTCTATTTGTAAATAATAATTACTATTATAGTATAACACGAATTCGAGATTTGTCAATACTTTTTAAAATTTTTCCGCAAATAAAAAACGGGGCGACTGCCCCGTTCCGGTGATTCGGATAAATTCAACTGCGGATCCGCGCGCGCAGTTCCTCCGCGCTTTCGGAAAAGCGCACGAGTTCGGCCGCGGAATCCCCGCGGCACCGACAAAACCGCCATACGATCGGAACGGCGGCAAGAATGCCGACTGCGGCGGTAAGCGCGATTTCAGGCGGATTCCAAACCGCATGAAACTCCCCGAAACCGAGCGTTGGCACGATCAGCCCGCAGAAGTTGTAACAGGCATGCGCCAATGCGCACAGGAGCACGCTTCCGCCCGAGAACAGGAGCGCCGCAAGCATTCCGCCGATCAGGAACGAATACCCCGCCTGCAACGCGACCGCGCCCAAGGGCGCGCCGGAGAGGAGATTCAGAAAATGCAGAGCGCCGAACAGCGCGGAAGAGACGACCGCCGCCGCAAGCCGCCCCTTCCGCGCGGCGCCGAATCGTTGCAGAAGAAGCGGAAATACGATCCCGCGGAAACACAGTTCTTCAAAAGCCGCGACAAAGAGACATTGCAGGGCAAACAGCGCGACAAGATCCGCAGACGCGGAAACCCCCGCCGTTCCGCGGGCAAGCGCGACGATAGGCAGATTGTTCACGGCGACGCACAGCGCGGGGATCGCGCAAATCAAAACTTCTTTTCCGCTCCCGCGCGGAAAGAGCGTCCCGCCCAAACCGAGACCGATCAACGCCGTCAGCGCAAACGCCGCCGCGACGAGACGGCATATCAGCAAGCCGCCGATTTCCGCCGCAAGCGCGTCTTTTAAAAAGAGCGCGCCGATTTCGGCGTAAGGCAAACCGAAGAATCCAATCGCGAACAGCACCGCGATCGCTGCGGTTTCCGTTGGATTTTTGCGCAAAAAGTACAGCTTCATACGCCCATTATATCTTCCGAACGCGAAAAAGTAAAGCGGCGAAATGATTTTAAATGCATTTTTTGCAACGCCGCCCAAGCCCTTCCCCGTCCCCGCTCCCCGATTACCGCAAAAACGCCGTCTTGACAATCGGAAACAACTCTGTTATAATCAACTCGTTCCACTACGGAGAAACTTATGTATCCTGACGTCGTATTTCTCGGACTCACCCTATACGAATGGTGTCTGCTGCTCGGAATCATTGTCGCGCTGATCGTCGCGCGCGTCTATGCCGACCGGCTGAACGTGCCCGCGAAACTTCAAAATTTTACCTTCATCGTCGCGATCTTTGCGATCGTACTCGGCTTGGGAAGCGCGGTCCTGTTTCAGGCAACGTACGACTTTTTCGAAACGGGCGTGTTCGAAATCGGAAAAAATACGGGCGCGACGTTCTACGGCGGATTCCTCGGCGGCGCGGCGGTTTTCCTGATCGGGTATTTTTTGATCGGAAAAAAACTGTTCGGCGATCTGCCGATGCGCTATTGCAAGCAGGTCACGGGCTTCGCCGCCTGCGGCGTTGCGGCGGCGCACGGCATCGGGCGGATCGGGTGCTTCCTCGCGGGCTGCTGTTACGGCGCAAAAACGAACGCATGGTACGGAATCTATCTGCCCGCGGTCGACGCAAAAGTCGTTCCCACCCAGCTGTACGAAGCGATCTTTCTCTTTCTGCTCTTCGCGGTCCTCTCCGTCCTGCTTTTAAAAACCCGCGTCGGCTGTCTCGGCGTCTATCTCTCCGCCTACGCGCTCTTCCGCTTTCTGATCGAATTTCTGCGCGACGACGACCGCGGCTCCCTCGTCGGAAACGCGCTTTCCCCCTCGCAGTTCTGGGCGATCGCGCTCTTTCTGGCGGGCATCGCGTTGATCGCAATTCCGCTTTTCCGAGAGATACGCAAACGAAAACAAAAATAAGCGCGCAAAAATCCCCCGCCCGTTACCGTAGTCCCATAGGGAATTATGGTAAAACGCGAGCAGGATAGAATTGGCGTTGCGTAGAGCTATGCCTTTTCGCTTGTATTTTTTATGTGTAGTCGAATTTCCCGAACGGCGCTAGGCAAACGCCGTTCTCGGTCGTCGTTTGCGCGGTATAATGAGCTATACTTACCGCATGTTTTTTGATTCTAATATGATTAGGTCGCTTTATAAATGTTTACGTTACCACAATTGATTATTTTTGCCAAAGAAGTTTACTGAATTGACAAAAATCTTTTCTTGTAATTTGAGATAAGCTGTGCCATAATTGAGAAAAAAGGAGAATTATTATGAAAAGACTTAATCTCGGTTTCGGTATTACGGCACTTGCGGTAATCGTTGTTGGGTTGATACACGGCGGTATAGCGTGGATTGTTGCCAATGCAACGTGGAATCCGTTGGAAACGAGTTTGCCTACATGGGCGGCGTTTGTGTACCCAGTGCTGTTTTATAGTGTGGTTGTTTCGGTCGTTCTAATCGCGTGGCTTATCACGTGGCTCATTGTCCGCAGCAGTAAAAAATGATTGTAAAAAAGCGGTAAAAGTAGTAAAATTCAATCATGAAGAAGTTGGGTGAAAAAATTCGGCGACTGCGCGAAGAAAAAGGACTTTCACAGGAAGTGCTTGCGGAAAAGCTTGACGTGTCGCGGCAAACCGTTTCAAATTGGGAGAACGATAGAGCAACGCCCGATGCCTACAAGCTAAAACAGCTTTGTGAGATATTGGGTATCAGCGCGAACGGAATCTTAGAAATGGAAGAACGCGATTTCATTGCGGGAGAAGAAAAATCCGAATTGTCCAAAGAAGATTCCGACTTTGTTGAGCAAAAGAACGATAAAAGGCAGGTATGGCGGATATTATTGATAGCTGCTATTGGGGTTATTGCGGTATTCCTGCTTGCTGTTGCCATAGTGCTGTTTACATTACCAGATGAAGAAAAAGCGCAGGTTATCACATCGGCGTTCACGCTGACTCCGACTATGGGCGGTGCTTTTCTGCTCGTGCTTATTGCCGCACTCCTTGTTGCCTGTACAGTCATATTGTTCAAAAGAAGGTAAACTTCAACTTTTCTTTGTAAATGATATATCGTTAAAAGCTCTCGGACAATGTGTCCGAGAGCTTTCTTCATAGCTTGAAAGCGCAACTTTTTTTATTCTCCGTGTGACGTGCGCTTTACGGGGGATTTTGTTATTCCATGCCTTTGTTCTTCCGCGTCTTTTTCACTTCCCGCTCATATCCGTGATCGGAAGGCTTGTAATACACGCGGTCCTTTAACGAATCGGGAAGATACTGTTGGTCGACCCACCCGCCGTAACTGTGCGGGTACCGATACTTCCCGCTCTCCCGCTTCGCATCGCGACTGCCGTAAGAATTATCGCGCAGGTATTTCGGAATGTCGTCGTCTTTGTTCGCGATCGCGTCCGCTTTCGCCGCGTCGAGCGCGCACACCACCGAATTGCTCTTTTCCGCCTCGCACACGTAGATGATCGCTTCCGTAAGCGGAAGAAGCCCTTCCGGATACCCCATGTTCTTGAACGCCGTCAGCGCGGAAACCGCCATCACGAGCGCGTTCGGATCCGCCATGCCCACGTCCTCCGCGGAATGCGCGATCAAACGTCGCAACACCAACAGCGGATCGCACCCGCCTTCGATGAGGCGCATGGCGTAATAGAGCGCCGCGTTCGCGTCGCTTCCGCGAAGCGATTTGCAGAACGCCGACAAGATGTCGTAATACAGGTCTTCGTTGTAGGAAAGCGCCTTGCGCTGAATGGACTGTTCGGCGTCCGCAAGGGTGACGGTAATCTTCCCGCTTGCCTGCGGCGGCGTGGTAAGCACCGCGAGTTCCAAAGCGTTATAAGCCGTACGAAGATCGCCGTTTGCCGTCACGGCGATATGCACGAGCGCGGCGTCCTCCACTTCGGCGTCGTATGCGCCGAGCCCCTTCCGCTTGTCGTGCAACGCGCGGTCGAGCGCGCCTTTCACGTCCTGCGAAGTAAGCGGAAGAAATTCGAAAACCCGACAACGCGACACGATCGCGGGCGTCATCGAAGCGTACGGGTTTTCCGTCGTCGACCCGATGAACAGAATGGTCCCCTTTTCAATGGCGGGCAACAGCGAATCGGACTGCGTTTTGCTGAAACGGTGACACTCGTCGAGAAGCAGATAGGTGCGTCTGCCGTAGAGTTTTAAGTTGTCGCGCGCCTGTTCGACCGCCTTTTTCACGTCCGCCACGCCCGAACTGACGGCGTTGAGCTTGATGAAGGCGGCGTTCGTCTGCGCCGCGATCACGTTGGCAAGCGTCGTCTTTCCGCAGCCGGGCGGGCCCCAGAAGATACAGCTTCCCAAACGGTCTAGCGAGATCGCCCGCCGCAGAAGAGACCCTTCCGCGACGATATGCCGCTGTCCGACGAAATCGTCGAGCGTGGACGCGCGCATGCGCTCCGCAAGCGGTTTCGCCTTTTCTTCGTTGTCGTTAAAATCAAACAAATCCATGATCATTCCGTCAGTTCTTTTATTTTCTCCGCGTTCGCAAGTCCGAGTTCATAGCCCTTTTCGTATGCAAACTGTAAATTCTTCGCCTTGACGCGATACTGGTCCATCGCGCCGAGATCGGGTTCCAGCCACAGATCCACCATTCTCGCGCGCGAACGTTTTTTGGACTGCGTCTGTCTGGTATCCATGATATCGACGCACCGCAACAGCGTATCCACGAGATTGTTCGTAAACCGTTTCTGCATCAGATCGCCGAGCACGTCCACCGCAACGACCACTTCCGCGCCCATGTCCCGCAACTCTTTCGTGGGGACGCGCTCCGTGATCCCGCCGTCCACAAGACGCATTTCCCCTTTTTCGATCGGCACGAACGCGCCGGGCATCGCGCTCGAAGCCAGCACCGCGTCGATGACGTTTCCGTCTTTTAAGACGACGACTTTGCCTTCGAAAAGATCGGTCGCAACGCACTGGAAGGGAATTTCAAGCTCGTGAAAATCTCTGTTCTCGCCGATCAGTTCCCCCAACAGTTTGCGCGTCTTGGTCATGCGGAACAGCCCGTTGGCGTGAATGGGCGCAACGTTGAGGGTCGCGATCTGCGAAAGTTTCAGTTTCAGCGCGCGCTCTTTCATCGACGCTACGGAAACGCCCGCGCAATAGCACGCGCCGACCACGGAACCCATCGAACAGCCGGTCACGAAATCCGCTTTGATCCCCGCTTCGTCGAGCGCCTGCAAAAATCCCACGTGCGCGATCCCGCGCGCCCCGCCCGAACCGAGCGCAAGTCCCAATTTTTTTCGCATAATTTCCTCCGTTTGCACGTATCTTTTATCGTGATTACCAAAAAATCGATCCTTTCCGCCGCCGCTTCGGCGGCGGTGCTTGCCGCGATGGCGTTCTTTCTCGCCTCGCCCGCGCGCTATACGCAGAGCGTGCGCGACGGAATCTCCCTTTGGGCGGCAAGCGTCCTCCCCGCGGTCTTTCCCTTTCTGTTTTTAACGGCGCTGTTCACGCGGTTTCCCGTCTACGGAAGGCTGTCCCGCGCCGTATCCCCCGTTGCGGGAAAACTGTTCGGCGTTTCGGGCGCGGGCGGTTGCGCCGCGTTTCTCGCCCTGCTTTCCGGCTATCCCGTAGGTGCGCGCGCCGTTCTCGACCTCTCCGAACGCGGCGCGATCGCACAGGACGAACGCTTCCGTCTCGCCTGTCTTGCAACGACGAGCGGTCCCATGTTCCTCGTCGGCGTCGTAGGCGGAGCGATGTTCGGCAATCCGCTTGCGGGCTGGATACTGCTGCTCGCGCACTTCGCCGCCGTTTGGCTCGTCTGTCTGTTCCTCAAAATCGGCAAAAAAGCCGCCCGTACGCCACTGCCGCCCGTGCAGTCGGGAGGAAACGCTTTATACGATAGTTTGTATTCGTCGGTAATTTCTATCCTCTGCGTCGGCGGTTCGATCGCGGTATTTTACGCGTTCGGACAAATGCTTTCGGACGCCGCGGCTTTTCTCCCTCTCGGCGATACGGGAAACGCCTTTTTAAGGGGCTTGCTCGAAATGACCGCGGGTTGCAACCTCTTCTCGCAAGATCCCCGCCCGCTCTCGCTCGCGCTGTGCGCCTTTCTCGTCACCTTCGGCGGATTCTGCGTGCTGGTTCAGCAACTCGCGTTCCTCACCCGCGCCGGCATCAAACCGCTTCCGTTCCTTGCCGTAAAATTCGTGCAGGGTCTGCTTGCGGCGGCAATCTGCTTTCCGCTCTCCCTGCTTGCCTTTTAACGATACGCGCCGAGAATTTTAAACTGCGCGCAGTACCCGCTTGCCTCTTCGAGCATACGCCCGACTTTTTCGTCCGCAAGATCCGCTTCCAATTCGATAAAAAAGCGATATTCCCCGAACACGTCCCTGATCGGCCTGCTCTCGATTCTGGTAAGATTTTTTCCGTGGTCCGCAAAAATCCTCAACAGCTGATACAGCGATCCCGGCTTGTGTTTCAGCACCGCGCACAGAAAAATCATTCCGCTGCGGCGGCACTCTCCGCTACGCCGCACAAGACGCAGAAAACGGGTGAAATTCTTTTTTTCGTCCGCAATGTTCTCTTCGGAAAGCGTGATGCCTTCCGCCCGCACGTGCGCTCCGACGATCCCCGCCGAGGTATCGTCGATTTTCGAAAGGCTTTCCGCGGTCGAAGAAGTAAAGATGCATTGCGCGTTCGGAAGACGGGTACGCAAAAATTCCGCGCACTGCCCGATCGCCTGTTCGTGCGAATACACCCGCTTGATCTCCGAAAGCTCCGCGCCCGCTTTGACCGCCAGACGGTGATCGATGGGAAGCACGAGTTCTTCCACCGCAAAAACGTCCGAACGTTCCAAGAGATCGAGATTCTGCAAAACCCCGCCGCGAATGGAATTTTCGATGGGAATCACCGCCGAATCCGTCTCGCCCGACAAAAGCGCGTCCACCGTCTCGGCAAAATTTCGGCACAGCACAATCCTGCCCTTGCCGTTTAAAAACCTCTTCGCCGCATATTCCGAATAACTCCCCGCAGGACCCAGACAACTGATTATATCCATAATTCACCCGTGCGCGCAACTTATCAAACGCGTTACGCCTTTTCCGCGATGTCGAAAATGAGTCGTTCGGTATCCGCCCAGCCGAGACAGGGATCCGTGATCGATTTCCCGAACACGACGTCGTGCTGCTGACACCCTTCTTCGAGAAAGCTCTCGATCATAAACCCTTTTACCGCATGTTTGAAATCCCCGTCGTAAAGACGGTTCTGCAACACTTCTTCGACGATCCTGATCTGCTGGCGGAACCGCTTTCCGGAATTGGAATGGTTCGCATCGATCACGACGGCGGGATTCTTGATTTCCCCGTTCGATTTCCCGTACCCTTCGTAAACCCGCATCACCGTTTCGTAATGATAATTGGGAATGTCGTTCCCGTAACTGTCCACAAGACCGCGCAGTACGGCGTGCGCATACTCGTTCCCCTCGGTGCATACCTGCCAGTCGCGATACTTGAAAACCTGTCCGCTCTGCGCCGCGTAAATCGAATTGAGCAAAACGGGAATGCTCCCGCTCATGGGATTTTTGATCCCGACGGGCAGTTCGATTCCGCTCGACACCAAGCGGTGCATCTGGTTTTCGCTCGACCGCGCGCCGACGGCGACGTAAGTGAGCAGATCTTCCACGTACGCGTAATTTTCGGGATAGAGCATTTCGTCCGCCGCCGACAGACCTGAAATTTCGATCGCGTGAAGGTGCAGATCGCGGATGGTGCGGATCCCTTTTAAGATATCCTCTTTGTTTTCGGGATCGGGCTGCGAGAACATGCCTTTATAGCCTACGCCTTTGGTGCGCGGCTTGTTCGTGTAAATGCGGGGAACGAGAACGAGTTTATCCTTTACCCGCTCGTTGAGTTTCCCGAGCCGGCGAACGTATTCGAGCACCGGCTTGGATTCGTGCGCGGAACAGGGCCCCACGATCACGAGAAGCTTTTCCGACTCCCCTTTTATTACCGCTTTGCAAAGCTCGTCCCGCTCGCGCTTGATCGCGGCGAGCGGCTTCGGAAGAGGCTGTTGCGCCAGAATTTCCTCCGCGCTCGGAATGACGATCTGTTTTTCAAACATGCTTTTTCCTCTTTGTAAGATAATCGTACACCGCGTCCGGAACGTATTCCCGATAGGGCTTCCCGAAAGCAATACTGTTTTTAACCAGCGTAGAACTTACGTGCAACAGACTCTGTTCGGACGGAAGATATATTTCGATCAGATCCGCGCTCAGCTTTCTGCTTGCGAAAAAATCCGCGTTTTCGTATTCGAAGTCGACCGTATTGCGGATCCCCCGCACGTAAAAGGGCGTTTCTTCTCTTTCGAGCAGATCGACGATCGCGCCTTCCCAAACGGTCACGCGCACGCGCGGCTCCTCCGCATATACCGACTGGATCATCTCCGCGCGTTCGGTTTCGGAAAACAGACACCGCTTGCCCGCGTTCTTCGCAACCGCGATAAGAACCTCGTCGAACAGCGCGAGACTCTTCCGCACCGTATCTTCATGCCCGACCGTGAACGGGTCGAACGTACCCGCAAAAACGCATTTTTTCACGATGTCACCTCCGTTTCGCGCAACATGTAAATCTTCGTGCGTCCGTAATTCCGCCGATCCGCGAATTCGAATCCCGCAGGCGCGCTTTCTTCCCGCTCACTCTCGAAAATCACGAGTCCGCCCCCGGACAGAAGTCTCCGCTCCTTGATCAGCGCAAGCGCACGTCCCATGCAATCCTCCCGATAGGGTGGATCGCAGAAGATCAGCTCGAACGTTCCCGTCACGCTTTTCAGGCAGTCTTCGTAACCGAGGCGGTACGCCCTGCAACTTTCTCCCAACGCGGCGAGATTCTTTTTGAGAACGGCGAGGCTCTCTTCCGAAACGTCGTTGAAGACCGCCTCCCGCGCGCCGCGCGAAAGACATTCCAGCCCGAGCGCGCCGCTCCCGCAGAACAGATCGAGCACGCGCGCGTTCGCCAGGCGCGCGGACAGGATCTGAAAGAGCGATTCTTTGACCCGATCCGCCGTCGGGCGGATTTCCTGACCGCGAAACGAAGCGAGCGCGCGTCCGCGGTATTTTCCCGCAATGATTCTCATTTCTTCTTTTTTGACTGCGCCGTCTTGCGCCGCTGTTCCTCCGTCTGCACGCGCGTTTCGCGCTCCTGTCGCTTCTGTTTCTGTTCCTCGCGGATGCGTTCCACTTCCGCGGCGCGCGCGTCCGCCTGCTCTTTTTCCGTCCTGCGTTTTCTTGCGCCGAGCAGATAGAACGCCCCGCTCACGGCGATCGGCAACAGCAACATGAACAGCGTCCAGGCGCCGTTGATATTCAGATTCCCCGAAATCTGGCGCGCCCAGGCGAGCGGAAGATACGCCCAGCCCGCAAACATGAGATAGACGAAATCGACGGCGCGCGTAAACGCCGAGACGGTGCCGAAAATCAGCACGGGAAGCCCCGTAAGCAAACCGATATAGAATCCCTTCCAGACGCGGAACTCTTCGTGCGCACGGTAATCCCCGCCCGATTCGATCCCGAACGCTTCGTTGCGACGGCGGAACTCCCCCGTCAAGTAAACTTCGTAATGCTTTTTGCCGGTATGGAAACACAGGTGGGCGTTGTACACCGCGCCGCAGACGATGCAAACGATTCCGAGCGCAATGCTCCACCACGACACCACGCCCTTCGAGACGGTCTGCATGACAAGCGCGATCATACTCATAAACACGTACATGAGACATGGCGTGATCGCGCGCCGCAGACACTCCGCCTGCGTACGCCAAAACATCTGCGCCCTCGTGGGGTGCGCATAATCCTTTTTCTTTTTCGGCAATTCCTGTAACATTTCGCTCCTCTGCTCCGCATCCGAAGCACTTCTTCCGTATCAATGTCTGTATTATTTTCGCGCAAACCGCGTCACGCCCGTCTCCGTCACCGCCGCGTGCAGCGGAACGTCGTATTCGGAACGCGGAAGCCGCCCGACGGCTTGTCCCGCATAACAGAACCCGACGCGCAACGTATCCGGATGCGCCGCAAAATATCTGTCGTAATATCCTCCGCCGTAACCGAGACGGTACCCCTGCCCGTCGACCGCCAACAGCGGTACGACGGCGATCTCGCAAGGCTCGTCCCCCGCGGCGGGTTCCGGAATCCCGAAACGGTTGGGCGACATCTCCGCCGCATAGGGCGCGGCGAACATCCGCTCCCCCTCTAAACGCGGCACGCATACCCGCTTTCCCTCGCGCAACAGCGCGCGGATCACCGATTCCGTATCCGCCTCCGTCCCGCGGGAGAGATAGACGAAGTACGATCCCGCGGAAAAACAACCAAGAAAATTCCGCGCGATCGCCGCATCCCGCTCGGCGCTTTTGAGCGACGCGCGTTCCGCGGCGCAGATTTTGCGCAACGCGCGCTTTTCTTCCGCAAGCTCAAACGTACCGTTTCACCGCCTTTTTCCCGATGCCGACAAGCACCTCGTATTCCGTCGTTCCGCGGCCGCGCGCATAGGCAGTCACGTCTTTGAAAACAAGTTTGCGTTTTCCGAATCTGCCACGTCCCTCGCGCACGCACGCATCCATGCACAATTTGCCTACGCCCAGCCCTCCGGAACGGAAAAAACCGTCGCCGTAACCGAGCCTAAGCGTATGTAACTTCCCGTATTTCCTTTCCGCGGCGCCGTATCCCGCGCCCCCGCCCGTGAACGTACCCGCCTGCGCGACGGTCGCGAACACCCGCATGGCGGGGCGCACTTCGAGCGCCTCTGCGAACCCCGCGGGAAGATAGCCGTAGAGCGCGATCCCGCAACGGACCGCGTCGAACAGTTCTCCGCCGGCAAGCACTCCGCCCGTCGCCGCGATATGACGCACGCATTCCGGAAAGTATTCTCGCGCGACGGCGCAGGTCTCTTCAAACAGCTCCCGCTGGCGCGCCGTTTCCGCCGGCGACTCCGGCGCGTAATAATGCGAATAGATCCCCTCGACGGAAAGCCCTCGCTCCCGCGCGATCCTGCAAGCCGTGCGCACCCGTTCGGGACGGAACCCGTAGCGGTTCATGCCCGTATTGACGGCGAGATGCGCGCGGTACACGCCGCCGAACTTCGCCGCCGCCCGCAGCGTCATGCGCAGACACGCCAGAGACGAGACGGTCGCGATCAATCCGTACGAAGCGATCCTGAGCGCGTCTTCTTCGCTGAGCGCGGGCGTCAGCACGAGGATATCCTCCGTAATGCCCGCGACGCGCAACGCCGCCCCTTCGTCGGCGGTCGATACCGCAAACGAGGACGCGATCCCGCGCAGCGCGCAGGCGACTTCCTCCGCGCCGTGTCCGTAAGCGTCGTCTTTCACCACGGCGATCAAGGGCTTACCCGCCGCAAGAACGACCGTTTCCGCGTTTTTTGCAATCGTTTTTAAAGATACTTCGGCAATTACGTTCTGCATACCGCCATTCTATGCGGCGATCGCGTTTTTTGCCCTTACTGTTTGTAAACGAATCTGCGGCAATGCTCGCATTCGACCACGTTTCCGCCCGCGAGTTTCCCCTGTTGCGCGAGCGGGAAATCCATGCCGCAGACGCAACGGTCCGCCGTAAGCGGCACGAGAATGGGAAATATCCTTTCCTTCCTCTTCGCGCTGTACTTTTCGAGGATTTCGGGCGGAATTTTTTTCCCTGCGGCTTTCAGCTTCGCGTTGATCTTCCCGACGTCCTCCGCATAGTTGTTCTTCACCGCCTCGTACTTTTCCTTGTACTCCTTATACTGCTTCTGCATGAGGATCGTCTGTTCCTTGAATTTCTTGTACTCCTCCGTCACACTGCCGATATCCGCAATCAGCTTGTTCAGCTCCGTTTTCAGCGCGCGCAAACGATCGAGCAACGCCTGCGCGTTCTTTTTATAGAACGCGATATCCCCGCCGCCGTCCACCAGCTCGTCGAGATCGGCGTATTCTTCGATCGCCTTCGTCGTCTCCTCGCAACGGGCGATGAGCGCATCGCGAAGCTGTTTGAGTTCGACGGCGCGCTTGTCCTGCGCGTCGAGCTTCTCCTGCGCGCTCTTCATGAATTTCCGCGCCTGCATGTACTTCTTGTATTCCTCGCTGCCCGCAAGTTCCTGCTCGATCTTGCGCAACTCGCCGTCCACCTTCTGATACTCCAACAATTCGTTTAAAGCCGACATAATTCACTCCTTATATTACAGAAACCGTTCGTCGGAAAAATACTCCGTCCGAATTCCCGTTTCTTTGATTTCGTTTTCAAATTTTTCGTAAAATTTACGGAATCCGTAATTCTCCGCCGCGTAGTGCGTGAGGATCACGACGTTCAGCCCCGCTTCCGCAAGCGCGGCAATGAGATGATGTTTGGGATCGGAGGACACAAAAGTATCCGCTCCGTGCGAGATCGCAAACGCGACGGTCTCGTCGTCCGTGCCCGCGCCGCAAAAACTCGCGATCCGCGCAACGCGGCGGTCGCCCGCATAGAATAGCACGCGCCGCGCGCCGAACTCCCTTTCGATCCGTTTAAGAAAAACTTCCGGACCGACTGGCGCGATTTCCGAAATCCTGCCGTAACCGCCGCCCGTCAGCGAATGCATCACGCATTCCGCCGCTTCTCCGCCAAGTCCGCGCATCAGACAATCGTCGATCCCGCCTTCCGCCGCGTCGAGATTGAGGTGCGCCGAAACGATCGAAATCCCCGCCCGCGCACAGGCAAGCACCTGTTTTCCGACGCCCGCTTCTTCCAACGAATACAGCGGTCTGTATATGGCGGGATGATGGGTAAACACGCAATCCGCGCCGAACGCTTTCGCCCGCGCGACCGCTTCGGAAGAGAGGTCGAGCGAGAACAGAATCCGACGGATCTCGCCGCCGCAGTCGAGCTGGACGCCGCTGTTGTCGTGCGCGCCGTATTTTTCGCAGTATTCGCGCGAGAGCGCAAACGGCGCAAGCCCGTCCGCGATCTCACAGATCGTTTTCAATCGCATCGAGTACCACCTCCAATTCGTTCAGCCGATCGAGAATTCCGCGCCGACTGACGTTCGACATGGGCGTTCCCGCAAGCGCGCGCAATTCCGCCCGTTCTTTGCCGATCTTTTCGCAAAACGCCGCCGAGGGTCGCAGAAGATTGTCCCGCCCGAACCGCAGTTCGCTGTCGGTATATCCGTCGTTGCCGCCGCGCCTTCCCGCGATCAGGTCGTAATGCTTTCCGTCGAAAAAGGTGTAATCCCGCTCGATCGTCACCCCGCGGGAGAGCAGATACGCCCGCACTTTTTCGGAATTCTTCATGGGCTGCAACACAAAGCGCGGCGGCAGTCCGTACCCTTCGAGAATCCGGACGATCTCCTCGCCGCCCATGCCCGCTATGAGCACGCAATCCACGCCCTGCGGCACGCCCGAAAGCCCGTCGCAACACACGGGAACGCACTTCCCCGCCGCGATTTCCGCCGCGAGCAACGACTCCGCTTTTTGCAGACATTTTTTGCCGATGTCGGTGACGTACGCCCGCTCGCACAGCCCGCGTTCGAACATGTACCGCGTACAGTAACCGTGATCGCAACCGACGTCCGCGAAGACGGAGACGCGCGGGAGCGCGGAGCAGATTTCGCGAATACGCTTCGTCATTATTCGAGAAAGTCTTTCAGCTTTCTGCTGCGACTGGGGTGTCGCAGTTTGCGAAGCGCCTTCGCCTCGATCTGACGGATGCGTTCGCGCGTGACGTTGAATTCTTTGCCCACCTCTTCGAGCGTGCGCGGCTTTCCGTCGTCGATCCCGTAACGCAGGCGAAGCACCTTCTCCTCGCGCGGGGTGAGCGTATCGAGCACGCCGAGCAACTGTTCCTTCAACAGGATTCCCGCGACGGAATCCCCCGGCGTCTGCGTCTTATCGTCTTCGATAAAGTCGCCGAGGTGAGAATCTTCCTCCTCGCCGATCGGCGTTTCGAGGGAAACGGGATCCTGCGCGATCTTCTGGATCTCGCGCACTTTCACGACGTCTACGCCCATCGCTTCGGCGATCTCTTCGGGCGAAGGCTCTCTGCCGAGTTCCTGCACGAGGATCCGCGTCACACGGGTCAGTTTGTTGATGGTCTCCACCATGTGAACGGGGATCCGGATGGTGCGCGCCTGATCGGCGATCGCGCGCGTGATCGACTGACGGATCCACCAGGTCGCGTACGTGGAAAATTTGAATCCTTTCAGATAATCGAACTTTTCCACCGCCTTCATCAATCCGAGGTTGCCCTCCTGGATGAGATCCAAAAAAAGCATCCCCCGCCCCACATACCGCTTGGCGATCGAGACCACAAGGCGGAGATTGGCTTCGGAAAGCCGCTGTTTCGCCTCTTCGTCCCCCTCCTGCATTCTGCGGGCAAGATCGATCTCGTCGTCCCCCGAAAGAAGGGGCACCCTGCCGATGTCTTTTAAATACATCTTTACGGGATCGTCGAATCCGATATCGGAGAGTGCCTGTTCGAACAGCTCTTTATCGCGCTCGTCCTCGTCGAAAATCGATACGCCGCGTTCGGGCAGCGTTTTGTAGACGACTTCGATCTGCGTGGGATTCAAGTCGTATTTTTCAAGCGCGTCGCACAGCGCGTTCGTGGAGATGCTTCCCTTCATTTTGTACGCGTTCGCGATATTCTCCACCAACTCGTGCACTTGCTGATCCGTCAAATTCATATTCTTCCTCCGAATGAAAGCTTTTTCATATTTTTCGTATATTCGTCGATACGGGAAAGGATCTCCCGTTTCTCCTCGCTTGTAACCGCATTGCGGTATCTTTCCCGTTCGTGCGCGATCCGCTCTCCCAGCGATTTGCGGGCGAGAGAAACCTTGCAGTCGTTGAAATAGCGGACGGCGGAATCGGAATCGAGGTTATCCCCGAAATCCAGATTCAAAACCTCGCTCAACTCCGCGCTGTCCGAACCGAGAACGTCGAAAATCCCGCTCGGACGCACCATGCCCGCCGCGCGGCTCGATATTACGTATTCCGCGATCGCGCGGTGATCGGGATCGGAAAACTCAAACGAAGCAAGATCGCAATCCGCCGCGTATTTTTTCGAAAGCAGGCACGCCGCCAGAATAAAGCGCGCGGCTTTTTTCTCTTTATCCGCGTTGTCCTCTTTCGCGGGCGGGCGTTCTTCTTCCGCCGCAGGCGGCGCTTTCGCGCCTTCCAGATCGCGTTGCAAAGACGAAAGCGTCACGCCCGTCTCCGAAGCGATCCGTTTTAACAGAACCTCCCGTTCGGTCGCGCTCTCCGCCTCTTTCACGATGGGAAGCGCCTCGCGGATAAAATCCCGCTTTTCGTCCGTCTTTTTCAGATCGTATTTCAAGCCCGCCGCATGGATCCGGAAATCGATGAGCGGCATCGCCCGATCGAGACAGGCGCGATAGCCGTCCGCGCCCTGCCGCCTGATCACGTCGTCGGGATCCAATCCGTCCGGCATGGGCACGACGCGCACTTTCACGCCCTCCTGTTTCAAAATTTCCAGACCGCGCAAATTCGCTTTCTGCCCCGCGAAATCGCCGTCGTAGCTGATCAGCACGTTTTCAGAATACCTTTTGCAAAGCCGCGCCTGCT
Source organism: uncultured Christensenellaceae bacterium (assembly GCA_910586825.1). Taxonomy (GTDB): domain Bacteria; phylum Bacillota; class Clostridia; order Christensenellales; family Borkfalkiaceae; genus Gallimonas. Next base: position 57,696 of record CAJUJF010000007.1, on the reverse strand, counting down.
CCTTGGTGAGCGAAGTCCCCATGCTTGCGACGACGTTTTTAAACCCCGCTTCGTACAGAGAAATCGCGTCCATATACCCCTCGACCATGATGATCGAAGAAAGCCCGCCCGCGCGTTTTTCCTTTTTCACGAGATTGATATTATAAAGGTTTTTACTCTTGTTAAAGATTACCGTTTCGCGGGTATTCTTATACTTGGCGCGATCGGATTTTTCGAGCAACCGCCCGCCGAACGCGATCACCTCGTCCAGATGGTTGATGATGGGAATAATCAGCCGTTCCCCCTCTGCGTCGATCAACCGCCCCTCCTGCGTACGCGAGCATACGCCGCTTTCCGCGCACTCCTCCGCGGTATAGCCCTGCGCCAGTAGATAAGCGGGAAGCGAGCCGTAGTCCGTCGACGCCCCGATGCCGAATTTTTTCGCCGTAGACTGCGAAATGCCGCGGCGGTCGAGATAGGCAAGATGCCGATCCGCTTTCCCCGCGTAAAGATTTTTCAGATAAAACCGCGCGGAATCGCGCATGAGCGCGAGCAGCCTGTCCCGCTTGCGCTTCTTCTCGGCGGCCTCTTCGGCGGAACGGTCGTCGTAAGCGGGAACTTCGAGATGGGCGCGCGCCGCAAGGATTTGCACCGCCTGCGCGAAATCGACGTTTTCGTACTCCTTAACGAATCCGATCACGTCGCCCGAAGCGCCGCAGCCGAAACAGTGATAATACCGGTCGGCGGCGTTGATGGAAAAAGACGGTGTCTTTTCGTGGTGGAACGGACAGCAAGCCCAATAGGAATACCCCCTGCGCTCCAACTTCACGTACGAGCCGATCACTTCGGTAATGTCGTTCTTTTCCTTTAATTCCCGTATGAACTCCGCGTAATTTCCGTCTCTCATACGCTGCCCTCCCGCGGAACGAATAGCTGCTTGAACACGCCGATCGCGTACTTATCCGTCATGGAAGAGAGATAATCGCAGGTCGCGCGCGGCACGCTCGTCTCCGCCGTGCGCAGATACTGCGCAGGCAGACGGTCCGGATGATCGGTGAAATAGAGATAGAGTTCGCGAAGCATGCGTTCCGCGCTCTCCTGAATCAGTTTGTTGGCATGCTCGTACACGTGTTCGAACATGAACGAGCGGAGTTTATCGAGCGCCGCGGCGCGCGCGGGCGACATCCGCACATACGGTTTCCCGTTCGACTCCTCCACGATATCGAGTATCGCGGTGTTGATGCGCGCGGAAGTATCCCGCCCGAACGCCAAGACCGCCTCGGCGGGAAGCTCGTCCTCGCGTAAAAATCCGGCGCGGATCGCGTCTTCGATGTCGTGATTGATATAGGCGATCCTGTCCGCCAGCGACACCGCAACCCCTTCGAGCGTCGAAGGGCGTCCGTTTTTGGTATGGTTCACGATGCCGTCGCGCACTTCAAACGTAAGATTCAGCCCGCGCCCGTCCTTTTCCAGCACGTCCACCACCCTCAGCGACTGTTCGCTGTGGCGGAACCCCTCCGGACAAAGACTGCTGAGCACGCGCTCGCCCACGTGACCGAAAGGCGTATGCCCCAAATCGTGTCCGAGCGCGATCGCCTCCGCCAGATCCTCGTTCAATGACAATCCGCGCGCAAGCGAGCGGGCGATCTGGGAGACGTCGAGCGTGTGCGTCAGACGGGACATGTAGTGATCGCCGTCGGGCGCGAAAAACACCTGCGTCTTGTTCTTCAACCGCAGGAAGGATTTCGAATAGATGATCCTGTCGCGGTCGCGCTGAAAATCGGTGCGCATCGCGCAAGCCGGTTCGTCGCGAAGACGGCCGAGACTTTCGTACGATTTTTTCGCATACGGCGCCAGAAACGCACGCTCTTTTTCGTATGTTTTTTCTTTCATCATACTATCATTCGCGGCGAATAAAAAAAACTCCTCTTTTTCAGAGAAATTTTTTCAAAAAATTTCTGAAATTCCGTCGCGCAAAGCGAAGCGCTCGGAAACCCGGTTAAAAACCGCCGTTCACGCCCAAGATCTGTCCCGTGACGTACGTCTCGTGCGCAAGAAAATACACCGCCCGCGCGACCTCTTCCGGCGTCCCGAACCGACCCAGCGGAATTTCCGCGCACAGCGCCGCGCGCTCTTCTTCGGACAGACGCGCGTTCATGGCGGTATCGATCACGCCGGGGGAGACGCAGTTCACCCTGATCCCGCTCGGCGCCAGCTCTTTGGCAAGGGCTTTGGTAAAGGAGATGACCGCGCCTTTCGAAGCGGAATACACGCTCTCGCAACTTCCGCCCGTCTCTCCCCACACCGAGGACACGTTCACGATCGCCCCGCCGCCGCGCGCAAGCAATTTCTTGACGGCATGTTTGCAGCAGAGAAACGTCCCGCCGAAATTCACGTTTGTCACCCGTTCGTAATCCGCGAACGCAGTATCCTGCACCTGCGCGCAACAGGCGATCCCCGCGTTGTTTACGAGAACGTCGAGCGCGGGCATGTCCGCCAACGCGCGGGACACCGCCCCTTCGTCCGAGACGTCCGCGCGCAAAAAACGGACCGCGGGAAGCAACTCCCGCGCGCGGCAAGCGTCCTCTTCCCCGTGCGAATACGTCGCGGTTACCGCATAACCCGCTTCGCAAAACAGTTTGCAGACCGCCAGCCCGATGCCGCGCGTCCCGCCCGTGACGAAAGCATATTTCATGCTTCTTTCCCCGCAAGCGCGACGATTTCGGCGGCGACCTCGTCCACCGTCTTTCCGTCGGTGTCCACGATGAAATCCGCAACGCTCTCGTAGACGGGCGAACGCACCGAGAGCAGGTCTCCGAGCGTCTTCGCCGTCTGCGCCGTGTTTTTCAGAAGCGGACGGTTTTCGTCCACCCGCACGCGGGAGAGCAACGTTTCGAGCGAAGCGCGCATAAAAAAGATCTTCCCGCCCTTTTTCAGAAGTTCTCCGTTTTCGGGTTTGAGCACCAACCCGCCGCCCGTGGAAATGATCAGTCCGTCCTTTTGGGAGAGTTCGCGCACGATCTCCGTTTCGAGGGAACGGAAATGGCTCTCGCCGTAAAACTCGAACAGATCGGAAATCCTGCCGTAACGGTCGGTGATCAGCATGTCCGTGTCCACCCACAGCATGCCCGTAAGTTGCGAAATGCGGATCCCGACGCTGGATTTTCCGACGCCCATCATGCCGCTGAGTACGATATTCATAGCCAGAAACTCTCCATGGCAAGTTTATAGGAATTTTTCCCGAAGCCGAGGATCTCTCCTTTGCAGACTTCGGTCAGAACGGATTTTTTGCGGAACTCCTCCCGCGCGTGCACGTTGGACATGTGCACTTCGACGACGGGGACCGAAACGGACGCGATCGCGTCTCGGATCGCGTACGAATAATGGGTAAACGCGCCCGCGTTGAGCACGATCCCGTCGAACTTACCTTCCGCGCCGTGGATCCAGGAACACAGCTCCCCTTCGAGATCGGACTGCCTGCATTCCGCCGCATGCCCGTGCTTTTCGGCGAACGCCTTTAATTCGGCGCAGATCTCTTCCAGCGTTTCGCTGCCGTACACGCCCTGTTCGCGCTTCCCCGTCAAGGCGAGGTTCACGCCGTTCAATACGAGAATTTTCATTTCTTTGCCTCCGTGTATGCATTCCAGAACTCTTTCGCCTCGTCGGCGGAAGGCTCCCTTTTCAACAAAATACAGTCGCCGTAATACGCCTGATAAAAGAGCATCGAAGCCCCGTTCACCGTCTTTTTCCCGCAGCCGCGCGCAACGCGCAGAAATTCCGATTCCGCGGGTACGTAAATGAGATCGACCGCCGTCCCGCAAAGGGAGAGCAATTCCTTGCCGACGGGCGCGACCCCGCCGCCTGCGAACGTTACCGAGGGCGTCGCGCCCACCGTATCGTGCATGCCGATCCCCGTACAGTTGATCACGACGTCGTACGGCGCGATCGGAACTTCTTCGAGCGGCGTAAACCCGCCGATCTCCTTCCGCACCTTTTCGAGCCGCAAAGAATCGCGTTCGAACACGGAAACCTTCGCTCCCCGTTCAACCAGTTTTTTGACGCAACTCCTGCCCGCGCCGCCTGCGCCGATCACCAGCACCGTCTTGCCCGTTACGGAAACGCCCGCATTTTCGAGCATCAGCAGAAATCCGTACCCGTCGGTATTATAGCCCGCCCGTTCGCAAGAGAGGACGAGATTCACCGCGCCGAACGCGGGCGCGTCCCCGCGAAGCTCTTTTAAAAAAGGAATAATTTCCCCTTTGAAAGGAATGGTCACGAAAAACGCGTCGTATTTCGCGAACAGCTCTTCCGCATGCGCGGAAAACAGTTCGGGCCGAACGGAAACCGCGTCGTACGCGCAGGAGACGCCGAGTCTGTTCAAAATAAACGTGTGCATGGCGGGGCTTTGCGACGCGGAAACGTCCTTACCCACCACCGCGAGTTTTAACATAACCCCTCCTTGATCGCAACAAGTTCCGCCGCGTATTCTTCCCGCGGAATTTCGAGCAGCGCATATTCGCCTTTTCTCACGGGCGCGGTAACCGCGACGAAACCGTCCGAAGCGTTCTTCTTGTCGAGATTCGCAAACTCTGCGGCGGCGCGCGCATCGGGGAGTTCGGGCATTTTTCCGAGCACCGAAAGCGCCAACGTTTGCAACGCTTCCAGATAGGCGGCATCGCACGCAACGTGTTTTTTCGCAAGTTCCGCTTCGAACACGATCCCGATCAGCACGTATTCCCCGTGCGAAAGCTTTCCGTCCAACAGCTCGAACGCATGTCCCGTGGTATGTCCGAGATTCAGACACTTTCTCAGCCCCGATTCGCGCGCGTCCCGCTTGACGACCTCCGCTTTGATCGCAATATTGTCGGGCACGGTTTCGCCGAGAAAACCGAGATCGAAAAGCCTTTCGCGATTCTTTTGCAGTTTTTCGAAGAGCGCGGCGTCAAGCGCGGCGTGTTTTACGATCTCGCCCAGACCGCAACGGAGTTCCCGCGCTGGAAGCGTTTTCAAAAACAAGGGATCGACGAGCACCCGCGAGGGTTGTTTGAACGCGCCGATCAGATTCTTGACCCCCATAAAATCGACGGCGGTCTTTCCGCCGACCGACGAATCGACCTGCGCCAACAGCGTCGTCGGGATCTGAACGCACTCGACGCCGCGCATGTACAACGCGCTTGCCAGCCCGCCGATATCGCCGACGACGCCGCCGCCGAAGCATACCAGCCGTCCCGTCCGCTTCATTCCCGCTTCCGCCATTTTGCCCAGAAGCGCAAACAGCGTTTCGGGGGTTTTGTTCGCCTCGCCCGCCTCCATGGCGTACACGGGCGCCGCGGGAAAACACGTCCTGATCGTATCCCGATACAAGTCATATACGTTGCGGTCGGTAAATACGAAAGTCTCCCGATCCTTCCGCAATTCGGAAAGCGCGTCTTTGGCGCAGACGATCTCGCTCTCCTCCCGACAGTCGCTCTCGATAAGGAACCGTTTCATGACAGCCTCCCGTACCGTTCGACGACTTCCGCCATATTGTCCCCGCCGAGCCGCTCGGAAACGACCGCCGCAAGTTCCGCGGCAAGCGCGCTTTCGAGAACGACCCCGCAGGCGGTCACCGCGCAGGTGTCGCTCCGTTCGGCGGCGGCGCGCGCTGGCTGACCCGTCGCGTAATCCACCGTGTTCAGCCCCTTCATCAGCGTAGGAATGGGCTTCATGGCGGCGCGGAACACTAACTCTTCTCCGTTGCTCATGCCGCCCTCGATCCCGCCCGCGCGGTTCGTCCGGCGGCGGAATCCCCCTTCGCCGCCGAAAATTTCATCGTGCACTTCGCTTCCGCGGCGCACTGCCGCGCCGAAGCCGATCCCGACCTCTACGCCTTTGATCGCCTGCACGCTCATCAGCGCCGCGGAAAGACGGGCATCCAGCTTCTCCGCATACGTCATGCAGCTTCCGAAGCCGCTTTTTAAACCCTTCACGCGGATTTCCAGAATCCCGCCGCAGGTGTCCCCTTTCGTCGCGCAGTCGTCGATATAGGACGCCGCTTCCCGCTCTTTTTCCGCATTCATCATGCCGAGCAGCGGGGAACGGTTGCACGCGATTTCTTCGAAGGTATATTTTTTATCGTCGCGGACCTCGCCGCATGCGCGCACGTATCCCGCGATCTCCACGCCGAAAGCGCGCAAATATTGGCGGAACACCGTACCCGCGGCGACGCGGACGGCGGTCTCCCGCGCGGACGCCCTCTCCAAAATATTTCGCGCGTCCGTCCCGCCGAATTTTTTCAATCCCGTGAGATCTGCATGTCCGGGGCGGACTTTGCTCAAAACGCGGACGGAGGTATCGCAACCTTCGGGCGCCATATATGCCTTCCAGTTCTCGTAATCGCGGTTATAGACGGCAAGCGTGACGGGACTGCCGAGCGTGACGCCGTTTCTAACCCCCGTCAGGATCTCCGCCGTATCCCGTTCGATCTTCTGCCGCCCGCCCCTGCCGTATCCGCTCTGACGCAACGCCAGCGCGGTCCGGATTTCGTCGAAATCGAGCTTCAAGCCCGCGGGAAGCCCTTCGATGATCGCGACGAGCGCCTTTCCGTGAGATTCTCCTGCCGTCGTAAGTTTCATGTTTCTACTCCGTATCGATTCTGTAATTTCCGTCTTTTACGGTCACTCTCACCGCGTTCAGCTCGTCGGTGCGGAAAATTTCCGCGCCCGAAGCGGCAAGCCTTGCGATCGCGCCGGAAGCGGGATGCGAATACGCGTTTCCCTTTCCGCAACTGACGACCGCGGTTTTCGCGCCCAAAAGATCCAGCCATTCTTTGCAGGAAGAATAACCCGAACCGTGGTGCGCGACTTTCAAGATATCCGTCTCTTCCAACCTCACGGGATACCCGCCGCAATCGAAGATCCCTTCGGCGAGCGCGTATTCGCGCGCGAGTTTTCTCTCTACCGCGGCGGAAATATCGCCGCAAAGCAGAACGTTCACGCCGCCGCAGGAGAGATACAGCACGGCGGAAGCGTCGTTTTCGTCCGTCTCCCCGTCCGAAAGCGGAGAGACGCAGGCAAGATAAGCGCCGCTGTCGTGCGCGATCAGGGAATAGCGCGCAAGCGTCTCCGTTTCGCAACGCTCGCGGGCAACGGCGTTTAAAAACCGCCGATACTCCGAAGTCTCTGCATCAAGAAGCGGAAGATAGACTTTTTTCACGCGGTACAGCGCCAACAGCTCCGTAAATCCGCCGAAATGGTCGGCGTCCGCATGCGTCGCGATCAGCGAAATTTCCTTAGGGCGCAACCCCTTTATGTAACGCAACAGGTAATTTTCTTCCGCAAACGATCCTCTTCCCGCGTCGACCACGAGCAGTTCGCCGTCGGGAAATTCCACTATCGTGCAATCTCCCTGTCCCGCCGCGAGAAAATGGATCCGGAACTCTCCCTCCTCCCGCGCTGCGATCTCAACGGCGGGAAGCAGCGAGCGATAGGACAGAAAGCGCGCCGTAAGCGCCAATGCGATGATTAAGAGCGCGAGCGCGCCCCAACGGACGCATTTCCGGATCAAAGCGCCGCGCCGTGCGGCGCGCCGATCGAACGGATTCACTTCGCTTTCCCGATCAGCGCTTTGATTTCGGGAATTTTCTCCTTCGCCTCCCGATAGCCGATTTCGAACATCTCGTCGGTAGAAGCGCGGTCGAGATCGGTCGGACGGAAGCGGTACAGATTGGGGCGCAACATGACGTCCGCCGCGTCGTAACCGCGCGTTTTGGCGTTTTCCGCCGTTTTAACGGGCACGAACGCGCTGATCGCAGAACCGAGCAAGCGTTCGATTCTTCCCTTTTCCTCTTCGGGACGGAGGAACGCCGACAGATCGATTCCTACGACGATTTCCGCGCCCATTTCTCTACATACGTCCGCGGGAATCGCGTTGGTAAACGCGCCGTCGTACAGCCGTCTGCCGTCGATTTCCACGCCGCGGAACAAAGGCGGCATGGCGGAAGAAGCCGTCAACGCGCGCGCGATACTGCCTTCGCTAAGCAAGACCCCCTCGTTCGTCGCGCCGTCCGTCGCCCAGGCGGCGAACGGTTTGGGCAAGGAGGGAATATCCCCTTCGAGATACTCCCCGATATACGCCTCCGCAAAATCCATATCCGCAAAGGGTCGCAGATTGCGCGCGAACTCCTTGCGGTTGAGGCTTTCCACCACGCCCGTCATATCCGCCGAGGTATATCCCTTGGCGTACAGCGCGCCGACGATCGAACCGATCGACGTGCCCGTAATATAATCGAAATGAATCCCTTCTTCCTCGAACGCCTTGATCGCGCCGAGGTGCGCCATTCCCTTGGCTCCGCCGCTGCCGAGCGCCAAGCCGAGGCGAACGGTGTTTTTGCGGGACAAAAACGCTTTTATACGGGAAAAGAGTCCCATACAGCCTCCGTGCGGATCGAAAGATCCGATTTTATTTTACACTTTTTCGGAAGAAAAGTAAACCGTATTCAAAGCATTTCCCCTTTTTCGGAAAAAATTCGCTTGACGGCAAAGCGGAAAAGTCGTATGATGAGCCTATCATCGGTAAGGAGCGGAAAATTTTGAACAATCGGGGAATTATCAAAAACTTTTTTGCACAAAAACGCAACCGCGCGATCGTGATCGTCGTTGCTGCGTGCCTGCTCGCGCTGATCGCGGGCGTGATCATGGACGTCATACTGCACGCGAACGGGAGCATGGGAGACGGGGAATTCCGCCACCGCATGCTCTTTATCCTCAATTCGCTGGGCGCAATGTGTCTCGTGTTCGGCGCGGAGCTGATCTTCCGCGTCCGCTTTCCCCTTTTTCTCGAAGTCGCGGCAACGCTGTTCGCGTTCGCGGCAACCGGACTCGCCACCGTGTACGGCTTTTACGATCTGATCTACGAATGGGATTCCGTCCTGCACACCGCGTCGGGCACGCTGTTCGCGATCGCGGGACTGAGCGTCGCTTCCCTGATCTTCCGCGACAAACTCGAAGGCGCGCAGAAAACCGTCGCTTTCGTGCTCTTCGCCCTCTTCTTCTCGCTCGCGGTCGGCTATTTCTGGGAACTGTTCGAATACACGCTGGACAGCATTTTGCCGAACAGCGATCTCCAACCCTACGACACCTCTCTGCTCAAAGATCCGGACGGCAATTTCGTCACGACGGTGATCGACGGAAAAGTTTATTATTATACCGACAGCATGCGCGGTTCGGGACTGCTCGACACCATGCGCGACATGATCGTCCACCTGATCGGTTCGCTTGCCGTACTGATTCCCGCGTTTATCGTGTTTCTGAAAAAGCCGAAATCGACGGAAGCGTTCGCCGTTACCGTGTATCCTTGGTGGAACAAACTCGGCAAAGAGACAAAGACCGAGTGAAATTGAAAAAAATTTTCTTTTTTCCGTTGACTTTTTTTCCGTTTACGGGTAAAATGGAATTGCTTTAAAAAAATTATTTGGAGAACAATTATGAGAAAATCTACGATTCCGCTCGCCCTGCTTTTCGCCGCGACGCTTACGTGTTCCGGCTGCGGGGACTCAGGTGCTAAAATCTCGTTGGACGAGTATGTCGGTCTGCCCGAAATCCGGCTTTCCTCGTTGTACGCGAGAGAAGAGAAGGGAAACGTAAAGCTGAAAATGAAAGCGCCTTTCACCGACACCTATACCGTTTCCTTCCCCAGCAACAGCGGAACGGTGACGGTATACGACGCCGACGGCAAGCGGCTTGCGAATTCGGTGAAAGAGTTGGAATTGAGTTTAAAGAAAAACGACATCGTTTATCTGAACATCAATCCCGAAAAGCCGAATATCAACATGGAAGTAAAGGCAAAGGAAAACGACTCTCCCCTGCCCTTCGACCCGATCAACGTGCCCGACGTGAATTCGTTTGACGTGAACGGCGACCCGAACGTCGATCCCTTGCAGGAAGCGCGCCTCGAATACAAAAAGCGCGAAGGCACCCTTTACGTATATTCGAACGCTCCGGAAACGCTGAAACCCGAAATCCTCAACAAAGCGCTTACCCGCAACGATATTTCCGATCAGGAAGTGTTTTTCACCTTCGAACACCAGTCCGACGAGGTGAAAGCTTACTACGGCTATCAGGTGAGAAACACGGGCACGGAAGACATGTACGTGACGGTAAAAAATATCGGCTACCAGCTTGCGGGCGACGGCGCCTATTTGGGCGAAATGGAATGGACGAGCTTTTACAACACGAAATTCGCCCTGCCCGATATGTCGAAATGGACGGAATCGCAAGAAAAAAGTTTCAAAGCGTGGTTCAATTTGGGCGGCAAATACGCCAACCCGAAATTCCAGTCCGTTACCTATCGTATCCCCGCCGGGAAATACATGTACGTCATCGGCGGAACGAGAGAAGACTCTTTTAACAATTACGCCGTGCTGAAAGGCGGTCAGCCGGACGCCCTCAATTACGGAAGCTGCCAGAACGGCGCCGTTCTGTTCGAGGTAAAAGGCAAAGCGGAAGGCGCGTTCTACGCCTATACCGATCCGAAAGCGATTGAGGGAGACACCACTTCCCACGTCGGTTTTTTCTTCGACGGCGAACGCTGTCACGTAGGCGTCGACGAGGGCGCGTGCGTGGACGCCAGCGCGGTTTGGACGTTTAACGACAAGACCCCTGCGCAGGACCTGCCCGTCACCTATACCAACTATTACAAAGACTATCCCGCAGGAAGCTCGCCCACAGGCGAACCCTTCTCCAAAATCGATTCCACCCCGCATGAAAAACATCTGAAAACCTGGTATACGCACAGCAACGTTCAGAACTATCACGACTCCGTAGGAACGGACATGACGACTTTCCACTCCGTTTCCAACGGAAAACCCGTCGTTACCGGAAACGACTATTACGATATCAACGGCGATCATTCGAATATCGGGAATTGGATGAAGGACTATATCGATACCTTTACCTTCGTCAATCAGGGCGATCGCGACCGTACGGTTACCGTAACGCTCTATCCCATGAACGGCGGCGGTGTCGTCGCCATGGCGCGCGATCAGGACGGAAACAGGATCGAAGGAACCCCTTACACCTCGCTCATCATGGGCAAAACGGTACACGGCGATGCGATTCACGAGCCGTTTCAGTATACCGCGACCGTAAAAGCGCACAGCGTCTTGCAATTCCATGTGGAATACAATCTGATGGCAAACTCTTACGGAACGTTGCTTCACGGCGTCAAACTCAACTAAAACGTTTTCGTTTAAAACGCCCTTGGGAAAAACCCGAGGGCGTTTTGATTTAAATTACGGAATCCGCAATCCCGTTTCATGCATGCTCTTCCAGCCACCTCGCAACGCCGTCCTCGTCGTTCCCGCCGATGATGTCCGTTGCGATTTTTTTCAGCGCCTCTTCGGCGTTTTCGACCGCATACCTTTCGTCCGCGATCGCGAACAGCGGCAGATCGTTGAGATGGTCGCCGAAACACACGATTCTGTCGCAGCCGAGCATCTCTTTCAACGCTTCCGCCGCGTGCGCTTTCCCCGCCGTTTTCGGCATCACTTCCAACCACTGCTCGCCGCTGTATATGTCCTTGGGAAAATGACAGCAGTATTTGCCTTCCAGCTCCCGCAGGACGGGAGAAAGTTTCCCTTCGTCGTCGATGCACGTGAAATAGAACGCGTCGCCTTCGAGCGCTTCGGCGCGGGAGATAACCTCCCGTTCCCTGCCGTCTCCGATCCTCGTCAGAAGAAATTCCCACTGCGCCCGACCGCATTCTTCTTTCAGATACGAAAACCGCTCTCTTCCGCCGATCGCGGCGTACACGACCGGCGTCAGTCCGGCGCGGCGAAACGCCGAGAAAATCTCCCGCTTTTCCGCTTCCGTAAACGCGGCGGACCATAACACGGTTCCGGACGGATCGGTGATGTTCGCGCCGTTGTGGACGATCACGGGAGACGTCAGTCGCAATCCCTCCGTCGCGCGGCGCGCCGTGGAAAAACTCCGCGCCGTCGCGTACGAAAAAACCGTCCCGTGTTCGACAAGACGGTTGATCACCGAATCGGTGTATTTGCTCGTTTTCTGATCGGAACGCAACAGCGTTCCGTCGAGATCGCTCAGATACAGCGTTTTCATTTAAAATTCCAGCGTCATGCCGTCGTAGGCGGCAATTACGCCGTACTCCTTTTCCGCTTTTTTCAAGCTCTCTTTCGTCGGCGCGGAGTTGTGCGAAAAATGCGTGATCACCTTTTTCGTATGCCCGTCCGCAAGCCCGAGTTTTTCCAGCCGAGAAATGGTGCGGGCGTTTTCGTCCAGCCCCATGTGACGGGAGTTTTCCTCCGTCTTGTTCCACAACAGCGTACAGTCGAGCGTGATCAGATCGAACGGTGCGCCGCCGATCTGTTTGAGAAAGAGATAGTTCTCTTCGGGCAGTTTCCCCGTATCGGTAAGATGCAGGATGCGTTTCCCGTTCTTTTCGAGCAGGTACAGCAACGGTTCCTGCGAATCGTGCTTTGCGAGCAGCGTATACGCCCGCCAGCCGCCGAACTCGATCAGTTCGTACGCGCTCACCGCCTGCACGAGAATATTCTCCGCAACCTCCTGCCGCAGTTCGCGGCGCGTGCACTCCGCAAACACTTCTAAGACTTCGGCGTTCCCGTATATTTCGAGTTTGGGTACGCGCATGTCCCACGCGAACTTATACCCCCTCAGCACCAGATCGTGCGGGTTGAAATGGTCCATGTGCGAATGCGTCACGAGCAGATACTTGACCGCCGAAAGATCGACGCCGAAATTTGCCGCATGGTAAGCGCTGTCGGGCGGAAAATCGACGGAGAGTTCGCCGTCGATCAGGACCTGCGCGCGGGAACGAAATTCGCCCCTCCGCTTCACGCTCCTGCAATAAGCGCAATTACAGAACAGCGCGGGAATCCCCTCCGCCGCACCCGTTCCGAGATATGTCGCTTTCATACGCCTTCCTCCTTCGCTGTCCTTGAAATAAACGATTAGCCCGCGTCCGTAAACGGATACGAGCCGACCGCGGTCTCATCTTCGCGCAAACGCGATTAAACTCTGCTCATGTACTCGCCGGTACGCGTGTCGATCCTGATCGTATCCCCTTCGTTGACGAACATGGGGACCTGGAAGGTCGCGCCCGTTTCCACTTTCGCCGCTTTCGTCACGTTGGTCGCGGTATTGCCCTTTACGCCGGGTTCCGCTTCCACGACTTTCAGTTCCACAAAGTTCTCGGGTTCGACCGAAAACGCGTTGTCGTAGAGGAACTTCACCGTAACGGTATCGTTCTCGCGGATATAGCGTAGCGCGTCCTCAACCTGACTGAAATTGAGCGGAGTGAGGTTGAACTCGTCGTCCATGAAATAGTAGAACTCGCCGTCGGTATACGAATAGGTCATCTTCTTCGTCTCCACCTGCGCGGTTTCGAGCTTGGTCGTCGGGTTAAACGTCTCGTCCGAAAGAACTTGTCCCGTAACGACGTTTTTCAGCGTCGTACGGACGAACGCCGCGCCTTTTCCGGGTTTCACGTGCTGGAATTCCGTTACGGTGTAAACGCCGCTCTTGTACTCGAAAGTGGTTCCTTTTCTGATGTCGCCTGCCATGATCTGTGCCATAAGAGAATCTCCTTTTTATCGTTAAAGAATCATTAGATTTTTTTTCGTCTTCTTCATAAAGGATCGGGCTTTCCCGTCCTTTAAATACATGCTGTCCTCGATCCGGATCCCGAGTTTTCCCGCAAGATACACGCCCGGTTCGTCGGAAAAGACCATGCCGTCTTTCAGAACTTCCCGTCCCCGCGGCGAAAGCAAGGGATATTCGTGGATCTGCAATCCGATCCCGTGTCCGAGCGAATGGGTAAAATACCCGTCCAGCCCCCTCGAACGCAGAAAGCCGCGTGCGATTTCGTCGACGTCCCGCCCCGTCATGCCCGCTGCCGCTCTTTCGGCAACGAGTTCGTGCGCTTTCAGCACGTCGGCGTAGATCCGTTTGAAATCTTCGTGACGGCCGTCGTCGCCGAAGAGAAACGTACGCGTACAGTCGGAACAGTACCCTTCCGCTTTGCAGCCGAAATCTATGAGTACGGGATCCCCGAAAGAGAGCGCCGTGTTCCCCGTTTCGTGATGCGGAACGCTGCCGTTCGCGCCGAATGCGACGATCGTCTCAAACGAAGTGCCCGAGGCGCCGCGCCTGCGCATTTCGTATTCGAGCAGCGCCGCGACCGCGGATTCCGTCATCCCCTCTTTGATCTGCGGCAACAGCGCGAGAAACGCATCTTCGGCTATCTCGCACGCCTTCCCGATCAGCGCGATCTCCTCGGGCGATTTGATCTCCATCGCCTCTTTGAGCGCGGGCATGCAATCGCAAAGTTCGAACCCCTCTTGCCGCAGTTCTTCCGCGCGGGCAAAATCGGTGAACGGATACGGAACGCCGATTTTCCTGTTCGCTTTCAGCTCCGCAAGCGCTTCGCGGTACGACCCTTCTTTCACGCAAACCGCGCTACCCCGCAACGCTCTTTCCGCCGCCTCGAAATAGCGCGGATCGGCGTAAAGCGTGCAGCTCTCCGCCGTGACGACTACGAACCCGTCCGTCGAATAGAACCCCGTAAGGTATCTGCGGAGAAAATCCTGTTCCAAAAAGAGAGCATCCGCGCCTGCCGCGGCGTATATTTTGCGCAATCTTTCCGTCAACATAACTTTATTATACCAAATATGCCCAACCAAGTCAATATTTTTACTGCAATTTTTCAGCCGCGCTCGGAAGCCGCGCCGCTTTCCCGCAAAATCCGCGCCGCTTCGTAGAGACGCTTCATTTCGGCGGCGTCCTCCGCCTGCGTTCCCGCGGATTCGCTCACGATATACGGTTCCAGCTGATAATCCAAAAGCGCTTCCGCAAGCGGTCCGAATTCCGGCCCGTACTCCGTGTCGGCAAAGGTGAGATGTTTGATTTCGCCCTTCGCGCCGTACATGATCTTCGAAAAATGCACGTGGAAATGTTTGACGCGCTCGTATCCGAGCCGTTCGAGCATCCTTTCCAGAATCCGCGCGTAGTCCGCGCGCGTCTTTAAACTACCCTGTTCCCGCGCGTTGACGTGTCCGAAATCGACGCACGGCGTGAACACGGGATCCACTTCGCAAAAACGGACGACTTCTTCCACCGTGCCGATCTGCGCGGATTTGCCCATCGTTTCGGGGCAGAACGTCATATCCTGCAAATCGTTGAGATAGAGATAATCCCGCAATATTTTCAAGCGCTCGACCGTGCGGTACACGACCGTCTCCCGCGCCTCTTTTCCCTGCGCCGCGGGATGGAACACGCAACGCCGTCCTCCCATCAGCTTCAACGCCTTACCCGTGTCGAGGACGTATCCGTACGACTTTGCCGCCATTTCGTCGTCCGGATTTCCGAAGTTGACGAAGTACGGCGCATGCGCGGATATTTCCACGCCCGAAGCCGCGAACGCGCCGCGGATCGAAACGGCTTTCGCCTCGCTCATCCGAACGCCGCGCCCGAACGAATATTCAAAACATTCGAGTCCCCGCTTTTTGACGAACTCCGCCGCCTGTTCGGTGTGGTCGTACCCCTCCGCATAAAAGCTCTCGCAGTTTCCGCTCGGTCCGAATTTTATCATACGCTCTCTCCCGTTTGTTAATCGCGGTTCAGATTTTTTCCGCGTCTTCACGCAACTGTGTTTTCAAAGCCTCCGCCGAAGAAAACCGCATGACGGGCCGCAGAAACTTCTGCGGAAACAGCCGCACCGTTTTTCCGTACAGATCGCCGTCGAAGCCCTTCAAATACGCCTCCGCCTTTTTCTCGCAAAGTCCGAAGGTGGGCCGCGCACCGAAGTTGATCATCGCGGGATAGTCCCCCGCGGGTGTCTCCGCATAACCGCCGTAAACCCCGTCGCGGACGGGAAACTTTTCGGCGGGATAGGCAAGATTGAGGGTGGGAAACCCGTACGTTCTCCCGACGCGGCGGCCGTGTTCCACGATCCCCTGTAAAAAATAGCCCCCGTAGAGCAAGCGGTTCGCCGCGGAAATTTCTCCCGCCGCCAGAGCCGCTTTGATTCGGGAAACGGAAATTTTTCCGCTCTCTTCCGACACCAACGGCAATACGGTCACGGGACACGGCGCCGCGGATTTCAACGTTTCCGCCGTACCGCGCGCGTCTTTCCCGAACCGATAATCTTCGCCGCAAAACACTGCTTTTACGTTGACGCGCCCGAACAGATCGCGCAAAAACGCCTCCGCCGAGGTATTTTTCAGCGCCTCGTCGAACGCGTATTCCGCAACGAACGAGAACCCCGCGCGCGAGAATATCGCCGCGCGCTCTTCGAGCGTGAACAGATTCCCGCCCGCCTTGTTGCCCGATATCGCGGTGATGCCGACGGGAAGCCCCGTCTGTTCCGCGGCGGTTTTCAGCGAAGCGTGACCGGTATGAAATCCGTCGAACCCGCCGAGCAGCAGCGCGCACGGCTCGGAAAACCTGCCCGTTCTCCCCAACGCCTTCAACACAGCTTTTTCTCCGCGCGGGCAAATCCGTTTTCCACGACGGCAAGCCCGTAAAAGTTCCCGTCCGCATACAGTTTGTATCTGCCGTCCGCACGGCCGCACGGCACGGCAACCCCGTTGAAAATGCGCGGGTCGGCGTCGTCCAGCACGGGAAACGGCAACACGTTTTCCGTCGGAATGAGGTATTCGGACAAATTTTCCTTGGTAAGACGGTCGAGCGGCACGGACGTTTCCGCCGTAAAAATCCCGCTCTGCGTGCGGCAGAGCGCCGTCATGTACGCCTGCGTGCCGAGCGCCGCGGCAAGATCGCGCGCAAGCGAACGGATATAAGTCCCGCCCCCGCACGCAATGCGGAAAGAATATTCGTCCGTCGCGGTCTGCCCCGTCAGTACGAACGCTTCGATCCGCACTCTCTTCGGCGGAAGCGTGAACTCCGCGCCCGCGCGCGCAAGTTCGTACCCGCGTTTCCCGTTTACGCTCTTCGCGCTGAAACGCGGAGGGATCTGTTCGATCACCCCCGTCAAAGCGGGAAGCGCGCCCGCGATTTCCGAAGCGGACGGAATCCGTCCGCCCGATACGATCTCGCCCTCGCGGTCGAGCGTTTCTGTCGTCGCGCCGAATCGGAACTTCGCCTCGTAAACCTTGGTCTTGTCCGAAAAATAATCGAAGAGGCGGGTTGCGTTCCCCACGCCTACGGGAAGGATTCCCGAAGCGAGCGGATCGAGCGTACCCATGTGTCCGACGGACAGTCGGCAAAGTCGCTTGATCCGATTGGTCACGTACGCCGAGGAAACCCCCTCTTCTTTAAAAACATTTATAAAACCCGTCATAAATTACCGGCTTGCGCCACCGCGAATGAAAGGCGGTCGTAGATCTCTTCGATATCCCCGAACAGCATGCATCCGGAAGCGAGGATATGTCCGCCGCCGCCGAACTTGCGCGCGACTTCGTTTACGTTTACTTTTCCCTTGGAGCGGAAAGACGCCTTATACTGCCCGCGCTTCGCCTCCATCAGACAGACGCTGACTTCCACCGAGTCGATCGAAAGCGCGAAGTCGACGATACCCTCCGTCGCGTCCTGCTTCAAACCGTATCGGTTCAGCTTTTCCTGCGTGACGAGGGCGATCGCAAGCGCGTCGCCGAGGAAAAAACGCAGGGAAGAAATCGTCTCCGCATACATCTGCGCGCGCGCCTTGGTCTGCCGCTTGAACACCTCGTACGTGATCGCGTTGACTTCCGCGCCGCCGTCCGCGCAGAGCGCCGCTTCGCGGAAGGTATCGCCGTTCACGTCGCTGTGAGAGAACCCGCCCGAATCGGTGACCATGCCCGTCATGAGCGCGCGGGAAATCTGTCCGTCTTCTTTTACGCCGAGCGCGCGGATGAGTTCCGCCACGTTTTCGCAGTTGCTCGCGCGGTCCCGCACGAAGTTGTAGGCGGCGAAACGGGTGTTGGCGACGTGGTGATCGATATTCACCGTCACTTTTCCCTTCCGCACGCCGTTCGCATAGACGCTTTGCAGTTCTCCGAGCCGCGCTTCGTCGCTCGTGTCCACGCAAATGTACCCTTCGGCGTCGATAACGGGCGCACGGAGAAACTTCTCCGTCCCTTTTAAAAAACTTAATTTTTCGGGGATCTCCCCTTCATTCAGAAGCTGATTTCGGATGCCGAGCAAATCGAGCGCGCGGGAAAGCGCGATCCCGCAGCCGACGGTATCGCCGTCCGGCCGCACGTGCGTAAAGATCAGCGCGCTTTTCAGTTTCCGAATGACGGCGGCAATTTCCGCAATGGTATTCACTGATTTTCGTCCTTATGAATCTTGGCAAAGAGATCGTCCATTTTCTGTCCGTATTCCATGCTCTTATCTTCCAAAAATGTGAGCGCGGGAACCGTCCGCATCCGCATCACTTTCGAAAGCTCTTTGCGGATAAATCCCGCGTTTTCGCAGATCGCCCGCATCGTCTCCGCTTTTTGCGCGGGAGAAACGGCGTAGACGCTCACATAGATTTTGGCGGTTTTCAGATCGGGCGCGACAATCGCTTCCGTCACGCTGACAAGCCCTTTCATCGACGGCTCTTTATTCCTGAGCGCGCCCGCCAGAATCGCGGAGATCTCTTTCCTGTATTCGCTGTCCAAACGATCGGTACGCGCCGTCATGCCTGTTTGATCTCCTCGATGAGATAACATTCGATAAAGTCGCCGATCTTGATTTCGTTGAAGTTTTCGATCGCGCAACCGCATTCGAGTCCCGCCGCGATTTCTTTCGCTTCGTCTTTATAATGTTTCAACTGTTTTACGTTGCCCTCGACGATCATCACGTCGTCGCGGTAAATCCGCAACTTCCCGCCGCGCACGAGCTTGCCTTCCGTCACGAGACAGCCCGCAACGACGCCGACGCCCGTAATGTTGAAGGTCTGGCGCACTTCCGCCTTTCCCATATATACTTCGCGGTATTTGGGCGAAAGCATGCCTTTGAGCGCCGCTTCGATATCGTCGAGCAGTTCGTAGATGATGCGATAGGAACGCACGTCGACCTTACTGCGTTCGGCAAGCGTTTTCGCCTTGCTGTCCGGACGGACGTTGAATCCCACGATGATCGCGTTGGCGGAGTCTGCGAGCATGACGTCGTTCTCGCTGATCGCGCCCGCGCCCGCATGGATCACCTTTACGCGCACTTCCTCGTTGGAAAGCTTTTCGAGAGAACTGCGGACCGCTTCCACCGATCCCTGCACGTCGCCTTTGACGATGACGTTCAACTCTTTCATGTTGCCCTCGGCGACCTGACGGAACACGTCGTCGAGCGTAACTTTTTGCGTCTCCTTGATCATGGATTCGCGCTGCAACACCTTGCGCTCGTCCTGTACCTTTTTCATGAGACTCTGTTCCACCGCAAAAATGGTATCCCCCGCGTTCGGCACCTCTTCGAGTCCGAGTACGGAAACGGCGGTCGAAGGTCCCGCTTCTTTCACCGTTCTGCCCTTGTCGTCGATCATGGCGCGCACTTTTCCCGTCGTCATGCCGGAAATCAGGAAGTCTCCCGTGTGCAGCGTTCCGTTCTGAACGAGCACGCTTGCGACGGGACCCTTGCCCTTGTCGAGTTTCGCCTCGATCACGACGCCTTTTGCCTTCCGTTCGGGATTCGCGGTGAGTTCCTGCATCTCCGCAACCAGCCAGATATTTTCCAAAAGCGCGTCGATTCCGTCGCCCGTCTTTGCGGAAACGGGCACGACGATGACGTCGCCGCCCCATTCTTCCGGCACGAGGTCGTAATTCATAAGCCCTTGCTTGACCTTGTCGGGATTGACCTGCTGTTTATCCATTTTATTCATGGCGACGATGATCGGAACGTCCGCCGCCTTGGCATGGTCGATCGCTTCCACCGTCTGAGGCATGATGCCGTCGTCCGCCGCAACGACGAGAACTACGATATCCGTCACTTTCGCGCCGCGCGCGCGCATCGCCGTAAACGCCGCGTGTCCGGGCGTATCGATAAACGTGATGTTTTTTCCGTCGCCGAGCGTGACGGTGTAGGCGCCGATACTCTGCGTGATGCCGCCCGCTTCCCCTTCCGTCACGTTGGAAGAACGGATCTTATCGAGCAGGGAAGTCTTACCGTGATCGACGTGACCCATCACCGTAACGACGGGCGCGCGCGTGACGAGCAATTCGTCCGAATCCGCGTCGTGTTCTTCGAACAGCGCCTCTTCCGCCGTCTGGATCGGTTTGTATTCGAGATCGATGCCGAGTTCGAGCGCGATAAAGGCCGCGTTATCGTAATCCACCGATTCGTTCACCGTCTTCATAATGCCTTCTTTGAAAAGGCGTTTCGTGATTTCCACCGCCGAAATCCCGAGCTTTTCCGATAGCACCTTGATGGGAATTTCGCGCGAAGTCACGACGGCGTGTTCGATCTTGATCGTCTGCGTCTCTTTTCTGCCGCCCTTCTTCCCGAAACGCGCCTTGCGGTAACCGCTCTTCTCCTCATCGAAATCACCGATGCTCGCGCCCTGCTGGCGAACGAGCGCCCGTTTGTTGACGGGACGGCGCTCCACGTAAGTTTTATCGTATTTCTTCGCCGGCTCTCTGCGTTGCACGGGCGCGGGCGTAACAGGCGCGGGACGCATGGGCATGCCCGCGGGTCTGCTTCCGATCGGACGCCCCGTCTGTCCCTGCGGACGCGCGCCGAACGGCGGACGGGGATTCTGTCCGGGACGGGCGGCGCCGTTGTAAGGAGGACGCTGACCGTTCCCGTTGTACGCGGGGCGGTTCGCATTGAACGGCGGACGCGCGCCGTTCGCGTTATACGCGGGGCGCTGACCGTTGCCGTTGTACGCGGGTCTGCCGTTGTCGGGACGGAAAGTCTGCCGCTGGGGCGCGCCGGAAGCGGGGCGGTTTGCATTCTGCTGTCCCGCATTTGCCGTATACGGCGGACGCGGCGCGGGCTTGGTGCTTGCGGCGGGCGGCGCGGGAACGGGCTGCGGCGCAGGCGCTTCCGCCGATTTTTTCGCCTCTTCCGCGGCGCGTTTTTCCGCCTCCGCCTTTTCGCGCGCAAGGCGTTCGGCAAGTTCCGCCTCTTCCTGCGCGCGCTGCGCCTCTCTTTTCGCGATCGCTTCTTCCGCGGCTTTACGCGCTTCTTCTTCCGCGCGCAGGGACGCGGCGGTCTCCATCTCCCCGAGTTTTTTCATCAGCTCCGAAAGGCGTTTTTCGTTCGCAGAAATCGACTTTTGCAGGGCGGCGGTATTGCCGTCCGTTAAAAGCGCGCCTAATTTTTCGATGTTGTCGTAAGCCATAGCTCCTCCTCTACTCTGCTTTGCCCGACGATTCGAGAATCGCCCGTGCAAGGTGTTCTTCCCGCAGCGCCGCAAGTTTGCACGACGCCTTTCCCGTCAGTTCTTCCAGCCCCTCCGTCCAGACGACGGGACAGGAAAACTTCCGCGCGAGTTTTTCGATCTCTTTTTTCGTATTCTCGGAAGCCGAAAGATCGGCAACCAGCAACCGCACTCCGCGCGCGCAACACGCCGCGTTCACGCCGAGCGTGAGTTTTCCCGCGCGCCGCGCAAACCCGAGGTATGCCGTGATTTTATTTCCCGCCAAGAAATTCCTCCTCGATCCGCGCGTAAATCTCTTCGCTCACGTCTGCGGAAAAGGTCTTATGCAGAAGCTTATAGCGGCGCAGTTTTTTCACGCACGCTTCGTCGTTGCAGATATAAGCGCCGCGCCCCGGGAGTTTGCCGGAAAAATCCAGACGGATCTCCCCCGCCGCGTTCTTCACGATGCGCAGCATCTCCTTTTTGGGCTTTTCTCCGCGGCAGGCGACGCAGGTACGAAGGGGAATTTTCTTCTGTTTGGGCATTTACTCCTCCGTGATCTCCGCAGGGGTCTCCTCTTCGGAAACGGGAAGTTCCGCTTCCGCCAAAGACGGTTCCACGTCCGCCGACTCGTCCTGATACCCTTCGAGGTTCATTTTCTCCGCCGCCGATTCGCTCTTCACGTCGATTTTCCAACCCGTGAGCCGCGCGGCAAGCCGCGCGTTCTGCCCGTCTCTGCCGATGGCAAGCGAAAGCTTTTCGTCCGGTACGACGGCGACCGCCGACTTTTCGCCGATCTGCGTCACCGAAACGACCGTCGCGGGCGAGAGCGCTTTCGCGATGAATTCGAGCGGATTTTCGCTCCAAAGAATGATGTCGATCTTTTCGCCGCCGAGTTCCGCGACGACCGCGTTGACCCGCGCGCCCTTGTTGCCGACGCACGCGCCGACGGGATCGATGCGCGCATCATCCGTCGAGATCGCCATTTTGGTCCTGTGACCGGGTTCGCGCGCGATCGACTTCACGATCACCGTACCCGACTTGATTTCGGGAACTTCTTCCTCGAACAGCCGCTTCACGAATCCGGGCGCGGCGCGGGACACCATGACCTGCGCGTTTCTTCCGCCGGAACGCACGCGTTTTACGTACACTTTGATCTTGTCCCCCGCGTTATAGCGCTCTCCGGGAACCTGATCCTGCGGCAACAGCAAGCCCTCGATCTGACCTTTGCCCAGTTCGATATAAACGTTTTTCATGTCCACTTTGCGCACAAGCCCGCTCAGAATCTCCCCCTCTTTGTCGGAGAATTCCGAAAGCGTGTTGTCGCGCTCGGTTTCATGTAACTTTTGCAGAATGACCTGCTTCGCCGTCTGCGCCGCGATTCTCGAAAAATCCTTGGGTACGAATTCTTCGGTAAGCACGTCGCCGACCTTGGCGTTTTTCTTTTTCATCTGCGCGTCTTCGAGATAAATCTCGCCGTCGTTCAGTTCGTCGCCGTCTACGACGGTCTGAATCAGAAAGAACCGGATCGTGTTCTTTTCGGGATTCAGTCGAACTTCCACGTTGCCCGCATCCCCGAAGAACTGTTTCTTATAGGCGGAAGCGAGCGCGTTCGAGAGCGCTTCGATAAACACTTCCTGACCGATCCCCTTTTCCCGTTCCAAGTCGGCAAGCGCCGCAAAGAAATCCTTATTAACCATAATCACTCCTTAATAAATTTCACGAAATTCTTTTGTTGTTCAAACGTCGATAAAAAGACATACTTTCGCCGTCTTGTCCCGAGGGATCGCGACTTCCCCGCGTTCGGTGCGGATCGCGATCACGCCGTCGGTATAAGAGAGCAGTTCGCCCTCGTAGCACTTCTTCCCCTCGAACGGTGCATACAGCCGCACTTCGATCTTGTCGCCGATATGCCGTTCGTAATCCCGCGCCGTTTTAAAGGGACGGTCAAGTCCGGGCGACGAACAGTTGAGCGTATAGGGTTCGCCGTAAGTGGGGTCGAACTCGTCGAGCGGCGCGTCGATCGCACGGTGAAACCTTTCGCAGCAGTCGAGGTCGACGCCGCCCTCTTTATCGATGTAAAACGTCAGCGCGCCTTCGCGCTGATTCCATTCCGCGTCCACGATCTCCACGCCCGTTTCTTCCGCGATCGGGCGAAGAAATTCCACTGTGTCCGCAAGAGGTTTTATTTTTCTGCCGCCGTGCGGCGAACCGTTATGCAAACCGTTGCCTCCGAATATCTCCACATAAAGAAATTTGAGAGCGGAAACCCGCTCTCAATCTCTTTTCAGTGATTAAGTGTCTTTATTTTACCATATCCCTCCGTAAAAATCAAGTGTTTTTCCGAATATTTTTCCGCTCTTTTTCAAACCGTTCCGGCAAGCGTTAAGAGATGTTCGCTTTGATCTGTTTGAGCGCCGTTTTTTCGAGACGGGACACCTGCGCCTGCGAAATCCCGACTTCCGCCGAAATTTCCGTCTGCGTCTTACCCTCGTAATAGCGCAGCATCAGGATCCTTCGCTCCCGCTCGGTGAGGCGGTTGATCGCTTCGCGCAGCGCAACCCGCTCCGTCCAGATCTCGTCCGACTGCGATTCGTCGTAGAGCTGATCGACCAGCGTAAGCGTGTCCCCCGTCTTGTTATACACGGGATCGTACAGAGATACGGGATCGGAAATCGCATCGAGCGCGTATACCACTTCCCGTTCCGCGACCTGCATTTCGGCGGCGATCCGCTCGATCGTCGCCTCTTCGTCGCGCTCTTCCAGCCCCTCGCGCACTTTCAAGATCTTGTACGCCGTATCGCGGATCGAGCGCGAAACCCGCAAGCTGTTCCCGTCGCGCAAATACCGCTTGATTTCGCCGAGGATCATCGGCACCGCGTACGTGGAAAACTTTACGTTGAAATCCAGATTGAAATTGTCGATCGCCTTGATCAGCCCCACGCACCCCGCCTGAAACACGTCGTCCGCATTGGCGTTTTTCGCCCAGAACCGCTTCACGAGAGAAAGCACCAGACGCATGTTCCCGACAATGAACTTATCCCGCGCGCATTCGTCGCCCGCCTTTAAACGGCGCATTAGTTCTTCGTTCTCCTTTGCCGAGAGCTTGGGAAGCCCCGCGGTATCCACACCGCAAATTACCACTTTCTGCAACATATTCACCTCCGACATATCGAAATATGTAAGCGTCGGGAAACACAGTCTTGGCAATCCTTGCGGTTTTTATGCGCGGCGGATTCTTTTTAAACGAGCTTCGAAATCTCTTTTTTCAGGCGCTCGATGATTTTCTTTTCGAGGCGGGATATATAGCTCTGCGAAATTCCGAGGCGGTCGGCGACGTCTTTCTGCGTCATCTCCTCCCGTCCGCCCAGACCGAACCGCATGTACATGATCCTGCGTTCCCGTTCGGGGAGCTTGCGCAACGCCTCTTTCAAAAGCTCTTTTTCGACGTTGCTCTCCACCCCGCCGTACACCGTTTCGCTGTCCAGCCCCAGCACGTCGGAAAGAAGAAGTTCGTTCCCTTCGAAGTCGGTGTTCAAAGGCTCGTCGAAGGAGATCTCGCTCTTCAACTTTACGCTGCGGCGCAGGTACATGAGGATCTCGTTTTCGATACAGCGGGAAGCGTAAGTCGCAAGTTTGATATTCTTGTCGGTGCGGAACGAATTGATCGCTTTGATCAACCCGATCGTCCCGATCGAAATCAGATCGTCGGCATCCACGCCCGTGTTTTCGAATTTGCGCGATATGTACACGACGAGACGGAGATTGTGTTCGATGAGACTCGCCTTCACCGCCTCGGTATCGTCGCCCGCATCCAGCCGTTGGAGCAACCGCTCCTCTTCTTCGCCAGAAAGCGGAAGCGGAAGCGCTTCGCTGCCGCACAGATAGTGAACGACGTTCTCCCCGCCGACGAATTTATCCAACCACGTTCTGAGCAGATTTAACAGTTTCATTTTTCCCCTCCGGATAGTCGGTATGTAATATTATCTGATAGTGTTTCGAAGCAACCTCGCCCACGGTGAGATACGCCGGTTGCGACATGCCGTTTCCGATCCGCAGTCGTTCGCATTCGAATACGGGAGCCTCTCTTCCGCCGTTCGCTGTGCCGATGCGGATCCTGCCGACCTCGACCGGATTGCGCCCGAAAAGCGCGAAAATCGCCGCGGCGGAACAGACGCAGACGCCGCGACCGCGGAATTCGAGTAAATTTCCGCTGTCGGAAAGACCTTTCCACCGCACCCGCCTTTCACCCTGTTCGAGCGTGCATTCGCACGTCCTTTTCACGACGCGGGAAAACCGGTACAGCCTGCGCGCCGATTCCCCCAAGACGATCGCGAAAACGCCCGCCGCCGAAAACGTAAGCGCAACGGGCGCGCGTTCGACGAGAAACCCGTTTCCATCTTCCGTTTCGACCCCGAAAAACGAATACGCCGCGGTGAGCAGTCCGCCCAGAGCGAATGTACACAGAAAAAACGCGACGATCGCAGCGAAATAGGTCTTAACGTTCTTTCCGGACACCGCCGCGACGGCGATCAACGCGCCGCCGACAACTTTCACCGCATACGCCGCCCAGACGGGCAGCGCGAACAACGGAAACACCACCGCTTCGACCCCGCCGATCGCCGCGGCGCACACGAGCCGCCATACGACGAGCTTCCCCCGCGCGATCCGCACGGAAAGATAGAGCAACACTCCGTCGAGAAGAAAATTTTCCAGAAAAGCGTACTCGATGTATACCGTCATACCCTGCTCCGTAAAGGCAATTATAGCGGTTTTGCAAGGGCGGAAAAAGGCGTGTTGCGTCGAATAACGCCGAATATTGTAAGCAAATTCCGCCGCGGCGCATAAACTGGGTTTATGGCAGAATTATTTTATGACAGGAATGCGGTCGTACAATACGCCCGAAGATGGGCGTTCGGAAGAAATCCCGCCTACTACGATTTTTCGAGAATCGGCGGCGATTGCACCAACTACGCTTCGCAATGCATCTTTGCAGGCGCGGGCGTCATGAATTTCACGCCCGTATTCGGTTGGTTTTACCGCTCGGCGGACGACCGTACCGCCTCGTGGACGGGCGTGGAGTTTTTATACCGTTTCCTCACCGAAAACAAAGGCGCGGGGCCGTTTGCGGAAGAAGTGCCGCTCAACCGTCTGGAAATCGGGGACGTGGTTCAGCTCGGCCGCGCGACGGGGGATTTTTACCACACGCCCGTGGTCGTCGGATTTTCGCGCGGAGAGATCCTCGTCGCCGCGCATTCGTACGACGCGTTCAACAAACCGCTCTCCTCTTATTCCTACGCCCGCGTGCGCGGCATTCACATTCTCGGCGTCAGAGAATGACAAAAGGGCGGGGCTGTCGCAACAGACAGCCCCGCCCTTTTATCAAAGGTTCGTTTATCGGTTCTTCTTGTTCTTTTCCCGCGCGCGCATGGCGCTGAAAAAAGACGAAAGCACTTCGGCGCATTCCTCTTCCAGAACGCCGCCCGTGACCTCGACCGTGTGGTTCAGCAAATTGGCGGAAGCGAGCTCTTTCGTGAGACTCCTGCCCTTCTGTTCGTACGCGCCGAAATAGATCCGATCGATCCGCGCGTTGAGCGCCGCGCCCATGCACATGGGACAGGGTTCGAGCGTCACGTACAGTTCGGTATCGGGAAGCCGCCAAGATTTCAGTTTCCGGCACGCCTGTTCGATCGCGCGGATCTCGGCGTGCGCGGTCGCCATCTGTTTCCGCGTGCGCAGATTATACCCTCTTCCGACGATTTTTCCGCGATAAACGACCACGGCGCCGATCGGCACTTCCCCTTTCTTTTTTGCCTTTTGCGCGAGGCAGATTGCCTCCCGCATAAACTCCTCGTTCATATAAACCCTTCCGACAGATCTCGTACCGCGTTTCCGCAGCGCGCAACGATGCCGCTCAGCTCCCCCGTTCCCAGAGGGTGCGGCAAAGCGTCCCGCCCGACTTCCACGGTAAACGCCGGGATTCCCAGCGATTCGACGCACCAATCTTTGTATCCGCCCGCGGAATCGGGCGACTCGGCGAGCGCATATCCCGTGCTCGCGCTCAGAATCGCGGCGAGCCGCCTGTCGCGCTCTTCCGCTTCCGACGGCTGATGAAACCGCCAATAGATCTCTTCGCCCTTCGTGTGCCAGCTCACCGTATAATCGGGTCCGATCTCCCGCGTAAAACGGGAAAGCGCGCGGCTTTCGGGCGCGCAGAGCGGAAACTTGCCCACGTAATTTTCGGGAGCTGGAGAGAACACGTTGCTCTTGCCGCTTCCCCAGCGGGCGGGAAAGTTCACGTTGAGATCGACCCCTTCCGCATTCGCTTTCCAGAGCGAAAACTCCTTTTCGCGCGCCCGCCGCCCCTTTCGGTAGGCGTTCTGAACGATCGCCGCGCCGTCGGGATTGACGAGCGGGACGAACCATACCCCGCCGCGCGGAACGCCGCGCGCGATGTGTTCGAGCGCCAGTAGCGCCGTGATCCATTCCCGCGCGTGCATGGCGTACTGACAGATCCCGACGGGATAGGCATGTTCGCCCACGAAGAAGGCGTACAGTCTTCTCCCCTCCGCGCTGCTGCCGATAATTCTTTTTTCGCCGCGAAAGTCCGCGTAAAAGCTCCTGATTTCACGATAGAGGTTCACGAAATCATTGTATTCGGAAAACCGCTTTTGTGCGACGGCGGCAAGCGTTTATTTGTGATACTCCGATCCGCTGTTGATCATAAACGCGCGGTACACCTGTTCGAACAGGATCACCCGCATCATCTGATGCGGAAAGGTCATCTGAGAAAAGGAGATCAGCTCGTTCGCCGACGCTTTCACGCTTCCGTCCAGCCCGCACGAAGAACCGATCACGAACGTCATCTCTTCCCCGCGGTCGCACAGCGCTTTCAGTTTCTCCGCAAATTTTTCCGAACCGCAGCTTCCGCCCTCCACCGCAAGCGCAAACGTATACCCGCGGCAAGCGCGCAGAATCTCTTCCGCCTCATCCCGGGGTCCGCCGCGCTCCGGCAATTCGCGGATCTCCGTTTTGCAGAATCGCGAAAGCCTCTTCGCGTATTCTCCGACCGCCTCCCGCCAATAGCCCTCTTTCAGTTTTCCGACGCAGACGAAGTTGATCTTAATCACGGCAGTTTCACGAATCCCGAAATCAGCGCAATGCCCCACTCGATCGCGCACAGCGCGATCCCGACGGAAGCCGCGAGGAAAAAGACTTTCCCGTACCGGACGCCGAACGCTTTCTCCTCTTTCCGCCTGCCGAAAAAGACCAGACAGCCGAGCGCGGCGACGAGCGCGACCGCCGCAACCGCGCAGAGCGCGACGTATCCGCCCGCAGGCAACACCTGTTTCATGGTAAAGTCCTCTCCGTAAACGGGCGCGTACGCCGCGGAGAGCGCCAATATCACCGCGTTATTCAGAAAGTGCGAGAGCATCGTGGGGAACACGCTGCCCGAACGGATCGCGACGAGCGCGAAACACGCGCCGCAGAAAAACTGAAAAATCGTCTGTTCGGGATTGTGATGAAAGAGCGAGAACAGCGCGCCGCAGACGAGCACGGACGCATAAACGCCCCATCCGTTATCGTTCATCTGCCGCGTGACGATCCCGCGGAAGATCGTCTCTTCCAAAACCGCGGGAAGCACCGCAATCACGATCAGCGCGGGCAATAAATTCCACCCGCCGAGCGAGGGAAGAACGCTCGATTGACGAACGTACCCGAAGAGTTCGAGAAAGCGCACGAAATATTCGTTCAGTTCGGAAAGCGAAAAAGTCAGCCCGAATTGCAAAACCGCCGCAAGCGGAAAGAAATACCACTTACAGCCGCGATACGCGGAACGGATCCGCATGCGACTGCGCTTGAAAAACAGGAACGCCGCAAACGCGAAACAACATTGCGGAATCAGAAAACAGAGATATTTATACCAATCCCGATCCGCGTACCAATTTTCTTCCCGTCCGCCCGAAAGCGCGAGAATCACAATCGAAAGAAGCAGACTGAACAACACGGGCAACATGGCGCAGACGGAATAGCTGATCCCCGCCTCCGACAACGCCCGTTTTTTCAGTTCCTCTTCCGTAACGACCGATTTTTGTTCCATAGGGATATTATATCGGGTTTCGCAAAAAAAACCAATCAAAAATTCCGCTTTTCCGCAAATTTATTTGGATCCGGACGGGAAACCTTTCAAAAACTTGTATTTGCGGTTTTTTTATGTTATAATGTCGGCATGAAAATCGTATCCACACAGGAAATATCCGATTGCGTATACCGCCTTGCGCGGAAAGCGGGCGTCACGCTCACCGACTCCTGCCGTGCGGCGCTTTCGGAAGCGGAAAAGACGGAAACGGGCGCGGCGAAATTCGCCCTTTCCGCATTGCTCGAAAATGAAAAAATCGCCCGCAGAGAGAACATGCCCGTCTGTCAGGACACGGGCATGAGCGTGGTGCTCGTGGAACTGGGGCAGGACGTGACGCTGTCGGGCGCGCCGCTTTCCGAAGCGGTGAACGACGGCGTGCGGCGGGCGTACGCCGACGGAAACTTCCGCAAGAGCATCTGCGACCCGCTCACCCGCGAAAACACGGGCGACAACACGCCGGCGCATCTGCACGTCGATCTCGTCGCGGGCGAACGCCTTTCCGTCTCCTTTCTTCCCAAGGGGTTCGGAAGCGAAAACATGAGCCGCATCTGCATGCTCACGCCCGCGGAGGGAAGAGAAGGGATTTTGCGCGCGATCACCGAGACGGTGCGCCTTGCGGGGTCCCGCCCCT
Organism: uncultured Christensenellaceae bacterium; assembly: GCA_910586825.1. Taxonomy (GTDB): domain Bacteria; phylum Bacillota; class Clostridia; order Christensenellales; family Borkfalkiaceae; genus Gallimonas. Next base: position 27,655 of record CAJUJF010000007.1, on the reverse strand, counting down.
GCCCGCCCGTTTACGTGGGCGTCGGCATCGGCGGCGCATTCGACGGGTGTGCGCTTCTCGCCAAAAAAGCGCTCCTGCGCGCGGTCGGGGAACGGCACCCCCGCGCGGACGTCGCCGGAATCGAAGAAGAAGCGCTCGCGCGGATCAACGCGCTCGGCATCGGCGCGCAGGGGTTCGGCGGCAGGACGACGGCGCTCGGCGTCGCCTGCGAAATCGCGCCGACGCATATCGCGGGGCTTCCCGTTGCGGTGAATATCCAATGCCATTGCGTGCGTTGCGCGCGGGAGGACCTGCTATGAAAAAAATTACGCTTCCGCTCTCCGCCGAAGAGACCGCTGCGCTGCACGCGGGCGATTCCGTGTTGCTTTCGGGAGAAATCTATACCGCGCGCGACTGCGCGCACAAGCGCATATTTCAGTTGCTGGACGAAGGGAACCCCCTTCCCTTTCCGCTGAAAGACGCGTTTATCTATTATGCGGGTCCCTGCCCCGCGCCCGCGGGGAAAGCGTGCGGAAGCTGCGGTCCCACCACCTCCGCGCGCATGAACTCTTTCGCGCCGCGCCTTCTCGACGGCGGGCTGGGCGGAATGATCGGCAAGGGCGAAATGAACGAAGAGACCCGCCTTGCCCTGACGCGCAACCGCAGAGTGTATTTCGCGGCGATCGGCGGCGCGGGCGCAACGTACGGCAACGCCGTTCTTTCAAGCGAATGCGTCGCCTTTCCCGACCTGCTGAGCGAAGCGGTCTACCGCTTTGAAGTTAAGGATTTCCCCCTTGTCGTCGCAATCGACAGTTACGGCGAAAGCATTTACCGTAAATAAGACAAATACGGCAAAAAGGTCCGCTTGCGGTTGCAAGCGGACCTTTTTTTTCAATTAAACGTTCCAGTCGTAATCGGGATAATTGCCGCCGCCGATCGAAGGACCGCCGCTGCCGCCGATTTCCAGATAGGAATCGTCTTCGGCAATTCCGTCGGGAAGCGTTACCGTTCCGGTATAAACTTTCAAAGAAATGCCCATCGTCATTTTGACGGTTGCGTCGGTGCCGTCATCTCCCGTCACTCTGGCGCTCACGTTCGCGTCGAAACCGACCTGCGAGAATTTACCCTCTGCGTCGAAGGCAAGATAGATATCGAAAACGGGATCTCTCGTCCAGGTGATCTCCCCGCCCGCCACGCTCTGCGAGATATTCTTCGTGACCTCTTCCACGTACTGCTCGGAAGCGCTCAGCTTGATCTTGACGCCCTTCGAAGTGTCGAGGAACACCGTATATCCCTCCGCGCGAAGCTTGTCGACGACTTCCGCAAAATCGATCTCCGTCGTACCGCCGATGATTTCGTCGGAAGCGGCGGTCACGGGAATCATGCCGCCGATTTCGTCGAAAATGTCCTCGATCGGCGCTTTCACCTTCATGTCGATCTTTTGGGTTCCGCCGCCGATCCCGCTGGTATTGGGAATGGTGCCGTTTAACGACGCATAGACGGTATCCGTATCGTGATACGCGTTCGCCTTGACCGAAGCTTTGATCGATTGCCCGCCGCCGCTCATGTTGAACGAACCGTTTACATTCCCTGCGCCCGCAACGGTAAGCGTCTCTTTCTGCGTCGTAAGCGAGGTCTTTTTCTGCAAAGAAATTTTGTAATCCGCGGAACCGCTTGCCGATAAAGAAGCCGATTCGTTGCCCACCCGCGCGTTCACCGAAAGATTCAAGCTCGCGCTCGCCTGCAAACCGTATTTCCAGTTCTTTGCCGTCGTGTCGACGAACGCGTTCTCCATATCGATCGAAGAAAGCGCCTGCGCGATCGTCGCGTCGTCCGCTTCTTTGTAGTTTCCGCTGATTTTACCGGAAGTGCCGCCGCTGCCGCCGATCGAACATCCCGCGAACGCAAAAACCGAACCCGCCATGAAAACGCCTGCCAATACTACTGCTCTTTTTTTCATATTTACCCTCCTGAATGTCGTCGGGACCTGACCCGAACGACTATATTTTACACAATCCGACAATCAATGTCAATGATATGACAACACATTTTTTCAATCTTTTTATTTCACCTAAATTTCTTGAAAATTTTTCGGTGATTTCTCCTTGCGGAAGCCGTTGTCACTTGTAATCCTGACAAATTATATGCTAAAATGAATGAAAATAGAAACCGGGAGCGGATCGGTATGAGCTATTTATCCTTAAAACACGTAAGCAAAAGCTACCGCACGGGCGACGTTGTCGTCGAGGCGCTGAAAGACGTTTCGTTCGACCTCGAAAACGACGAATTCGCCGTGGTGCTGGGATCGAGCGGCGCCGGAAAAACCACCCTGCTCAATCTGTTGGGCGGTATGGACGGCGCGACGGAAGGAGAAATCGTACTCGACGGAAAAAACGTGACGGCGCTCAACAAACGGAAATTGACGGAATACCGCAGAAACGACGTCGGATTCGTATTCCAGTTTTACAATCTGATGCCCAACCTCACCGCGCTGGAAAACGTGGAAATCGCCGTGGAGATCTGCAAGAACGCGCGGGATCCGAAGAGCGTACTCGAAGAAGTCGGTCTCGGCGAACGGCTGGGAAACTTCCCCGCGCAGCTTTCGGGCGGCGAACAGCAACGCGTTTCCATCGCCCGCGCCGTCGCCAAAAATCCCAAACTCCTCCTGTGCGACGAACCGACGGGCGCGCTCGACTACGTGACGGGAAAGACCATTTTGAAACTGCTATACGACGTCTCCAAACAACAGAACAAGCCCGTGATCGTCGTAACGCACAACGCCGCGCTCAAAGAAATGGCGGATAAAGTCCTTCATATCAGAAGCGGCAGGATCGAAAGCGTCAAGATCAATGAAAATCCCAAATCCATAGAGGAGATCGAGTGGTGAAAACTTATCTCAAAACGCTCGCGCGGGTCTTCAAGAAACACGTTACGCGACTGCTTTCCGTCATCTTCATGGTGCTGATCAGCGTCGGATTCGTGACGGGGATCGGTTGCGCCGTAGACAAGATCAACTATTCGCTTACCGACTATTACAAGGCGCGGAACGTGAGCGACTTTATTTTCAAAAGCACGCGCGAGGGCGGATTCGACGAAGAAGAGACGGAAGACGTCAAAGCCCGCTACGGGGCGGATCGCGTGAACGCGGGCATGTCCCTCGACGTGACGCTCGCCGTCGCGGGCGAAGAGCGGCTCGTGCGGCTGTACTTTTTCGACGGCGAACAGACGGTGAACCTTCCCGATTCCGTCGATCGAACCGAGTTTTCCGAACCGCCCGCGTACGCCGCGAAGACAGAAGAGAAAGACAACCGCATCAAAGAAATTCCCCTCGGCACGGAGATCGAACTGAATTTCAAGAATATTCTCGCGCAGTTGGCGGAACAGAACGGCGAAGAGCCGAACCCCATGATTTCTCGCCTGCCCGACTCGTTCGCGCTGCGCACCGTGACCGTCACGGAGACGGTGCGATCCCCGCTCGTGTTCGCGCTCGACGGAGAACCGAGTTACCTCAATCCGGAGGACGCCGATGTTCCCGACAACATCAACGATGCAAACGATATGATCACGCTCGATCATATCCTGTATCTCTCCTACGACGTCGTTCCCGACATTCCGACGTTCGGAAAACTGCTTCCGAAGGGCGATCTGTATGTCGCGATCTCCGACCGCAGTCTGTTTTCGGAATTCGGCGCGAAATACGAAAGCTTCGTAAACGCCGAAAAAGAAGCGCTGACGGGCGAGTACAGAGTTCTGACGCTGTACGATAATTACAGCTTCCACGCGCTTCACTCCTATGCGGAAAAAGTGCGCGGGATCGCCGTCGTGCTGATGATCGTGTTCCTGCTCGTCACCGCGCTCGTCACCCTTTCGACCATGACGCGGCTGATCGAAGAAGAACGGGCGCAGATCGCGTGTCTGCAAACGCTCGGATATCCCCCTTGGCGGATCATCTTCAAATACCTGCTCTTCGCCATGATCGGCTGCGGAATCGGCGGCGTCGGCGCGTATTTCGTGGAAGTGGGCGTCGCGACCCTGTTGTATATCGTGTTCAATTATTCGTTCAGCATGCCGCCCATGACGGGACGGGTCGCGATCCTGTTCTTTCTCGCCGTATATTTCTTCGTCGTGCTCGTGACGCTGATCGCCACCGTGTTGGCGGGCAGAAAACAGACGAACGAAAAACCCGCGAATCTGCTGCGCCCCAAAGTTCCGAAAGCGGGAAAAAAGATATTTCTCGAACGGATACCGTTTTTTTGGAATCTTCTTTCGTTCAAGTACAAATCGACGGCGCGCAACGTTTTACGCTATAAGGGCAGATTTTTCATGACGGTCGTCGCCGTCGCGTTCTCCACCGCACTCGTCACCGCAGGGCTGGGGCTTCTGGACATGTGCCTTTTCCACGGCATCGACTCCCCCAGCGTGATGATGGTCGCAGCCGTGGTCGTCGCGTTTGCGGGGCTTCTGACCGCCGTGGTGATTTACACGCTGACGAATATCAATATCAGCGAACGAAACCGCGAACTCGCAACCCTGATGGTACTCGGTTACTACGACGGCGAGGTTGCGGGATATATTTATCGGGAAGTCTATATCGACACGGTCGTCGGAATCCTGTTCGGTTATCCCCTGTCCGCCCTGCTCGTGGGGATCGTATTCAAAGTGATGGGCATGGGAACGCTCGGCGGAATGAGTTGGTTCGTCTGGCTGCTCGCGCCCGCGGTCGTGTTGCTGTTCACGGCGGCGGTGACGCTCATCCTGCGCCGCAAGATCGTGAAGATCGACATGAACGAATCGTTGAAAGCCGTGGAATAACCGTAAGGAAAATAAAAACCCCGAAAGAGACCGGAAATTCCGATTCCTTTCGGGGTTTCTTTCTTTGTCATTCCAGCTCGAACGCGCCGGTGTAGAGCTGATAATACTGCCCCTTTTCGGCGATCAGCTGTTCGTGCGTACCGCGTTCGATCACGCGGCCGTGTTCGAGCACCATGATCACGTTTGAATTTTTTACGGTGGAAAGCCTGTGCGCGATGACGAACACCGTTCTGCCCTCCATCAGCTTATCCATGCCCCGCTGTACGATCTCCTCCGTGCGCGTGTCGATCGAGCTGGTCGCTTCGTCGAGGATCATGACGGGCGGATCGGCAACCGCGGCGCGCGCGATCGAGATGAGCTGGCGCTGTCCCTGCGACAGATTCGCGCCGTTCTGATAGAGCATCGTCCGGTACCCTTCGGGGAGCCGCGTGATAAAGTCGTGCGCGCCCGCAAGTTTCGCCGCGGCGATACATTCTTCGTCCGTCGCCTCCAACAAGCCGTAACGGATATTGTCCATCACCGTACCGGTAAACAGGTTGGTATCCTGCAAAACCATGCCCAGTGATTTGCGGAGCGCGGATTTCTTGATCTTGTTGATGTTGATCCCGTCGTAACGGATCTTTCCGTCCGCAATGTCGTAAAAGCGGGTCAGGAGGTTGGTGATCGTCGTTTTGCCCGCGCCCGTCGCGCCGACGAACGCCACTTTTTGCCCCTGCTTCGCATACAGCGAGACGTCGTGCAATACGATTTTATCCTCGGTATAGCCGAAATCCACTTCCGTCATGCGCACGTCGCCTTCGAGCTTGGTGTACGTCACCGTGCCGTCCGCGGCATGCGGATGCCGCCATGCCCACAGTCCCGTGCGCTCTTCGCATTCCGTAAGTTGCCCGTTTTCTTCTTTCACGTTCACGAGATCGACGTAACCGTCGTCCGCTTCGGGCTGCTCGTCGATGAGCGCGAACACGCGACTTGCGCCCGCAAGCCCCATGACGACGGAATTGACCTGCTGGGATACCTGATTGATGTTGTTGAAAAACTGCCGCGTCGTCTGCAAAAAGGCGACAAGCAACACGATCCCCGCGCCGATTGTCACGATCCCGCCTTCCGTCTCGTAGAACACGGAGCCGGAAATGCTCACGTTGTCGACGCTGCCGAGAATGAAGATCGCGCCGATCAGCGTAACGAGTACGTACAGCACGTGTCCGATATTTCCGAGAATGGGCATGAGCATGTTGGCGTATCGGTTCGCGCGGTTGGTCTGGTCGTACAGCTGTTCGTTCACCTTGTCGAAATCGCGCTTCGCCTCTTCCTCGTGACAGAACACCTTAACGACTTTCTGCCCGTTCATCATCTCTTCGACAAAGCCTTCCGTTTTCGCGACGGCGCGCTGTTGCCCGATGAAATATTTCGCCGCCCCGCCGCCGACCATCTTGGTCACGAACATCACGCAGACGATCCCGAACAGGACGATCAGCGTGAGCCATACGCTGTAATAGAGCATGATCGCGAACAGCGTCAGCACCATCACGGCGGAAGTGAGCAGTTGCGGCAAACTTTCCGCAACCATCTGCCGCAGAGAATCGATATCGTTGGTGTAATAACTCATGATATCGCCGTGGTTATGGGTATCGAAATAGCGAATGGGCAGATCCTGCATGCCGTTGAACATGCGCTCGCGCATCTTGCTCAGATACCCCTGCGTAAGAATCGCCATCAGCTGTTTGCTGAGCCCGCCCGAAATCAACGAAAGCACGTACAGCCCGATCAGCGTGAACATGGGGATCATGACGGACTGCCAGGCGGCGTCCCACTTAACGCCCTGTTCCACGGCGTCCTTCAATGCCCCGAACACCCGTTGCATGAACAGCGACGGCAGCGAACTGACTACCGCGTTGAAGACGATGCAGACCAATGCGATCGTGAGCATGCGGGGATAGAATTTGAACACCGATTTCACGACCCTGCCGAGGATTCCCTTTGAAAGCGGCGGCTTTTTTGCGGGAGTCTTATTCTTCATCGTCCTTACCCCCTTTCGTCTGCGAATGATAAACTTCCGAATAGATGTCGTTGTTTTTCAACAGCTCTTTGTGCGTGCCGATCCCTACGATTCTGCCGCCTTCCATCACCAGAATGCGGTCTGCGTCCTCGACCGAAGAAATGCGCTGAGCGATAATGATCTTCGTCGTCTCCGGAATGTATTCGCGGAACGCCTTGCGGATGAGCGCGTCGGTCTTGGTATCGACCGCGGAAGTCGAATCGTCCAGAATCAACACTTTCGGCTTTTTCAGCAACGCGCGGGCGATGCAGAGCCGTTGTTTCTGTCCGCCCGAAACGTTGGTGCCGCCCTGCTCGATATAGCTGTCGTACCCGTCGGGGAAACTGCGCACGAACTCGTCCGCCTGCGCCAGCTTGCACGCTTCGACGAGTTCCTCGTCAGTCGCGTCCTGATTTCCCCATCTCAGATTTTCCTTGATCGTACCCGAAAAAAGCACGTTCTTCTGCAACACGACCGCAACCTGATTGCGCAGAGCCGTCAGATCGTATTCGCGCACGTCCACGCCGCCCACCCTCACGCAGCCTTCGCTCACGTCGTAAAGGCGGGAAATCAGATTCACGAGCGAAGTTTTGCTCGATCCGGTTCCGCCGATGATCCCGATCGTCTCGCCCGATTTGATATGCAGATCCACGCCTTCGAGAACGTTGCGCTCTGCGGAAGCGGAATATTTGAAGGACACGCCGTCGAAATCGATTGCGCCGTTTGCAACTTCGGTCACGGGGTTTTCGGGATTGTGCAACGTGCTCTCTTCATTTAAAACCTCGGTAATGCGCCGCGCGCTTTCCACTGACATGGCGATCATGACGAACACCATCGAAAACATCATGAGCGACATCAAAATCTGCATGCCGTAGACGATCAGCTGCGAAATTTGCCAGGTCATGTCGCTGCCGCTTTGGATCCCGAGATAGCAACCCAGAATCAACACGGACGAAAGCACGCCGTAGAAAAAGAACTGCATGACGGGATTGTTCCACGCCAAAAGCCGTTCCGCCTTGGTAAAGTCGACGCACAAATCTTCCGACGCGGCGTTGAACTTTTGTTTTTCGAAATCCTCCCGCACGTAGGACTTGACGACGCGGATCCCTTTTACGTTCTCCTGAATGGACTCGTTCAGATTGTCGTACTTTTTGAATACCCGACGGAAGAGCGGCATCGCCTTTTTCATGACCACGAACAGGATCAGAGAAAGCGGCGGGATCACGGCGACAAAAATCCAGGCAAGCGATCCGCCGATCACGAACGCCATGACGACGGAGAAGACGAGCATGACGGGACAGCGGAACGCCATGCGCACGATCATCATATAGGAAAACTGCACGTTCGTGATATCCGTCGTCATACGGGTCACGAGCGAGGGCGTGGAAAATTTATCGATATTTTCAAACGAAAATTCCTGTACTTTGTAATAGATATCTTTGCGCAGATTCTTGGCGAATCCCGCAGACGCCTTGGCGCAGAACGCGCCCGCAAGCGCGCCGCATGCAAGCGATAAAAATGCCATCGCAAGCAAGATGATCGCGTATTGACCGATCCCGAGGTTCCAACCCGTCCCCCACAGCACCACGCCGTCCTCGATCGCATTGCCGAGATAAATGATGACGAACGGAATGAGACATTCCAATACGACTTCCATAATAACAAACAGCGGCGATAAAATCGACGCCGTTTTGTACTCCCTGATACTCTTTGCAAGTCTTTTCAGCAAAAGACCACCTCCTCGCTTCGTACGCAAACGCGAAAACCCGTGTTTTTCACGCATTCTTCGAAATATTGTTCTAATACTATCACGATTCAATTTATATGTCAACAAAACGACGGGTGCCCAAGCGTAAAATTTCACACACTTTTTGCTTTTTCCCCGTCCCGTTGAGTTTTCGCCCGACAGGGCGAAATACGGACGTTATCCGCCGTGCCGCTTTTTCAGTTCCGTACAGACGTCGGAAAGAGAGATCCCCTTCTCCTCCATCAGCACGGTAAGGTGATAGAGCAGATCGGCGCATTCTCCGACGAGTTCTTCCCTGTCCGCGTTCTTGGCAGCGATCACGACTTCCACCGCTTCCTCGCCCGTTTTTTTCGCGATTTTATCGATCCCCTTTTCGAAAAGATACGAGGTATACGACCCCTCCGCGGGGTGTTCTTTCCTGTCTTTTACGACCCGCGCGAGCTCGCCCAAAAACACCGCGCCCGCCCGTTCGCCCGCGATCTTCGTCTGAAAAAAACAGGAGCGGTTTCCCGTATGACAGGCGGCGCCCGTCTGCTCGATCTGCAACAGCAGACAGTCGCGGTCGCAATCGAACGCCGCGGAAATCACTTTTTGCACGTGTCCGCTCGTCTCCCCTTTTTTCCACAGCGTTTTGCGCGAACGGCTGTAATAATGCGCGTATCCCGTGCGAAGCGTTTCGCGCAACGCTTCTTCGTTCATGTACGCCTGCATCAGTACCTCGCCGCTTTCGCAGTCCTGCGCGATCGCCGCGATCAGTCCGCGCTCGTCGTATTTTACCTTTTCGCCCGCCATTTCAAACCTCCCGAACGGACACGCCGCGCCCGCTCAAATACCGTTTCAGTTCTCCCATCTTCAAAATCCCGAAGTGGAACAGCGAAGCCGCCAGCGCCGCGTCCGCCTTGCCCGCCGTGAACACGTCGTAAAAGTCCTCCCGACTGCCCGCGCCGCCCGAGGCGATCACGGGCACGTTCACTGCTTCCGCCGCCGCCCGCGTCAGTTCGAGATCGAACCCCGCTTTCGTTCCGTCGCGGTCCATGCTCGTAAGCAGAATTTCGCCCGCACCGCGTCTTTCCCCCTCCGCGATCCACTCGATCGCGTCGAGTCCTGTGTTCACTCTCCCGCCGTTGAGATACACTTCGTACCTGCCGCTTTCCGAACGCTTCGCGTCCACCGCAAGCACGACGCATTGGCGCCCGAATTTCAAAGCCGCCTCGGTAATCAGATCGGGACTTTGGATTGCCGCCGAATTGACGGCGATCTTATCCGCCCCGCACGAAAGCATCGCGCGGAAGTCCTCTACCGTACGCATGCCGCCGCCCACGGTGAGCGGAAGAAAGATCTGTTCGCTCGCCCGCGAGATCACGTCCCACGTCGGCGCCGCGCCGCGGTAACTTGCGGCAATGTCGAGAAAGACGATCTCGTCCGCGCCGAACGCATTATACAGTTTCGCGGTCTCCACGGGATCGCCGGCATCCGTCAGCCCGACGAAATTCACCCCTTTCACCACCCTGCCGTCTTTCAGATCGAGACAGGGGATCAAACGCTTGCCGATCATGCGAACTCCTTTACCGCGCGCGCAAAATCGAGATCCCCCGTATAAATCGCCCTGCCGAGCACCGCGCCGTAAACGCCGCGCGCCTGCAAATCGGCGAGATCGCCAAGACTTTTGATCCCGCCCGACGCGATGATGTTCAGCCCCGTATCCGCCATGCGGACGGTCTCGCCGAGGTTGACGCCCGTCAGCGCGCCGTCCCGCGAAACGTCGGTGAACACGGCGTCGCGGACACCGAGCGCGTGCGCGCGTTTCCCGAATTCGAATGCGGAGACGTCCGCGGTCTCCGTCCAGCCCTTTACGGCGAGCATGCCGTCTTTCGCATCCAATCCCGCAACGATCTTGTTCCCGTACCGCGCAACGCACGCTTCGAAGACCTCCGGCGCGGTCACGCAGACGGTGCCGAGCACCGCGCGGTCCGCGCCCGCTTCGAACCGCTCGGAGACGGCGCGGAAAGAACGCAGCCCGCCGCCGGACTGCACCCGCACGCCGAGCCGCGCGATTTTTTCAAGCACAACATGAAAACGGCTCTCTTCTCCGAACGCGCCGCTCAAATTCACGACGTGCAAAATCTCCGCGCCGCAGTCGATCCAGCGCTTCGCGCAGTCGACGGGATCGCCGTAGTCGGTCGCGTTTTCTCTCTTTCCGTAGAGAAGGCGCACGGCGCGCCCCTCCAAAATATCGATCGCGGGAAATAATTTCATATCATATCCTCGTAAAATTCCGCAACAGTTTCAAGCCCGCCTCCCCGCTCTTTTCGGGGTGGAACTGCACGCCGTACGCGTTGCCGGCGCATACCGCCGAGACGAACGGGCGGTGATATTCCGTCTTTGCGATCGCCGCATCCTCCGCCGCATCGGCGTAAAAGCCGTGTACGAAATAGAAGTGCGTCCCTTCCGCAATGCCCGAAAACAATGGCGAACGGAGATCGGTGACCGCGTTCCAGCCCATGTGCGGAATTTTCCCCTCGGTAAAGGGCACGACCCGCCCCGCGACAAGACCGAGCCCCGCATGCACGCCGTCCTCTTCGCTTTCGGAAAGCAAGAACTGCATGCCGAGACAGATGCCGAGAAGGGGCGTGTCCGCGACCCGTTCCGACAAATACGCGGCAAGCCCGCTCTCGCGCAGAGCCGCGATCCCCGCGCCGAAGCTCCCCACGCCGGGAAGCACCAGACGGGAACAGCGGTCGAGCGCGCGGCGGTCGGCGGAAACCGCCGTTTCGCAACCGAAACTTTCGAACGCCTTTTGCACAGAACGGAGATTCCCCGCGCCGTAATCGACGATCCCGATCATGCAAGCGTCCCTTTGGAAGAAGGTATGCGGTCGGAAACGATCGCGATCGCGTCGCGGACGCAGAGCGCAAGCGCTTTAAAAACTGCCTCCGCTTCGTGATGGCGGTTGCCTTCGCGAAGCAGTTTCACGTAAAGATTCAGTCCCGCGTGCGTGGAAAACGCGCGCAAAAATTCCTCGACGAGTTCGAGATCGAACTCCCCGACTTTCCCGCTCATCGCCGCTTCGAAAACGAGATAGGGTCTGCCGCTGAAATCGACGGCGACGAGCGCCGCGCATTCGTCCATGGGAACGAGGCGCTGCGCAAAGCGCGCGATCCCGCGTTTGTCGCCGAGCGCGTTTTTCAGCGCGTCGCCGAGCGCGATCCCCGTGTCCTCGACGGAATGGTGGGCGTCCACCTCGGTATCCCCTTTGCATTTCAGCGTCAGGTTCACCGAAGAATGCACGGTAAACAGTTCGAGCATGTGATTGAAAAATCCCACGCCGCTGTCGATCTCCGCCCTGCCTTCGCCGTCCGCTTCGAGGGAAAGAAAAATATCCGTCTCCTTGGTCTTTCTTCTGATTTCGGCTTTTCTCACCGTAACACCTCCGTTTTATTTCATTCTCGCGAGCACCGCGCGGGCGTGTGCTTCGAGTTCTTCGCTCCGCGCCAGCGCGACGATATCCGCCGCGTCCTCCCGCAACGCCCCTCGCGTATATCCGACGACGCTCATCTTGCGGGTGAACACGTCCTCGTTGAGCACCTGAAAAAATTTCGCGCTTCCCCCCGTCGGCAACACGTGATCGGGTCCCGCGAAATAATCGCCCACGGGTTCCGGCGTATCGTGTCCGAGAAAGACCGCGCCCGCGTTCCGCACGAGCGGCAGAAGCGCTTCGGGATCTTTTACCGCGAGTTCGAGATGCTCTGGCGCGATCTCGTTCGCGATTTCCACGCCCTCTCTCAGATCCCGAACGACGATGATCCCGCCGTTGTCCGCCAACGCCTTTGCCGCGATTTCCTTGCGCGGAAGCGCGGCGAGCCGCACTTCGACGCGGGCGGAAATCCCTTCCGCAAGCGCGTGATCGTCGGTGATCACGATCGCGCGGGCGAGCGCGTCGTGTTCCGCCTGCGACAGCACGTCCGCGGCAACGCAGTCCGCGTCCGCGGATCCGTCCGCAAGGATCAGGATCTCGCTCGGTCCCGCAAGCATGTCGATCCCCACCTGTCCGTACACCTCTTTTTTTGCGAGCGTGACGTAGATGTTCCCTGGACCCGCGATGACGTCCACCTTCTTCAAACTCTCCGTGCCGTACGCGAGCGCGGCGATCGCCTGCGCGCCGCCCGCTTTATACACTTCGTCCGCGCCGCACTCTTTCGCCGCGACCAGCGTCAGCGGCGCGATTTTTCCGTATTTTGCGGGCGTAGTTACGACGATCCGCTTTACCCCCGCCGCCTTTGCGGGCAGGATTCCCATGCACACCGAAGAAGAAAGCGGCGCCGTGCCGCCGGGGACGTAGATGCCCGCCGCGTCGACGGGACGGACGACGTACCCCGTGGTCCTGCCGTTTTCCGTTACGAGATTGTCCCGCCTGCCCGTGCGCTTGTGATAGTCGTAAATATTCCGGATCGCGCGCCGAAGCGAATCGAGAAGCGCGGGCGGCACTTCGGCATACGCCGCGGCGAACTCCGCCTCGCTCACGCGAAAGGATCCGGCGGTAAGTTCCGTTCCGTCAAACCGCTTTTCGCAATCGAAAACCGCCGCATCGCCGCGCGCGCGGACGTCCGCGAGAATTTCGCGCACCCTTTTGAGTTCCTCTTCGCGCGCGTCGAAGGCGCGGGACAAGATCCGCTTCCGATCCTCGCCGCCGTAAATCTTCATGCGATCACCTCTTTCAGTTTTCCGATCAGCGGAAGAATTTCTTCCGATTTGAGTTTCAGACTCACTTTGTTTGCCACCAGCCGCGCGGTGATTCCCGCGAACACTTCTTCGAGCACCGCGAGCCCGTTTGCCTTTAACGTGGAGCCCGTCTGCACGACGTCGAAAATCACGTCCGCAAGACCCGTGACGGGCGCAAGCTCGATCGAACCGTGCAACGGAATGATCTCGATTTCTTCCCCGCGTTCTTCGAACACCCGTCGCGCCGTATTCACGTACTTCGTCGCGACGCGCAGATGCGGATTCGTGAGCGCGTCTTTGCGCGCGGGAAAGCCTGCCAGACAGAGACGACATTCTCCCAGCCGAAGATCCAGCATTTCGTACAGATCTTTATTCTCCTCCATCAGCGTGTCCTTGCCGACCACGCCGAGATCGGCGACGCCCGCCTCGACGTACGTGGGAACGTCCGAGGGCTTGACGAGGAAAAAACCGTACTTCCCGTCTGCGCTCGTCAACACGAGTTTCCGCGTATCCGATTCCAGCACCGAGGCGTCCACCCCGCACTTTTTCAGAAGCGCCGCGCTCTCGGCGGCGAGTCTGCCTTTGCTCAATGCGAAATAAATCATATCTCTTCGATTCCCTTTTCCGTTACGAACAGTACCCGTTCCGCTTCCCCCTTCGCCGCGCGGGCGGCGGCTCTGCCGTATTCCGCCGAAAGCCGCACCCGCTTCCCGTCCGCGGCAAGCCGCAGCAGTTCGCGGTAGGCGGCGGATTCCGCGCCGCGCTCGCACACGATCACCGCTTCGAGCGGCTCGGCAGGCGGCAGATTCCCCTGCCGCTCCAACGCAATCAGGATCCGTTTGAGTCCCAACGCAAACCCGACTGCCGGAACGTGTTTGCCGAAATCGTCGGCAAGATTATCGTATCTTCCTCCGCTCAGAACGGAAGCGCCGAGTCCCTTCGCCAACCCTTCGAACACCATGCCCGAATAGTAAGAGAGCCTGCGCACCGTACCGAGGTCGAAACAGACGTATTTTTCGTAACCCATATCGCAGAGCAACGCGTAAATTTCCTTCAATCGCGCGACGGCTTCGCGTGCGACGGCGCTGTCCGTAAGCCGTTCCGCGCGGTCTAAAATCTCCGCGCCGCCGTAGAGCGCGGGAAGCGCCAATACGGTATTCAGCGCATCCGTCGCCGCGCCGGCTCTTTTAAGAACGCGTTCGGCGTTCAAGCCGTCTTTCCGATTGATATACGCGCGCACCCGTTCTTCGTCCGCTTCGGAAAGCCCGCACGCTTCGAGCACGCCTTTGAAATAGCCCACGTGTCCGATGTCGATGATAAAATCCCTCAGCCCCGTCCCTTTCAGACATTCGATAGAAAACGCGATCGTCTGCGCGTCCGAAAACGCGCCCTCTTCGCCCAACCGTTCCACGCCCGCCTGCTCGATTTCGCGACTGGAAAGTCCGCCCGCTTCCTGCAAATCCCACTTGGTCGTAAAATAACAAAGCCGCGCCTTCCCGCAGGCGAGTTTCGTCGCCGCAATGCGGGAAATCGCAAGCGTCGCGTCCGGACGCAATACAAGCAGCTTTCCGTCCGTATCCGTCAGTTTGAACATGCGCTCCTGCGGAAGCGCGTTGCGGATATCGGAATAGGTGTCGTAATATTCCAGCGAAGCGCTCGCCACCGTGTCGTATCCGTTCAGGGCGAAAACGCGCCCGAGCCGTTCGCGCAGAACGGTCAAACAACGGCTTTCTTCGGGGAGCATGTCCTGTACTCCCGCGGGCAACTTCCGAATCGTCATCGCAAGGCCTCCGAAAATGAATAATATTCATAAATATTGTATCACTATTCATTCCGAAAAGTCAAATAAAAGAGGCTCCCAAATAGGGCGCGGGGCGGAAATTTATCAAAATCGGGAAATATTTCCCAAACGCTTGTGAAAAAACGCAATCTGTGCTATACTGCAAGTACCACGTAAACCGAATATTTAAGAACCGCAAAGAGCACAATAGTTTGGCATTGTGTATCTCTTCTCTTTGTGCGTTCTTTAAGTATGCACTTCGGTTTGCGTGGTAACAAATCGGAGGTACTCATGCGGTGCGTTCCGATTTGGAACGCACCTTATTTTTTTACTACGGAGGGTAAACAATGCACACCTGTCTCAAATGCGGCAATGCGTTCGAAGGCAACTTCTGCCCCGAATGCGGCGCGCCGAAGCCGAAAGATCCGATTTGTTCCGCTTGCGGCGCCAAACTGGACGAACCCGTCAAATTCTGTCCGAACTGCGGCGCTTCGCTCGCCGAAACGCCGACGGCGCCCGCACTCCCGCGCGACACGCAAACGCCTCGGCCGACCGCGCCGATCCTTGCTCCCGCCGCTAAGTTCAAAATCTTTTCGGTCATGGGATTGATTCCGCCCTTTCTGCTGCTCCTCTTCGGCGGCTTGCTATTCGCCTTTCTCGCCGCGCCGATTTTCGAAGTGCACAGCATTCTGTTCGGGATCGGCGGTACGATAAACGGATACGAACTGCTCCAAATCACGGAGAGCGATTTCGCGACGCTGTACGCTCTGACAGTCGCCGTTTTCACGCTCGGCGCGATCACGATCCTTTGCGCGCTTTTGCTGTTCGGGTTTTCGATCGTCTTCCCGAAACCGAAATACGATTTTAAAAATTTTGCGGTTTACGCCGCCTACCTCGCCGCGCTGATCCTCGGAATTTATTTCACGGCGTATATCAAACAGGAAGACGGCGGCTATAACGTTCTTACCGTCGGCGCGTGTCCGACACTGCTGATCGTCTTTTCCGTCATCTTCGCCGTTCTTTCCTGCGTCTCGCAAGCCGTCCGCATGCTGATCGTCTCGCAATTCGGCGGATTCGAAAGTTTTTACGAAGCGCGCCGCGAATTCGCAAACGAACTTTGCATGAAATATCACCTGTCGGAAGAACCCGCAATGCCCCCAAAACCATCTTTCCGCAACCTGCCGAAATTGCAGGGAACGCTGAAAAAGGCGAACGAGTTTCAGCAGACAAAGAGAAATCTGGTCGTGCTTGTAATTTTCGCTACGCTGTTTAATTTTATATGGCTTTTTATCTGGCTTTTTCCGATCCGGTTTTATATATTTATCGGAATCAGTGTACTTTTCATTTTATTTTTCTATATTGCCGCAATTTCCGTAATCGTTGATCTCTTCTCCCGCAACAAACGCATTACCTGCTGGGACAGAGAAGAACGCTCGTTCGCGCCGAAATTTTTGTACCGTCTCGATTGGAGACAAAATCGGTATTCGGAAAAAACGACGGAATTCTGGATCGCGTTCGGGTTATGTCTTTTCCCTGCAATCCCGATAATCGCGCAATTACTGGTACAACTGTTTTCGGGGGATCATGCCGCGTTTTTCTCAGTCGCCCCCTCGTTGACACTCACGTTTGTGATTTGCATTGCATGCGTATCGCTCGCAATTTACCGCAGGCGGATCAACAACGCGATTCAAAAAGCGCCGCAAGAAACCGCCGACGCGTTTGAAGATTCCAACGTGCATTACCGTGCTTATTTAGAAGACGTGAACGGATACCGCAACGCGGTCAAAGCGCGGACGGCGTACCGTTACCGAAAATTCTGCTATGCCAACGGCTGGGAAGTCAAAAAAGACCCGCCGCGCCCGATCCTGCACCTGCTGTCGCACAAACTGCTGTATGCGGCTATCGCCGTCCTGCTCGCCGTTTTCATTGCGGTCCCGAGCTGTATATTGCCCGTCGTGACGAATATGTTCCGCCCTGGCGCACTCACCAGATATGATCTCAACAGTACTCAATCCAGCGTAAAACATGTTCTGCCGGAGCCCGACAAACGGTCGGACGAGCTGTGGGAATTTTACAGCGGCAACTACAAAAGCATTGTGAAAAAAATCGAACAAAACGAACGCAAAATGGAAACGGCAACGGATTGGGAACAGCTTGAAAAGCTTGAAAAAGAAAACAAACGCCTCAACGAACGCCTTGCAACGATCGAATACAAATATATCGCCGTCGGATTTTATGAAGACAAATTATCGTACGTCCGGCTGGATACCGCGCGCCGCAACACCCCCTCTTCCGCGACTAAAAAAACGAAACAGGTCAAACTTGAAAACCCGAGAATGAACTTAAACAGATACGAGGATATCCTCGATCAAGGGCGTTCCCCCGTCTCGGTCAAGATCTACTACACGGACGGCAGCTATCAAAATTACTTTCTCCCGCTTTCCGCGTACGCGAACGTGAGACCGGGAATCGGAACGTATCGGTTATCGTGGAGCGACGGTTGGGGAGAATACACGGCAATGCTTACCCTCTACTGACGATAATACGACACGAACGCCCCGCGCAGTCTGCGCGGGGCGTTATTCGCCGAATTCTTTTTTCAGATCGCGCATCAGGCGGCTCTCGATCCGCGAGATCTGCACCTGCGAAACGCCGATCGCCTTGGCGACTTCGCTCTGCGTCATATCTCGGAAATACCTTAAAAAGACGATTTTCTTTTCACGCTCCGGCAGTTTCGCGATCGCCTGCCGCAAGACGAGTTTTTCGATCAGCTCGTCCTGATTGTCCTTGGCGGGAAGCTTTTCGGCAAGCGTCACCGACTTTTCGTCTTTGTAATCGGTCTGTTCGTAAATGGAGACGGGCATGCGGGAAGAGCCGAGGGTAAACACGACTTCCCCTTCGTCCAGCCCGAATTCGGCGGAAAGTTCTTTCACCGTGGGCTGTCTGCCGTGTTCGGCGGAATACGCCTCGATAAAGCGGTTCATGTCCCGCGCCGTCTTCTTCATGGCGCGGGAGACCTTTACGCTTCCGTCGTCACGCAAGAACCGCTTGATCTCGCCCGCGATCATCGGCACGGCATAGGTGGAAAAGCGTACGCCGTAAGAAGCGTCGAACCCCGCGATCGCCTTTAAAAAGCCCATGCTGGCAAGCTGAAAAAGGTCGTCGTACTCCACGCCTTTGCCCAGATAACGCTTTAAAATACTCTTTAAAAGAGAAGTATTGTGGAGAAGAAGGGTCTCCTTGGCTTGTCCGTCCCCGCGCTTCGCCAGCCCGATCAGACGGAGGGTCTCCGCTTCATCCAGCATCTGATTCCGCCTTTTCCCCGAAGTCTTTGCTCATCGTCACCGTGGTTCCTTTTCCGGGAACGGAGTCCACGGAAAAAGTCGTCATGAACGTCTGCATGATCGTGAACCCCATGCCGGAACGCTCCTGTCCGGGCAACGAGGTATAAAAGGGCGTAAGCGCCTCCTGCAAATCGGCGATCCCCTTGCCCTCGTCGGAAACGGTGATGACGAATTTTTCCCCCTCGATCCGGCACGCCACGGTAATCCAGCCTTCCCCGCCGGCATAGCCGTGTACGATGCAGTTCGTTACCGCCTCCGAAACGGCGGTCTTGATGTCCGAAAGCTGTGCAAGGCTGGGATTCAGCGGAAGCGCAAACGCCGCAACCGTGTTGCGGGCAAACAGCTCGTTTTCCGAACAGGCCTTGATTTTTAATTGCATCTCGTTCATATCCACTCCTTAAATCTTCGGCACGAGCGAATAAACGCCGCTCAGCGCAAGTATCTTGTCGGCGTTCGCGTTGGGATTTTCAAGATACATTTCCATTCCGTATTTTTTCAGTTTTTTATATCTTCCCATCAGAAACCCGATTCCCGTAGAATCCATAAACTTTACGCCCGCAAGATTAAAAATCGCGCGCGAAAGCCCTGCGTTTTCGTCGATGAGACGGTCGGCTTTTTCTCTGACCGTCGCAACCGAATGTTCGTCCAGCTCACCCGTAAGATAAAAATACAGGCTCTCGCCGCTACGGTTTTCCCGTAAATTCATAAAAGCCCTCCGTGCCGTTTTTTGGGTGAACCCATTGTAAACGATGCGCCCGCGCGGAATTTGCATAAGAAACGGTAAAAAACGGAAAATCCGTCGAATCGGTTTTGTCCGCGAACGACAAAACCCGCCGCGACTTTCGTCGCGGCGGGCGCAGAAACAACTTATTCTGTTATCATAAAATCCGAAACGGATTCCGAGACCGACGCTTCAACCCCGTCAACCGCGGAGCCGTAAGGTCAGCCCGTCTTTTCGCCGTCTTCTTCCGTCGGCAGAACTTCTTCCTTTTTGCCGTGCTTTTTTCTGTAAAGATAAAACGGAAGGATCACCGCCGTTCCGAAGACCAGACCGAGGACCATAGACACGTTATGGCAAACCGTCGTCCAGCCGAAACTCACGACGTACGTCGTAAGCACCCCGTAAATCGCAGAGACGATCAAAGTCGGCTGCCCGATTTTCATGATGCTCTTGATGTCGAAAAATATCGCGGCAAGCGAAACGCCGATCAAACCGAAAATTCCGCCCGAAGCGCCCATGGCGACGGTCGCCAGCGTCTCTTCCTTCTTGTCCGGAACCATCGCGATGTACAGCGGGTCGGTAATAAACCCTTCGATGAATCCGACCGTAAAGAACAGGAGATAGGTCAGCCACCAGCCGAAACGCTTTTCGGTGTAGTTGCCGATAAAGAACAGCCCCACGACGTTGGCAATCAAATGCAGAACGTGACCGTGCAGAAACATATCCGTAAAGTAACGGTACGGCCCGAGTCCGTACGGGATAAGCGTCGATCCGCGCGCCATGAAATTGGTCAGCAGTCCGCCGCAGAAGCCGAAAATGTAATTCAGCGCGGGCGGCAATTCGTCGTTCCATGCGCGGTATCCGGTATACCCCTCCGGAAACGGCAAAAAGCGGTCTAAAAAATAAAACACGATCAACACGACGATCAGAATGTTCGTCGCCGTAAGCAATTTTTTTGCGTCAAATTTCTTTTTCATATTTTTCCTTTGTCAGGACAGCCGCCCGATGAATTTCGCAAATTTCTTTTCGTTTAAAATCTCGTTGCTTTCAAAAATACCAGCCCCTCTTTCAGCCGTTCGGCAAGCCATGCTTTTTTACTTGCAACCTGTACGTCCTTATTGTCGGAGATGGCGCAGCAAATGTGTTCGGACTCTAAATTATCGGCAGTAAGTTATATATAATCCATGTACTTTCCTCTGCAATCCATCATAACACAATCAAAATATTTTTTCAAGCAAATTATTAAGAAAACTTACCTTCCTTCGGGTCGCGCGCCCGCGCGGCGATAACAAACTTTCGCATGTCGCAAATAATAAAAACGTACGAAGCCGTTTCGGGCTTCGCACGTTTTTCATTGCGAATCTTTTTTACGCTTTCTTTTGAACCGACAGATCTTTTTTGGCTTCTTTCGATTTGATCCCGAGAATCTGACTGCGTTTTTCTTCGTACTCCTCTTCGGTGATGATCCCTTCGTCCAGAATCTGTTTCCATTCTTTTACGCGGATGATTCTTACGTCCTCTCTGGGATCGATCGAATCGGGAATTCCGCGATTCATGATCACGATCACCAAGAGACACAAATAATACGCAACCAACGCGACGAACGCAAACAGCGTAAACAACGCGCCCACCGAATCTTCCAAATTCGGCAACGCGTACGCCAATCCGATCGTGTACGCGGCGATCGCAAAACCGTGCCCGATTTTCTTTACCGCATCGTTTTTGCACGCCGTCATAAACACGCCCACCGTCGCGCTCGTGAGCAAGCCGATCACAACTGCCATAAACGCAAGCTCTTTTTCATTGTTGACGATCGCGCAAATCAATACGCTTCCGGCAAACAACGCCGCCGCAGTGGCTCTGCAAATCTTGCTCAAAATCTTAAAAGTCTTCATTTCCACCTCTCCATAAGTTTGATACCTTCATTATAGTCTCAAAATTTGAGACTGTCAAGTATTTTTCTCAAATATTGATACAATAATATTGTGCGGAACGGATTTTCCAAAAATTTGAAGGATTTGCGAAAACTCTGCGCTTTGTCGCAGGCGCAACTTGCCGAGAGGCTGAGCGTCACGGTCAAAACGCTGTCTCATTGGGAAACTGCTTACAGCGAGCCTTCGATCCAACAAATTCTCGCGATCGCGGAGTATTTCGGCATTACGGTAGACGAATTGCTGAAAGGTTGATTTTTAAAGACGGTTGAAAAGACGGAGTAAACCAGCGTTTACTCCGTCTTTTATTTTCTATGACAATGGTCCCCTATTCGCCGATATTTTTATAGCTTATCAGAATATGCGTGACGGAAAATACGATTGCGAAAGCAATCAGCGGAATACTCGCCAACACGACGCCGCTGAACAGAAAAATACACGACGGAATGACGGATAGCGATAACGCTTTCAATTTCCCGTTTTTGTTCCGGAAAATCGCCCAAAACGCCAGATAAGCAACGCACAGTCCGCCGTTTACGCACAGATACACCGTAAGCGCATGCGCGAACCAAAAATTGAAGTAGGTATACGGAACGTTGAATATCATCAAAACGAAACAGCCGTACCGCCCGATCTGTTCGGCAAGATACGCCGCCTTATTTCGGTAACGGTCGACCGCGGCGTCTTTTTGCACTGCCGCATAAACGATATTCGGGATCATGACGACCGCCATGACGGCAAGCCCGAAATAGTTGAACCAACCCATAAAGCACCTCCGCGCGCAAACGTTTTTCAGCCTGAAACGCTATCCGTGAAAAGGACAGGCGGACCCCAAGCATTGTCGGTTAAAGGAAGAAAATTCGCATCGGACATTGCCGTTTTCCATTTTAACGCCGTATTTTTCGTTCGCAAATTCGACCGCTTTGGAAAGCGCAAGGAAAGCGTTCCGTTTGCAACACCGCGCCCCGCCGATCTTGCTCATATCCGACAGCACGGAACTCGTATATTCCATGTTGTTTTTATAGTGCTCGTCCGTGCTTAAAGGGCTTGTCCCGTGAATAATCGAAAAAGCCGCGCCGATCGATGCAACCGAACCACATATCCCCCAATGCCCGCACATCGCGCCGGGCATCCGGATCGCCCGCCTCGCGAGCTCTTCCAAACAGTCTTCGAGGTCGATCTCACCGCCCGCGTTTTTATACGCCGCTAAAAATGCGGCTCCGTCCAGAAAATGATGTTCGGGTCCGTGAATGCCGATAAGGTTTTTTTTCATGATATCCGCCGCCAATTCGATCGGATTCTTCGTGTCGTATCTCACGACTTCTTGTTTGACAAAGGCATATTTGGTTTCCAATGCGTTATCCATACCGATTCCTTTTTCCTTGTTTTTGTAAAAATCCCCGCCCCTTTTGCATTGCCGCCGCAACGGTACAATCCCGACATTGCCAAAAAAAGGGATACGGCTTTTTCAATCAATCGGTCGCTTTATACGTTTTTCGATAAAACGCTCTTCAACGTTTCGATACGGCAACCGTTTCGCTCATAATAGCTCAGCATTTCGGGAATTTTCTTTTTATCGTAACTCGTAATGCAATCGGACAGCACGTGAACCGCGTACCCGTTCTTTGCCATATTATAGCAAGTCGATTTTACGCAAGCGACGGCGTCCGCGCCCGCAATATAAAACTCATTCACGCCGTTTTCGACGATAAACGCGGCAAAGCCTTCGCTTGTCAAAGCGTTGCCCTTGCTTTTTACAAAAATGTTTTCGGACGCGATTTTCATGTCGGACACCAACTCCGCTCCCCGCGTATCGGGCTTAAACGTTCGGGTACCGGCGGATAAGTTGTTGTGTTTGATATAGACGATATGAATCTTCCGTTCCGCAGCCCAATCAACGGCGGCGTTGATATTGTCGATGATTTCCTTGTAATTTTTCGTTATGTCGTTTTGGATGTCGATCACAACCAATGCCTTGCCGTCCATACTGCCCTCTCCGTATTCTTTTTTCGCCTTTTAAGCAAACCCATTATAACATAACCGAACGTATTTTTCAAACATAAATTCCATAAAAAAATTCAGTATACGTGATTGTAAATATTATTTCAGACGGTTGCATTATCGTAAAAAATACGTTATAATCGTTTCCATCGGGAGTATTTCAATATGAAAAAAGAAGTACACAGAAAACGATACTCCGTGTCAACAATCGTTATGCTGTTGACGGCGGGAATTATTTTTGTTGCGATAGGAATTGCCGTGCCCGTCTCTATTATGATTGCAAGCGCACCGAAAGATTTCGCTAACGGCTATATTCTGATCCCCATAATTTTCTTCGGACTTATTCCCATAGCCGTCGACACGGTTCCCCTCGTGATGGGCGTCAAACAAATTTACGGTTGGGTGAGATTAAACAAAGCCAAAAAATCAAGTATAGAAACCACGGCAACAATAACCGATTATAAAATCGTCAGTCACAGCAAAGGCGGTAATCTGAATAAAGGATACGCGTTAACCCTTTCGTATACGTTAAACGATAACAACAAGACGTTTACTACCGACTATCTCTTTGATATCAATGAATTCCGATATCTGAAAAAACTTGATAAAATCAGAATCAAAATTGACGGAAATTTTGTTGCGGTTAACCAGCCTTTTACGGAAGATATTTACAAGCTCGATGCAAGATATGAAATAGAAACCGCATTTTTTAAACAGAAACCCGTTGCAAAAACCCTAAAATTTGGCGAATACTGTGCGTCATTGCAATAGCGTTTTTAATTGTTGCAATCGTATTGACGACAATTCTGGAACAGGGAATTTATGTATTGATCGGCGTAATTCTGTTATTTTCAGTTAACCTACCGGTTGCAGTCATAATTGCGGTTTATCTTATCAAATGGATAAGACGGAAAAGATAACTTTTTAAATTTTCCGCCGTTATATCAGCGTGTTAGAATCGATACAATTCAAATTAAGAAAAAGCAGACCGAACTTTTTCAAAGCCGTTTACAAAAATTTATAGAACATACACGGCAAGGCATAATGTACGGAGAATGGAACGACAACGGACGATTGTTTGATTATTAAAAATATTACATTGCCGGTTATAGCATAGAAAAAGCACAAGGCGTTTGCCTTATGCTTTTTCTTTACTGGTATGCGATAAAGTCCGCGACACCGTTCACGAAATGTATTCCGTTTTTAGGTATTCAAACTTTAACGACACTGGTGGACAAACATTGACCTAAATCGAACCGAAAATTTAAAAGCTACATTTTTGAAATATCAATTTTTGTAGCAGAAGTAATATTAAACATAGAAGGTAAAATATAAAGTTCTTTGTTTGTTAAATCTATAAACTTGTCTAAAACACAATTAATAATTGACCTGTCGCAAAAAGAAATGCCTTGATAGCTACCGAAGAATACATAATCGATTTTAGAATTTTTGAATGCTTCGACAAATTGTTTAGTCATAAGTAAGTTTACAGGTTCGCCCATACATTTATTATTGTTATAATAGGTGCCACACATAGTTACATCTTCAATTAAAAATGTAGTTACAATCTTGTTTGGTGTTACTTTAATTTCTTTCAAGCAATGTTCAATATATTTTTGTAAATTTTCTGCGTGTCCTTTATATCCATAATAAAAATTTTCAATATAAATATTTCTGTATATATCGCCATACTCACCCATTTTATATGTTATTGTATTTCCGTTTTTAATGCCTATGCCTTGTTCAATAACTTTTACACTACTATACTTTGATTGCGTATTTTCAATCTCTTTGTTTATTTCATTAGAAACTTTGTTTCTGTTCAACCTTAAAGTAGAACCGCCGTGCTTAATATTGACTGAACAATCAAACGAAAAATGTTCAAAAATATATAAAATAGAAGTTGCTTCGTTATACCAGTATCCATCAGGTCTATCGAAATCTAAGCTGTTTATTAAAGCTTCTACCAAAGAGTTAACGGATTTATATGTATTAATTGTTGATGTGCATTTTTCAAACAACTTATTATCGTAGAAACTTTTAATATTATACTTTTCAACAAATTGCTTGACTTCATTTTTACTTTTTGTCTTGTTAGTTGTTTTATCCATAACTTAACTCCTTACGGTATAAATATAAACTGTAACTGATTTAATAAAACTTATTACTTGCTTTTAATTTGTATCAATGCTAAAATATTTCTGCGACATAAATTTCATATTTCTTAGGAAAACTATACATTGGCAGTAATGTATCGTTTTCGCATTTATATTTCCTGAGAAGTATTTATGTAAATTTGTGTCGCAACAAAGCGAACGAGCATTCTGTATGCCGTTCACTTTGGGGACGGCATTAATTTTTACAAAATGGAAATTAAAATGAAAAGCAAAATTTTTGACCCAATAATTGAAGAACAATATAAAAATTTATCAGCAGAACAAAAAAGTTCATATTTAAAAAAAATAAAAACACAAAGTAAAATTTCTTTAACTATTAGCATTTTAATGCTGCCGATGTTAGTTGCTGTAACTATCATTGCAATTCACTATGGATTACTTGATAATGTAATTGAGCTTTTGGCTTTCTATTTATTATGCATAGTAATTTGCTATGCCATATTTGTTATTCTTATATTTTTAAATATTAAAATGTTGAAATCGTCTGATGAAATTAAAATTAAAAATTATTTAGTACGATTAGAAAAGCAAAAACACTCTGAACAATTTTCTCTAAAAAATGCCTTAGCAACAGAAATTTTAAAATTTGATACACCGAGTATGGAAGAATTAAATTGCGTTGCGCTACTAACTAATCAACTATACGAGACTTATTCTAAAAATAATGAACTTATTGAAATAATCAACAATAATATTGATATAACTGCAAATATTTTTAATTTAGAATCCTTTTGTTTTCCAACCCAAAAACACACGGTAACAACAAAAACATATAAATCATTCGAGGCGAAAAGATATCATTGGGAATGGGCTGTTACTAATTCTAATTCTGAAACTGAATTTAATTCACCAACCATAGAACTTATCCCACAAACCGACTATTCGGTATTTGTTAAAGAAATGAAAATTAGTAAAAATATTTTAGGGGAGATTTCACGCAAGAATTTTCAAGAATTGGAGAATATATTTTTGCTTTTAAAACGACAAAATATCATTAAACAAAATGAGACTTTGGCAGAAAAATCAGAATGGATAGAGAAAGCAGAATTTACTGCATTTCTATTTTTGTTTCGCTGTTTAAAACTTCAGAGCATTATTAAGCAAGTTGATTTGATAAAATCTAAACTTTTTGATTTAACTTATAACTCAAACAATATGTTATCAAATGAGCAAACAAAAAATGGAGCTGAACTCAATGATTTTGTTAATATGACAGCAGAAGAAATTATAACTGCATTATACCAATCAAGAATATTTGATAAGGACGATATAATAACTTGGTATTTAATTATTGAGTACTCAAAAGAACATATTTCAACACCTTATTTAAACATTTATTATAATAAAAAACTTGAAGCTGAACAAATATTAAATGACTTAATTGATAAAGAGCAAATTGAAAATTTAAAAAGCGGAAAATATCACAGTGGGCATAAATATACTATGCTTGAAATTGATAATATGGATGGGGCGCAATTTGAAAGTTTTGTTACAGAATTATTTAAAAATTTAGGTTATCAAGCAGAAAGCACTAAGCTGAGCGGAGACCAAGGCGTTGATGTTATAGCAAAAAAGGGTAGTCAAACTCTTGCAATACAGGCTAAACATTATAGCCAAGCAGTTGGAAATCACGCAATAATGGAAGTTGTCGGGGGCGCAAAAATTTATAATGCAACGCTTTGTTATGTCGTAACAAATAATTATTTTACAAAAAGCGCAAAAGAGCTTGCCGCCGCAAATAATGTCATACTTTGGGATAGAGATAAACTTATAGAAAAATTAAGCGAAGTATAGTAAAATGGCATTTAGGCGTGAGCTTGTCTTGACAAGCGCGCGGCTGCGCCGCGCGGACAAGCTCACGCCTGAACTGAAAGAAATCAACTAAAAAAGTAATTTGAACGCCGAGCGGAAAGGGCGTTCGCCGCTAAACCGCTTGGCGATTCGCCCTTTTCCACGCTCGGCGCTATGTAAAAACGGCAAAAAACACCGTTTAAAAGCGCTAAAAACAAATAAACACCCCAAAAGGTGTTTATTTTGGTGGGAAGAGGTGGATTCGAACCACCGAAGTCGTAGACGTCAGATTTACAGTCTGATCCATTTGGCCGCTCTGGAATCTTCCCATATATAAAATTTTAGAATGGTCGGTGGAGCCGGTGATCGGAATCGAACCAACAACCTGCTGATTACAAATCAGCTGCTCTGCCGATTGAGCTACACCGGCAAGGTGGTGCCTTGGGGCGGAATCGAACCACCGACAGACGGATTTTCAGTCCGTTGCTCTACCATCTGAGCTACCAAGGCATAAGCCTTTTTCAAGGCGGGAGCCTCATTCCCGTGAATAAGGCTCCCGAATTATGGCGACCCAAAACGGGCTCGAACCGTCGACCTCCAGCGTGACAGGCTGGCGCT
>CAJUJF010000006.1 GCA_910586825.1 uncultured Christensenellaceae bacterium | reverse complement strand
CTGTCTTACAATACTTTTCATTGTCATAAATTTTAGAAAACACATGCAATAAATCAAGTTCATTTTGTAAACTACACCCTATGAACAATAAATTTTTATCAATATAATCCTGTTTCAATTGATCTAAAATCGACTTATTTTTTTCAAGGCTCACAATATATTGATCAGTATCAAAAACAGAAAAACTTTCATCATCATCTAAAAGCGCCATATTTTTGGCATCGCCATGAATTTTAAAAACGACTCTACCATCTTCTTTTACTCTTGTATCAAGGCGTCTATGTGGTTCAAGAACATAAAAGTCAGAATTACCCTCTATTGCATCATCAATATTTAAAGTGTATAAATATTTCCACGGTAAATTTAAAAATGAACATAATAATGGCGAAAGCTTTACTTTTGTAAAACAGTCTAATAAATATTTTTTTCTTACTTCCTTTGAAACGAAATTATTGTAATATCTTGCTATTTGTTGAAATGAATATTGTTCAAGAGACTCTTTTTCCTCATCCTCCGTCTCCAATATCCTTTTTATCATCTCACTTTTCATTTGTGGACCATTTGGAACATATCCCTTACTTGCCCTGCAATCACATGAAAAGCCAGATCCAATAATCGGAATTAATATGGCACTCTTAATTAAACTCTTAAAAAGAGGCATCATTTCTTGCAAGTTCACTTCTGTAATTTTCATAATTTACTCTCTCTTAAGTATTTTTGTTTATTATAACATATTTCCATATGCACGACAAGAGAAAACTCAAAAACTATACTATTCTTTTAAAAAATTTATACAAGCAGAATTTTCTTTGGTATACTTTTCTTCACCAAGGTACCACCTTGGAATAAAAATTTACAAGAGAAATTTTATGAAAAAACACTACACCAATGAACAAATTCGGCAATGTTGCTTCGCCTACAAAAATGGCGAAGCAGTTGAACGAATAAGTGAACGACTGGAAATTCCGCGCAGCACAATTTACGTCTGGCTTAAAAAATATAAAGAGCTGCCGGAAAACAATCCAGACAGCTATATTAACTATCAACGGTTTTATGCGCAGGAGAAAGCGCGATACGAGAAGTTTGAACAAATCTGCAAAGTGTTACAAACGGTAAAATGCACTACCACTTCCCCTTTGCAAATCAAGTTAAGCGAGCTTGAAAAGCTTTATGGGCAATATAGCGTACACGTCCTATGCGAAGCACTTGATGTAAATCGCGGAACGTTTTACAACCATATCCTCCGAAACAAGAAAGAAAATGCTCAGCACCTACTTCGCCGCCAAGATTTGTGCGTGACAATCAAAAACACTTATGAAGAATACAACGGCATTTACGGCGCAACAAAAATCTACTATATCTTAAAAGAAAATGGCTACGTTACGTCGCTAAAAACTGTCAAGAAACTCATGAGCGAAATGGACTTAAAAAGCATTCGAACAAGCACCAAAAAATTATTCTTAAAAGAGCAACGGGCAAAAAAGAAAACCAACCTCTTACAGCAAGACTTCTCTGCAACAGAGCCGAATTTGCGCTGGGTTGGCGATATTACGGAATGCTATATCCTCGATAAGAAATTCTATATCTGTGCCATTCTCGATTTGTTTTCAAGAAAAGTGATTGCTTATAAAATTTCTAATAAACAGACGACTCAACTCACCACCGCTACGTTGAAAACAGCCTATGCAGAACGAGGCAACCCCAACAATTTAATTTTCCATAGCGATCAAGGATGTCAATACGTATCTTATGGCTATCAGAAATTATTGCACGACTTACATATCACTCAATCATATTCTAAACCCGCTTCCCCTCATGATAACGGCGTAATGGAATCTTTTTTTGCTTCCTTAAAGAAAGAAGAAATATATAGGATCCATTATCGTTCCGTAAAAGAGTTCAAGGAATCCATTCGGCGGTATATAGAATTTTATAATTCAAAGCGACTGCACGGATCGAACGCATACAAATCGCCAAATGAAAGAGAACGGGTTTATTTTGAGTCCAAAAAACGGGGTTCGTAAGATACCCCGTTTCAACTTTGCATTCCACATTTTACCTGTTTTTCAAAAATATCGTCCAATGAGAAACACGCAATAACAGCACATTTTCCATAGAAAATGAGTGTTTCAGTCCAACTTGTCTAATAGACCAGTTCGGATTGAAACACCCATATCAGTATGGTGCGGACGAAGGGACTCGAACCCCCATGGTCGCCCACAGGAACCTGAAACCTGCGCGTCTGCCAATTTCGCCACGTCCGCATATAGCTCGCATATTCATCCGATTGAGATGATCGGAGCGGAATTATTCTTCCGCAACGGAAAATTTCGTCTGAATTAGCTTATCGCCAGAGCTTCCGTCCAAAAACCAAACTTTCCCGCCGCCCGAAATACTGCGAAGCGGTTTCCCGTCTACGATTTCAAGCGCCGAATTGTTTTCCAAAGCCCAAGCGCGATATTTATTATACAATACGATTTTATTAAAGTCAAGCATTCTCTCGTTATAATGCGGAGAAATTTTTCCCGAAATCCAACCGAGACCGGAATACATTTTATAATCGCCTTCGACAACCGAGTCGGAATACATGTCTTCAAACCAACAAATCGCGCCTGCGGAAAGTCCGCACAGCAACACGCCGCGATCGTACGCCGCGCGAATCAGCGGTAATATTCCTGAGTTTCGCCATTGCTGCAACATAAAAACGGTATCGCCGCCGCCAACGTAAATGAAATCTGCCTGATCGAACTTCTTTTGAATTTTCTCGAGATCGATTTCGCGATTGCAAGTTAAAACAACGTCCGTCTTGATGCCGAACTGTCCCGTATACACCTTATGAAACGTATTATAATACGGCATGCAGTCGTGACTTGCCGTAGGCAAAAACAGCCCGCATGCGCGGCGGTCCCCCGCGATCTTTTTTGCTTCCTCCGCGATATAGGCGTCGATATTAACGGTTTCTCGCGTTTTAAGCTCCCCGCCGCCGATCGCAATGATTCGTTTAGTTATCATTCGGCTCTTGCGCGTCCTTTTGATCCGAACCTTCTCTGCCGGATTGTTCTTCTTCGTCGGCAACGGAAATGCCAGCCGTTTTATCCACGGGAAGTGAGAATATAATTCCGCCCGCTTCGGTTTTTAAACCGACTTTTTCCGTTAAAGTCTCCATGATCGCAAGTTTACCCTCTTTTTTGGTGAGAATCAGCAACAGCTCCCGTTCTTCCATCAAAGAAATTCCGATAAACTGCTCCGCCTTGGCGTTGTCGAGGTTGCGCGCGCGAATGATAGTCCCCCCTGCCGCGCCGGCATTCCTCGCCGCTTCCATCGCCTCGTCCACGTGGTTGACCTCCACGGAAGCGATGATCAAATCGTATTTACGGTCAGAACTTTTCATAATTTTTCTCCTGTCGGACAATTTAGCGGTTGCGGCGGACGACAGTCCGTTCGCAACGATTTCGGATACGCCGGTAAGCGGAATGGTAAAAGAGATTCCCCTTCCCACAAGATAGAGCGACATTTTCTCCCGTATCGCATGCATGATACGGTCTTCGTCGCTCTCCGGAAAAAGCGAAAACGCGACCGATTTTTCCGTCTCTCCGATCCCGAGGTAATCCAAAACCGCCGAACGGGCGGTACCGGTTCCCGCAAACGTAAAGCTGAGCGATACCGAAACGTCGTCGAGAATTTCCTTCAAGCGCACCTCGTCTTTCTGATTTACGATGCTGACCAGCAATTTCGTCCTGTTCGGCAATCGATCCGGATTTCTGTTTTCGGTCTTGACTGCGACTTTGATCTTCTCTTTTACTTTTTCAGCCGTACTTTTTATATTTTCCGCACGGGACGTTTTCTGCGCCGTTTCCATTTTTTCCGCCATGTCAATCCACCGTATATTCCAAAATTCTGTCTTCAACCGAAAGGAAATTCCGCTTGATCTTTCCCGTTTTGCGCCTGTAATGTATTCCGAGGATCTGAATGGAAATTAACGGCGCAAGCGCGACAAAAGCAACGCAACCGAACGCCTGCGTCATGACGACGCTGCCGAGTTCGCTACAAGCGCCGATCGCCATCGGAAGCACGAACGAAGAAACCATTGCCCCGCTCGCAACGCCGCCCGAGTCGAACGCGATACCCGTAAAGAGCGCCGGCGTAAAAAACGTAAGTCCCAACGCGACCGCGTAACCGGGGATCAGAATCCACATGATGTTGATCCCCGTGAGAATTCTCGTCATTGCAAGCCCGATCGCAATGCAGACGCCCGCGCAAAGCCCCTTTTTCATGGACGAAGAGCTGATCGCGCCCGCGGACATCCGTTCGACCTGTTTATTCAAGACGTGCACTGCGGGTTCTGCGGCGACCACGAAATATCCCACGATCATGCCGACGGGAATCAACAGCCATTTCTCCCAGCCGCCCGCGGCAAGCGCCCTTCCGATCTCTCTGCCGACGGGCATAAAGCCGACGTTCGCGCCGGATAAAAACAGAACGAGGCCCAAAAATGTATAGATAAATCCGACAATGATGCGCACGAGTTGCTTTTTATGAAACGAACGGGTTATCAGCTGAAACAGTACGAAAAACGCAATGATCGGCGTAATCGCAATGAGCACTTCGAGTGCATAATCGCCGAAACCGCGCAAATACGCAAACAAAATGTCGCGCGTCGTATCGACTACTTGCAACTCTTCGACAACGTAATCGATATTATTGATTTTAAAGATGATTCCGAGAATCAGCACGGAGATAATCGGTCCGATGCTGGACAGCGCGACGAGACCGAAAGAGTCGTCCTGCCCTTTTTTGTCGCTTCGGATCGAGGCGACGCCGACGCCGAGCGACATGATAAACGGAACCGTCATCGGCCCTGTGGTAACACCGCCGGAATCAAAAGAAACCGCCCAAAAGCCGCTGTCCACGAAACAAAAACACAGAACAAATGCGATCGTATAAAACCCGATCAAAAGATAGGACAACTTGATCCTGAATACGATTCTAAGCATCGCGAGCATCAAAAAAATACCCACGCCGACCGCGACCGTGATAATCAAAAGATAATTGCCGAGAATCGTCTGTTCGGCAACCGCCGTAACCTGCTCGGCAAGGATCTGCAAATCAGGCTCCGCGATCGTAACGATGATCCCGATCACAAAGGACAACAGCGCGATCAGCCAAACTTTCCGCGAGCGCGTCATTGCCGTACCGATACGCTCGCCGATAACGAGCATCGACATATCCGCGCCCAGCGTGAAACAGCCCATGCCGATGATCAACAGAAATACGCCGATGGAGAACAGCGCAAAAGTACCCGTATCAAGCGGCGTCAGCGTTGCGCACAACACAAAAATAATCAACGCAATCGGTAAAATCGAAGTCAACGATTCTATTAACTTGTCTTTCAACGCTTTCGTCATAGTTCAACCACTGTTTACTTCATATATTTTTTTTCGATCGCAGAAATCTTATCGATTCTGCGGCGGTGTTTATCCTCTTCCGAGAACGGCGTTTCAAGGAAAGTTTTGACGATATCGAGCGCCAGATTTT
Source organism: uncultured Christensenellaceae bacterium (assembly GCA_910586825.1). Classification (GTDB taxonomy): domain Bacteria; phylum Bacillota; class Clostridia; order Christensenellales; family Borkfalkiaceae; genus Gallimonas. The sequence continues at coordinate 97,497 of CAJUJF010000006.1, read as the reverse complement.
TTCCGACAAATCCCCCGCCGAGCGCCAATACGTTCGCGTTATTGTGGAGACGGGTCATCTTCGCCGAAAGCGGTTCGGAACAAAGCGCGCAACGAATTCCGGGGACTTTATTGGCGGCAATACTGATTCCGATACCCGTCGTGCAGACGAAAATGCCTCTCTCGCATTTTCCTTCCGCAACCGCCTCGGAGGCAAGCAACGCAAAATCGGGATAATCGCAGGAATTCTCGTTAGTCGTTCCGAAATCCTCGATCTCGTGTCCCTCGGTTTTTAATGCCTCCGACAGGGCGTTTTTCAACGCAAGCCCGCCGTGGTCGCAACAAACGGCAATTTTCATAAGATATCTCCTTGCTTCAAAATGTATCTTTCTATGATGAGCGGCGCGCAGGCGCAAAGCACGCCGAGCGTCGCCGTATATACCCCGAGATCCTGTCCGTAGGGATCCGGTATGTCCCTCCCGCACAGCTGAGCGAAACTGACGACGTTTTCCGCAGACGAAATCATATTTTTCTGCGCTTCCGTCATGCAGATCACGACGTGCGCTTCTTTGATCATCTTTTCCGTCAATTTGCGGGATCTGAATTTCGGCGAAACGGGAATCGCGGCGTTTTTCAGCGCTTCGGCGGCGAGCGGCGACATCGCGTTGCCCGCTTCGGCGCCGGTGCCTGCGGACCGAACGGCGATCCACGGGATTTTCCTTTTTTTCAATTCCGACCGAAGCGCCGCTTCCGCCATCGGCGAACGGCAGGTATTGCCGGAACACACGAATAAAATGATTTTATGCTTCATCTGTATCTCTTCCGAACGCCCGCATAAAGCGGTTTAATACGCCTTCCATTACGCCGCCGCGCAAGCGCGGTTCTATCGCGATCAACAGGGTCGCGTTTTCGCCTTGCCGCAACAGCGCGTAAAGCCTGTTCGCCATCTGCTCCGGCGCGCTACCGAGATCCAATACGCGGAAATCCCCGTCGGGCACGGCGTTTTCGGCGCACAGGATGTACGGCTTCCCGCCCGCGCTCTCTTCCTCCCGATAGCGGCGCTTCGCCTCCTCCGCGTCGGTATAATACGCCGTCCTGCACTTCGGGGAATAATGCCGATACGCCATTCCCGGACTTTTCGGCTTTTCTCCCGCGCGTTTTTCATAGACACCGCATGCGCCCGCAACGGAAGCGATCATTTCCCGCGTCACTAAGCCCGCGCGCAAAACGACGGGCACCTCTCCCGTGCAATCCAGCACGGTGCTTTCGATTCCGCCCTCGCACGCTCCTCCGTCGAGAATCAACGGAATCCTGCCGCAAAAATCGTCGTATACGTGTTTGGCGGCGACGGGCGAAACGTGCTTGCTGAGATTCGCGCTCGGCGCGGCGATCGGGAGATCGACTGCCCGTAAAAACGCCTGCGCAGTCGGAGAAGACGGAACACGGATCGCAAGCGTGTTCAATCCGCAGGACACGAGCGCGCTCACCTTTCCCGTAGACGGATACACCATCGTGAGCGGACCGGGCAGAAACGCTTCGCGCAGCTTTGCGGCATAAGCGGGCTCATTGTCGATCAACTTCGATATATTATACGCGCGATGCACGTGCGCGATCAACGGATTATCGGAGGGACGGCCTTTTAACGCGAATATTTTCGCGATCGCCGCTTCGTCAAACGCGTTCGCGCCGAGTCCGTACACCGTTTCGGTATGAAACGCGACGACGTCCCCTTTCCCGATCAAATCCCTTGCGCATGCGAGAGCTTCCGCATCCGCGTTCAAAATCCGCGTGATCATTCTTCCGGAATTCCGGTGTCGAACGGTGCGTCGGGAAACGCGCCGTCGGCGGAAGTTTTTTCCCAATCGGCAGTTCTGTGCGAAAGATACTGCGGCTCTTCGTCCGGACGGTTCTGATCTTCGACGTCCACGAACTTGGTGCTTTCCCCGAGGAAGCGCAGCTGAATCCTGCCCAGCGAACCGTTACGGTGTTTTGCGAGGATCACTTCCGCCGCCCCTTTCACCACGTTGCCCTTGGCAAGTTCGTCTGCCGTTGCCGTTACGTCCGGACGGTTGATGAACATAACGATGTCCGCGTCCTGCTCGATCGCGCCCGACTCTCTCAGATCGGAAAGCTGCGGTTCTTTGGTCTGAATCCGACGAAGCTGGGAAAGCGCGATCACGGGAAGATCGAGTTCCTTTGCCATCAGCTTTAAGTCGCGGGTGATCGAAGCGATCTCCTGTTGACGGTTTTCGCTGTTGGAATATTTTCCGCCGCCGCTCATGAGCTGGATATAGTCGATCATCACGAGATCCAGCCCCCCCGTCTGCGCGGCGAGCCGACGGCACTTGGACAGGATCTCCGCAGGCGTCACGCGGGAAGAATCGTCGATATACAGTTTGGATTTTTGCAGCTTATCGCTTGCAAGCATCAGATTTTTCCATTCTTTCTGCACGAGTTTACCGGACAGAGCTTTTTCCATGCTCACGCCCGCGTGCGCGCAAAGCAGACGCTGTACGAGCTGTACGCGCGGCATTTCGAGCGAAAAGACCGCCGCGGTCTTGCCCTTGTTGAGACACACGTTTTCGACGACGTTCATGGCGAGCGAAGTTTTTCCCATACCGGGGCGCGCCGCCAAGACGATCAGATCCGACTTCTGCAAACCGTTCGTAATGCGGTCCAAATGCTTGAATCCCGTTTCCAGTCCCCGAAAAGCATTGGGATCCGACTGGATCTCTTCGAACTTTCCGATAACCTGCTGAATGACCGCGCCGTCGGAAAGTCCCGCAAGCGCGGAACTGTCCTCCCGTTTGGAAATGTCGTACACTTCCTTTTCGGCAAAAGAAATCGCGTCCCGCTCTTCCGGTCCTTTCATGCAATTCTCGATAATATCCTTCGCCGCACGGATCAGAGAACGGTTTACGGCGTCCCTTCTCACGATCTCGAAATACTGTTTGTAATTCGCAGCCGAAGGCGTGATCTCCGCCAATTCCGTGATATGCAGAAGCCCGCCCGCCTGTTCGAGCGTGCCGTCCCGTTCGAGACGGTCCGTAAGCGTAACGACGTCTACCGGTTTTCTCTCGCCGTAAACTTCCTTCATCGCGATCAGAATCGCGCGATGGGATTCCTGATAGAATTCATCCTCTTTCAGCGATTCCAACAGCTCCGATTGGATCGTTCCGTCAATCAAAATACATCCGAGCAACGCGGCTTCCGCGTCCAAATTGTGCGGCATCTGGTTGTTTGCCATCAAATACTCCTTATCTTATCCGTTTAAAGCTTTTCGAATTCGTCAAGCGCGTTTTCGAATTCGCGCATGGCGGCGCGGAAGGTTTCCTTCTTCGTAAGATCCGCGCCCGCGATTTTCAACAGCGTGACGGGATCGGTCGAGCAGCCGCCGGAGAGGAAAGTAAAGTAATTTTTTACCGCGCTCTCGCCTTCTTCGAGAATCTTGTTTGCGATGCAGATCGCGGAAGTAATGCCCGTCGCATACTTATACACGTAAAAGGAACGGTAGAAATGCGGGATACGGGACCATTCGATTTCGATATCCCGATCGTGCGTCACCGCTTCGCCGTAATACTTGCGGTTCAGTCCGTAATAGAGTTCGGAAAGATTGTCTTTGTTCAGCGGTTCGCCCGCCTCCGCCATGGCGTGCGCCCGTTCTTCGAACTCCGCAAACTGCGTCTGACGGAACAGCGTCGTACGGATCATATCCATGAAATAATTCAGCAAATATTTGCGCAGTTTTTTGTCTTCGGTCGTCTTTAAAAGATATTTCAAAAGAAGCACTTCGTTCACCGTGCTGGCGACTTCCGCAACGAAGATCTTGTAATCCGCTTTGGAATAGGGCTGCTCCTTGTTGGAAAAATAGGAATGAAGCGAATGTCCCATTTCGTGCGCGATTGTAAAAATATCGTTCGTCGTCTTCTGATAATTGAGCAGTACGTACGGATGATTCCCGTAGATCCCGATGGAATACGCGCCGCTGCGCTTGCCCTCCGTCTCGCATACGTCGATCCATCGTTCGTCTTTCCCCTGTCGCAAAAGCGCGAGATATTCCTTTCCGAGCGGCGCGAGTCCCTTTAAAACCAACTCGTACGCTTCTTCGAATTCCAATTTCAGATCCGCGTTTTCAACGAGCGCGACGTGCAAATCGTAAACGTGCATTTCGTCAAGCCCCAAAGCCTTTTTCCGCGTCTCCATATAGCGGTGCATGATGGGAGCGCCTTCGTTGACCGACTCGACGAGATTTTCGTATACGCTCTTTTCCACGTCCTCTTCGAAAAGCGATTTTTCGAGACAGGAAGCATAGCCGCGTACGTTTTTATAGAAAATATCCTTCTTTACGTTTCCGTAATAGGCGGTCGCGAGCGTATTGATGATCTTGCGGTAAGCGGAATAGTACAGTCGGAACGCTTCGGCGCGCTTTTCCCGATCGTTCCCGAATAGGATCACCGAATACAGCCCGTGCGAAAGCGGAACTTTTTTGCCCTCGTGCTCGATTTCCGGCAGATTGAGTTCCGCGTTGTCGAGCATTTCGAACACGTCGCCCGCGGCGCTCATCGGTTCGCCCGTCTGCGCCAGAATTTTCTCCTCCTTTTCGGAGAGAATATATTTCTTTTCCGCGATCAGTCGGGAAAGAAAATAATCGTAATCTTTCAGCGAAGCGTCTTTCGCGAGCGCTTTCAATTTCTCTTCTGGCAACGCGGAGATCTCCAGCGTTGCGAAAGCGGTCTCCGCGCCGAGCTTGGTGAACAAACTCATCACCCGCGCGAGATATGAATTGTATTTGGAAACGCGCACGTCCTCGTCATGACGCAAAAACGCGTACAGATACACGCGCAGAAGCTCTTTTTCCAGCCCCTCTTCCGCGCGGTAATACGCAAGAATATTCTCCGCACAATTCAACGTGCCGCGATATTTCGAAAATTCGATTTTTCCTTCCAGCGCGGCAAACGCCTTTTCCCATTCCTCGTCGTTGACAAAAACGTCCTCGGTCTTCCATTTGTAATCCGTCTTTACCTGACTTCTTTCCATAAAACACACTCCTGTTCAAACTTTCCGTTTAATTTTTAAAACTGTGGATGGGCGCGGGAATCAATCCGCCGCGTCCGATAAACTTCGACGCGTCGCCGCCGTGAACGGGCATAACGGGCGCTCTGCCGAGCAATCCGCCGAAACTCACCTCGTCGCCCACCGATTTCCCCGGCGCAGGGATCACGCGAACCGCCGTGGTCTTGTTGTTGATCATTCCGATCGCCGCTTCGTCGGCAATGATCGCGGAGATCGTCGCCTCCGGCGTATCGCCCGGAATCGCGATCATGTCGAGCCCGACCGAGCACACGCACGTCATCGCCTCCAATTTATCCAGCGAGATCTTGCCCGCAGCCGCGGATTCGATCATGCCGATATCCTCCGAAACGGGAATAAAGGCGCCGGAAAGCCCGCCGACCCGCGAACTCGCCATCACGCCGCCCTTTTTCACCGCGTCGTTGAGCATTGCGAGCGCCGCCGTCGTGCCGTGACAGCCGACGACTTCCAGCCCCAACTCTTCCAAGATATGCGCGACGGAATCGCCGCGGGCGGGAGTCGGCGCCAACGAAAGATCGACGATCCCGAAGCGCGCGCCCAAGCGGCTCGCCGCTTCTTTGGCGATGAGCTGACCCGCGCGCGTAATTTTAAACGCCGTACGTTTGATCAATTCCGCCGTGTCCGTCAGATCCGCGTCCGGAACGAACTTCAACGCGTGCTGTACGACGCCGGGACCCGAAACGCCCACGTTGATCACGGTATCCGCTTCGCCGATGCCGTGGAAAGCACCCGCCATGAACGGGTTGTCCTCTACCGCGTTGCAGAACACCACGAGCTTCGCGCAGCCGAGCCCGTCGCGCGCCGCGGTGAGCGCCGCGGTCTGCTTGACGATCCTGCCCATCTGACCGACGGCGTCCATATTGATGCCCGAACGGGAAGAGCCGACGTTCACCGAAGAACAGAGCCTTTCCGTTTCCGCCAGAACTTCGGGAATCGTAGCGAGAAACTTCTCTTCGTAGTCCGCCGTTCCCTTATGAACGAGCGCGGAATACCCGCCTAAAAAATCGATTCCGAGTTCCTTCGCCGCCCGATCGAGCGCTTTGCCGACCAACGCGCTTTTTTCTGGAAAAGCCGCGGTGACGAGGGACACCGGCGTCACCGAAACCCGTTTGTTTACGATGGGGATCCCGTATTCGCGGGAAAGATTTTCCGCCGTTTTGACGAGGTTCTGCGCTCTCTTCGTCACGCAGTCGTACACCGCCTGCGCCGTAGACGCGCCGTCCGCCCGAATACAGGAGAGCAACGATATTCCCATTGTGACCGTGCGGATATCGAGATGCTCCTTTTCGATCATTTCGATCGTTTCCAATACGTCCGTTTTATTAAACATTTTTTATCCTTATACGTTATGCATTGCATCGAAGATCGCGGCATGCTGCAAACGCACCGCCATTCCGATCTCTTTGCCCTTTTCTTCCAACTCTTCCGCAAGCGCGGCGAAGTCCCTCGAACTCTCGCTCATATCCACCATCATGATCATTGCAAACTGCTCTCCCAATACCGTTTGGGAAATGTCCTCGATATTCACGTTTCTCTCGAACAGAAAGTTGCTCACTTTGGCGATGATGCCGCGTCTGTCCGAACCCGTAACCGTTACGACCGCTCTCATTTGTTTGTCTCCTTTATTGACGGCTCGTCCGTCAATTCATATTCGATCAACAGGTTACCCTGTGATACCAATCTCGCATATTGTCCTTCTTTGAACGCGGGGAAGTCCTTTTCTCCGTCCACATAGATCTGACGCAGCATCTCCTCGTCGCGCTTGATGTTCTTGACCGAAAAGATCGCGACGTTGACGTCTACGCCGTCGTGCGTCGTCCAATCCTCGATCCCCACAAAAGGAAGCACCGAGTATTCTTTCAAGCCCACCGATATAAATTTCAGCGCCTTGCAATAGCTGTTGCAACGTTTATAACAGATTCCCATATAAGGGAACGCGAATATCAGATACACTCCCACCAAGACACAGGAAACGGCGATGACCCAGGTCGCATTCGGATCGTTATACGGCAACATGATATAATAGGTCACAAAACCGACGAGACCGAGAAACACCGCGCCGGTGACCGCCAAAAACAACGACAAAATCCGCCGTTTCTGCATAAACGCGTCCCATAAATCGCCGTCATGATAAATTTTCGTCACTTTCGTCCTCCGAATTCACTCCGAAATAAACAGCACGCCGAGCGTATTTCTTCCGCAATGCCCCGTAATGACCGATCCTGCAACCGTCTCCAAGACCGTTTCAAACGAAAACGTTTCGGACACTTTCTTTTTCGCAAACTCCACGAGCTCGGGATCCGCGGTGCTGTGCGTGATAAAACAACGGGTTTTGTCGTAAGACGGATACTGCTCGGCAAGGTCGTCGATATAGTTGGAAATGCACTTCTGCATACTGCCGCGATACTTCTTTTCCGCAAACAACTGCCCGTCTTTCATTTCGATGAGCGGATGAATCTTTAAAAAATTCGCGCCGTACATCGCCATACGCGAACAACGCCCGCCCTTGTACAGATAATCCAGCCGATCGGGCACGAAAGAAGTATTCGTCTTAGGAATCAACGGCAGGATTTTCGCGACGGTTTCCTCTGCGGAACAACCCGCTTCCGCAAAATCGCAAGCCTTCATGACCAAGAGACCTTGTCCCGACGAAAGCGCGCGGCTGTCTATGACGTGCACTCTCCCGGCAAAGCTCTCCGCCGCTTTCAGCGCATACGAATGCGCCGCCGAAGACTTGGAAGAAATATTCAGATGGATCACTGTCTTCCCCGCGTCGACGTAACTCCCGAAAAAGGTCTCGTAATCGCCGATGCTCGGCGCCGCCGTTTTGGGAAGCTGACCCGTTTTATCGACAAAATCGAAAATATCCTGCGGAACGATGTCCACGCCGTCGCGGTAACTTTTTTCGCCGAGGATCACCGACAACGGCATGACGCCGATATTCCTTTCCCGAATCGCCGCACCCAAGTCGCAGGTGCTGTCTGTTGTAATCTGAATCACCGTTTTCTCCTTTCCGTTTTATTCAAACCGTTGTTTTCTTCAATACCCGAAAATACTTCCGAAAAAATTCACGACGCCGGCGCGGAAATTCTCCCAACCGGTGGAGTACCATTTGATATCGATCGCCCACTGCTGTACCACCCCGATAATATCGGAATATTTTAAACAGCCCACCGCGCGCGAATCGTGACTGATCGAACGGTTATCCCCCAAAAAAAAGATTTCCCCTTCGCCGACTTCCACTTCTTTAAAATCACCCGTCGTTCCGTAAGCGTAATCCTCTTCCAGCGCCCGATATTCTCCGCCCGCGTACTTGACGTAGACAATCCCGTACTCGCACTTCACGCAATCCCCTTCCACGGCGATCAGGCGTTTGATAATCGAACGCTCCTGATCGGCGTTATCCTTGTCTGGCTTGTATTTATCGGGATAATCCGTCACGTCGATGATCACGACCTGACCGCGCTCCGCAGCCGCGCGCGTATCGGTATAGAGCCAATCGTTATTCTGCAAGGTGTTCTGCATCGATCGCCCGTCCACCCGCGTAAACATATAATTTCGGCTGAAATAGAGATTCAGAATCAATAGCGCGAGCAAAAACGAAGCAAGCACGTATACGATTACCGTCGCGATACGGGACAGCAACCCCGATCCGGGCGGTTCGTTGAGCATCCGGGGGCGACTTATCATGATCCGCCCCCTATGATCCGCCGGATCCTCTTTTTGAGTTCGTCCGGCGTAAGCATGACGACCCGTCCGCAGGTCAGGCATTTAATTTTATAATCCGCTCCCGTACGCACGATTTCCCACTCCTTTCCGCCGCAAGGATGCGGCTTCTTCGTCTCCAAGACAACGCCGAGCTGCAAATCTTTTAAATCCATATCACGTTATTTACGAGAACCTCCGCAGAGGAGAAAATCATCATGGAGATCATGCCTTTGAAATCGGAAAGATGCGCGCCGGTTTCCGTCTTGAAATCGTCGGGATTCAGGAGAATCTTTTTCCACTTTCCGCCGCCTTCGATCCGCGCTTCCGCCGTATATCCGACGGTTTCGGCATTGTCCGAAAAGAACGTCACGCTCAGCGTCGCGTCTTCCGCGCAATACGCGTCGAATTCGAGCGACGCGCCCTCGGGCGGTTCGTAACGCGGTTCGCTGACGCGGTACGAAATGATTCCGTTCGTGCAAGTGATCCCCGGAATCCCGCCGTAACCGGGAAGCAGTTTTACCTGCGAAGACGACCCGTCCATGAAACAGTCGGCGATCGAACCCGCGCGACGGCGGTAACCGACGAAACCGTTTCTGCCGTCTTCGCTCGTATACACCACGCGGCTCACGGGACGGCTGTTCGCATACTGCTTTTCAAGCGGCACTTCGAGAATTTTAGAAGTGATCGAAAAGTTATTCGAATAATTCACAAAGGTAAACACAAGCGCCTTATTGCTTCCCGTATAGACGTTGAGCGGGATCGTACCTACGTTGTCGTCGCTCAGATCCTCCGCTTTTCCGAGAATGCGCGTCCAGTCCCGCGCCTTGGAATCGGTGATCTTTTCGGTATAAAAAATGCCGTATTCTTTGATCTCTCCGTTCGGGTCGAACTGTCCCTTTACGGTAAGATTCCCCTCGCCGTCCTCTTCGACGGAAAGGTTGATCGGCTTGCTCACGAATACCGATCGTCCTTTTAAGTATTTGTCGAGAAAGAGGTTCATGTTTTCCTGCGAATGCGTCCCCACCAGACCGTTGCCGTGGGCGGAAAAGAGCAACGCCTTCTCCACTTGCGGATTGATCTGACGGAAGGTGTCGTACACGCGGTCGAAATCGTATTTTTCGTCGTTGACGGCGGAAATCAGCAGAACGGGACATTTCACGTAGGGCGCATAGCTCTGGGAATCGATCCCCGCGATAAAGCGGTGGCGTTCTTCGTTGAAAACCAACTGTTTGTCGGCAAATTTATCGGTTCCGCGATAGGCGAGCCAGCCCGCCGCGCAAACGGAAATCATACACGACATCGGCGCATACGGCGCGACTTTGAAGAGAATTTCTCCGCCCGTACGCAGACCGACCGCGCCGAAACAGCTCACCTCTTTCCGCTCGGAAAGATAGCGCGCCGCATAGCGGGCGACGCCCGCCCATTCGTACCAGCTCGTTTCCTTCGCCGTCGGATCGGCGAATTCGAGGTGCGTTCCCGCGCGGACGTAGTTGGCGTAATCGACGTCTTCGGGGTACACCGTATGGCGGTCGGTCCCGTTCTCCCCGCAATAGTCCACGCAGAGCACGCCGTAGCCCGCCGAAAGGTACCGTTTCACGTAAGTTTCGTCGAAAGGAAATCCCGCTTCGAACAAGATCATCACTGCGGGGAACTCCTCCGCGCCGCAGGGGAAAGCGTATTTCGCGTAAATTTTCACCCGTCCGTTCTTCGTCTGACGCCCTTTGAAATAGAGTTCCCGATATACCGCGTTTCCGTCCGTATATTCGGCAATCACCTCTTCGCAGAGCGGCAACGTGATGTCGAAATCTTTCCATAACGTAACCGGCGTTAAAATCATACTCAAACGAATTACCTCACTCCAAAGTTATTTGCGAACCGTGCCGCTCGGTGGCTTTTTTCACCGAAAGCCTGCGTTCGATTCTATGCCGCAATTCCTCGACGTGGGAAATGATCCCGATCGAAAAATGCTCTCCCTTTAATTTTTCCAGACTGTCCATGACCGTATCCACCAACTTTTCGTCCAATGTGCCGAACCCTTCGTCCAAGAAGAAAAATTCGATCGGACGCAAGGATCGTAGGCAGATTTCCGCGCCGAGCGCCAACGCAAGCGAAAGGGAAACGAGAAACGTTTCGCCGCCCGACAAGGTGAATACCCCGCGCACCGCGCCGCCGTTGAAATTATCCCCCACGACGAATCCGTTCTCGTAACGCAGAAAATACCGTCCGTCCGTAAGCGACAGAAGCCGCCCGCTCGCGTTCCGCGCAACCGTCTGCAAATACTCTTCGGCAACAAATTCCATAAATTTATTGCCTTCGAGCAGTTTTTTCAGCCGTTCGCACAGCTCCGCTTCTTTGTGTTTTTCCGTATACAGCGCCGTGAGTTCCTTTTTTTGAAGGATGTCGCGCTCCGCACGCCGCAGTTCGTCCGATTTCAACGCCGCGGCGCGGGCAAGCTCCACGCCCGCGCGTTGCGCTTCCGAAAGCGTTTCCCGTGCGGCCGACAACGCATTTTCCGTTGCCGAAGAATAGTCCTCCGCCGAAAGTTCTCGCAACCGACGCTTTGCCGACGCGTAATCTTCGCGGTATTTCTCGACTTTCTCCCGCGCCGACGAAGGATCGCCGTAACGGCGCGAAAGCGCTTCCGCCTCATCGGCGTTCGCAAAACCGCCCGCAGTCAACGCGGCGAAGAGCCGCCGAGACGCTTCGCTCAGCTGTTCTTCCGCGTTTTTGCGCCGCTCTTCCGCAATCGCGAACCGGGACTGCGCATCCGAATACGCCTTCGCAACGCGTTCCCGTTTTTCCGTATTGACCTGTTGGCGCTCCCGCAAAACAGTCAACTGCTCGCCGAGTTCCTTTGCGGAAATGCCGCGCTCTTGCGGCGAAGGCAACGCCGCGATGCGCGCCCGCCATTCCTTGATTTCCGCCTGCAAACGGGTAAGATTCGCAACGTGCGCTTCGTACCGTCCTTTGGCTTTATCGAGCTGGCGCAACTCCTCGCGAACCTTCTCGCGTTCGCACTCCCGCATTTCGAAATCCTTTCTAATGTCGGAAAACGTCGTCCGATCGCCCGCGGAAAGCTCCCGATATTTTGCGATCAGCGGCTCGCTGTCCTTTGATATTTGCGGGTATTTCTCCGTAAGCGAAGAAAGTTCTCCGGCAAATTCGGCGTATTCGCCGCGCAATAAAGCGGCTTTTCCGTGCCGATCTGCGTAACCGAAAAAATTCCCGTCGCCAAGCGATGCGAGTTTCTCTTCCCCTTTCTTGCGCTCGCCTTCGTAATCGAACTTTAAAAAGAGCGCCGCTTCTTCGTCGTATTCCCGTAAAATTTTTGTAAGCTTGCGATTGTAATCGAGCGCAGTCGCCTCGTCCGCTTCCGCGCGCGCCGCAACGGCAACGCGTTCCGTAAGCGCGGCGATCTCTTCCGCCGCCTTTGCGGGATCCCAGCCCTCCGCGACCTTGCGCGATTCTTCCGCCTTACGGAAATCCGCCTGCGCAAGCGCGTATTTTCGGGCGATCGTTGCCGACCGCTCTTTCGCAACCTTCTCTTCTTTCAGCGCCGCGATCGCCGCGGACGCTTTTTCGAGACGGGAAAGTTCGTCGTTCAGTTTCGACATGTCCGCTTTCGCGCCTTCGAGCCGCTCCGCTTCCCTCACCGCCCGATCGAACTCTTTTTTCCGTTCGAAGAGCGCCGTAAGTTTCTTTTCCGCTTCCTGCGCCGCGGTCAAATTGACAGCCGCGCGTTTCTCCTCTTCGGAAACGCGGGCGATCTCGCTTTTTAAACCGCGGATCCCCGCTTCGGTAATTCCCTCGAAGGGTTCCAGCCGAGCTTTCAGCACCTCGGCTTCCCGCTGCGCGTCCGAATAGCGTTTGTTGATCCGCTTCGTCAACCCCTCGCCGTACCGTTCCAGATCGAACAGCCGCGAAATCAGTTTCAACCGATCGGAACGCTGCGATTTCACAAACTGCGCAAATTCCCCTTGCGGCAGAGCGATGCATTTTTCGAAATCCCGCTGTTCGAGACCGATCACCGTTTCCAATAATGTGTTGGAATCGCGCGTCCCTTCCGCAAGCGCGAACAGCGTTTCGCCTTTTTTTTCGTACACTCTCGCGTTCTGAACGGAGTTTTTACGCTTTAATTCCCGTTCCACACGGTAACGGCGGCGCTTGCCGCCGTATTCGATTTCAAACTCGAAATTGACGTAAGCGCGGTCGGAATGATAATTGATAAGATTGGCGATCACGGCATCCTTGGAATCGAGACGGGAGACCTTTCCGTACAGGGCGAACACGATGCAATCGAGTATCGTGCTCTTTCCGGATCCGGTATCCCCGAATATTCCGAAAATCCCGAATTCGAGCAATTTTTCGAAATCGATTTCCGCGCGCTCCGAGAAAGAATTCACGCCGCTAAATTCCAGATAAACGGGTTTCATTCTCTCTCCTCCGTCAGTGAAAGAAATGCCGAAAGCAATTCTCGGGGAATCTCTTCGCCGAATTTCGAACGGTAGTAGAGCGCAAACAACTCCTGCGGCGAAAGCGCGGCGCGCGTGACCGTTTCCGCGACCTCGTCCGTACGAACGCGCGCGATGAGGGACACCAACCCTTCGTTACACGCGCGCAGCTGTTGCGTCTCGTGCGTCGTCAGCGGCGCGGTCAGATGCAAAGTCAATTCGATATAACAATCCTCGTATCGGGCAAGCAAGCGAAGCGCCTCGTCCACGCCGCGCGCTTCGAGACGGTAAAGTTTCTTTCCCGAAAGAATGGGGATCTCTTTTTCGACGGAGATCTCTTTCTCGCGCGTAGACAGCAGTACGACGCTCTTTTCCGTATTCGCTTCGTCGAACGCGTACTGCAAAAGCGATCCGCTATACCTGCCTTTCGCGCCGACGCGCTGTTTTTTGTGCAGATGACCGAGGGCGACGTACCCGTAATCGGGAAGCGCCTCTACGGACACGGCGCGGGCGCCGCCGAGTTCGATATTCCGCTCGCCCTCGCCCGAAACCCCGCCCGCAACGAACAGATGCGTCAACAACACGTACGGAACCGTTCCGTCGTACCCTTCGTTTCCGCGCGCGATCCAACGGGCGACTTTGTCCGAAAACGCCTCGTCCGTTTTATCCTCTTTTATGCGCGCTTCATTCGGATAAGGCAATGCGTTGACGTAGACCCTTTCCCCTGCAGCGTTTTCGAAAATCAGATACCGCTCTCCGGAAGCGACCGCGCGCACGGGGCGGCTCCCGCCGACGGGAAAGGTGCGGGACTTGTTCCCGAAAATATAGATTCCCTCTTCGCACGCCATGCTTGCGCTGGCGGCAAGACGCACACCGTCGTCGTGATTCCCGCTGACGATCACCGCCGCGCGGGAATCCCCCGCGATTTTTTTCAGTGCGACAAAAAACGCTTCCTCGGCTTCCGCAGAAGGAAGATACGTATCGAATACGTCGCCCGCCACTAAAACGAGATCGACGCGTTCCCGATCGCAGATGTCGGCAAGCTCGTCGAGCGCGGCGATCTGTTCCGGAAGCCGTTCGGCATCCATCAACCGCTTTCCGAGGTGCCAATCGGACGTATGCAGGATTTTCATTGATCACGCCTGAAAATTTTCCGCACCCCGCAAAAACACTTTCTTTTCGGAGCCGGTTATGATATACTATTATACACTGCCGCATTGAAAAAAGCAAGCGTTGAATACGGCTTACGGGAAATTCTCAAACGAAAAAGACGGAGGAACGGCATGTCGTTCAGCACATTCTCCAAAGACTTTACTTCCAATATGTTTACGAGCGTGGAGAACCGCTTTATTACGGGATATCTGCCGCAAGCGGACGGAGACGCCGTGCGCGTTTACCTGTACGGACTCTATCTTTGCCAATGCGCGGAAGACTTCGATGCGGAAAACGCGGCAAAACTCCTCAAAATGCCCCTTTCCCGCATGACGGAGATCTTCGGTTTTTGGGAAGAATGCGATCTCGTGCGGATCCTTTCGCGCGATCCGCTCTTCGTCGAGTATCTGCCAGTGAACTCCGCGATCGGAAAACCGAAACCAATCCGCGCGGAAAAATACGCCGAATTCAACCGCGAACTCTTTAAATTATTGCAGCGCGCGAAAAAAGATTTCAAACCTTACGAATTACAGAAAATTCTGGAATTCCTCGAAAACAATCCCATGGAGCATCAGGCGTTTCTGCTGATCGCGGAATACTGCGTCCGCAAAGACGGCGAAAAACTTACCTCGATGCACATTTTAAACAAGGCGGCGAAACTCTGCCGCGAACATAAGCTCACTTACGAACAGGTCGAAAGAGAACTTGCGGACTTCAACCTGCACGAAAAAGAACTCGCAAAAATATTCGCCCTGCTCGGCATTTACCGCAAACCGACGGACGCCGACTACGATTATCTCGAAAAATGGAACTCGTACGGCATGGAACTCGGCGCGATATACGTCTGCGCGGAAACGCTGAAAAAAGGAACGCTCGCGACGCTCGATCTGCTGATCGGCGAACTGTGCGAAAAGGAATGTTTTACCGAAGACGCGGCGCGGGAATACCTCTGCCGTCGCGAAGAAATCGCCTCGGTCGTATTCAAGACCGCGCGGAAACTGGGCGTCAAAGTTCAAAACCCCCGCGCCTATTCCGACGAATACGCAGAAAAATGGCTGGAACGCGGATACGACGAAAACAGCCTCGCTCAACTTGCGGGCGTGTGCATGAAACTCGGATACGGGTTCGCGGAAATGGACGAACTGCTTGAAAAACTGTATGCGCAAGGCGTTGTGGACGGCGACGGCGTACGCGAATACTGCGCCGCGCAGGAAAAACGGTTGCGCCTGATCCAGAAAATACAAGCCGCATGCGGCGTGATCAAAAAGACGCAATCCGCGCTCGATATGTTGGCCGCATGGCACTCCTGGAACTTCTCGGAAGAAATGATCCTCGAAGCCGCGAAGCGCAGCGCCAACGCAAGTTCTCCGTTGCCCTACATGAACAAACTCCTCTCCGAATGGAAGCGGCTCGGCGCGTACCTCCCTTCGCAGATCCCCGAAAAATCCGCACCTGCGGCGCAAAAATACGACTACCGCAACGAAGCTGCGATCGCCGCCGATCAGCGAAGCGATCGGGAACGCCATTACGCCTCTCTGCGCCAAACGGCGCAACAGCGCGCAGACCGCGCGCGGGAGACCGCGGAACGGGACGAGGACTACCGCGCCGCCGAATCCGCCATAAAAAAAGGAGAAATCGAGCTCGCCCGCGCGGAAATTTTCGCGCCGGAAAACGTGAACGAAATCTCGCAAAGATTGCTCGCCGCCAAGAAAGCGAGACGGGAAGCGCTTTCCCGCTTGAAACTTTCCGAAGACGACCTGCAACCGAAATACGCCTGCCCCAAGTGTTCGGACAGCGGATTTATGGCGAACGGAAAAATGTGCGACTGTTACCCCGCCCGATCGGAAACCTGAAACCTACGTCACGCATAAAACGGCAATAAAAGAGGAGGATTCGCGTTTTCCTCCTCTTTTCTGTATCATTCATATTCTCCGTAGTCCCTGCGATCGCGCTTCGGCGGTGGCGGAGGCGGCGGTGGCGGACAGGTATCTTCCCACTTTCCGCACTTCTTCTTTTCCGACTTCGGCGCGGATTTGATCTCCACGAACACCACGTCCACGCCGATTTTCGTAACGCATTTCAGTTCGACGAACAAATCGGCTTTCCCCCAGCGAAAGCCGCGCCCGCCGGGTACGACGATCCCCAAAACACGCCCTTCGGGATAGGTGAACACCAGATCGCACACCTTTCCGAGCCGTTTCCCGTCGTTGATATTGATGACTTCTTTTCGTCTCAGTTCGCCAAAACTCGTTTCCACATTCTATTCTATGCGCATCGATTCCAAAAGTTTCGACAAATTTGTACTTTTCGCGATATAAAAAAGCGGACCTGTGGTCCGCTTTCGGTTTAACGTACGTCCGCTTCCGTCGCGTTGGGATAAATCCTTCTCAACTTTTTCAATTTTTTTAATTTGTTGCGCGGGCGGCGATAGAAGAAAAACAAAACGAATAGCGCGACCGCGCCGATCAGCGCAACGATCGTACAGGAAGAGAATCCGATACTGAGCACGCTGAGTTGTTGCGTAAGCGTTGCCATCGCCTGCTCGCCGATGATCGAACCGAGAAATCCGGGCGATGTGTTCACAATCAGCAACAGGATTTGCGGAAACAACACGAGGAGCAGAAACGGCAGCCAGCCCAACCAAATCGGAAGCGCCAATTTGATCCCCGGATTTTTACACAGGAGTTTGACGAGAATTTTGAGAATGAGATACGCCCAGGTAAACATGGTAAACAGGATCAGACCGGACACGATCCGCATCGCAAGCACCATCGAGCTTACGGTACTGTCGTTGACGTAACCCATCAGCATTTCGGAAAGTTCCGCTTTCAGGCGTTCGGTCGTGCCGATTTCTTCCGACGACTCCGCGAGCAAAACCGGCAAACGGGCTTTCCCGCTCTCCGTTTCCCCGCCGTTGATCTGTTGGAGACTGCGCAAAATCAAGTCCGCGACCAACTCGTCGGCGACGATGTTGCCCTCGTTATCCGCCATGACGGAAAGCGCCTCTTTAACCTGCCCGCGAATCTCCTCTTTGCTTTCCTCGGTGAGTACCGCGCCGGCGAACTGCTCGATCTCGCTCTCCTGCAACTTCGTAAACACGTCTTCCAACGTCTCTACCACGGTTTCCGCAACCGAGTCGACCGTCGCGTCGTCCGCATAGATCGCATCAACGAGTTTCGAAGTCTCGCTGTCGATATACTCGTTCGTAAATCCCGCTTGCTCCATCAGCTCTTTGGCGTTTCCGTCTGTTCCTTCCAACGCCTTTTCCACCTGATCGTTGATCGCCTGATTGATCACTACCTTCGAAATAACGGGCATGGCGTTCTTCACGAGGGTATTCAAACGCGGCACCAATTCCGCAACGACTCCGTTTACGTTTGCCGTCAACAGATTTTCTACCGTTTCCGTTTCCTTTCCGAACGCCAACGACGAAAACATATCCATCGTTTCCAATTTCAGAGAAAGCGAAACCTTAAACCCCTCCGTGCCGAGAACTTTGTCGTAATCCTCGTCGGTTAGCTGTAAATTTCCAAGCGGATTGTCTTCGCCCTCTCCGCCTCCTCCTGCCGCCTTATCAATCGTCTCTTTCAGCATTTCGGGAGTTACGGTGTACTTCGCCTTCACCTGCCAGAACGGCGCGACGAAAAACGAAATCAGCACGCCGAGACAAATCAGTACGACAACCGCATTATAAATAAATAATTTGATACGACTTTTCATCAATTATCTCTCACTCCTGCCGTATGATACTATCATTATAATCTTTTGAATCACATTTGTAAAGTATTTCTCCGACGTAAAAATTCCCAAAACTTGAAAGACAGAATAACATAACTTTCCAGACGATAAAAAAAGAACGATAATCTTAACAAAAGATTATCGTTCGGCTTTGGTGCACCGTAAGAGATTCGAACTCCTGGCCTTCGGTTCCGTAGACCGACGCTATATCCAGCTTAGCTAACGGTGCGCACCCCGTAAACACCATTGAATTATACCCGTTTCGCACGGATTTGTCAACGGTTTTCAACGGGAAATAATAAATCCACAAAAAAATAATTTTTGTGGAAAGAAATAACTTATTTTTTGCCGACAAACGTATGTTTTTGTCGAATTGTCGCTATATTTGTTGACCGTGTGGAAAAAATGTGGATAACTTTTTGCAAAATCTCTCTTTCGGACAATTTTGCAAATGATTTCCCACAGGCGAATCCGTATTTATCAACACTCTATTATACTTGTCCACATCACGGAATATTCCGAAAACAGGAAAATCGTAATCCTCTTTTTCCGTGAGCGAAATCACCTTGATTTTATGCGGTACGCAAACGATAATTCCGCCCTTTTCGCTGACGGGTTTCATCGCCGTGCAGTCCTTACGGAAGCTGCAATTTGCATCTTTGACAAACGCCGAACGGCTTTTTAAGTCGATCACGACGACGTTGTATTCCTTTTTCGCCTCGTCGGAATACACTGTTACTGCGACCGTTTCACCTTCCGCGGCGACCTCCACGCGGGATTCGTAACCCGTTCCGATTACGCCGCTTTTACCGTATTCATACGTATAGATCCGTTCGCCGTTCCACTCGATCCCGATCCCGCGGGTAAAATCGCCGCGCCCGATAAAATACGCACCGAAAAACAAGCCGACCGTGACGATCAACAGAACGGCGTATACCGCCAGATCCGAAGGCGCAAAAAAACCGCGTTTCAAATCCTGAAATCCTTTCACAGCAAAACCGCCTTTACGTTCGCGCGGAGCCGATAACGATCGGGTGAGGCAGTCGTGTACAGCGTATACTCCCCGCTTTCGCAACACAGAAGATAAACGGTAAACTCTTCCGCATATTTTTCTGCGAAGGCAATCGCGCGGTCCCGCCCCATGGCGACGAGCGCCGTGCTCAAAGCGTCGCCTTCCGCAGCCGAAAAACCGGAAACGGCGGCGTAAACGATATGACACGCTTCATTTTCGGCGGTACCGACGGGATAACCCGTTTCCGGATCGATAATGTGCGAATAGCGTTTTCCGCCGTATTCGTAAAATAATTCGGAATCCCCGCTCGACGACAGCACGGAATTTTTTTCGTATACCGTCATCAATTCGTCGCCCAATTCCGCACGGGGACTGACTACGGAAATCTCCCACTTGCCCGTATCGCTTTTCGGATTCTCGAATACGGCCATACTGCTCGCGCCGAAATTCAAATAGCCGTAACGGTGTCCCGCCGACGTTACGACGTCTTTCGCAAGATCGGCGCTCAAACCTTTCGCGATCCCGCCGAGATTCAATCGCATCGTATATACGACGCCGTCTACTTCCGCCGAAACGTCCGGTTTCAGCGCATAATATTTCCCGTCGGATTCCGACAGCGTTACCGAGGAAAAATCGGTAAGCGTCAAGAACGCGTCGATATACTTCCGCTTCGGAAGCTCGTTCCGAAAATCCGCCCTGTCATACGGATAAACTGGCGAATAATCCGCCGCGTTGTGACGGGGAGAAAATCCCCACAGATCGATCAGCCCACCCGTCGCGGGATTATAAGCCCCCTCCGTGAACTCGTACATCTCTTTCGCGAAACGCAATGCGCGGAAAGCCGTTTCGTCCAGCTCTACAACCGCGCCCGCTTCCGCCGCGTTAAATACTGTAACGGCGCCGTCTTCCGAAAGCGAAACGGATTTTTGCACCCGATCCGCGCAGTCGGTAATCCCGCGCCATACCGATTCTTCTTCCCCCTTCGGAAGATATACCCAACGGATTCTGGTACCGAAATAAGAATAGCTGTCAAACCCTTTCAGATCTTTTCCCGAACAGCCGCACAGCGACGCGGCGCACAGAACGGAAAGAACGCATGCCGTAATTTTATTCTTCAAAGCCCGCCGCCTCCCGCTTAAAATTATAGCGCAAAACCGATAAAAAGACAAGAAAAACAAAATTATTTTGCAAAAAAGCCCGACGGAAACAATTACAAAAGCTTTTGTTGACAAGCCCGATCCGACATGATAGAATAAAAAAAATCAACCGCCGCGTAGCGGAACAGAGGTTTTATGAAAATTTACGAACTTTACGATCTTACCCACTCGATGGCAGGCGACTATCTGAAAACGTTCGAATATCCCTGGGAAGCGCTTTCCGGTTTAAAAGCGATGATCTCGGAACTCGGGAAAACCCTCAGCCGGGAAGAATACGACGAGATACAACCCGAAATCTGGGTTCATAAAACTGCGAAAATCGCCCCCACCGCTTCGCTGAACGCGCCCTGCATCATCGGCGCAGAGACGGAAGTGAGACAATGCGCCTTCATTCGCGGAAGCGCGTTGGTCGGCAAGGGCTGCGTTGTCGGAAACTCGACCGAGCTGAAAAACGTGATCCTGTTCGACGGCGTACAGGTCCCGCACTACAATTACGTAGGAGACAGCATCCTCGGCTTTAAATCGCACATGGGCGCAGGCGCGGTCACTTCCAACGTAAAATCGGATAAAAGTCCCGTCGTCGTCAAAAGCGGATCCGAGACGATCCCGACGGGCTTGAAAAAATTCGGCGCGATGCTCGGCGATCTGGTGGAAGTCGGTTGTAACAGCGTGCTGAATCCGGGTACGGTAATCGGGAGGCGTACGAATATCTATCCTCTGTCCTGCGTGCGCGGCGTGATCCCGCCGGACAGTATTTACAAGACGGGCGGCAAGATCGTAAAAAAGCAATAAAAAACAGGCGGACATTTACCCGCCTGTATCCTTATTTAATCCTGCGGCCGATAAGTCGTGACCAACTTCGCGACGAGGCGCTTCATTTCTCTTGTCTCCGAATGCGCGGCTTTGTCCAGCTCTTCCAGCGTCTTCCAGAGGAATTCTTCGTTGAGTTCGATCGGATTGGCGATGTTGATCAGACCGTTCTGCGTTTTCTGCATTCCCTCTTCGTCCATCAACCGCTCTTCGTAGAGTTTTTCTCCGGGGCGCAGTCCCGTACACTTGATTTCGATATCGACGTTCGGCTCCAATCCGGATAATTTGATTAAATTATACGCCAGATCGTAAATTCGCACGGGCTCGCCCATATCGAGCACGAAAATCTGACCGCCCTGCGCATAAGCGCCCGCCTGCAAGACGAGCGAAACCGCTTCCGGAATCGTCATGAAATATCGGATGATATCTTTGTGCGTCACCGTGACCGGACCGCCCTCTTTGATCTGCTGTTCAAACAGCGGAATCACGGAGCCGTTCGAGCCGAGCACGTTCCCGAAACGCACGGCAACAAACTTTGTGTGCTTGCTGTGCTTTCCGATCGTCTGAATGATCATTTCGCAAATCCGTTTGGTTGCGCCCATGATATTAGTCGGGTTTACCGCTTTGTCCGTGGAAATCTGTACGAACGTACTCGCGGCAAACTCGTCGGCGCAACGCGCAAGATTCAACGTTCCGAACACGTTGTTCTTAACCGCCTCGTTGGGACTTGTTTCCATAAGCGGCACGTGCTTATGCGCCGCCGCGTGGAATACGATTTCGGGACGGTATTTGCCGAAGACGTCTTTCAGTTTCGTCATGTCCCGCACGCTTGCGATGAGCGTCAGCAGATTGAGCGCGGGATGACTGCGTTTCAACTCCTGTTCAATCTCGTAGGCGTTATTTTCGTAGATATCGAGAATGATCAGCTGTTTGGGATTGTGCGTCGCGATCTGGCGGCATAGTTCGCTGCCGATCGACCCGCCCCCGCCCGTGACAAGCACGACGCGGTTTTCGATATATACCATGATCTCGTCGAGATTCACCTTGACCTGATCGCGGCCGAGCAAGTCGGTTATCTGCACTTCGCGAAGCGCCGAAACGCTCGCCTCCCCCGTCACGATCTGATAGATGCCCGGCAGCGTTTTGATCTTGCAATCGGTTTTTTCACAGATGGAGAAGATCCGTTTCAATTCGGCTTTGGGCGCCGTGGGAATCGCGATCAGGATTTCCTGTATCGCGTACTTTTCCGCATATTTGACGATATCCGCCGTCGTCCCCACGATCTTTACGTTATAGATGCGCTTGCCGACTTTTGTCTCGTCGTCGTCCACCACGCAAAGCGGAAGATAAGCGATTTTATCCGTCGTCTGGATCTCGCGCAACAGCATCGTACCCGCGCTGCCGCCCCCGATGATCATGGCGCGCACTTTATTCTTGTTCTTTTTGCTGATGGAATACTTAACGGCGAAATACAGGCGCTGGGAATATCTGATCAGAAGCGACAAGCAGAACAGCACGATGCAAAACACCGTCGCGAGCTTAATATCGATCGTCGGGAAAAAGATCATGCAACCGATATTCACGCAATAAACGCAAACCGTCGCGCCCAACGTTTTCAGCGTATCGTTCAGCCCGACGGATGTAAACACAATGGAATAGAGACGGAACAACGCAAAGAAAAAGTAAACACTGCCGAAATTGACGAGAACCCAATACAGAATGTCGAAGTTGAGATGAAAGGGACTTTGCGTCATGGCAAGCGAAAGGAATACCGCGGCAATCAGCGCAACGGCGTCGAATAAAACAAGAAGCACGATATCTTTCAGCTTTTTATAAGTCTTTTTCATAAGGTTATCGCTCATATTGTCAAGAAAGGGCGTGTCCCTTTTGTTTAATCACCGCAACGACGCTCTTCGCCAACTTATTGCAAACCCGTTCGGACTCCGCTTCCACCATGACGCGGATCAGTGGTTCCGTCCCCGACTCTCTCACAAGGATCCTGCCGTTGCACCCAAGCGCAGTCGCGGCGGCAGTTACGGCCGCCTGCACGTCCGCATCTTCCTGCGCCGCGCGTTTGTCCTTCACTTTTACGTTTATCAAGACCTGCGGGAAGAACTTTACGGGTTCCGCAAGCTTGGAAAGCGGCGTTTTTCTCGCCATTATGACTTCCATGATTTTGAGACTCGTTAAGATTCCGTCCCCCGTCGTCGCATATTTCGAGAAAATGATATGACCGGATTGTTCCCCGCCGATGCGGTTGCCGTTCTTCATCATATATTCGTGTACGTATTTATCGCCCACGTCCGTCTTTGCGTACTCGATCCCCGCCGCGTCGAACGCTTTGTAAAGCCCGAAATTGGACATGACCGTCGTGACGACCGTATTCGTGACCAGCTTCTCGCGCTGTTTCATATAAAGTGCGTAAATATAGAGAATATGATCGCCCGTTACGACGTCCCCTTTTTCGTCGACGCAAAGGCATCTGTCCGCGTCGCCGTCATATGCAAACCCGACGTCGAGCTTCTTTTCCTTGACGAGTTTTTGCAAGCCTTCGATATGCGTGGAACCGGCGTTCTCGTTGATGTTTAATCCGTCCGGCTCGGCGTTGATCACATAGGTCGTCGCGCCGAGCGCTTCGAAAACGGATTTGGCGATATTCCAGCTGCTTCCGTTCGCGCAATCGAGCCCGACTTTCATGCCCTTGAATGAGTACATTCCGAGCGAAATAAGATACGCGATATAACGGTTTCTGCCCGACGCGTAATCGAACGTTTTCCCGACCTTGTCCTTTACGGCAAACGGAAGCGATTCCATCTTGCGTCCGAAAAGTTTCAGATCGCCGTCGAGATACGCTTCCACAAGCGCAATCGTATCCTCGTCCATCTTTTCGCCGCCGCCGTTAAGCAGTTTGATCCCGTTGTCATAATAGGGATTATGACTTGCGGAAATCATAATCCCGCAATCGAATCCGTCTATCCGCGTGACGTAGGCGACGGAAGGCGTCGTCGTAACGTGCAACATGTAAGCGTCCGCGCCGGACGCCGTCAAGCCCGCGATCAACGCATACTCGAACATATAACTCGATCGGCGCGTATCCTTGCCGATCACGATTTTTGCCGGCGATCGATCGCCGTTTTTGCGCTTTATTTCTCCGAAATAATATCCGAGGAATCTCCCCACTTTATATGCCTGGTCGGCAGTCAGCGTAACATTGGCTTCCCCCCGAAAACCGTCTGTTCCGAAATATTTTCCCATAACGAATGTTCCTTTCGATTTTTTTCCCTCTTGCAAGCCCGCAACCCTTCTTAACGTACAACCCCGCCGAGGACACGCCGACGCATACGGTCAAGCCGGCTCTCCGCTTTTCGCATGCCGTTTCATTTCACGTGCGTTCAACCGACGAAATTCGACAAATCTCAGTTATCCACATTATAACACCCCGAAATAAAAAATGCAAGCCCTCTTCGCATATTCACTCTATTTATTTGGTATAATTTTCCGAACAAGATTCATTTTTTCGGAGTCGAAGCTCTTAAAACCGCCCCATTATTTATTATGCCCCTTTTTCCCGAAATAACACGACGGCGATCAAATGGGAAAAGGCGCGGGATCCGCGCCTCTTCCTTTGCCGAACAAAAAACGTTCCGAATCAATTGTACTTCGTATGGGATTTGAAGATCAGCGCCATGATGAACGAAAAGATCACGGCGGCGGAAACGCCCGCGCTTGCCGCGGCAAGCGCGCCGGTAAGCGCTTGAAACAAACCTTGCTGCGCGCCGCGCATCGCGCCGTTGGCAAGCAGATATCCGAAGCCGGAAATAGGAACAGTCGCGCCCGCGCCCGCAAATTCGACAAGCGGTTGATAAAGCCCCAACGCCGTAAGCACGATCCCCGCCAGCATAAAGGAGACGAGAATTTTTCCCGCCGTGAGGTCGGTGAAATTGATGATCACCTGCGCAATCGTACAGATCAGCCCGCCGACCGCAAACGCTTTTATAAACATGAACAGTATTTCGAGGTATTCCATAATATGTATCCGCCGAAACGGATCACCGTTCCAGCACGACGGCGTGCGCAATGCACGGAATACTTTCGCCCTGTCCCGAAGAGACCGTTGAAAGCAACGCGCCCGTCGCGACGAAGAGAATTTTTTTGATCGATCCCGCCATCATTTTCGAATAGAGATAGGAGTTCAGCACCACCGCGGAACAGCCCGCGCCGCTTCCGCCCTGAAATTCGTCTTCGATCACGTTGTAGATGATCTCCCCGCAATCGACGTGATTTGCCGAAATGTCAAGTCCCTTTTCCCATGTGAGATCTTTTAATATTCTGCTCCCCAAGGCGCCGAGATCGCCCGTCACGATCAGATCGTAAGCTTCGAGATCCTCTTTCGTTCCTCTGAAATGCGCGAGTATGGTATCCGCCGCGGCGGGCGCCATCGCCGCGCCCATGTTGTTGACGTCGGTAATTCCGAAATCGACGACCTTGCCGAGCGTAGCCGCGGTAATCCGGATCCCGTTCCCCTCCGCCGCGACAAGCGCCCCGCCCGCGCCCGTTACCGTCCACTGCGCCTGCGGAGGACGGGTGCAGCCGAGCTCCAAAGGATAACGGTATTGGCGTTCCGCAGAAGCAAAGTGGCTCCCCGTCGCCGCAACGACGCGACGGCAGTACCCTCCGTCCACGAACGCGGCGGCAACGGCGAGACTTTCCGCCATAGTCGAACAAGCGCCGTAAACGCCGAGGAAAGGTACGGAAAAATCCCGCGCGGCGAAACTTGCGGAAATGATCTGATTGAGCAAGTCCCCCGATACGATCATATCCACCTGATCGCGGTCGATTCCCGCATTGGACATGGCGCCGTCGATCACGTGAGACAGCATCTTGCATTCCGCCTTTTCGTAAGTCGATTCGCCGTACATGTCGTCCGCAAGCGCCGTTTCTACGTAACGGCCGATAATCCCCTCGCACTCTTTCGGTCCGGCGATCGTACTTGTGGAAACGATCTTCGGAGAATTGCGAAAATAAATTGTCTGATTTCCCATATCTTACCGCCCGATAGCAGTGTTTGCAATCATGCGAAAGTTATTCCGATTCGGAAACGATTTCCTTTTTGCCCGTTTTTTCACGCTATTTTTAAGAAACGATAATTTTATTTCGATCAATTCCTGCGATAATATCGAAAACGCGGTATAATCCGCGCAAAAAAATCCGACGCTAAAAAGGTAAAGCATGAAAAAGAAATTGAAACTGTTGACAACGGCGTGCGTCGCCCTATCCCTTTCGTTCGCGTTCGCGGGATGTTCTTCGGATCAGGCATACGTTACCTCGATCCGCTTTGCGGGAACAAACGGCAACGGCACCGATTACGCCGTCGCTTATTCCGACAGAAGAGAGGAAACGCTCACGATCGCAAACGGACGCGACGGCGAGGACTGCACGAGCGCGGCGGTCTCGATAGACGACGTCTATGCCAAATACGTAGCGGAAAACGGGGAAATCTCCTATGCGGATTTTCTGCGGGAATATCTCACGCTCACGACGGACACGACCGCCGCGGCGGGTCGTTGCCTGCAATCCTCTTTAAAAGTGTATACGACGTTTGTAGAGTCCGCGTCCGCGGTCGGGCCCGGATTGGGCGGCCGGGCGACGGGCAAGCGCTATTCCAACGCTCTGCATACGGGATCTGCGGTCATCTGGAAGATCGACGGCTCCTCCGTCTATATCGTTACGAATTATCACGTGATTTACGACAACAACGCCGACGAAACCGCAAACGGCGGAAAAACGGCGAAAGAAATTTACTGCTATCTCTACGGCAGCGAAGGCACGCCCGCGGCGTCCGGCAAGAAAGACGAAACTTACGGATATTCTCTATACGAATTCGGCGAATACGCCGTGCAATGCGAACTGATCGGCGGTTCGATTACCACCGATCTCGCGGTTTTAAAAGCCGATGCGAGCGCGTTAAAAGCGATCAATCCGGAAATCCGCGCGGTTACGCCCGCAAGCGGTTACAGCGTGGGGGAAACCGCGATGGCGATCGGAAATCCAGAAGGCGCGGGAATCAGCGTTACGAAGGGAATCGTAAGCGTCGACAACGAATATATCGCGCTGAAAATCGACGACACGGCGCGGTATTACCGTTCGATCCGCACCGATTCTTCGTTATACAGCGGAAACTCCGGCGGAGGTCTGTTCAACGGAGACGGCGAACTGATCGGCATTACCAACGCGGGAAACACCGACGATCAGAACATCAACTACGCCATTCCCGTCGATATCGTGACGGGCGCGGTGGAAAACATTCTACACTATCATTCCGACGGAAACGACGATACCGAAGGCGCTTATAAAATCTCCCTCGGTTTGACGGTTCGCGCAAGAAACGCAAAATACGTTTACGACGCCAAGAACGGATCGGGAAAAATCGTGGAAGAAATCGTCGTCGATTCGGTTGCCGAACAGTCGATCGCGGAACGGCTGGATCTTGCCGCGGAAGACGCGATCACGGGTATCGAAATCGACGGAACGGAATATTCCATTTCCCGCAATTTCGAAGTCTCCGACCTGCTCTTCCGCGTATGGGAAGGAAGCGTCGTCCGCATTTCTTTTATACGGGACGGCAAGGCGCAGACGACGGAAGCGTATTCCGTTCGATTCTCGGATCTGACGCAGGTTCCTTAAAACAGGCATGACAAAAGCGGTCTTACGCGCGTAAGACCGCTTTTGTTTTTTTCAATCAGCGCAACGGAATACTCGCCTGCGCGTTCAACGACAGCGGAGAAAAATCGCCCGCGCGGTATCGGATCAACCCTTCCGCCGCGATCATCGCCGCATTGTCCGTACAATGTCTGCGCGACGGCAATACGAGTTTCAGTCCCGCCCTTTCGCATTCCGCCGCCAATTTTTCCCGAAGATATCCGTTTGCGACGACCCCGCCGCCCGCGGCGACCGTATTCACGCCTTTTTCCAACGCTGCTTCCACGGTTTTTTCCGCAAGGATATCCAGCGCGGCTCTCTGGAACGAACAGGCGACGTCCGCGCGGCTCCAAGTTTCGCCTTTTTGTTCTTTGCCGTGCACGTAATTGATCACGGCGGTTTTCAGTCCGCTGTACGAAAAAT
The DNA here is from genome assembly GCA_910586825.1 of uncultured Christensenellaceae bacterium. Taxonomy (GTDB): domain Bacteria; phylum Bacillota; class Clostridia; order Christensenellales; family Borkfalkiaceae; genus Gallimonas. The sequence goes on along the minus strand of CAJUJF010000006.1, from coordinate 69,278 downwards.
CATACCCGCCGAGCCCTTTCAGCATTTTGGGCAACGGAACGGAATTTTCCCCTTCCCGCGCCAGCTTTTCCACATGCGGACCGCCCGGATACGGCAACGACAGCACCCGCGCGACTTTATCGAACGCTTCTCCGACGGCGTCGTCCCGCGTCGCGCCGACAAGCTTGAACTCCGTCTCCGTTTTTACATGGATCACCGCGGTGTGTCCGCCGCTTGCCAGCAGCGAAACGTACGGCGGCGTAAGCTCCCGATCTTCCAGATAGCACGCCGCGAGGTGACCGCGGATATGACTGACGCCGATCAACGGAATCCGCAAGCCGTACGCAAGTCCTTTTGCAAACGACAACCCGACAAGCAGTGCGCCGAGAAGCCCTGCACCGTAAGTGACCGCGACGGCGTCTAGTTCCTCTTTTTCCACGCCCGCGCTTTTCAATGCGCGGGCGACGACCTCGTCCACCGCATCCGTATGCGCGCGGGAAGCGATTTCAGGGACCACGCCGCCGAATCGCGCCTGTACCGAAGCCGACGAGACGATCTCGTCGGAAAGCAACTCGCGACCGCGGATCACAGCCGCCGCCGTTTCGTCGCAAGAGGATTCGATCCCGAGAATCAACGGATTCTCTTTGATTTTCACGGATAATTGCGCCATAATGTTACTTAAACTCCGCAGCGGTCTGCGCCGAAGCGCAAACCGCCGTATCGATCAGCTTTTTTTCAGATAGTCGATGATAAAGCCCTGAATGTCTCCGTCCATGACCGCCTGCACGTCGCCCATTTCATAGCCTGTGCGGTGATCCTTTACCATGGTGTAGGGACAGAACACGTACGAACGGATCTGGGAACCCCATTCGATCTTCTTCGTTTCGCCTTTCAGCGCGGCTTCGTCCGCCATACGCTGTTCGATCTGCTTTTCCAACAGCTTGGAACGGAGATATTTGAACGCCATTTCTTTATTCTGCAACTGACTGCGTTCGTTCTGACAGGTCACGACGATCCCCGTCGGGAAATGGGTAATGCGGATCGCCGTCTCCGTCTTGTTGACTTTCTGTCCGCCCGCGCCCGAAGAACGGTACACGTCGATCCGGATATCTTCGTCCTTGATCTCGATTTCGCCGTCGTCCTCCACTTCCGGCATCACTTCCAAAGAAGCGAACGAGGTCTGGCGGCGTTTATTCGCATCGAACGGCGAAATCCGCACGAGCCGATGAACGCCGATTTCCGCTTTCAGATACCCGTAAGCGTTTTCGCCCTCCACCTTGAAATCAACGGATTTCAGTCCCGCGCTGTCGCCCGGAAGACGGTCGATTTCGGTCACTTTAAAACCGTTCGTTTCCGCATAGCGGCAATACATGCGGTAAAGCATCTGACACCAGTCGCACGCTTCCGTCCCGCCTGCGCCCGCATGAAGCGCCAGCAACGCGTTGGAGGTATCGTATTTTCCGCGCAAGAGCGCGCGGATCCGCATTTCCTCGATATCCTTTTCCGCCGTACGCATCATTTTATCCAACTCGCCCACGAGTTCCTCTTCCTCGGTCTCTTCGATCAGATCGATGATCTCGTTCGCGTCGTCAAGCGCCTTTCTGCCCGTACGGTAGGATTCGATCTTACCCTCGATCGAGGATATTTCCCGCCCGATCTTCGCCGAACGTTCGAGGTCCTGCCATACCTCAGGATTTTCCTGCTCCGCTTTCAGCTCTTCTAGCCGCGCTGATATGTTGTCGATATCAAGCGCATATTTCGCTTCGCCGAGCGTCTCTTCCAGCGCTTTGATCTTTAATCTGTAATCGTCTGCTTTAAACATTGCGTAATCTCCCGTTGCGGTTTTTCAAAAAAAGACGCCGATCAAACGCCTTTTTCGGATCGGTGCAATAAAATCAATGCGCCGCAAGGGCGCTTGATTTTACGTTACGGTTTGCCGCAACACTTTTTATATTTCAGTCCGCTCCCGCAGGGACAAGGTTCGTTCGGTCCCGTCTTTTTCGCTTTCTTCATCGTTGCGGGATTGTATTTCGTGTCCCCGCTCGTCTGTAAGGAATCGACGTTTACCGCTTTGGGCAGATTCATATCCGTCGCGAGATTTTCCCGCGGCGCAGGCGTCTCCTGCTCCGTAGACTCGGTCGGCGCGTTTTCCGTCTGCTGTGACGGCTGAGGCGCCGCGGAGCGAATGGAATTCGAACCCGTAGGATAGACCCGTTGCACGGGACGCTGTTCCGCGCGGACGACGCATTTTAACAGGAAACGGATCGTTCTTTCCTGAATCCGTTCCACCATTTCGTCGAACATGGCGAACCCTTCCTGCTTGTAGGAAATGATCGGATCGACCTGTCCGTAGGCGCGCAGTCCGATACCCTTGCGAAGCTGATCCATCGCGTCGATATGATCGATCCAGTTGGAATCGACGACGCGTAACAATACGCGGCGTTCCATATCGCCGAAATCGAGATGCAGTCCGTTCTGAATCGCATCGACTTTTTCGTTATAGCATTTCGTCGTCTTTTCGGAAATCTTTTTGATCGCGATGTCGTAATCCCATTTTTCGAGCTTTTCGCGCGTCACGTAATTCGAACCCTCGGGAATCAGATACTGTTCGAGCGCCGCGTTCAGATCGTCCTCGTTCCACTTCTCGGGCATTTCGTCCGTATTCACCGCGCCGCGCACGACCGTAGCGACGTAGTCGGGAATGAACTTCGTAACCTGCTCGTGCACGCTTTCACCGCGAATGACTTTCATACGCTCCGCATACATGATGATACGCTGTTTGTTCATAACGTCGTCGTACTGCAACACGTTTTTACGGATCCCGAAGTTTCTGCCTTCGATCTGTTTCTGCGCATATTCGATAAGACGACTCAGCGTTCTGGATTCCAGACTCTCGTCTTCCGCCATGCCGGAGGAGACATAGAGTTTTTTGATCCGCGCCATGCGTTCGCCGCCGAAACGGATCATGAGATCGTCGTCGAGCGAAAGGAAGAAAATCGAAACGCCGTCGTCGCCCTGACGGCCGGAACGGCCGCGCAACTGATTGTCGATACGGCGGGATTCGTGACGTTCGGTACCGATAATGCACAGACCGCCCGCCTCGATCACCTTCTTCTTCTCCTCGTCCGTCTTTTCCTTATAACTCTTATAGAGCGATTGATACCGCTCGCGGATCTTTTGCTTCTGCTCGTCCAGCTCGGTATAGCCCGTTGCAAGCTCGATGTCCTCGTGCGAAACGCCCTCTTCGCGCAAACGCTTCTTCGCAAGATATTCGGGGTTGCCGCCCAAAAGAATATCGGTACCGCGCCCCGCCATGTTGGTCGCAATGGTCACGGCGCCGAATCTGCCCGCCTGCGCGACGATTTCCGCTTCGCGCTCGTGATTCTTCGCGTTCAAAATATTGTGCTGAACGCCGTTACGGATCAAAAGACGGGAAATTTCTTCCGACTTATCGACCGAAACGGTACCGACGAGGATCGGCTGACCCTTTTCGTGCCGTTCGACGATCTCGCGCACGATCGCCGTCTTCTTGCCGTCTACCGAGGCAAAAATACGGTCGTGCATATCTATACGCCGTACGGGACGGTTGGTCGGGATCTCGATAACGTCCAACGAATAGATCGTACGGAATTCGCCCTCCTCCGTCTTCGCCGTACCCGTCATGCCCGACAGCTTTTTGTATAGACGGAAATAGTTCTGGAACGTGATCGTGGCATAAGTCTTATTCTCCTCGCGCACTTTCACGCCTTCTTTCGCCTCGATCGCCTGATGCAATCCGTCGGAATAACGGCGTCCGATCATGAGACGGCCCGTAAACTCGTCGACGATGACGATCTCGCCGTCGTTGATGATATATTCTTCGTTGAGATGGAAGAGCTTATGCGCTTTCAGCGCCTGCTGAATGTGATGGTTTAAAGAAGAGTGCGCGACGTCCGCGATATTGTCCACGTGGAAGAAACGCTCCGCTTTCTCCGCGCCGAATTCGGTGAGCTGGACCTGCTTGTCCTTGCGTTCGATGACGTAATCCCACTCCATCTCCTGCGCCTTTGCAAGCTTGCTCTCGCCGGGTTCCTTATCCCGTCTTTTCTTGCGCGATCCTTCTTCCGCGTCCTTTAAATCGTCGTCGAAGCCGCCCGTCAGCGTGCGCACAAAACGGTCCACCTGTTCGTAGAGCGCCGAGGACTGTTCGCCTTTTCCGGAAATGATGAGCGGCGTTCTCGCCTCGTCGATGAGAATGGAGTCGACCTCGTCGACGATGGCGAAGTTGAGTTCACGCTGAACCATGCTCTTTAAATCGGGCTTTAAGTTATCGCGCAGATAATCGAACCCGAATTCGTTGTTCGTTCCGTACGTGATGTCGCAGGCATAGGCGGCGCGCTTTGCATCGTCCTCCATGCCGGGAACGACGACGCCGACCGTAAGCCCCATGAACTTATGAACTTTTCCCATCCACTCCGCGTCGCGGCGGGCAAGATAGTCGTTTACCGTTACGATATGGACGCCCTTTCCCGAAAGCGCTTCGAGATACGCGGGCAACGTTGCGACGAGCGTTTTTCCTTCGCCCGTCTTCATTTCGGCGATTCTGCCCTGAAAAAGACAGATACCGCCTACGATCTGCACGTGGAAGTGCCGCATGCCGAGTACGCGCCAGCTCGCTTCGCGCAGCGCGGCGAACGCCTCCGTCAGAATATCGTCGAGCGTCTCGCCTTTTGCGAGCCGTTCGCGAAATATCGCGGTCTGCCCCTGCAATTCCGCGTCCGTCATGGCCTCGAATTTCGGCGAAAGCTTTTCCACCTCGTTCGCCGTTTTGTTCAGTTTTTTAAGACTTCTGCGGCTGTCCCCGCTCATAATGTATTTGATCAGTCCCATACGCTAACACTCCGTTCTGTCGCAATTTGCGGTACTCACTTCCTTATTTTACAATATTTTCCGAAAAAATCAAAGCGTTTTTACGTATTTTTGAAAGATTCGTACTGCGGCAAGGAAGTTTTTTTACAAAAACCCGAAAATCGATAAAATCCGCCCCGTTCGCTGTCGGAACGGGGCGGCAAAGCGTACCCTCGATTCAAACGGTAGGCGTCGTTTTTCGCTCCGCCGCGGAACGAACGGCGGATTCGCGGGCGGCGCTCTCGTAAAGTTCTACCGCGATCTTTTCGCCGTCTCCGGAAGAGACGCGGAGCGCGCCCGCCCGAACGAGACTCTTCATCTGTTCGGCGTTCTCCACGCCCGACACGTCGATCCGCAGTTTGTCCGCGCCCGTTTCGAGCGCGCGCAACACGAGCGGCGCTTCCCCGCGCACGCACACGCCGTCCGCGCGCCCTTCCAGCGCGGCGCGCACGCCGAGCGCGACGTCGTCTTCGCTCAAAGAATGATCTTCGAGGGAAAGCGTCAGCGTTCCCTTGCGCGCGGCGCGTTTCGCCTTTTTGACCTCTTTTTTCAAATACGCGAGGTTTCCGCCCACAAGCGCGGAATAGCACGGCACCAGCCGCACCTCGCGCGCGCCCTGCGCGCACGCCTTTTTGATCTCCGCCTTTTTGATGGAAGGAAGGCTTTCGCCCGTACCCCCTGCGAGACAGACGATTTCCGTCGTACTTCCCGCCAACTGACGGCGCGCAAAAGCTACGTTCACGGGAGAGACGAGCACGCCGCTCGCCCCCAATTTCTTCGCGCTCTCGCACGCGCGTTTTACCGATGCCTTATCGGCTTCCCGACGGGACGCGTCGATAATCAGCCGCTTTAACGTGACGGCAATTTCCGCCTCTCTGCGGCTCCGTTTGAATTCCTCATACTCCACGACCTCCGTCGCGGACAACACCGTAGTTTCCATACGGAATATTTTTCCCGTTTATTTGCGGAAATAATCTCAAATCCGCTGTTTTATGACAGAAAAAATGATGTACGCTTAACGTATGATTCTTCTCTCCGTGCAAGGACGTGGCGCGATTTACGCCGTGCTTCTGTTCCTGATCTGCGTGATTATCGTACACGGCGTAAAACTCGCGAAAATCGGCTACCGAACGCTCGGAAAAAAACTACCGCCCGAACCGCCCCCGAAACAGGAAAAACCGCCCGAACCGGTGTATTACATCGTGGAAAAAAAGAAAAAACGGAGCAAAAACGAATACTCCGAACCCAAACGCATTAAGTTCCATTGAAAAGATCCCCTCCGCGGGGATCTTTTCATATCTTACGACGATTGTTTTATTCGTTTTCGACGACTTTCAGCGTCAGACTTCCGTTCACGGTCTCGACGTCTGCCGAAACCGAACCGGAACCGTGCGTATAATAACCGCCCTTTACCGTCCCGCCGTTCGGATCGCGCATTTGTCCGTTTACCGATTCGAATTCCACGCGAAAACCCGTGCCCTGCGCAAACGCAAGCGCGACGTTTCCGTTTACCGTATCCACCTCGATCCTGTCGGCCGCGGCGGCAACCGAAACGCACCCGTTCACCGTATCGATACTCAACTCGCCCGCCGTCACGCCGGATACTTCGACCTTGCCGTCTACGTTATCCGCTTCGATTTTTGTAAACCGCACGCTCGCGGGCAAAGCGACGGAGAGCGCTTTTGCCGGCATATCGCCCATCCGGACGCCCGATTTGCAGAACTTGATTTTCAGTTCGCCGCGAATCACCGCATAACGGAGAAGATAATCCTCTGCGTCGGTTTCGACGGTTTCGTTTAACACGATCTCGTCGTTATCGGAAACGGTGATCGCGATATCGCCGCAAATCCAGTCGACGGAAACCCGCTCGATGCCCGCAGCCGAAACCGAAGCGTTCCCCGTCGAATAAAGTTCGACGTCGTCGTAAAGGTACTTCCCGCCCGTTCCCGCGATTCCGCTTATTCCGCAACCGCAAAACGCGAACAGAAACGCCGTAAGCATGAGCGCAACCGTAAAAAACAAAATCCTCTTTTTCATGATCCTCTCCGAAACCGAATCGTCAATCCTCGTAACGCTCTACGTTTTTTCCCGAATCCCAAAGCCGTTCGAGATAATAAAACAGCCGCGACTCTTCGTTGAATACGTGTACGACGACGTCGCCGTAATCCAGCACGCCCCAACGCCCCTCGCGGAACCCTTCGCTGCGAAGCGGCGAAACGCCGTATTCTTTTTTCAGTTTCTCTTCGACCGCGTCGCCCAGTGCGCGCACCTGCGTGGTACTGCGCCCGCTCGCGATCACAAAATAACTGCACACCACGGTTTGTTCGCCCACGTCGATTTTAACGATATCGAGCGCCTTTTTCGCCGAAAGCTCTCGACAGCAGATATTTACCAAATTCGTTGTTTCCACTTCTTTCTCCTTTACTCCGCAAAATGCGGCGTTTTATACCGTTATGTCACGCATAATACTTCATTATTTGCCGATTTTAGCCTTGATCCAGACAAAAGCACGCTCCGTCAGCGAGTAAATCGGGAAATTACGCGCTCTTAAATACGCCAACTGCCGTTTCAAACACAGATAAAGACATTCGTCCAAATCGCTTTCCAATGCGGCGCGAAGCGTGTCGATCCCCTCGAAATCGCGCGCAGGCTCCAACATATCCGCAATCAGAATCAACCGTTCGAGCGGAGACATATTCTCCCGCCCGCTCGTATGATAACGGATCGCGTTCAGCACGTCGGGATCCGTCACGCCGAAACGATGCTCGGCAAGAAAGGCGCCCGTAAATTGGTGCATCACGGGAGGCGGAACGTTCTTCGGCGCGCGGAATCCCTTTAACAGCGGCGAAGACAGCGGCACGTACTTTCCGCAATCGTGCAACGCCGCGGATAAGAGCGCTTTGTCCGCCGAGACGCCCGCGTTCCGCGCATGCGCGACCGCGGTGAGCGCGACCCGAAAGCTGTGTTCCCGCCGTTCCGGCTTTTCCAGCGCGAGCGCGGGCAAAACCGCGGAATACGCATAAAGTCCCTTCTCTTTCAGAAAACGGTAAACCTCTCCGTCCAACGCCTCCGGCTTTTTTCCGAATGCGAGTTCCACGCGGATTTTCGACGAAGACACAGGCTTTCCCGTAAACGGGATCTCCGCGATCCGCTTGCCGTAACGCGCATACAGTGTTTGGGCAAACCGCGTCAAGTTCTCGTCCCCTCTTCCGCCGACGGCAAGCGTGACGCAATCCAAAATCCGTTCGGGATATTTCCAAAGCGGAAAATTCCCGAGCATATCCGCCCCCATAAGAAAATACAATTCGGCGTCGGAATAGCGGGCGCGGAAGTGTTCGCAGGTCAGATAACTGTAACTCGTGTCCCCTTGCTCGATCTCGTAGGCGCTGATTTCCGCGCCGATCCCGCGAAAGGCGATTTTGCACGCCTCGATCCGCGCCGCGCCGTCAGCCGAAGCGCCCGAACGCTTATGCGGCGCGATTGCGGAAGGAATCACGATCAGCCGCTCCGCACCGAGCGCCTCTTTTGCCGCCCGCGCCAGCGCGACGTGTTGGGAATGTACGGGATCGAACGATCCGCCGAACAATAGGATTTTCATAAGTTTCCGCCGTTATTATACAATAATTTCCGCGATATTGCAAGTTTAATTTGTGCAAAAGCGGTCAAAAATCAACGCTATGAAACGATTTGATTTTCCTCTCGTATCGGACGTCCTGTTTTACGGCGTCGCATGCTGGTTTTTTACGTTGGGCATTATGCGCTATTACCGATTGCCGACCGCGATCTGCATTACGATCGCCACGTTGATTTCGCTTGCGCTTGCGATTTCGTTATATCTTCTGATCTCGCGAAAGCACCGCCGCGCCGCGCTCGGCAAACGCGAACGGGAAAAGAAAAACGCGCTAATGCTTCATCTTACGCTGGAAAGACCGGAACGGATCAGGACCGCCCTGATATCGACGTATACCGCCGACGGCAAAGAATGCCGCGCAGACGGCGACGCGCTGAATATCGACGGGGAAATCGTCGTTCCTCTCTTTACCATGCAACCCGTTTCGGCGGACGCGGTCGCGCTGCTCCTGCGCGAATACGGAGAGACGCCGTTCGTCATCGCATGCAACGAACTCACGCCGGAAGCGCAGTCCCTGCTCGGATCTTTCGGACGGAAATTCTGGAACGGAAACGACATCTACGAAACGTTCTCGCGAACGGAGACGATCCCTGAACAGTTGATCTGCGGAGAAATCCCGCGGAAAACCGCGCGCGCGAAACTCGTTCGGGCGTTTTCGAAAAAAAACGCCCGCCCATTCTTCGTGAGCGGACTTTTACTGCTGTTTATGAGCTTGTTTACCTTTTTTCCGACCTATTATCTCGTTACAGGGAGTATTCTGCTCGCCTCTTCCGTATTCGTCCGCGCGCTCGGTTACGCCTGACGGGACTCGGAAATCTCCATCAACACGCGCGGGATCAATTCGATGATATCGGTCGGATCGGGCGCGTATTCGCCCATTCGCTTCGCGGCAAGCTCGCCGACCCGCCCGAGCACGAACGCCGCGGTGCAGGCCGCTTCGTACGGCGGAATATGACGCGCCGCCGTTCCCGCCAGAAATCCCGAAATCACGTCGCCGCTTCCGCCCTTTGCAAGTACGGGCGAGCCGGTCTCGTTGATAGCTACGCGGATCCCGTCGGTGATCACGGAGCGGTTGCTCTTCAAGAGCAAGGTCACGCCGTATCGCCGCGCGTATTCTGTTGCGAACGGAATGGGATCGCGCAGGATCATCTTCACGCTCTTGCCGCTCAGACGCGAAAACTCCTTGGGATGCGGCGTCATGATGACGTTGCAGGATTTCGTTTTCAGAACGTCCGCGCCGTAGACCGCAAGCGTGTTCAACGCGTCCGCATCGAGGACCAACGTACCCGTGTAGAGGCGCAATAACTGCGTCAGCAGTCTGTACAGTTCTTCGCTCACCCCCATACCCATGCCGATCGCAATGCTGTTCGCCTTCAAAATGTCCTCGTCTATCGTGCGGAACACGTTCAGCACGCAAGAAGGAAGCTTGCCCACGGCGGAAGCGTACAGCTCTTCCGTCACATACAGACGGGTATAGCCCGCGCCCGATTTCAAGCACGCCCCTGCGGATAAGAACGCCGCGCCGCTGAACGCGCCGCCCGCAAATATACACGCGCTGCCGTAACTCCCCTTGTGGGAGTTCGATTTCTTTTTGGGGAAATACTGTTTTACGTCGTCCAGCTCCCAGACTTCCGCGCCGCGCTCGTCGGGATCGATCCCGATATCCCCGACCGTTATCTTGCCCGATACGTCGGCGCCGTCCGAAAGCAACAACGCGTTTTTATACAGCCCGATCGTAAGCGTCTCGTCCGCAACGACGCACGGCTCGTAAGCAATCCCGCCGTCGGTGAGTCCGCTCGGCAAATCGCAGGAAATCACGTACGCGCCGCTGTTGTTGATAAAATCGATCAGCATCTTTTCGTCGCCCTCCGGCGGACGGGAGAGCCCCGTGCCGAACACGCAATCGACGATGAGCGCATACCGCCTGCGGGGAATCCTGCCCAAAACGTCGTCTTTATACCGCGCTTTCACCGTAATGCACGCGGGCGAAAAATGTTTGGCAAGGCACAATACTTCGACGTATTCTCCCGCCTCGGCAAGAAGGCGCGCGGCAACAAATCCGTCGCCGCCGTTATTTCCGCCGCCGCAGACAAAGAGCGCGTCGCGAGAACCGATCTCCTGCATCGTCTCCCGCACTTTCCGCGCAAGTTTTTTCCCCGCGCGCTCCATTAAGGTGAGCGTAGACACTCCGCTCGCAATCGCGCGGTCGTCCGCCGCGCGCATCTGAACATTCGAATACGAATACTTCATATCAACCTCCCAGCCGTAAACTGATCTCCGCCGCCGATAAAATACGCGGCGTTCCGTCTTCTTCGATTTCCAACCGTCCGTCGCCCAGAATCCTGCGCGCGGTCGCCGTAAAAGTCCGATCGCCTTCGATCACGCGCACCGTTTTTCCGAGAAACCGCACGCGGTCGAGATAGTCTTTGAAATCGTCCTGCCGGCAATAATTCCGAATCAGCGCGTCCCGCGCGGCGTCTGCGGAGACCGGATTTCCGGACGCCTGGGAAAGCGAAACCGCAATGCCGCCGAGCGCGGACAAATCGTTTTCCGCATTGAGACCGATCCCCACGAGGCTGGACACGACACGCTTGTCCGAAAAGGAATTTTCAATGGAGATTCCCGCAAGCTTCGCGCCGCGCCAGAACACGTCGTTCGGCCATTTGATTTCCGGAAAAACGCCGAACTCTTCCGCCGTGCGGCATACGGATACGGCGGCATGAGTCATCACGCGGAACGCTTCCGCCGCGGGCAGATTTTCGGGAAAAGTCAGCGCGGACATGTACACGCCGCCCGCTTCCGAGAGAAACGAGCGACCTTTGGTGCCGTGTCCGCCCGTCTGCCGCCGCGCGCAAACGACGACGTTTTCTCCGTCCTTCAAATATCTGCGGATATATTCGTTGGTAGACGAAACTTCGTCGAGAATTTCAATCCTCATTTTCTTCCCGTAACGAACCGAGCGCCTCCCGCGCCGTGTCGTAATCAAACCCTTTCGAAATCAAATAGGAAAACGCCTTTCGCAATACGTCGCGTCCGGTTTCCTTGCCGCGCAAATATTTCACAAGCACCCGCTTCGCGCTCTCCCCGCCGTTTTGCAACGCGCCGACGGCTTCCGCCGCGATCTCTTCCGAAATCCCTTTCCGCCGCAGTTCCGCCTCGATGAGCCGCGCGCCCTTCGTCTTGCTCGCGCTTTCGGCGTACTGTCTGGCGTAGAGCGCGTCGTCCAGAAATCCGTAACCGTTCATTTTTTCCACGACGTAATCGCTTACGTCCTGCAAATAGCCCTTCCGCTTTAAAAAATCGCGGATATCCCGTTCCGTCTTCATTGACGCGGTTATATGCGTGAGCGCTTTGTCGAGCGCGGTCTGCTTTTCGCTTTCAAGTTGTATCGCCGCGAGCGATTCGGGCGTAACGGCGGCGCCGACTTTCAAACGGTTCGCCATCACCGTTTCCAACTTCATGCCGCAATAGAACCTGCCGTCCACTTCGATATTGCAACGGGTCTTGTCCTTTTTCTGCGGCGTGATCGAAGTAATTTCCGCCATACTATCCCCCGTTCCAGACCCGATTTTTTTGAAACCATTCGGTATCTTTTAAAATCAGAGAATTGTTCGAACACCAGAGTTTGAGAGCGGCGACCTCGTCGTCCTGCGATTTGCCGTAATAGAACACGACGTCGCCGTTCATGTCCCGATAGCCTTCGGTCGCCTCGTCGAACATGATCGTAACATATATTTTGTCCGTGTACTTGGAAATGCGATCCACAAACGCCTGCGTGGGAAATACGTTCTCGGGTGCGGCGCCGTACTGATTGTATCCAGCGCAACAACACACCGCGACATACTTCGGCTTGATCACTTTCAGCAAACAGTCGTTGGAAGAAGTTTTACTCCCGTGATGACCCGCCTTATAGAGTTCGACTTCCGGCAATGCGTTGTTTTTTACCAGTTCTTCCTCTCCCTCGGCTTCCAGATCCCCCGTAAAGAGATAATGTTTGCTCTCTTCGCCGTCGATTTCCTGCGACAACAGCATACAGACGGAATAGTTGTTCTCATCTTTTGAATCTTCTTCGTAAAACGTGTTGTACAGAATATTCAGAGAGATCTTACTTGACTCGTCGAGATAATACGTCTTTTTTGCGCCGTCTTTCTCATACCAACACTGCGACGCCGTATAAACCGCCGCGCCTTGCGCCTGCGCGTAGGAAACCGCGGTCGTATAGCGTCCGTACAGCGTAGGATTTCCGCTGTCCGTAACGGTTTTGAGGTTAGTCCTGTCAAACTGGATCAAAGTACCGATCTCATAGCTATACAAGATTCCGTCGTACTTTCCGTTTTCGCTTGTACCGACCATTCCGGAAATATGGTCGGCGTCGCCGTGCGTGACGATCACATACTCCAAAATCCCGTCGGTACAGTATTCGTTGACGTATTCTTTGATCGCCGCGGCGTTCGACTGCGTCGGTCCCGCATCGATCAATACTTCCGTATCCCCGACTTTGATCAAAGAACAATCTCCGCTCGCTTTGACGGACGGCGCGATAAAGTGGATCGAAAGATCGGCGGATTTGATCTCCGCCGCATTCCCGACCCCGACGACGGGCGTATCAGGTGTATCAGGTACTTCCGGCGTAACAGGTATATCCGGCGTATCTGGCATATCCGGCGTATCTGGCGTTTCCGATGTGCCCGGTGTTCCTGGCGCTTCCGGCTTTTCTGTTTTATAGACCAAAAAGTACCAAATCAACCCCGCGACAACCGCTAACGCAAGCAATATACAAACCACGGCGATCGCCGCTTTCGGATGCTTCTTCGCCGCCTTCTTCGCTTCCCGCTTCGCACGGTTGACGGCTTTTTTCGTCGGATTGCTCTTTTTTCTCTGCGCCATGATTCGACCCGTACCCGTAAATTATATGATCCCGAACGCCGCCGCGATATTCACGACCGCTTCGTCGATATTGTGCAAAAAATGATTCAGCGCCTTCTGTGCGCCCTTATCGATCACGCCGTTTTCCGTCGTGCGCAGAACGGCGATCAGCATATCGAAATTTTCGTAGACGATCCTGCACTCCGCCTCGACGGCGGCAAACGCTTTTTCACCGCTGCCGTGCTGCAACGCGTACATCTCTTTGATCGCGCGGTTCATTTCCGAAAAGAGCGCAACGTTCCCGCTCGCAAACAGCTCTTTCATCGTTCCGTTCAACCGTACCAGCTGTTCGCAAAAGGATACGACTTCTTTTCCCGCTTCCCCGTCCATTACAGTTTCACTCCGTTTTCTTCGAGCAGTTTCCGCGCGGTGTCTACACTGTCCACGCCGTAACGGTTCTTGATCGGCGCGAATTCCTTTTCCCGCACAACTTCGTACGGAAGACAGCTTCCCATCAGGCGCACGGTGTCGAGAATAAGCTCTTCGAACTTATAGCCGTTTTCCGTCTCCGGCTGTACAAACACGCCCGCTTCGTTCAGACACCCGATCTTCTTTTTTACGACGTGGACGGGGATCTTTTCCGCCGCGATCTCCCGCAATTTATCCGCGCGGAAGAGGTAATTGAGCGTCACGCCGAACCCGTAAGCAAGTTCGCCGTCCGCGCCGCGCAACGCCGCCATTTCGGGCGACAGTTCGTAATATTCGATTACGCTCGGAAGCCCGTCCTGCAAACACATTGCGCCGACGCGCTCTTCGGGACAGGTTTTGCGGACCGCTTTCGCGCCGCAATTTTTTCCGCTCGATACCGTCGCGCCGACAAAGACGGGATCGGCAATGCGCTGTAACACGTTATCCACCGCAAACACGTTGAACCACTCGACCGATTTCAAAAACCCGTCTTCCAACAACCCCGCGCGGATCAGCGAAGAATACCAACCGCCGTTCCCGTTCGGAGAAAGCGCGAGCCGCCCTTTCGACTCCATCAGGATCTTTCCGTCGAAGCCAACGCTCGGCGCCATTGCCTGCACGAAAAAGCGGATAAGACGTTCGGGATACCCGAAATAAGCGTGTTCCCGAAAAAAGGCGCGCGTTTCCGCATCGTTCTTTTCGTTCGTCATGATGAGAAGCGGAACCTCCGCGTCGCATGCGGCGCAGGTGGATTTCAGATTTTCGATCAGCTGTTCGAAAATATAGAGTGGTCTCGTCACGCCGATATCGTACATGCCCTTGGGCGCGGAAGATCCGAGACGGGTGCCCTGTCCGCCCGCAAGCAATACGGCGGCGACCTTCCCCGCTTTCACAGTGCGCTTTCCGACCTCTTCGTATTGCCCTTTCCGCGCGGCGATCTGCGCGAGCGTCAGTCCCTCGATCGGGCTGACTTCCCCGCGCGGCGCGCCGTCTTCCGTAAGCGATTTCAAAATATCCCAATCGATCTCTCCGATCTGCCGCAACAGTTCCCGCTGCTCCTCCGAAGAGAGTTCGTCATAATACCGCAGCAAATGTTCCTGCCCGTGCTTTTTTAACGTTTCCGATACCGACATCGGCTTTTCCTCCGTATCATGCCCTACGTTCTATCTTAACATTGTCAAAAGAAAATGTCAAACGCCGCCGCGCTTTTTTTCGATTTTCAAAGAGAAATGCAACCGCTGACGGCGTGATTTTCCCGACTTTCGAAACGGGCGGCGCTTCCGCGCCGCCCCGTCTTCCTTTCAGTTTTTCGTTTTCCAGATCCGATCCGCCCAGAGCAGTTGTTTTTTGAACTCGTTGATTTCCGTCTTTTCGTCGATCACGACGACTTCCACTCCCCACATGTTGCCGAGATCGACCATCTCCTGCAACGTCACGACGGAAGAGACGACGGTATGGTGCGCGCCGCCCGCGTAGATCCAAGCCGCAACGCCGTCTTTGAAGTTGGGGCGGTACTTCCACATCAGACCGCCGACGGGCAAGTTCGGCATTTTATGCGGATATTTTACAAGCTCGATCTTCTGCACGATCAACCGCATTCTGTCGCCCATGTCGATCATGGAAACGGCGACCGCTTCCGGCGCTTCGATGCCCTCGAACACGAGACGAGCGGGATCGGATTTTCCGCCGATGCCGAGCGGATGCACCTGAATTTCGGGCTTGGTCGCCGCAAACTGCGGCGAAACTTCGAGCATGTGCGCGCCGAGGCAAAGCCCGTCTTTCAAATCGTAAGTGTAGTCCTCCATCAGTCCCGTGCCTTTCTGATCCGCCATGTACTGCATGACGGCGCCGAGCGCGGCGATCTTCCAATCCCCCTCCGCGCCGAATCCGTAGCCCTTGCTCTGCAAGTCCTGAATGGCGATTCCGGGAAGCTGGTTCAGCCCGTGAAGAGAACCGAAATGATCGACGATGCCGATATATCCGCCCTTATCGCGGCAGAACTTGTCCATCGCGATCTCATACTTCGCCTGTTCGCGGACCACCTCTATGCGCTTGGTCGCCATCGTGTACTTTTCGCCGTACTCCGCCATCAGCGCGTCGACTTCTTTTTCCGTCACCTTTTCGATATACCCGACAAGATCCCCGATCGGATAATAATCCACCTGCCAGCCAAGGTTGACGTGCGCGTCGATCTTATCCCCCTCGGTAACCGCGACGTCCCGCATGTTATCCGAGAAACGGCACACTTTCACCGTTCTGGAAAACGCGTATCCCGCCGCGACGCGGCACCAGGACGCAAGCTCTTCGAGCGCGGTTTTATCTTTATAATATCCGACGATCACCTTGTTGTCCATCCGCAGACGGGATACGATATAGCCGAATTCCCGATCGCCGTGCGCCGCCTGATTCTCGTTCATGAAATCCATGTCGATCGTGTCGTACGGCAATTTCTCGTTATACTGCGTGGCGAAATGACACATGGGTTTTTGGAGCATTTTCAGCCCCTTGATCCACATCTTGGCGGGAGAAAACGTATGGCACCAAGTGATAATCCCGATACAGTCGTCGTCCGCGTTCACCTTTTTGACCGCCGCGATCACTTCGTCCGAACTCTTGCAGGTGGTGAGATATTTTACGGTAACCGGCACGTGTCCGTTTACGTAGTCCGCCATTTCCTGCGAATGCTGTGCGACGTGCGCCAACACGTCGTCGCCGTAAAGGGTCTGGGACCCCGTGAGCCAATAAACAACCTTCTCTTTCATTTTTAAAATCCCCCGGATTTATTTTTACTTTTTCTGCCCGTAATAGGCGTTCTTACCGTGTTTGCGCTGATAGTGCTTTTCCATCATGAACAGATCGGCGCGTTTGACCTGCGGGTTGACCGCCTCCGTCACCGCCGCCATTTTCGCGACCTCTTCGATGACCGTCGCGTTGTACACGGAATTGTCCGCGTCTTTCCCGAACGCGAACACGCCGTGGCTCTTGATGAGCACACCCGGAACTTCAAGCGGTTTCAAATTGCCTTTACGGAACGTTTCGACGATCGCAAGCCCCGTGTTCTTCTCGTATTCGCCCTCGATCTCCGCTTGCGTCAACGCGCGGGCGCAAGGGATATCCCCGTAGAAATAGTCGGCGTGCGTCGTCCCGTAAAACGGAATGGCGCGCCCCGCCTGCGCCCAAGCGGTCGCGAACGTCGAATGGGTGTGCGTGACGCCACCGATTTCGGGAAACGCCTTATAAAATTCCAAGTGCGTGGGCGTGTCCGAAGAGGGACGCAGATCCCCTTCCACCACCTTTCCGTTCAAATCGACGACGACCATGTCGGCCGGCTTCATGCCGTCGTACTCCACGCCGGACGGCTTGATCACGACAAGCCCGCTCGCGCGGTCGATCTCGGAAACGTTGCCCCACGTGAACAAAACCAGCTTGTTCTTTACAAGATCGAGATTCGCCTTCCATACCTTTTCTTTTAACGATTCAAGCATATTTCCCCCCGCTATTCCATGCACTTTACCGCTTCGCGCACGACTGGCAATGCCTTTACGTAGCGCGCCGCAAATTCTTCGAACCCTTTCACGTCCGCAGGATCGGGCGCAAGCGTCACGCCCTCCTGTCCGCGGAATACCTTGTCTTGCAAATAGGCTTCGAGGCTTTCGTCTTTGTCCTTGCGGATCATGTAGTTGGCCAGGATCGCCATGCCCCAAGCACCGCCCTCGCCCGCCGTCTTCATCACGGTGACGGGCACGCCGAGCGCCGCGGCGAGAAAGCTCTGACCGACGCGTTCGGTTTTGAAAATGCCGCCGTGCCCCGTGATGCTGTCCAGCCCGACGCCTTCCTGTTTGAGCATGATGTCGCACCCGACTTTCAGGGCGCCGAATGCGGAATAGAGATGCGCGCGCATGGTGTTCGCAAGGTTGAACTTCCCCTCTGAAGTGCGCGCGAAGAGCGGTCTTCCCGCAGAGACCTGCGTGATGTTTTCGTTCGATACGTAATTGTAGGCGAGCAGCCCGCCGCAGTCCTTGTCCCCCCTCTCGGCGGCAAAATACAGTTCGTCGTACAGCTTCCACTTCGGGATCTGAACGCCGACGAGTTCCGCAAATTCTCCGAACAGATTGACCCACCCGTTCAGATCGGAAGTACAGTTATTGCAATGCACCATGCCCACGAGATCGCCCGCGGGCGTGGTGACGAGATCGATTTCCGGATACGCCTTCGAAAGCTCTTTTTCCAGCACGATCATAGCGAACACGCTCGTGCCCGCGGACACGTTCCCCGTACGGCGCTTTACGCTATTGGTGGCGACCATGCCCGTACCCGCGTCGCCTTCGGGCGGACAAAACGGAACGCCGCTTTCGAGATCCCCTGCGGGGTCGAGAAGTTTTGCGCCCGCAGGCGTAAGCGAACCCGCGTTATCGCCCGCGACGAGAATTTCGGGAAAGACGCTTTCCGCCGTAAACGGCATTCCGTGTTCTTTCAATAAGCCGTTAAAGATCCCCAGCAGTTTTTTATCGTACCCCTTCGTTGCAGGATCGACGGGAAACATGCCGGACGCGCCGCCGACGCCAAGCACCTTTTTTCCCGTCAGCAGCCTATGTACGTAGCCGTCGAGCGTCGTCAGATAAGCGAGTTTTTTCAAGTGCTTTTCGCCGTTGAGAATCGCCTGATACAAATGCGCGACGGACCACCGCGCGGGAATATTGTACGAAAAAAGCGCGGTCAGTTTTTCCGCCGCGTCCTGCGCGCAATTATTGCGCCAAGTACGAAACGGCACGAGGAGTTCGTCCTTGCCGTTAAACGCCATGTAACCGTGCATCATGGCGGAAATACCGATCGCGCCGACCCGCCCGATCACAATCCCGTACTTTTCTTTTACGTCCGCTTTCAGCTTCGCATAGCAGTCCTGCAAACCGCGGACGACGTCCTCGGCCGTATACGTCCAAAGACCGTTTTCGAAGCGGTTTTCCCATTCGTGACTGCCCGAAGCGATCGGGCCGTTCTTCGAATCCACAAGCACCGCTTTGATCCGCGTAGAGCCGAATTCGATGCCGAGCGCGCACGCGCCCGTCTCGATCTCCTTTTTGATAGCTTCCAATGTAAATCCCCCCTTGAAGCGTTTGTCGTGAATATTATAAGCGATACGAAAGGAAATTTCAACAGAATTTTATATATTCGGAGGAAAAATTTTTCGGAATTTGCGTTACCGCTGCGGAAATCTCCGCGTTCGCCGCAGAATAAACGTTCCCGAACGCGGATTCGCGTTCGGGAACGTTACGACCGTAAAAAATGATTGAAAATAAGAGCGCCGCCGTTCAGTCCGTACGTTTCCGATACACCGTACCGCCCGCAAGGACGATCATCTTCACCGCGGCAAGCGAATAGTCGTCCGCTTCCACGACAAGCGATTTTCCGAGCCGACCGCGCGCAAGCACCTTTACATACGTCGCGCTTTTGTTTAAAAACGGGATCCGTTCTTTCATGTCTTCGAGCGTAACCGTCTCCCCTTCCGAAAAATATTCTCCGAGCGTGTCGACGTTGACGATCGTCTGCCTTCCGTGCATGCTGACGTTGCCGCTCTCGCGCACGAGTTTTTCCGCCTCCTCGTCCCGCATCTCGCGTTCCGCTTCGTCTACGCTTACACCGTTATCGCGCACTTCCGACTCTTCGTAATACTCTTCGTCGTCCTCGTCAGAAACCGTACCCGTACGGGCTTCTACGATTTTTACGAGTTCCCGTTCGACGAGGTGCATCGTATCGTCGTAGGGAAACTGCGCGGCGTAGTCGATCGGTTCCGATTCCCGATAAGTCGATTCCGTATCGCGGAAAAGATCGGCGATGAGATCGGGGGCGTAACGGGCGCGGCGATCGTTCTTGATCCGGTACATGCAGGGCACCGCGGCGTTTTTCTTCGTATCGGAAGCGTCTTCCACCAGATATTTGCTTTCGGCATATCGCGCGGGATCGAGCGCAAGATACAGGCATAACGTTTTTCCGCGCATTTCCAATTTCGCGACGAGCGCTCTCCCTACGCGGAAGCTCTCCTGCCGCCAGCTTGTCCGCGCCTTTACGCGGCGGTAACGCAACAGTTCGTTTTTGATCGCGCTGTAATATTCCTTATTCGTTTGGCTCGTCTGAATCAATTTTGCCGTAAAGCTCTTGTCGTAACGAACGGATACGAGTCGGTTCGCGGAAACGAACACGACTTTTGCCGCTTCGGGGATCGGCTCGTCCGACGTTTCGGGCGCGGCGATCGGGCGTTCCGCCGTATTTTGCACCGCTTCGACAGGCCGATCTTCCGTCTTCCGCTCCGCCTCCGTCTCCGGTACAGGCTGTTGCGCAGACTGCTCCTCCGTCTCGCAAACGGGTTCTTCCGCCGCTTCCGTTACAGGGCCCGCCGCTTCTTCCGCAGGAACGGGTTCGGGTTCCGATCCGATACTATCGCCCTCTGGCTCCTGCTTCGCTTTGTTGCGCCGAAAAATCAAGACGAGGGAAATCACGCAGCATATCGCCGCGCACACCGCCGCCGCGACACTGCATATCTCGGGAACGATTGCCCCGCCGCTGACCAAAAATGCGGATAAAAAATACATAGCGACCTCCTTTTCCGCAACCGAACGGCAGAAAAACTTATAACCATGATTTTATCATTATTATAACTCCGATACAATCGTTTTGTCAACTGTGAAACGAATTTTTTCACAAAAACGCAACGGCGGCTTTTCCGGTCCTTTCAGACCGAAAAAGCCGCCGCATGGCTCGTTCGTTTCGATTACAGCAGAATACAGATGACCCCGCCTTTGCCTTCGTTCACGATCCGCGTGACCGTGCGCCGCATTTTCTTGCGCACCGTATCCCCCATCGAGCGATTCTTGACGTACAGCTCTTCGCCGAGCATCTCGCGCAAAGTCCTGCCGAACATATTCGTATTCCACGCCTGATCGGGCTGCGTCTCCAAATTGTCGGCGATCTGTTTGACGAACGCCTCGCTCTGTTCGCGGTTCCCGACGGCGGGACGGACTTCTCCGCTCACGTCGACGCGGATGATGTGATAGCTCGGCGCGTCGGCATGCAGATTGACGCCCACTCTTCCGCTGCGCTTTACGACCTTGGGTTCGGAAAGATTCATCTCGCCCTCTTCCGGAGGGACGATGCCGTACCCGAATTCCTGCGCGTCGGCAAACGCCTGCCCTACCCGCGCGTATACTTTTTTCGCTTCGGCAAGTTCGGCGACGTAGCTCATCAGCGAAAAATCGTCGCTGATCTCCTGACCGCACTGCTCGGAAAGCACCTCGTAAAACGCGCCCTCTTTCGCCTCCACGCGGCACTTCGCCCTGCCCGTCGCCGCGTCGATCTCGACCGATACGGGCGGCAACAGATGCGCGCTTTCCGTATAGAGCGAATCGAGCAGCGCGCAGTCGCTCATCTTGCAGATCGAAGGCGCGACCGTTCTGATCCCGCCGAGCGCCTCGGTGATCAGCGGACTGTCCGCTTCGAGAACGCGCATCCAGTCGGGCAGATCGACGTCGATCGAAAGCACCGGAAATTCATAGAGAATCCGTTCCAGTACCGATTCGATGCCGTCCTGCGAGATCCGTTCCGCGTTCACCGCAAGGACGGGCGTTTCGTATTTTTCTTCCAGACGGGCGCGCAACTCCTCCGCCGCGGACGGCTCCGCGCAGTTGAGCAGGATCACAAACGGTTTTCCCGCTTCGCGCAATTCACGATAGGCTCTTTCTTCCGCCTGCTCGTACGCGTCTCTCGCGATTCCCGTGACCGAACCGTCCGTCGTCATTAAAATGCCGATCGTCGAATGGTCGCGAATCACCCGCCGCGTTCCCTCTTCCGCCGCCCGTTCGAACGGAACCGCGGCGTCCGCCCAAGGCGTTTTGACGAGACGGGGAGCGCCCTCTTCTTCGAAGCCCGCCGCGCCCTCTACGGGGAAGCCGACGCAATCGACAAGCCGTACCCGCGCAACGGCGTTTTTCACTTTGATCTCCGCCGCCTCTTCGGGAACGAATTTCGGTTCGGTCGTCATGACCGTCTTGCCCGCGGCCGATTGCGGAAGTTCGTCGGTATACCGTTTTTTCCTGTTCCCCGCAACGCCGGGAAGCACGAACTCCTCCATAAACCGCTTGATGAAAGTAGATTTTCCCGTACGGACGGGTCCTACGACGCCGAGAAAGATCTCTCCGCCCGTACGCGTTGCAATATCCTCGTACACTCTGAATTTTTCCATAAAATAAACGCCTCCGCCGAATATGCTTGCTGAAATACTATATGGCGAAAAGCGTTCGATTATGTCAGATTTCGTTTAATTTTCCTGTTCGGCAGGCGGAAGCGACGATTGCTCCATGATCTCCCGATAATACGGATCGTCCGAAAAATCGCGCGGGCGGGTATACTCTCCGCCGAGTTTTTCAATCGCGTATTTGAGTTCCTGATATTCGAGAAAATTGACGTCGTCCCGATCGATCACTTCAAGCAGCGCGGGCAACGCGCGATCGTCCCCGTACTCCGCAAGATAGCTCGCGTGCATCGGAAGCTCTTCTCCCGTGCGGAATTCCCGCATGAGCAGTTCGAACACCCGCTCGTCCCTTTCTTTGACGCGCGAAAGGATTTCCAGCATCAATTCTCTTTCCGAGCCGCTCCCGAACATGGCAAGCGCGCGCTCCTTGGCGAAATCCGCGCCCGCTTTCAACTGTTCGCACACCGCCTCTTTCACGTCTTCGTTCCCGCTCGTCCGCAAGATATCGAAATAGGCGTCGAACGCCGCGGGGTTCCCGCCCGCCAGATTCACCGCAAACGTCAAAAGTTGTTCGTTTTCGCTCGAAAGAAGCGCGACCAGCTCTTCGGGACAGCCGCGCGATTCGATTTCGCGACAGAGAAAATCGGAAACCGGCACGCCTTCCTCGATATGCCGCGACAGAGAATCGATCAGCTCGGCGTTGCTCATCTCCCGATAATACCCGATCGGCGTATTCCCCGCGCTTGCGACGTAAATATCCCCGAACTGACGGTACAGTTTGCCGATCACGCTTTCCCACTGCTTCTCGGTATATTTTCCGGCGTTTTCCCGCATGTAGCGCGCCAATTTTTCGTCGAACAACCCGTCGAAATCCATGAGCTTCTTCATCGTGTATTCCTCTATATCAGATAATTGAGAATTTCCTGCGTCTTCCGCTTGTTCGCGCCGAACAGTTCGACGATCTTTTCGAACGACCGCTCTCCTTTGGCGATACGCGATTCCCGATAGATCGCCGCGGCGACCGACGCGCGTTCGTCGAAACAGTCCCATGCCTCGTACTCTTCGAGCGTGGCGTAAACGTCTTCCGCCGCCGCGCATATTTTGTGTTCGTTCTCCTCGCCGAGCAGCGCGAACTTCGAATACACGTCCGCAAACGCGTTTAAAAACTCCGTTTCCTTGCGCGCGCCGATCTCGATCTTATGCGTGAAAAATTCTTTGTACAAATTGCACACGACCGTCCCGAACGAATCGTCTTCGTTGCGCAAAACCAGCTCGTGCAAGATATGAATTTTTACGACGTCGTCGCCCTCGTAATCGAGCAGCACCGACCGCACGAAGGAATCGTGCCGCAGTTTGACGGCGACTTTTGCGGCGAGCATCTGCAACTTTTCGTCGCGCCCCTCCATCTCGTCGAACGCGATTTCGAAAATCTCTCTCAGGCGCGGCAGTTCGCCGATGTCGCGCACCTGCGCGTCCGCTTCCGCCGCCTCCGCCGCCAACAGGAACCCCGCAACGTTATTGTATTCCTCTTCCGGCACGCGGTAGAAGTAGGTCATGGGAAACGCTTCGCCGTTTCCGTCGCGGAAGAGACGCATGCGTTCCAGATAATATGCCGCGACCGCCTTGCGCGGAAACAACGTCGTAAGCCGTTCGAGCGCCTCGATCGCCTCGGCAAGTCTGCCGGTGCGGTAAGCCGACACGGCAAAAAAATACAACACGTTGTCGTCGTTCGGGATCCGCTCCTTCAAAACGGAAAGTTTTGCGAAAGCCTCTTCGTCCAAACCCGTTTCGCACAGCGCCGTGGCGATCCGATACAGATCGTCCGTCGCGTCGACTTCGAGTCCGGAAAGCCGTTTCGCGATTTCCTGCGCGCCCTGTTTGTCGTCTTGCGCGCCCAGCACGGCGCAATACGTCGTCAGCGCCTGCACGTTATCCGGATAGCGGTCGAGAAGCTCGCGGCAGGTTTGCCGCGCGCCGTCTTCGTCGCCGAGCATCAGCGAACACATGGCGGAAAGCCCGACGGCGGTCGGATAATCTTCGTTCCCCTCCGCAATGGCGGACAGAGACCGCTTTGCCGCTTCGAGTTCGCCGGACTTTAACAGCGCAAGCCCTTCCGCAAGAATTTCCGGAGCCTCGCCCTCCGAGGAGTATACCACTTTCAAATGCGGCGCGCTATGCGCTTCACTGCGGAACAGCGCCTCGATCTCCGCCCCTTCCGCGCCCTCTTCCGTACAATAACGGTGATAATACAACGTAGAGTGAAGCTCGTTGCCCATGTTCATAAACGCAACGGCAAGCCCTTCGTACCCCTCGGAAAAATCCGCCTCGTTGCAGACGTCGAGAAAGCGGAACCAGGCGTCGGCGGCGAGCTGATAAACGCCCATTTCCTCGTAAATATCGGCGGCAAGCGCCTGCGCATCCGCCGACGGAGGATACTTCCCGTTCCGCTTGTTGAGAAGAGTGAGCGCGCCGATATAATCCCCCGAACGCGCGCGGTTTTCCACGCTGTCGAGCAGAAACTCGTCATTATAATCCAGTTTTAACACCGAATCGTCTTTCTTCATCTCTCCTCTCCCCGCGAAAAAAGCGCTTCCGTTTCCTCCGCGTCAAATTCGTAAGCCGTATTGCAATAATGACAAAAAACCGAAATCTTTCCTTCGCTTTTCACAAGCTCGCGGGCGTCGGCAAGCCCCAGAGAGCGAACCGCGTCCGCCGTTTTTTCGCGGGAACAGGAACAGCGGAAACGGATCTCCCGTTCCGTACGGGAGGAATCCTCCACGCGCTTTGCGATCTCCTCGATCCCCGCTTCCGCGATTAAAGAAGACAGCGCGGAATATTTCGCGATCTCCCGCTCCGTTCGCAAAAGCAAGTCCTCGTCCGCACCGGGAAGAGGCTGTAAAAACAAACCGCCCGCGCCGACGCATCTTCCGTCCGGTCCGATTTTCACGCCGAGCGCAATCGCCGTAGGGCACTGTTCGCTCGTCAGAAAATAGGCGGAAAAATCTTCGGCGATCTCTCCCGAGACCAGCGCGCACGTTCCCGTAAAGGGAATCCCTTCGCCGTCGTCGCGAATGACGGTCAGCGTGCCGTTCTTACCGACGCACCCGCCTACGTCGAGTTTTCCGTCCGGCCGCGGCGCAAGATCCGCGTCGGGATGCTCGATGAATCCGCGCAGAGAGAGCGCGCCGTCGCCCGATACGCAAATTTTACCGCCGACTCCCCCGCCGTTTACCGTAACGGACAAGGCGGAATTTTCGTCTTTCAGCCAACTGCAAAGATATGCCGCCGCCGTCATCGTCCGACCGAGCGCCGCCGCCGCCGTCGGCGCGAGCCGATGGCGCGAAATCGCTTCGTTCACAAGCGAGGTCGTATCCAGCACGGCGAGAGAAACGCGGTTCTCCCACACCGGCGATTTTATGATTCTGCTCTTTTCACGCATATAAAATTCAACCGATCGCTCCCCGATTTTTCCGCGCCGAGATGCCCTTCCTCGGCAATCACGGCAAAGCCCGCGTTTTTTAACGCGCGGAGAACGTCTTCTTCCTCATGGATATATTGCAGATGCGTTTCGTCGAACCGACGAAATTTCCCGTCCGACTCCCGCGCGAACAAAGTGACCTCCATTCGGACGCGGTCGGGATAAAGGGTGTTGAACGACAGATAGGTGACCTCTTCGCGATCGTCCGCAAAGATATTATTGGCAACTTTTTCGCGTAACTTGTATGCGGAACTGATATCGAACCAAAAGATTCCGTTTTTTTTCAGCGCCGCCGCGGCGCGACGAAACGCCGGTTCCAGATCCCGCTGAGCGACGTAGTTATAACAGTCGTTGGGGGACAAAACGAAATCGAACTTCCGTGGAGCGCAAAAAGTTTCGGCGTCCGCCTGCAAAAACGGAATGTCCAGCCCTTCCTCCCGCGCGAGCCGCGCCGCCTTCGAAAGCATGGGCGCGGAAATATCCATTCCCGTCATGCCGTATCCGGCGCGCGCAAGCGCGCGGCAGAACGCGCCGCTTCCGCAACCGAGTTCCAGACCTTTCCGACCCGCGCCGAATCGGGAAAGCCCCTCAATAAAATACTGCGACCAAAGGGCGTAGTCGCAGTCGTCGTTCAGAAATTCGAACCATTCGGAAAGATAGTCGTAAGCCTGTGCCATGACCGTGTTCCGTTATCGCTTGTTGAGCATCTTGGGAGGACGGGGGTCTTTCTTTTTCTTCTTCTGCCCCGCCTCTTCTTCCCGAAGCGCGCGTTCGCGTTCCTCGAACTGCTTGTTGTATTCCACGTACTGCTCGTCGTTCTTATGCTCTTCTTCGTACGCTTTCACGTCTTCTTCGATCGCAACTTTGCTCTCTTTCAACAGTCGCAGGTCCTCGCGCGAGAACGAATCGGGAAGCTGATAGACTTCGATATCGTCGTCGAGCGGCTTAATGGGACGGCAAATGAGTTTGCTCTTGCCCTGCGCGACGATCATGCGCTTGTATTCGCGCATGGCGGCGCTGTCCATATCCTGCGCGGGAGCTTTCGGCGCGGGCTGATTGGACTTGTCCTTGTTGTAAAGCCCTCTTCCCGTCGCAAAGCCCTTGCTCGGATTCACAAATCTGTCGAACGCCCACTGCGTATAATCCATCCAGACGAGGAAGAAATACGAAATGCCGAAGAGCATCAGGATCACAACCGCGATGATCATGAAAATGCCGCTCGTGAACAGCGCGAGAAAGATCGGCCAGCTTGCGAGCGCGACGAAGAAAATCGTCTGCGGGAACGTGCCGACCGTCATGACCACGGCGTTGCGGAAAAGCGCAAACGGACCCTGCTTATAGTTGATGCCGAGCGCGATCATCCACATGGTAACGAGGAGGGAAAACGCCACGATAATGTACCCGACGATTTTCGAAGCGATCATCCACCCAGACGCGGGCGCGCCGATCGCCACGAGATAATCGGAAAGATTGCCCATCGTGCGGGCGACGAAGAGAATGATCGTAAAAAACAGCAACGCTTCGAGAACGTTGAGATAGTTGCGCTTGATCCCGCGAACGAAGTCGTTCGCGACGAAAATCCCCTCCGTCCAGATCAGGTTACGAATGATGTACGCCCCGCCGGAGATCCCGAGCGCGGCGATCAGGGAACACACGATCATCATTCCGAAAAAGAGCAGATCGCTTTGGAATACCATGTATTCCGCGGTGCCGGTAATGTCCGGCACGACGGGATAGCCCACCATGAGCCCCGCGCCGAACACGGCGTTCGTCCCCTGCACGGTAAGCGAGAGATAACGGAATATAATCACCGCCAAAAGCGGCAATATCGTAAGAAGCATCAGGAGATTGGTGAGCATCAGCTTTCCGAAACGCCCCTTGAAGATGTCCCAGAACAGCGCCCAACGGCTTGTCGGTAACGTACTGCGGGCGTATTCCTCGCTTCGCTCTTTGCCCTCCAACCAACGGGCGACCAATCCTTTATGTTGCTTTTCTGCCATAATTTTCTCCGTTTTGACACGTCGTACACCGCGGATTCCCCGCGTATGAAGATATTGTACTACAAAATGAAAAATATTTCAAATGAAATCGGGTAAATTCCTTGATTTTTATGTGTGCGTATGGTAAAATTATTTTGCTATAAAGAGGAGCGGTCGAACATCAGTACCCGCGCGCGAGGAATACAGGGATTCCGCAGGAGTGCGCGGCAAAAGGGTATCGCCGCCGAAACGCGTCTTCTCCCCTGCGGGCCGCGTTGGGAATAAGGGTCAATACCTTTATTACTGTCACCGCGGTGATGCGCTTTCGGCAAGTGTGTTTTACGGCGGATAGCCGTAATTTTTTTATTGCGATAATTCCGCATTCTCTTTGCAAAGATGCGTAAACGGAGGTCTTAACATGAAAAATCAATACCGCGTCGGCATTATCGGCGCAACGGGCATGGTCGGTCAGCGCTTCGTGACGTTGCTTGACAATCACCCTTGGTTCAAGCCCGTCGCCCTGCTCGCCAGCGGGCGTTCGGCTGGAAAAAAGTACCCCGAAGCGGTCGGCGCGAAATGGGCGATGCGCTCGCCGATCCCCGCGTATGCCGCGGACATGACGGTACTCGACGCGGAAAAAGACGCGGAATCCCTGACGGGAAAAGTCGACTTCGTGTTCTGCGCCGTGAACATGAAAAAGGACGAGATCAAAGCGCTGGAAGAGCGCTATGCAAAAGCGGAAATCCCCGTCGTCTCCAACAACTCCGCCCACCGCGCGACGGCGGACGTTCCCATGATCATTCCCGAAATCAACCCCGAACACCTCGAAGTGATTCCGGCGCAGAGAAAACGGCTGGGAACGCGGCGCGGCTTTATCGCCGTAAAGAGCAACTGCTCCCTGCAATCGTATGTTCCCCTCCTGCACCCCCTTTTGAAATTCGGCGTCAAACAAGCGGCGGTCTGCACCTATCAGGCGATTTCCGGCGCGGGCAAGACCTTCGAAACCATGCCGGAAATCGTGGATAACATCATCCCCTATATCGGCGGCGAAGAAGAGAAGAGCGAGACCGAACCGCTGAAAATCTGGGGAAAAGTCGAGAACGGAAAGATCGCGAACGCGGTATCCCCCGTCGTTACGGCGCAGTGCCTGCGCGTTCCCGTCAGCGACGGGCATACGGCGGCGGTGTTCGTTTCCTTTGAAAAGAAGCCGTCGAAAGAAGAAATCCTGCGCGCCTGGAAAGAATATGCGGGAGAGCCGCAAGCCCTTTCGCTCCCTTCCGCGCCCAAGCAGTTTTTGCACTATCGCGAGGAAGACGACCGCCCGCAGCCGAAGCTCGACCGCAACGCGGAAAACGGCATGGCGGTATCCGTCGGACGCCTGCGGGAAGACCGCCTGTTCGACTATAAATTTATCGGGTTTTCGCACAACACGGTGCGCGGCGCCGCGGGCGGCGCGGTCCTGCTCGCCGAACTGCTGGCGGCAAAGGGATATTTCGACTGACAAATTGCCGGCGCGATTCATAACATAATAAAAATACGAGGACGGTAATATGAAGGGTTTTCTGAAAGGATGCGCGACCGCGATGATCACGCCGTTTCTGGAAACGGGCGTCGATTTCGGCGCGTTCGGCGACATGATGGAATACCAGATCGGAAACGGCGCGGACGCGCTCGTCGTACTCGGCACGACGGGCGAACCTTGCGTCATGACGGACGGAGACAAGGAAGCGCTGATCCGTTTTGCAATCGAAAAAGCCGCGGGAAAAGTCAAGATCATTGTCGGCACGGGAAGCAACGCGACGGCGCGCGCGGTAAAAGCGAGCGTCAAAGCGCAGGAACTCGGCGCGGACGGCATTCTCGCCGTTACCCCCTATTACAACAAATGCACCCAACAGGGGCTGTACGAATACTACGACGCGATCTGCAAAGCGGTTACCGTTCCCGTGATCTGCTATAACGTTCCGTCCCGTACGGGCGTGAATCTCCTGCCCGAAACGATGGAACGGCTGTCGGACATTCCGAATATCGCGGGGATCAAGGAAGCAAGCGGAAACATGGCGCAGGTACTCGACACCGCGCGGCGGATCCGCGAAAAATGCGATCTGTATTCGGGCGAGGACGCGCTGAATCTGCCCGTCCTGTGCGCGGGCGGCAGCGCGGTCATCTCCGTCGTATCCAACCTTGCGCCCGCTGCGGTGAAAGCGCTTACGACGGCGGTCTTTCAGGGCGACCTCCGCGAAGCCGTGACGATTTCCGACAAACTGCTTCCGCTCGTGCAAGCCTGCTTTACGGAGGTTAATCCCATTCCCGTGAAAGAAGGCATGAATCTTCTGGGCTTTGCGGCAGGCGAACCCGCCGCGCCGCTCACGCGGCTGTCCCCCGCGAACCGCGAAATTCTGCGCGCGGCGATGCGAAATTTCGGATTGCAGGTGAAAGCATGAAAATCATATTGCTCGGCGCATGCGGAAAAATGGGCGCGAACGTTACGGCGCTCTGCAAAGAAACGGGCGACGAAATCGTTTGCGGGGTCGATCTTGCGCCGAAGCCCGCCCCTTTCCCCGTCTACGATTCCTTTGAAAAGATCGGAGAAAAGGCGGACGTCGTCATCGACTTTTCCTCGCCGCAGAACCTGACGGAACGGCTTGATTACTGCAAAGCGCACGCCCTTCCCATTCTGCTCGCGGCGACGGGATATTCGGAACAGGACCTCGAAGCGATTCAAAACGCCGCGGCTTCGATCGCCGTTTTCAAAACGGGAAATCTTTCGCTCGGCGTGAATGTTTTGCAAAAGCTCGTGAAAAAAGCCGCGGCGGCGCTTGCGGATTTCGACGCGGAAATCATCGAAAAACATCACAACTTGAAAAAAGACGCCCCGTCTGGAACGGCGCTCATGCTCGCGGAAAGCGCGAAAGAAGGCTTCGGCGGCGAAAAGCGATTCGTCTGCGGACGGCACGGAATCGTCGGCGCGCGCGAGAAATCGGAAATCGGGATCCACGCCGTGCGCGGCGGAACGATCGTCGGCGAACACGAAGTGATCTTTGCGGGAACGGACGAAATCGTGACCCTCTCCCACTCCGCCCGCAGCCGCATGGTGTTCGCTTCCGGCGCGCTGAAAGCCGCGGCGTGGCTGATCGGACGAAACGCGGGACTGTACGACATGGACGATCTGCTCGAAACCGTCCTTTAAAAATCCGGATATGAAAATACCGTCCGCGGAAATTCCGCGGACGGTATTTTTTACTTCGTTTCCAAAAACAAACCCTCTTCCCCGCAATCGAGCGTGATCTTCGTCCCCGCTTGCGGGTTGTTCCGCACGATATATTTCGCGATCGGCGTTTCGGCATGCGTCTGGATAAACCGTTTCAACGGACGGGCGCCGTACGCGCCGTCGTATCCGTTGTCCGCCAGATACCCGACTGCGCGCGCCGTGACCTCCAATTCCAGATTTTCGGCTTTCAGCCGCGCCTTTAAACGGGCGAGCAAGATTTCCACGATGCGGTCGATATTCTCCCGCGTGAGCGGTTTGAACGTGATGATTTCGTCCAGACGGTTCAGAAATTCGGGACGGAAACTGCGTTTTAATAACTCCCGCACCTGCGTCTGCGCGCGCTCGGAAATTTCGCCGTTTTCAATGCCCTCGATGATGAATTCCGAACCGAGATTGGAAGTCAGAATGATGATCGTGTTTTTAAAATCGACCGTGCGGCCCTGCGAATCGGTCACTCTGCCGTCGTCGAGAATCTGCAAAAGCACGTTGAACACGTCCGGATGCGCTTTTTCGATCTCGTCGAACAAGACGATGGAATAGGGTTTTCTGCGCACCGCTTCGGTAAGCGTGCCGCCCTCTTCGTAACCCACGTATCCGGGAGGCGCGCCCACGAGCCTTGACACGGAAAATTTTTCCATGTACTCCGACATGTCGATGCGCACGATATTCTTCTCGTCGTCGAAGAGGTTTTCGGCAAGCGATTTGGCGAGTTCCGTCTTTCCCACGCCCGTGGGTCCCAAGAACAGGAACGACCCGATCGGACGGTTGGGATCGGAAATTCCCGCGCGCGCCCGCAGGATCGCCTCGGAAACTTTCCGCACGGCTTCATCCTGCCCGACGACCCGTTTGTGAAGATCTTCTTCGAGCCGCAGGATCTTATCGCGCTCCCCTTCTTTGAGTTTTGCGACGGGGATCCCCGTCCAGCGCGCGACGATACGGTTGATCTCTTCCTCGGTAACTTCGTCCTGCAAGAGGGCGTTTTCTCTGCCGCTTACGCTCGCTTTCGCTGCTTCGAGTTCCTTTTCGAGCGCGGGAAGGTCGCCGTATCTGAGACGGGAAGCTTTTTCCAACTCCCCTTTGGTCAGTGCGGAATCGATCTCGCCTTTTACGGCGTCGATCTTCTCTTTCAACTCTTTTTCCGAACGAATGGCGTTCTTCTCGTCCTCCCACTTCGTCTTCATGCCGCGGAAGGTCTCTTTCAGCTCGGCGAGTTCTTTGCCGAGCGATTCGAGCCGCGCCGCCGAAAGATTGTCGCTTTCCTTCGCAAGCGCCTTTTCTTCCACTTCGAGCTGGGTGATCTTCCGGTTCATCGCGTCCATCTCGGCGGGCATGGAATCGATCTCCGTACGGATCATCGCCGCCGCTTCGTCCACGAGGTCGATCGCCTTGTCGGGAAGAAAACGGTCGGAGATATAGCGGTTGGAAAGCACCGCCGCCGCGACGAGCGCGTCGTCGTGAATCCGCACGCCGTGGAAGATCTCGAACCGCTCTTTTAAGCCGCGAAGTATGGACACCGTATCGTCCACCGTCGGCTCGCCCACGAGAACGGGCTGAAATCTGCGTTCGAGCGCCGCATCCTTTTCGATATATTTCCGGTATTCGTCGAGCGTCGTCGCGCCGATGCAGTGCAGTTCTCCCCGCGCCAGCAACGGCTTTAACAGATTGCCCGCGTCCATCGCGCCGTCCGTCTTGCCCGCACCCACGACGGTGTGCAGTTCGTCGATAAAGAGCAGGATCCCGCCCTCCGATTTCGTCACTTCGCCGAGAACGGCTTTCAGCCGCTCTTCGAATTCGCCGCGGTATTTCGCGCCCGCGATCAGCGCGCCCATGTCGAGGGAGAACAGCGTCTTGTTTTTCAATCCTTCGGGAACGTCGCCTTTGACGATGCGCTGTGCAAGCCCCTCCGCGATCGCCGTTTTTCCGACGCCCGGTTCGCCGATCAGCACGGGATTGTTCTTCGTCTTCCGCGACAGGATCCGTACGACGTTGCGGATCTCCTCGTCCCGCCCGATCACGGGTTCGAGCTTGTGTTCGCGGGCGCGCTTCGTGAGATCGCTGCCGTATTTTTCAAGCGCTTCATAAGTGTCCTCGGGGTTGTCGCTTTTCACGCTCTGATTGCCGCGCACCGCTTTCATTCCCTTCAAAAACCCGTCCTTCGTCACGCCGAAACGCCCGAAGAGCTGATCGAGACCGCGCTCCGCGTTATCGAAGAGACACAGAAAGAGGTGTTCGACGGAGATATATTCGTCTTTCATGCCCGCGGCGAGTTTTTCCGCCTCGTTCAGCGTACGCGTAAACGCGGACGACGGATAGCTGCCCGATCCGCCGGAGACGCGCGGCAAGCGCGCGACCTCCTCTTTCACCGCGCGGGAAAGCCCGTCCGCATCCGTACCCGCCCGCTGTAAAATCCGGAATACGAGTCCGTCTTTTTCCAGCAGCGCGCCGCACAAATGCAGCGTCGTAAGTTCTGCGTTACCGTATTCGAGCGCGAGATTCTGCGCGTTCTGAATAGCCTGAACGGATTTTTGCGTCAATTTGTTTGCATCCATGTTGTTCGCACTCCTTTGTTTTTTCGCCTATATTATAACGCAAAATCCGACGGCTTAAACAAGCGCGATCGTAAAAAAATTGCGCCCGCAGACTGCGGGCGCCGTTAAATATTTTACGGAACGATCCGTCTCCAACCGTACGGATCGGGAAGTTCGCCGTACTGGATCCCCGTGATCGCGGCGTAGAGTTCTTTCGTGACCGAACCCATCTTTCCGCCGCCGATCGTGTAATCCCGATCGCGGTATCGGATCAAGCCCACGGGCGAAATCACCGCCGCCGTCCCCGTGCCGAACGCTTCCGTCAGCGCGCCGCTCTCCGCGCCCGCGATCACTTCGTCGATCGAGATCCGCCGTTCGCCGACGCGGTATCCCCGATCGCGCAACACCTGAATACAGCTCTTGCGCGTGATCCCGGGAAGGATAGAACCGACGAGCGCGGGCGTCACGACCTCGCCGCCTATCACGAAAAACATGTTCATGGAGCCGACTTCTTCCACGTATTTTTTTTCGTTTGCGTCCAGCCAAAGCACCTGATCGAACCCCTTCGATTCGGCGATCTCCCCCGCCTTCATCGAAGCGGCGTAATTTCCGAGGCACTTCGCCTCTCCCGTGCCGCCGATCGCGGAACGCACGAAAAAGTCTTCGGCGATCAGTTTCGTAGGTTCCAGACCGTGTGCGTAGTAACTGCCGACGGGCGAGAGAATGATAAAGAACAGATATTCGGTCGAAGCGTGCACGCCGAGCATGACCCGCGTCGCAACGATCGTCGGACGAATGTACAGCGCTGTGCCGCGCTCTTTCGGAATCCAATCCTTTTCGAGCTTCAACAGCGCGTCAAGCCCCTCCTGCACCCTGTCGACGGGAAACTGCGGAATACACATACGTTCCGCCGAACGGTTCATGCGCGCCCAGTTCTCTTCGGGGCGGAACACCGCGACCTTTCCGTCGGGCTGTAAAAAAGCTTTCATGCCCTCGAAGATCCCCTGCGCGTAATGCAGAACCGAAGTCGCCAGATCGAACGGCTGCGGTTCGTTGGGTTCGATTTTCGCGTCGTGCCAGCCCGCTTCCCGGGTATATTTCATCGTAAACATATAGTCGGTGAAGTATTGTCCGAAACCGAGCTTGGTCCCCGCCGCGGGTTTCTGTTTCAGCGTTTTGCGTTTGATGATTTCCATGTTTCCGCCTGCCTTGGATGATTTTTTTACTGTTTCGGAAAGGGAAAGATTTTACGCTCCCCCTCCGTGATTTCCACTCTGCCGTTGAGCATTTCGTTCAGTCTGCTTTTAAAACCGGCATACCCGTCTTCACGCACGACAGCGATAAATTCCGCGCTTTCGCCGAAACTGCGTTCGTAAACCGTTCCTTCGCGGTCGAGAAACCGCGTAATCGCGCTGACCTCGGGATACGCAACGCGCATCGAAACGCGCACGCACTCGCCGTATTCGCAGATCTCCGCCGCATCGCAACCCTCCGCCGCCGAGGCGGAATAGGCGCGCGTGAGCCCGCCCGCGCCCAGCTTGATCCCGCCGAAATAACGGACGACGGCGACGGTCGTCTCGTACAGCTTCCGCGCTTTCAAAACCGAAAGAATGGGCATACCGGCAGTCCCCTGCGGTTCGCCCGCGTCGGAAAAGCGCTGTTCGTTCCCGATCGCGTCGGCAATATATCCGTAACAGACGTGCGTCGCCTGCGGATGCTCGCCGCGCACGCGGGCGAGAAACGCCTTTACCTCCGCTTCCCCCGACGTATGCGCGACGAAGGCGATAAAACGGGATTTTTCGACGATCCGTTCGGTAACGGCTTCGCCGCGTACGGACAGATACATTATCCGCGCACGACCTTAACGCGTACTTTTTTGCCCTTGAAAAGCCGAAATTCGCCTTCGGGGAGCGGCATGTTCACGTCGTTTGCGCGCTCGCCGTCTACCGAAACGCCGCCCTGTTCGACAAGCCGCCGCGCCTCGCCGTTGCTCTTGCACAACCCGATCGCGAGCAACGCGCCCAGAAGATCGGTGACGGAAGCGGGAATCGTCTTCACGGGCATTTCCCCTTCCCCCCCGAACGCCGCGCTCGCTTCGCTGCGCGCCTTTTCCGCCTTTTCCCTGCCGTGCACCATTTCCGTAAGCTCGTAGGCGAGCCGTTCTTTGGCGAGGTTGATGCGCTCGTCGCGGTGCGCGCACAGCCCTGCAATCTCGTCGAGCGGAAGGAATGTCAAAAGTTTCAGACATTTCTCCACGTCCGCATCCGCGGTGTTCCGCCAATACTGGTAGAACTCGTATGGGGAAGTCTTGTTTTCGTCCAGCCAGACGGCGCCCTTCTGCGTCTTTCCCATCTTTTTCCCTTCACTCGTCGTAAGAAGGGTAAACGTCATCGCAAACGCCGCTTTCCGCTCCTTTCGGCGAATGAGGTCCGCCCCTGCGAGGATATTGCTCCACTGGTCGTCGCCGCCGAGCTGCAACAGACAGCCGTATTTGCGGTTCAGCACCAAAAAGTCGTACGCCTGCATCAGCATGTAATTGAATTCGAGAAAGGTAAGCCCCTTTTCCATGCGCGAACGGTAACATTCCGCCGTCAGCATTTTATTCACGGAGAAATACGCGCCGATGTCCCGCAGGAAATTCACGTAATTGAGATTCAGCAGCCAATCGGCATTGTCGACGACGATCGCCCCGTTCTCCCCGTCAAAGCGGATGAAGCGCGCCATCTGTTTTTTGAAACACTCGACGTGAAACCGCACCGTCTCCTGCGTCATCATCGAGCGCATGTCCGTCCTGCCCGACGGATCTCCGACCATGCCCGTGCCGCCGCCGATGAGGATGATGGGCTTATGCCCCGCGTCCTGCATGTGTTTCATGGCGATGAGTTGCATGAAATGCCCCACGTGCAAACTGTCCGCCGTAGGATCGAAACCGATATAAAAGGGCACGCTTTCACTGCCGAGTTTTTCGTAAAGCTCTTCTTCGAAGACCGTCTGCTTGATAAAGCCCCGCGCCCGCAGGGTGTCCATTACGTTTTGCATGATTTCTCCTTATGCCGCAAAAACGGCGATAAAATAAAACGGTTTGCCTTGCGCGCAAACCGAATTCCGTCAAAAAATTCCGAGCGATTTACGCGAAAAAACAAGCATTACGAAACGACGCAATACATGTATCCGTAAATTGCAAGGTAAAGTCTGTGTTCCATGATTTCATTATACTCCCCGCGTTTTCGTTTGTCAAACGAAGTGAGCGGTTTTTTCGGAGAAAATTCATCCCGCGGTAAATTCGTCCGTCCGACTTTTCAGCCATGCCGCTTCGTTGAATATGCGCAGCATTTCTTCCGTCGTGCGCGGCACCGCAAGCCGCCTGGCAAGTTTCTGATTCCGCTCTTCCCGCAATCCCGCGCGGTAACGTTCGAGCATTTCATCGATTTTGTCGTATTTCATACCCAATATGATACACATTATACTTGACAAATATTGTCATATATCATAAAATATTTCCGACGAAATCAAAGTTTTTTCGGGGGAAAGCATGAAATACCAAATCATGATCGGAATGCTTTTTACGTTGCTTGCAAAGCGGAAAGTAAGCGCGGGAGAACTTGCCGCTAAGTACGGCGTTTCCAAACGGTCCGTCTACCGATACGTCGACGAAATGACGGTGGCGGGAATCCCGATCGATCTTTCGCGCGGCGCGCAGGGCGGGATCTACATTTCCGACGCCTACAAACTGCCGCGGGGGCTGTTCACGAGAGACGAATACGCGCGGACGGTGGACGCGATGCGCGTGATGAACGACGCGTTGCGCGATCCCGACCTTACAAACGCGATCGAAAAACTCACGTCGCTCATGAAGCGCGAAAAATTCGACACTTCCCTTTCGGGCAATATTCTCGTAGACAGCGGAACCTGGGGAGACGAACGCCGATTCGCGGACAAGCTCGCTCTGATCGAACGGGCGACGGAAGAGCGAATGGCGCTGGAAATCGACTATACCGACCGCGGCGGTGAACGGACGCAGCGGACGATTCTGCCGCATCTGCTCGTATACAAGCAGAACGTCTGGTACGTCTACGCCTGGTGCCGAACGCGGGAAGCCTTCCGCCTTTTCAAAATCGGAAGAATGCGCACGGTGATCGGGACGGAAGAGACGTTCGAACGCATCCCCTTTTCGCGCGACGACATCCCGCTTTCGTTCTGGACGGATTCGGAGAAGCAGACGGAAGCGAGATTCGAAATCTCTGCCGAAGCGCTTCCGTTCGCCGAAGAATGGCTCGGCGTGGAAAATATCTATCGGAGGGAAGAAAAATTCTATGCGGACGTCCTTTTGCCGGACGACGAATCCCTGCCTTCGAAAATACTCTCCGCAGGCGCGGGGATCCGCGTCCTCTCGCCCGAATCTCTCGTCGGACGCATCAAAAAAGAAACGGAGCGCCTTGCGCGCTCCTACGGAATTTAGCATTCGGTTTCGCCCGTCAGCGCCTTTACGAAAGCGCTTTCCACGGGTTGCGGGCGGAAAAAATCCCGCGGGAAGGGTTCTTCGATGGGCGCGTCGTACACGACGCGCCCTTTTTTCAGCACGATGCCGCGATGGGACAGCAACGCCGCTTCCCGCACGTCGTGCGTGACGAAAACGACGGTGCTTTTCTTTTCCAGCCATAACTCGTATACCAGCCCGACGAGCGTCTTTTTCAGCGCAAGATCGAGCGAAGAAAACGGTTCGTCCATGAGAAGCGTGTCATGCGGGAACAAAAACGCGCGCGCAATGGCAACGCGCTGGCGCTCGCCGCCCGACAGTTCGTGCGGATAGCTTTTTTCCCTGCCCGACAGCCCGACGCGGGCAAGCATCTCTTCCGCGTTCGCTTCCGATTTCGCGGGAAGCACGAAACGGAGATTCTGAATCAGCGTGAGATTGGGGAGCAGTTTTGCCGACTGAAACAGATAGGAAACTTTTCCGACGCCCTCTATCGTCCCCGCAAAGGGAATCAGTCCCGCCGCGGCGTTTAACAGCGTGCTCTTCCCCGCGCCGCTCTCTCCGAGCAGCGCCGTGATCTTCCCCTCTTCCAATTCCAAAGTAATCTTATCGAGCGCGGTCACCGCGCCGTACTGTTTGGAGACTTCTGCGAATTTCATGCTTTCCACCTCACGCTCAGACGGACGGCGACCGCGCAGAGCCCTTCGAGCGCGAATCCCAGCAGTACGGTGACAAGGGTCAGCGCAAGGAGGTCGGGCATCTGCACGAACATCTTCGCCTCTTGCATCATGCCGCCGAGACTGCGGTAGGTAGACGACAGCACTTCGCCCGAAACGACGATCTTCAAGCCCATGGAAAAGATCCCGCCCGCCTGTTGAAGCACGGGAGGCGCGGCGAGAGGAAGATACATGCGAAAGACCTTGCGCGCCCTTCCGACGCGGAAAGCGCGGACCAGTTCCCCGTATTCCTCCTCCACCCCGTCGAATGCGGAAAGCGCCGCGGCGTACACGGCGGGAAGAAGCACAAGAACGCCGACGACGACGGGCGCGACGGCGGGAGACGTCCAGAGCAGAAGCACGAGAATTACCGCCATGGTCGGCACCGTACGCAGGATCGAAACGAGCGGCGCAAAGACCGCGCGGACGCAATCGAAGAGCCGCGTGAACAGCGCAAGCGCGACGCCGCATATCAGCGACGCAAGAAACGCCCACAGCGTCCGCAGAAGCGTTCCGCAGAACGCGTTCCAGAAGGACGCCGAAGCAAGAATCCGCCCCATCGCCGCAAAAGTCGATCCAACGGACGGCAACACGTAATCGTTGCCCACGATGAAATACGCGACAAGCCAAAGAAGCCATAGTAAAACGACGGCTAGAACAGAGAATATGAAGTTTTTTCCGAAGCGATTCCGCGCGTTCAC
Source organism: uncultured Christensenellaceae bacterium (assembly GCA_910586825.1). GTDB lineage: Bacteria > Bacillota > Clostridia > Christensenellales > Borkfalkiaceae > Gallimonas. Next base: position 30,061 of record CAJUJF010000006.1, on the reverse strand, counting down.
GGCGTTACCCGACGTAATAGAACGCATCCGTCACCGCCGAAGCCGCATTCGGATTGACCCCGATCAGTTTGCCGAGAAAGGCGTTGACCTGCTCTTTGCAGTCCTTTGCGGGCGTAAAGCGCACCGAACAGTTTGCAACGACTTCGCGGGTGAGCGTATTTGCGTTGAACGCCGGCGCAAGTTCCGCCGTGCGCTTATCCTGCAATAATTCCAGCAATTCCGAAGGCTGTGCCGCGGCAAGATACTCCGCGCTTCCTTCGAAGGCGGAAAGGAGTTTTTCCACGCTCGACGGATCCTGCCGTAAGATTTCGTTTTTTACAACGAGCACCGCCTGCGGATACCCGTTTCCGCCGCCGTAAAGTTCCTGCAAATCGCCCGCCATGCGGAAGGGTTTTGGCAAATTCGCCGTACCCTTGATCTTTGCCGAAGCGGCGGGTTCGGGACAGAGATAGTAATCGCAACCGAAAACGGGCGTTACGTCCGCGGCTTCCACGGCAAGGAGTCCGACCTTGCCTTCCGATTCGTCCGCGCCCGCGTTCCCGACAATGTCGTACGGTACGCCGTACGACTGCAAAACAACCTGCAAAGTCAGTCCGGGGACTTGCGTAAGCTGAACGCACCCCACCTTCTTTCCCGCCAACGCGCTTTTAAAATTTTCCGCCGTCAGCGCGGGGTTCTCGCCCGTCGTCAAAAAATAGAGATTCCCGTTCGTGACCGTGCCGAGCATGCAATAAGTATCGCCGCTCCCAAGCAGTTTGCTCGCAAGGTTCAAGGGCAATACGCAAAAATCCGCTTCCGGATCCCTGCCCGTGACCTTCTGTTGCACCGTAGAAGCGCCGATCACGCGATAATCGAAGGACGGCTCGTTCGCGATCGCGTTGCAAAGAGAAAGCGCGGGCGCGCCGTCGGGCGCGAATACGGTATAACCGTCGGAGGACGTTTCGCCGCAGCCGACCGCGCAAAGCGCGGCGGAAGCGCAGATTGCCGCCGCAAGCGCGGCGCAGATAGTTTTTTTCATAAGATCTCCTTTATATTTTGCTGAAAAGCGTTTTCGCGGAAATGCCCGAGAGCTTTCCGATTTTTCCCGTCAGCGCGTTCGTCACCGAAACGGGCGCGTCAAGCACGACGGAAAGAACGGACACGTGCTTCTCCCGATAAGGGATCCCCATTCTTCCGACGATATATTCGCCGTATTCGGATAAATAGGCGTTTAATTTTTCCGTCTCCCCTCTGTTTTCGACGAGTACGGAGAGAATCGCGATCCGTCTTTCTTCCATAAAAAAACCTCCGCCCGAACGCAGGCGAAGGAAGGTGCGCGAAAACGACGCAAGAACGACTTCTCATTCAGCCCTTTGCGGTCAGAAACCACTTCCCGTTCAGGTAATTTACAAAGGCATTATAGCACCGATCGGTGAAAAACGCAAGCGAATAAATTTATTTTTCCGATTCATACTGTCTGCATGAAACGAATTTTTAAAATTTCAGCGCTGTTACTCACAACCTGCACGATCGCGCTCGGCGCCGTTGCCTGCGGCGATACCGCAAAAGAACGCGGCCGCACGAATAACGATACCGAAATTCAGACGCGCTATCACGATCACAAGGACGGCTGTCCCGATTGCCCCGACTGTCCGGGCTGTCCCGACTGTCCGGATTGCCCCGATCTTCCGAACTATCCCGTGCCGCATAAAAGGAGCAATCTGCCCTTCCCCAGATCGGGCAACGAAAGAGTGAAGAAGTATCCTTTGCCGTACAGACCCGGAAGACCGATGCCCATTCCCGAGGATCCCGAACCGGACGACGGCGAACAGACGGGACTTCCCCGCGAGGACGAAAATTTACCGCCCGCGCGCCCCGTGCCGCTTCCCGCAAACTGAGAAAAACGCCCGCTTGCCTGTCGCAAGCGGGCGTTTGCCGTTCAGCTCAAAAATCCCTTGATGATCTGTTCTTCCGCTTCCTGTTCGGTAAGACCGAGCGTCATGAGCTTGATCAGCTGTTCGCCCGCGATCTTCCCGATCGCAGCTTCGTGAATGAGTTCCGCGTCCACGCTGTTCGCCGTCAGTTCGGGAACCGCGGTCACGCGGGCGTCGTCCATGATGATCGCATCGCACTCGGTATGTCCGCGGCAGACGCCGTTGCCGTTGATCCGCGAGACGAACTCCTGTCGGGACTCTCCCGCGGCGACCGAACGGGACACGACGTCCGCGCCCGAACCCTCGCCGTTCAGATCGACGGTAAAATCCGTCTTGGCAAACTGCTTGCCGTGCGTGTAGATCTTTTCGCGCACGACGAGATTCGCGCCCTTTTCAAGCGTCGCTTTCGTGTAGCGCACCGTGGAATCGATCCCCTTGATCTGCGTCGTCTCCATTTCGAGACGCGCGTCCTCTTCCAGATAAACGACCGTCTGCGGATTCATCACGTTTTCGCCGTTTCCGTCGCCGCCGCCGTAATGCTTTTCGACGTAACGGACTTTCGCGCCCTTTTCAAGATGAAAGGTATGCACGCCGCTGTGTTCCGCCGTCTCGACGCCGCAATTATGAATCCCGCACCCCGCGATGATCAGAACGTCGGCGTTCTCGCCCACGTAAAAATCGTTGTATACCGTTTCGCGGTAATCCGTTTCCGTAATCACGACGGGAATATGCACGCTCTCGTTTTTCGTATTCGGCGCGATAAAAATGTCGATACCCGACTTTCCGTCCGTCTTGGTTTCAATTTTGATATGTTCCGTACTCCGCCGCCCGTCGCCCGCGCCGTTCTTCCGAATATTGTACGCCCCGTCGGGGACTTTATGCAGATCGGCGATTTGCAACAACAGCATTTTTTCCAACTCGTCCATCACTTCCCCTCCCCCGTAAGCGCGCGGCATACGTTCGTTCCGAGCAAGGTGGGCAAGATCTCTTCCCGCGTGCCCTGACGCTCGATCCTGCCGCCCTTTACGACGACGATCTTATCCGCAATGTTCAGGATCCGCTCCTGATGGGAAATGATCACGATACTGCCCTGCGTTTTATCGTACATCTTTTCAAACACCGAGATCAGGCTCTGAAAACTCCACAAATCGATCCCCGCCTCCGGTTCGTCGAACACCGAGAGCTTGGTCCCGCGCGCAAGCACGGTCGCGATCTCGATCCGTTTCAGCTCGCCGCCCGACAGGGACGCGTTCACCTCCCGCCCGACGTAGTCGCGCGCGCAGAGCCCGACTTCCGAAAGATACGAACACGCCTCGCCCACGCTGATCGGCTTGCCCGCGGCAAGCGAGACGAGATCCTTGACCGTGATCCCTTTGAAGCGCACGGGCTGCTGAAACGCGAAAGAGATCCCGCGGCGGGCGCGTTCGGTGACGGAGCAGTTCGTGATATCCTCGCCGTCGAGCAGAATTTTGCCGCCCGTGGGAGGAACGATTCCCGCGATGATTTTTGCAAGCGTGCTTTTGCCGCTTCCGTTCGGTCCCGTGATCGCCACGAACCGTTCGTCGATTTTCAGCGATACGCCGCCGAGGATCTCTTTATTGCCCTCGCCCGCGGTATAGCTGATATTTTTCAATTCCAACATATTTGCTTTTCTCCGATTCCCGAACAGTATATCACGCGGCAGAGAAAAAAGTCAAGAAAAACCGTACTATTCGCGATCCGTTCTCCCAACTTGTTGACTACTCCCGTCCGCCGCGCGCAGTTTCCGCCTGCGGCGAACGAAACACACCGCGATAATTACGACGGCGACCGCCGCCAGAACGCCGAGAATGAGAAAGGCGACTTCGAGTTCGCTCAATCCCCCGCCGCCGACCGGCGAAATATCATTAAGCTGAAATTGCAGACGCTCCATCGGGAGAAAATCACGGATATGCACGAAACCGCCGTCGGTTTCCTTGAAGTCGAAACGCGAAAAGAATTCATATTCCGAATCCGTCTGCACCGCGATGCTGAGCTCCCCGAATTCCGCCCAAGCCCAGGCGGCGGAAAAATCGTAAAAAAAGGTGCGCGAACCCTCCGAATAAGACGGGAACAACGGAACCGTGACCGCATGCGCGGTCCTCTCGCCGGAAGGGACGAGAATTTCGTACTCGATGCGGCGGGGGATCCGATCGGGATCGATGTCCTCTACCCAGCCGTTCAGAACACCGTGCGCCGCGTGTTCGAAATTACTCACGGCAAACAGAAACGCCTCCTCTTCACTCATTTCGATATCGTTCGGGAAATATCCGCGGATATGTTCCGCCAAAGTCGTCTCTTTAATAACGTCATACGCCGCGCTTGCAATGAATCGCTCGCTCTCCGCCGAAAAATAGATTTCCCAAACTTCGCACGAAGCGATCCGGATCGGTTCGCCGAATACCGCAAACCGAAGCGTCTGCCTCGGTTCCGACAACAAAAACTCGATGGTAAGAGCGCCGTTTTCGAAATCCGAACCGCAGACTTCGGGCGTGATAAACCGCGTCTTATCGGGATTATAACTGCATTCGAGGCGTAACAAACAGCGGCTGTTCCGACAGGATTCGGGCAAATCGACCGTACATTCATATTCCCGAACGGGCAGATCTGGCGAATAAAACGCGTCCGTCGTCTCCGCCGCGAGATCCGCGTCGAAATTAAAACGCAAATTTCCCGCAACCTTCTTTCCGTTTGCGGTCAACGCGCAACGCTCCGCTACTTTCTCCGCCGTGATCCCGTCGGAAAAATCCCGCGGTAAATTTAAGGGCAGACCTAATTTTAAAACCGCGTCTTCCGACGACGGATTATACAGGATGTACTCTGCCGTATAGGAAGCGCCGTATTCTTCGAACTGCGTCCATTCGGAGTCTTTTTCCGGACGGAAGATCAGTTCCTCCTTTTCCACGACGACGGGCGAATCTTCGCGCAACGTGATTTCGGAGGCACAAACGCCTTCGACGTACATGGGCGCCCTGCCCGCTTCCGATACCCGACGCGCGGGGACCGCGCAAACGACGAGCGCGGCGGTAACAAGCGGAAAAACGATATTCCTGATTTTCATATTCTCCTCCCGCGACCGATTTCACCGGTCGACGCTTTACAAGGCATAAAAGCGGGGTGCGTCCCGCTTTCCGAAAAATGCGATCAATCGTCTTGGTCTTCCGACCTGCCGAGATCGATAATTCCTTCCTTGACTTCGCCCTGATCGTTTGCCGCGCGGCGACTGCGCCCGGAACGCACGATCAGGAAAACGACGATTCCGCCGCCCAGACACACGACGACCGTGAGCATGACGAGCGCGGTCGTAAGCGCGGGCGTCATGTTTCCGTAAGTCGTAACTTCGATATCCGTACTCTCGGCGATCGTGAACGCAAGATCGCCCGACAGGAGACAATCGCGCGCAAACTCATAGCCGAGCGCCGTTTTCTCGAAGTCGAGCGAACTGACCGCAAGATCGTACGGCGTGAGGATCTTGATTTCGATCCCCTCGTAATTCTGCCAACGCTGCGCGGGCGAGAGCTGAAATTCGTATTCGTATCGCTTGCCGTTCCGCAAACTTACGTTGGGGCGCAACGGAACGGTCACGACGTTCGTCACGCTTTCTCCCGCGGGGATCTGCAACGCGTATTCGTACCACTTCATCAGACGCGCCCTCCCGTAATCGGCGGGAATCGCGTTGATCGCGCAACCGTCGTCGCAGGAAACCAGCATATCCACGAACCCGTTATACCAATCCGTGCGCGAAACGCTGCTCTCTTCGGGATAATTTCTGAGCGCAAACTCGTAAAAATCCGTTTCTTTAACGGTCACGACCTGCAACGCGACGCCCGTCGGCGCAACTTTCTTGTCCTGATACGCGCTGCAACGGAATTCTCCGAGCGGTTCTCCGATCGCATAGACGCGCACTTCCTCCGCATTTTCCCCGAGCGGGATCCAGGTCTTGTTTCTTCCGTTTTTCACGCTTGTAAATCCGCGCTTGGAAAACGCTAATTTGGTGCGCATCGGGTTGCAAACATACTCGAAATCCACGCCGTCGCATCCTTTCGCCGTTCCGTCCGTGCGGTAAACGTACTCCGTAACCGGCATGGTCTCCGTAAAAAAGGCGTCCTTCCGATAATCTTCGCAAAGCCGCGACAGATCGGCTTCGAGCGAAAAGGCGACATCCCCCGCGTAGGTGTACCGCGCGCGGCATTCCACGCTTTGTCCGTCCGCGCGGACAGTGTACTGCTCTTCGCCCACCTCGTAACAGGCATCCCTGCCGAACGGCAAAAGCAGCGTCAGCTCGGTGTCCGCTTCCCCTTGGTTGTAAAACGTATAGACCGCTTCCGCCCTGCCGTAATTGTTCTCTTCCGCAAGCCCGCGCAGATCGAACGTCAGCATCTCCTGCACGGACAGGTTATCCCCTCCGCTGAAAGCAACGATCCCGATCCCGTCGGCACCGCGCAAATAGGTCTCTGCGGGAGCCTGCGCGGAAGAAACTCCCCGCGTCCCGACCGTTCCGATCCCCGCCGAGAGCGGCAAAGCCAATAAAGCGCTCCATATTCTATTCATCCCGCTCCTCCTTACTTCTTTTTTTCGGCTTCTTCCGTTCCGTTTCTTTGACGGGCGCGTCCCCCTGCGGAGACGTTTCCGACGGCGGGAACTCCACCCAGAAACAACTTCCTTTTCCGACTTCGGAAATGACGCCGAACGGACAGCCCTGCGACAGCAAAATGCCCTTGACGATAGAAAGCCCCAAGCCCGTACCCTGAACGGGGCGTTTGTGCGTTTTGTTCGACCGATAGTAACGGTCCCAAATTGTGTCGATCTCGTCGGGCGGAATCCCCTTGCCGGAATCGGCGACTTCGAACCGCGCGCCGCCGTCTTTCCGGATAAGCCGCACGACGACGCGTTTGTCCGCGCCCGTGTAGTTCACCGCGTTTCCGATCAAGTTATACAGCACTTGTTCGATCCGCTCTTTATTCGCATACGCGTACAGATCGTCTTCCACCACCGTTTCGATGCGGTACCCGTCGACTTCTTTCAGATACTCGAACCGACCCGCAACCTTGTAAACTTCTTCGGAGAGATTGAACACCGTACTCTTGCTCTCGGCAAGCCCCGCGCGCAGTTTCGAAAGATCGAGCAGATCGGCGACGAGCGCCGCGAGGCGGTCGCTTTCGTCGATGATGATCTGCGCGTGCGCATCCCGCTTGTTCTTATCCTCGCCCGATATTTCCCGTATCATGGAGGCGTACGCCTTGATCATCGTCAGCGGCGTTTTGAAGTCGTGGGAGACGTTGGCGATCAGTTCCTTCTGCATCCGGTCCGCTTTCGATATCTCTTTCCGCGCGGAGTCCAGCGCGTCGGCAAGTTCCGTGATCTCGCTGCAAAAATACTCTTTTCCCAGATTGAGATTGAAATTCCCGCGGGAAAGCTCCTTTGCGCATTCGGTCACTTCGGTAACCGGTCGGGTGATCAGCGCGGCAACCACGCCGCTCGCCGCGAACGCCAGCACAATCGCAAACAGCGCGGTCACGAAGGACATCCAACCGAAACTCTGTTCGTATTCCGAAAAAGCGCCGGACGGGATAGATAAAAACAAATAGCAGTTCCGCCCGCCGAGCGGAGACGTCTCGGTGCCGAGCACCATGTCGTCCCCGATATGGAACAAGACCGGATCGCCGCCTTGTAATTCGTCCGTCAGCTTCCCTATGATTTCGGGAAAAGACGCAGGCGCGGACAGTTCGGGAAAGACGTTTTCCCCGTTTTCGTAAATCAGGTAAAACCCCACGCCGTAACGGTTGGAAACTTCGAGAAACAGTTTTACGACGTCGGAAGGATTTTCGTTTTCCGCAATCGCGCTCTGCATGTTGTCCGCCGCAGAACGCAGCATTTTTTCGGCGACTTCGCGGTACTGCCGCCGCACGAGCAGATTCTGAATCAGGGAATACAGGACGATCAGGATCACCGCAAAGACCGAAAAAGAGAACCACAAAACAAGGTTCAGGCTTCTGCCCGCCCTTATTCTGACTTTTCTCCCTCCCGTTTTCCCCATAAGCCGTTATTGCACCTCGAATTTATAACCGAGCCCGCGCAAAGTCACGATGAATTTTCTGTATTCTTTTAAATTTCCGCGCAACATCTTCACGTGCGTATCCACGGTGCGGTCGTCGCCGTAAAAATCATATCCCCAGACTTTGTTTAAAAGCCGCTCGCGGGTAAGCGCGACCCCCTCGTTCTTTACGAAATAAAAGAGCAGTTCGTACTCTTTCGGCGTGAGTTCCGCTTTTTGCCCGTCCACGAAAACGCTGCGCCCCGTGACGTCGATTTTCAGTCCCCCGAATTCGTATGTATCCTTGTTTGCGGGAACGGAAACGCCGCGTTTGGTCACGGCGTGGATCCGCGCCATCACCTCTTTGGGCGAAAACGGCTTGGTCACGTAGTCGTCCGATCCGATCTCGAACCCGAAGAGTTTATCGTACTCTTCGCCACGCGCGGATAACATGATGACGGGCGTCTGTTTGAATTTGCGGATCTCTTTTACGGCGGAAAACCCGTCCAGCCGCGGCATCATGACGTCCATCAGGATCACGTCGTAATCGGATTCGCGGCACATGGAGACTGCCTCCATGCCGTCGCGCGCCTCTTCCGCTTCGCCGCCTTCGAACTCCACGTATTCGCGAAGCACGTTACGGATCATATCCTCGTCGTCTACGATAAGAACTCTCATACTGCCCTCCTGTTAAGATTATATCCCGTTAATTTTATATTCCGTTTAATAACGCGTGATAATCGCGTGAAAAAACAATTCCGATTCCCATTATAGCACATTCCGCCGCGCCGTGCAAGGCGTATCGAAAAAAATATGAAAACAAACGTTCGGAAACGCTTGACAAACATTCGTTCGAATCGTATAATGGATCCATGATTTCGGAAGAGAAATTGCGCATTTTAACGGAGAGCGCGAAGTATGACGTTTCGTGTTCTTCCTCGGGAAGCAACCGCAAAAACAGCGGCGGGATCGGCAACGGCAAGCCCGCGGGCTGCTGTCATACTTTTACGCCGGACGGAAGATGCGTTTCCCTGCTCAAAATCCTCATGAGCAACGACTGCGTTTTTAATTGCAGATACTGCATGAGCCGCTCGGAAGCCGACGTCCCCCGCGTGACCGCCACGCCGGAAGAGATCTGCGAGCTTACGGTCGACTTTTACAAGCGGAATTATATCGAAGGACTTTTTCTCTCCTCCGCCGTCTGCGTTTCCCCCGATTACGCCATGGAGCGGCTGCTGCTTACGGTAAAAAAACTGCGGACGGAATACGGATTTCACGGTTACGTTCACGTGAAAGGCATTCCGCACGCAGACGAAGCGATCGTACGGGAAACGGCGGCGTACGCCGACCGCATGAGCTATAACGTGGAACTCCCCTCCGAACGGAGCCTGAAACTGCTGGCGCCGCAGAAGACGAAAGAGAGCCTGCTCGCGCCGATGCGGAACCTCGCCAAACAATCGCGGATATTCCGCGAGGAAAAACGCAAAGGAAGATTTCTGCCCGCCGGACAGACGACGCAGATGATCGTCGGCGCGAGCCCCGAAGCCGACGGACAGATTCTGCGCCTTACGCAAAGCCTTTATCGGAACACCGGACTGAAACGGGTCTACTACTCCTCGTACGTTCCCGTAGTGCACGATTCCGTTCTGCCCGACGTACCCGCGGGCGCGCTGCGCGAACACCGGCTTTACCAGGCGGACTGGCTGCTCCGTTTTTACGGGTTCAGCGTGGAAGAAATCGTGCCGGAAGGCGAAAATCTGGCGACGGAGTACGATCCGAAATGCGCCTGGGCGCTCAGGAATTTACACCTGTTTCCGATCGAAGTGAACCGCGCGCCGCTCGAAATGCTTCTGCGCGTGCCGGGAATCGGCGCGCGCAGCGCGTACAGAATCACGGAAGCGCGGCGGTACACCGCCCTCACTTTCGAACATCTGAAAAAAATGCGCGTCGTGTTGAAACGGGCGCGGCATTTTCTGACGGCAAACGGAAAATTCTACGGCAGTGAAAACGAACGCGCGGTAAAGGGTCTGCTCGCTTCGGGCGAAGCGCAGACAAACGCCGTTCAGCTCAGTTTGTTTTCGAACCCCGAAACCGCGTTCTCCGCGCTCACGGGGGAATTATGATCTACTTATACGACGGCTCGCACGAAGCCTTCCTCACGGCGTTCGTGCGCTCTTACGGCGATCGGGACGCGTTTCTGACCTCGACGCAATGCCAGCTTCCGCTCGGACTTAACGTCGTAACCGTCCCCGCCGACCCCGCCTGCGCGCAAAAGGCGAAAAAGCGGTTGCTCGGCTTCGACGCGCGCAGCATGCACGACCTCGACCGGATCCTGCGCAGCAGCCAGCCCGACCGCGATATGGTTGCACTGCGTTATTTCCGCCTGATCGCGCAAAAAAAGCGCCCCGTGCGGGAGATGCTCGCACTGGACGCCGTCATCGCCGCCGACGAATGCATGCATCGGGTCGCGATAGAAATTCACCGTCTGCACGGTTTTGTCCGGTTTACGGAAACGGCGAGCGGCGCGCTGTACGCCCCGATCACGCCCGATCATGATATCGCCGATCTTCTGTTGCCGCATTTTCGCGCGCGGCTTCCGCAATTTCCGTTCGCGATTCACGACGTCGGGCGGAAAAAAGCGGCGGTGTACGACGGCGCCGATTCTTTCGTCGCGCCGCTCGAAAGCGCGGAGATCCTCCTTTCCGCCGACGAAAGCGCTTGGCAGAGCCTTTGGAAACGCTATTTCAACGCGGTGAACATTCCCTCCCGCGAACGGCTGAAACAACAGCGCGGCTATCTGCCCGTCCGTTATCGGAAACTCATGACGGAATTCGGAAGTCCCGACGAAACGCCTTTTACTCCCTGATCTGCCCCTTTCCGCGGATCAGAAATTTATAAGAAGTCAGCTCCCGCAAGCCCATCGGACCGCGGGCGTGAAGTTTTTGGGTGGAAATGCCCATTTCGGCGCCGAAGCCGAATTCGAAGCCGTCGGTAAACCGCGTCGACGCGTTTACGTACACGCACGCGGAATCGATTTCCCGCAGGAATTTTTCGGCTACCGCTCGATCTTCGGTGACGATTGCCTCGCTGTGACCCGTGGAATGGGCGTTGATAAACGCGATCGCCTCTTCCGCGCCGTTCACGATTTTTACGGAAATTTTCAGCGCGAGGAACTCGGTGTCGAAGTCCTCCTCCGATGCGGGCGCAATGTCGGGACAGATTTCCCGCGAACGTTCGTCCCCGACGACTTCCACCCCCTTTTCCCGCAACGCCGCGACGATTTCTAAAAGGCGCGGTTTTGCAAACGCCTCGTCGCACACCAGACTTTCGGCGGCGTTGCACACGCTTGGCCGCTGGGTCTTTGCGTTGACGACGATCGGAAGCGCCTTGTCGAAATCGGCGTTCTTTTCGAGATAGATATGACAGTTTCCCGTTCCCGTTTCGATGACGGGAACGGTCGCGTTTTCAAGCGTGCTCTGAATGAGCGACGCGCTTCCGCGGGGAATCAGCACATCGAGGGATTGACAGCGCATAAATTCCCGCGCGCCCTCGCGGGAACGATCCCCGACGAGTTGAATGAATTCGGGATTGAACCCGCTTGCGCGCAACGCGCGCTTGATCGCCGCGACGATGGCGAGATTGGATTCGTAGGCGTCGCCGCTGCCGCGCAGCACGACCGCGTTCCCGCTTTTGATGCACAGTCCGATCGCATCCGCAGTCACGTTGGGGCGCGCTTCGTAGATGATGCCGACCGTGCCGAACGGCACCCGCACCCGTTCGATCTCCAAGCCCGAAGCCGTCGTATGCCGTTCGATCGTCTCCCCCACGGGGCAGGGAAGCGCGCGGAGCTGTTTCAAACCCTCCGCGATCGCCGCGATCCGCGAAGCGTTCAGCATCAAACGGTCCCGAAGCTGTTCCCCGCGCTTGAAATTTTTCAGATCCGCTTCGTTCGCGGCAAGAATTTCGGATTCGCTCGCAACGAGGGCTTCCGCCGCACTTTCGAGCATTCTGTTTTTTTCCGCTTCTGCCGAAAAAGCGACCGCATACGCGTTCGCTTTTGCAATGCGGCAAGTCTCGGTTACCGTCATATTCGCTCCTGAAAGATATGTTTTCAGTCGATCTCCTCTTCTTTGGGCAATTCTACGTTGTGATAAACGTTCTGCACATCGTCGTTCTCGTCGAGCTTTTCAAGCATCTTCAAAAACGTTTCCAACTTCTCTTCGGGCAGTACGATCTTGTTCTGCGGGATCTGGGTGATTTCCGCCTGCAAAAAGTTCAAGCCCTTTTCTTCGAGCATCTTGCGCGCTTCGGAAAACGCGGGGACGGAAGTATAGATCTCAAACGCGTCTTCTTCGGTCACGACGTCGTCCGCGCCCGCTTCGATCGCGTATTCCGTAATTGTATCCTCGTCCAGCCCCGGAGTCCGCTCCACGACGATCACGCCTTTCGTGTCGAACATGTAGGAAACGCAACCCGTCATGCCCAAAGATCCGCCGTGCTTGCTCATGATCGCGCGCACGTCACCCGCCGTACGGTTGTTGTTATCAGTCAGCGTGGTGATGATCACCGCGGCGCCCGCGACGCCGTACCCTTCGTAGGTCAGTTCTTTGTAGTCTTTGTCCCCCATTTCGCCCGCGGCGCGCTTGATCGAGCGCTCGATATTGTCGTTCGGCATGTTCGCCGCTTTCGCTTTGGCGATTACGTCGGCCAATTTGGAGTTGGTGGAAGGATTGGGGTTCCCCTTTGCCGCCACCGCAAGCTCTCTTCCGAGCTTGGTGAAAATTTTACCGCGCGCGGCGTCCGCCTTGCCTTTTTTTGCTTGAATGTTGTGCCATTTGCTGTGACCTGACATCTTTCTCTCCTCTTATTTCGTCTCGAACGATTTCTTTTTTAACAGATACATCAGAATCCCCGCGGAAACGGAAGCGTTCAGACTCTCCGTCTCTTTTTCCATGGGAATTTTTACGGTGCGGTCCGCGCGCGCGGCAACCGATTCCGAAAGCCCGTTGCCCTCGTTGCCGATGCATAGCGCGAACAGCGGAGGCGGCGCGAACGAAAACGCGTTTTCTCCGGACATGTCGGCGGCGATCAACGGCACGCCCGCAAGGACGGTCAACGCCTCTTCGCGCGTCGTCTGCATGATCTTGGCGAAAAATACCCCGCTCATGCTCGCGCGCACGCTCTTGGGGGAATACGGATCGGCGCAGGATACGCAATAGATCTCCCGATAGCCCGCCGCAACCGCCGTTCGCACGATCGCGCCCACGTTGGCGGGATCGGACACACCGTCCAATAACAGACAGGGCGCGTCAGGCGGCTCCGGCGCGAATTTCGGGATCCCGACTTCGGCGGCGATGCCCTGCGGGGTCTTTTCGTCGCACACGGCGGCAAACGCGTCCGCGCCGAACACGAGCGGCTCGAATCCGTAGGTGTCCCCGCGATAGCCCTCGCGCACCGCGACCGAACGGATCTCCATTCCGCTTTGCACGCATTCGCGCACCATTTTCTCCCCTTCCACGAGGAAGGCGCCGCGTTCCCGCCGCGCCTTTTTCTCTTTGAGCGCGGCGAGGCTTTTCACGGCGGGATTATTTTTCGAAACAATCGTCATAATGCGAAAAAAGCCTTTGTAACAAAGGCTTTTCGTCGTTCTTAAAGCGCGGCTTTTGCCTTGCCGCACAGTTCCGCAAATCCCTTCGCGTCGCTCACGGCAAGATCGGCAAGCACTTTGCGGTTGAGATCGATCCCCGCGACTTTCAATCCATGCATCAGCTTGGAATAGGAAAGTCCGTTGATGTGCGCGCCCGCGTTGATACGCGCGATCCACAGCCTGCGCATATCGCGCTTTCTGTGCTTTCTGCCGATATACGCGTAGTTCAGCGATTTCATGACCGCTTCGCGCGCGATCCGGTAATTCTTGCTCTTGCAGCCGAAATAGCCCTTGGCAAGCTTCATTATTTTTCTGCGTTTTTTAACGCCGTTTACGCCTCTTTTAATACGCATCGTGTTTTACCTCCGTTAATCCTTGTAGGGAATCATCTTCTTGACGTTGTTCTCCTGCGCAGAGGAAACGAGCGTCGTCTGACGTAAATTTCTCTTTCTCTTTCTGTTCTTGGTTTCCGCTTTATGGTTCTTGCCGCCGTGAGGTCTGTTCACCTTACCGCTGCCCGTGAGCCAGAAGCGCTTTTTCGAACCGCTGTGCGATTTCTGTTTCGGCATCTTTTTATCCTCCAAATATTTTCGTGTTTTGCCCTTGCGGGCGGATCGCTTACTTCTTTGCGGGAGCGAGAATCATGATGATGTTGCGCCCTTCCATATTGATCGGCTTTTCGATTACCGCAAGCTCTTTCAGCGTTTCGAAAAATCCGTTCATTACGTCCTTTGCGAGATTCGCATGCGCCATCTGTCTGCCGCGCAGACGAATGGAGACTTTGACTTTGTTCCCCGCTTCGAGAAACTTCGTCGCATGCTTGGCTTTTACGTTCAGATCGCCGACGTCGATCGTCATGGAAAGCTGTACTTCTTTCAGTTCCACGATCTTCTGATTTCTGCGGTTTTCCTTTTCCTTTTTCGCCTGCTCGAACTTGAACTTCCCGTAGTCCATGATCTTGCATACCGGCGGGACTGCCTGCGGAGAAATTTTTACGAGATCGAGATTCTCCTCCTCGGCAAGGCGCAGCGCTTCTCTCGGCGACATGACGCCGAGCATTTCGCCCGAAGACGAAATCACGCGGATTTCACGGTCGCGGATATCTCCGTTCAACTGATTCTGCGTTTTGATAATTTTCACCTCTCACAAAACTATCCCCCGAAATGCTCCGTCTATTTCGGGGACCAAAAATAAAACGGATCGCGCAAGGCAACCCGTTGAAATTTTTCACGCGCGGAAATTCCGCGAACGATTCCGAAAAATATCGACCCGCTTCGCTTGGCGCAAATGCGGAGAGAAGGGTTTACCTCTGCTTGACGATAATATATTATCAGACCTTCCGCCGTTTGTCAAACGATTTTACGGAATTATTTGAAAAACGGAAAAGAAATTTTGTAAAAGAGCGCAAAAAGCGGACATTGCGCCGTACGCGCGATCCGCTTTTTGCTTTTCGGTCAAAAAACTTTTTTGGAATCGTTCTCTTCTTTTACGAGCGCGAAGAAATCCGCTTTCGGCATCGCGCCGATATCCCCCTCTCCGCGGCGGCGAACGGACACCGTGCCCTCTTCGACCTCTTTATCTCCGACGACGAGTTTGTAAGGGACTTTTTCCAACTCGGCGTCGAGGATCTTTCTGCCGATTTTCTCCTTTCTCAGATCCGCCGAAGCGCGCAGACCGAGCGCTTTGAACTGCGATACGAGCTGCTCGGCGTATTCCGCTGCCCGATCGGTGACGGGAAGCACTTTGATCTGTTCGGGCGCGAGCCAGACGGGAAATTTGCCGGCATAGTGTTCGATCAAAATCCCGATAAAGCGCTCGATCGAACCGAACACGACGCGGTGGATCATGATCGGGCGGTGCTTCTGCCCGTCCTCCCCCACGTATTCGAGATCGAACCGCTGCGGCATCTGGAAATCGAGCTGGATGGTTCCGCACTGCCACGTGCGCTTGATGCTGTCTTCGAGATGGAAATCGATCTTCGGACCGTAGAACGCGCCGTCCCCTTCGTTGACGGAATAGGGAAGTTTCAGCTCGTCGAGCGCCGATTTCAGCGCGCCCGTCGCTTTCTCCCAATCCTCGTCGCTGCCCATGCTGTTCTCCGGACGGGTGGAAAGCTCGACGTGGTATTTGAATCCGAAGAGTTTATACACTTCGTCGATGATCCGCACGACGCCCTTGATTTCTTCCGTGATCTGTTCGGGCAACATGAATATGTGCGCGTCGTCCTGCGTGAAACAGCGCACGCGCATCAGCCCGTGGAGCTGACCGCTCTTTTCGTGACGGTGAACGAGCCCCAACTCGCCCATGCGGATGGGGAAATCTTTATAACTGTGCGGAGAAGTTTTGTAGACCAGCATGCCGCCGGGACAGTTCATGGGTTTGACCGCGCAGTCCTCGCCGTCGATCTGCGTCGTATACATATTGTTCTTATAGTGATCCCAATGCCCCGAAGTCTCCCAGAGCGAGCGATTGAGAATAACGGGCGTCTGCACTTCCACGTACCCCTCGCGGCAGTGGATCTCCCGCCAGAAATCGACGAGGGTGTTTTTCAGAATCATGCCGTTGGGCAAGAAGAAGGGAAATCCCTTGCCTTCGCCGAGCAATGCGAACAGCTTCATCTCTTTTCCGAGCTTGATATGATCGCGCTTTTTCGCCTCTTCGAGCATCGCGAAATATTCGTCCATTTCCTCTTTTTTCGCAAACGCCGTTCCGTAGATGCGGGTGAGCATCTTCTTCTTTTCGTCCCCGCGCCAATACGCGCCCGCGATCGAAACCAATTTAAAGGCCTTGATCTTTCCCGTGGAAGGCAAATGCGGTCCGCGGCAAAGATCGGTAAACGCGCCCTGCTTATAGAAAGAAATTTCTTCGTCCTCCGGAAGATCGCGGATGAGTTCCACTTTGTACGTTTCGCTGAACTTGGACATGAGCGCAATCGCCTCGTTGCGCGGAAGAGTAAACCGTTCGATCGGAAGATTGCTTTTAATGATTTTTTTCATCTCCGCTTCGACTTTGGCGAAATCCTCCATCGTGATCGGAGTTTTAAAATCCACGTCGTAATAATAGCCGTTGTCGATGACGGGACCGATCGCAAGCTTGCAGGTAGGATAAACCGTTTTGAGCGCCTGCGCCAGCACGTGCGCGCAGGTATGGCGGTAGACCTGCAATCCGTCGGGATCTTTCATCGTGACGATTTCAAGGGAATCCCCTTCGGAAAGCGGCGCGGAAAGATCGCACAGTTTGCCGTTGATTCTCGCGGCGACCGCCGCCCGCGCAAGTCCGTCGGAAACCGCCTGCGCGGCGGCGAACGCGGTTGCGCCCGCGCTCAATTCCAACTCGTCCCCGTTTTTTAAGATAATTTTCATGATTCCTCCCCGTATTATGTGTGACATAATACCATGTTTTAATCAGAATTTCGCCGAATGTGCGGCATGAAACGCCGAAAATGCGTTTAATAAAACAAAAAACGCCCTCAATAATCCGCAAACGGATCATTTAAGGACGCAAGCATCTTGCGCGGTTCCACCTTAATTGCCGGAAAAATCCGACCGCTTTTATTGAGATTACAACGTTCGGCAAAGCGGTTTCACCCTCCGCTATCGCATCCGGAACTTCCAGCCGTAGATTCCGGTCTCTGAAATGCGCAGGCGGCGCTACTTGTCTCTGTCGGAAATATTGTATCTTCTTTCTCTTTGTTTGTCAAGAGAAAATCGCCCGTTCCGCATAATATTTTTGCAGAAAATCCCCCAGCGAATCCTCGACGTCGCCGAGGCAGTAGACGAAGCCCGCGTCGGAAAGCAAGATTTCCGTTTCCGCGTCCTCTTCCCCCGTGAGGCGGCTGCGCCGCAACGGCACGAAGTTCTCGCCGAATACCGTGTTCCCCTTCAAATAAATTTTGTTCTTGCTCTCGCCCACCATGAATTCGCAGAATTTTTTCAAATCCGCGGACGTAAAAGCTTCCGGAACGTAACTGACGATCTTTTCCCATTTCTCGCGCAACGCGCCCATCCGGAACGCATAGATCCCGTCGATCGCGTATTGGTCTTTTCTGCCGATCTTGCGTCGGATATACCCTTTATCCCCGTCGTAGTCGGCGGCGATCAATGCTGCGCAGAGCAGTTTCTTTTCGCGCTTGGAAAGACAGACCCGCAGCGTATCGCGCAGAAATTCGTATTTATAACCCACGCCGATGACTTCCCCGATTTTGTCCGCGATGCGCAAACGGAGCCTTTCCGCGCCCGAGGGAAGCTGGATTCGCAGACAGGTGCGCTCTCCGCTGAAAAGCAGTTCTCCGTTCCCGCCTGCGCGAAGCAGGTTTTCGGAGAGCGCGTTATAGAGATAGATGATATAGGAGCTGCGTTCCCGCTGTTCCGAAACGGTGATTTCTTCCACGTATTTATTGTATGCCTAAATTCGCGATTTATTTACGCGATCGAAAAAAGCGTATTCGCATAGCGGCTTCGGCGAAAAAATCATGATCTCCGCCGAGCGGGCGGGCGTCTTTTTGGCGCGCTTCGCTTGACTTCTCCGTTCCGAAGGTGTACAATATCTTGTGACAAACGAAACGAGGTCGACAATATGGACGTAAAATCGGTAGAACAAAAATGGCAGGCGCGTTGGGAAAAAACGAAGCTCAACAGCTTTGACAAAAAGGAAACGGAAAAGCCCAAGCTGTACGTGCTCGAAATGTTCTCTTACCCTTCCGGCGCAAAACTGCACATCGGGCATTGGTACAACTACGGCCCGACCGACTCCTACGCGCGCTTTAAACGGATGCAGGGCTATAACGTGTTCCAGCCCATGGGCTTCGACGCGTTCGGGCTTCCCGCCGAGAATTACGCCATCAAAACGGGCATCCACCCCAAAGATTCCACCGAAAAGAACATCGAGACGATGGAAAAACAACTCCGCGCCATGGGCGCGATGTTCGACTGGTCGGCGGAAGTAAAGACCTGCGAAGAAAATTACTACCGCTGGACGCAGTGGATGTTCCTTCAACTCTATAAAAAAGGGCTTGCCTATCGCAAAGAAGCGCCCGTAAACTGGTGTCCTTCCTGCAACACGGTGCTTGCCAACGAACAGGTGCAGGACGGCGCCTGCGAACGTTGCGGCACACAGGTCGTACGGAAAAACCTTACGCAGTGGTTCTTTAAAATCACCGAATACGCCGAAGAACTGCTTACGGGGCTGGATACGCTCGACTGGCCGGAAAAGACCAAGGCGATGCAACGCAACTGGATCGGAAAGTCCACGGGATGCGAAATCGAATTCGAATGCGAAACGGGAGACAAACTCCGCGTTTACACCACCCGCTGCGACACCGTATTCGGGGTGACTTACGTGGTGCTTGCGCCCGAACACCCGCTCGCGCGCAAGCTAACGACGGAAGAACGGCGCGCGGAAGTGGAAAACTACATCGAATACGCGGCGAAAGCGAGCGAAATCGACCGCCTTTCCACCGCGCGCGAAAAAACGGGCGTGTTCACGGGCTCGTACTGCACCAATCCCGTAAACGGCAAAAAAATCCCCGTCTATCTTGCCGATTACGTACTCGCAAGCTACGGTACGGGCGCGGTCATGGCGGTGCCGGCTCACGACGAACGTGATTTTGCTTTCGCAACGAAGTATAATCTCCCCATCGTGAAAGTAATCGAGAAACAGGGCGGGGAAACCGAATTGCCCTTCTGCGACGACGGGATCGTCGTGGGATCGGTCGCCTTCGACGGGCTGATCGGGGAAGAAGCGCGCGAAGCGATCGCCGCACATATCGCCAAACTCGGCAAGGGCGGCAAAAAAATCAATTACCGCCTGCGCGACTGGCTGGTCTCCCGTCAGCGGTATTGGGGCGCCCCCATTCCGATCGTACACTGCCCCGCCTGCGGCGCGGTCCCCGTTCCCGAAAAAGAACTGCCCGTGAAACTGCCCTACGACGTGGAATTCAAACCAGACGGAAAATCCCCGCTCGCCAAGCACGAAAAATTCATGCGCGCGACCTGCCCCGCCTGCGGCGGCGAAGCCCTGCGCGATCCCGACACCCTCGACACATTCGTCTGTTCGAGCTGGTATTTCCTGCGCTATGCGGACGCGCATAACGACGCCGCGCCGTTCGATCGCGAAACGGTCGACCGGCTTCTGCCCGTAGACACCTACGTGGGCGGCGCGGAACACGCTTGCATGCACCTGCTCTACGCGCGTTTCTTCACCAAAGCGTTGCGCGACATGGGCTATCTCGGTTTCGACGAACCCTTCCGTCGGCTCGTACACCAGGGCGTAATCCTCGGTCCGGACGGAAACCGCATGAGCAAATCGCACGGCAACGTCGTTTCGCCCGACGAATACGTGGAAAAATACGGTTCCGACGCCTTCCGTCTGTATCTCATGTTCGGTTTCTCGTATACCGAGGGCGGACCGTGGAACGACGACGGGATCAAAGCGATCGCCAGATTCATGGACCGCATCGAGAAAATAGCCCTGAAAATCCTGCCTTCGAAGGACGAAAAAGGCGGCGCGTACGGCGCGGAAGAAAAGGCGCTCGACTACGCGCGCAACTATGCGATTTCCCGCGTCGCGCACGATCTGGAAGCCTTCTCGTTCAACACCGCGATCGCGCGGATCATGGAGTTTTTGAACGCGATTTACAAATACGACGGACTTCCCGTACGGAATAACGCGCTCTTGAAGGCGTCTGTAAAAGATCTCTTGTTGCTTGTCGCGCCCTGCGCCCCCCACTTCTGCGAAGAACTGTGGGAACAGACGGGTGGAAAAGGCTCGGTATTCGAACAGGCGTACCCGAAGGAGAATCCCGACGCGCTCATCCTCGACGAAAAGGAATACGCCGTGCAGATCAACAGTAAAATTGTCTGCCGCGCCAACCTGCCCGCAAACGCCGCAAACGAGGAAATCGAAGCGAAAGCGATCGCCTTGCCGGAGGTACGGGAGCGCATCGCGGACAAAACGGTGAAAAAATGCGTCGTCGTTCCCGGGCGGCTTGTCAATTTAATCGTCGGCTGATCGGTTTATAACCGCTTATTACAGCAAAACGACGCGCCGTTCGGCGCGTCGTTTCCGTTTGTTGTTGTTCTTCTATTCCGCCGTACCGTCCGTTTGCGTTCTTGTTCTCGGCAAATATCGGATATCTGCTTCGAGAAAGCGCAGACAGCGATTCCGTTTCGCACGCAGGACCGTGCGTTCGAGAAAAAACAAATCGACCGCTTCCCACAGAAACACCCAGGAAAAGATATCGAGCGCTTCCGATAGGATCGGCATTCTCCCGAAATAAGACACCGTGAGCGTAACGGCGAGCGCGGCGAGACCGATTAGCGCCATGATCAGCGAAAAAATCGCGTTCCGCCGCATCAACAATCGGTTCTCCCGATAGCGGCGCATGTAATATTCTTTGAGCGCCGCGGAATACACCGGTTTCTCCTCTTCGCTGATACAATCGCTGTAAATCCGCAGACAGACGGATTCCGCGGGCAGAAGCGGCAACGCGCTTTCGTTGAGATATTCCGCAACCTCCGGACTTACGGTCGGGCGCTTTCCCGCCGAAAAGTCGGAGAGAAAATCCTCGTCCCGAAGCACCGTCATCGCGATTACGGCGCGTCCCTCCTCGTCCCGCTCGGTTTCTTCCGAACCGACGCGAGCGTCCGCCATACGTTTGATTTGTTTCAAAGATTGGATCATAATTCCCTCCGATCGAATAGAACTTAACAAAAATGAAAGGATAAAAAAAGGCGGAGACCGCCTTTTTGAACGTTAAGAGACGACGCGAAGCACCGATTCGACGGATGCGACTTCCAACGCATTGATCTTGGATACCGCATTCCGGATCGCAAGTTCGCGCGTTTCGTGCGTGATAAGCGTCACGCTCGCCGTTTCGCCCTCCCCTTTCTGCAACATCTCCACGATCGAAATATTGTATTTTGCAAACAGCGCGGCGATTTTTGCCAGCACGCCCGTCTTGTCGGACACTTTGATCCGCAGATAATACGCGCTGCTGAAATCGCTGGGGAAACGCACGTCTTTTTCCGCATTCGCGGTATTTTTAAACGTAGAATAACGGATCTCGCTGTGCGTCGCCGCATAGATGACGTCGCTCACGATCGCGCTGCCCGTAGGAAGCGCGCCCGCGCCGCGCCCGTACAGCATGACCTCTCCGACCGCGTCGCCCGTCAGATACACCGCGTTGAAACTGTCGTTTACCGCGGCAAGCGGATGCCCCGTACGCACGAACGTAGGATGCACGCGCACTTCGATCCCCGCATCCGTCTGTTTGCCGATCGCAAGAAGTTTGAGACAGTAACCGAGTTCTTTTCCGTCGGCGATCATTTCGCGCGTCACGCCCGTGATCCCCTCGCGGAACACCTTGGAAAACGGCACTTTCGTATGGAACGCAAGCGAAGAGAGAATCGAGAGTTTATACGCTGCGTCGAATCCCTCCACGTCGGCGACCGGATTCGATTCCGCATACCCCAGCGCCTGCGCTTCTTTCAACGCCTCTTCGTAAGAGATCCCCTCGTTGGACATCTTCGTAAGAATGAAGTTCGTCGTGCCGTTGATAATGCCCATCATGGATGTGATATGGTTCGCCTGCAACCCGTCGAGCAACGTTCTGATAATCGGCACGCCGCCGACGCAACTCGCCTCGAAATAGAGCCCGGCGTTCTGGCGTTTCGCCGCCCGTTCCAATTCGTGGGAATATTTACAGAACAGTTCTTTGTTGGAGGTGACGACCGTTTTCCCCGCGTTGAGCGCGGCGAGCACGAATTCGCGCGCCGCGTCGATGCCGCCGATGACTTCGACGACGATATTCACGTCGGGATTGCAGATAACCTCCGCAATGTTCGACATGATTTTTTCTTCGGGTACGCCGAGTTTCAATGCCCGCTCGCGGTTGAGTTCGAGAACGCATTCCACCGAGATATCCACGTTCTGGGTCTTCTGATAGAACTCACGGTTCTTGGTCAGAATTTCGTACGTTCCGCCGCCGACTACGCCGAGTCCGAGTATTGCAACACCGACTTTTTTCATTTTGTCTCCTCCGCGTCGTTTAAATCGTAAAGATATTTCAATCCGTTAAGCGTCAGCATCTTGTCGATCACGTCGATGCACTTCGTCTCTTTTGCGATAATTCCCGAAAAACCGCCCGTCGCAACGGTGAGCACGTCCTTCACGCCCAACTCGGTTTTTATCTTTTTCACGATATATTCCACCAGTCCCGCGAATCCGAACACGATCCCCGCCTGCATGTTGGTCACCGTATTCGTCGCAATCACGCTCTTCGGCGCTTCGATCTCCACCCGCGGAAGTTTAGCCGTACCGCTCACCAGGCTGTCGAGCGAACCGCGAATCCCCGGAGCGATCACTCCGCCGATAAATTCGTACTTTTCGTTAATGATATTAAACGTGGTCGCCGTTCCGAAGTCCACGACGATCATCGGTTTTTCCGCGCCGTATTTTCTGATCGCCGACACGTTGTTCACGATCCGGTCCGCGCCCACTTCGCGCGCGTTGTCCGCGCGCATCGCAAGCCCCGTTTTCAGTCCGGGCGCGATCTGCTTGGGCGTAATGCCGAGATACAGCCGCAACATGTGATCGATCGTGTAGTCGAGAGACGGAACGACCGACGAAAAAATGCCGCCTTTGATCTCCGCGACGGAAATCCCGTTGAATTCGAGCATGCTCGCAAGCTGCGCGCCGTACTCGTCGGAAGTGCGTTTCAGATCGGTGGCGACGCGGTAGGAAAATTTCAGCGCATCGCCGTCGAAAATCGCGTACTTTATATTGGTATTGCCGATATCGATACAAATGATCATACTTGATTGGTTTGGTCGGGCGTCTGCGGCTCCGCTTCCTGCGCCGGCTCCGTTCGGTTCTTGCCCGCGGTTTTCCCTTTTATATAGCGCTCCGTAATCAGTACGACGCGGTGCAATGCGGGCGCAAGCAACAGATTGATCGCCAACTCGATAAAAAAGTTAAAGGTCACGATATAGACGAGGATATAGACGAACACGTTCGTTCCCGCGCCTGCGGCGCCTTCCGAAAGGACGTTGCTCATGCACAGCATGCCGAGAATGAACAATACCGTATTTACGATCGGCACGATCCCCGCCGCGGCGAATACACCGCCGAGCTTACTCTTCTTCGCGATCAGCCGATACAGCCATCCGGCGATCCAGCCCGCAACCATTGTTTTGAAAAGACAAGTCAGCGTGGTTACGACGGGACTCTCCGCCCAGATCAATTCGTAGAACGGATTCATTCCCGTAATCACCTGAATGAGGACGATGAGCCCGCACACGAAGCCCAAGAACAGACCGGCAAGCGGACCGAGCAGAAGCGCGCCGAGTACGATCGGGATCAACGAAAAGTTCAGGGTCACGGGACCGATCGCGATCGTGCCGAGCGCCGCTTGCAAAACGACGATGAGCGCCGTAAGCGCCGCAAGATAGGCAATGTTCTTTGCCGTGAAGAAACGCATTTTCTTCATATTCAGTTACCTCCATCGGATTCGGGTCCCCGATATCCGTGAAAAAAATATGTATCGAATCCCGTAAAAGCCGATAAAACCGTCGCCGTATTTTTCAGCCGTGCAACAAGATTCTTAATAATTATAGCAAATTCCCAGCGCCTTGGCAACTAAATGAGAACCTTTTTCCGCCACCGCGGCATAATATTTAGTATAAAACCGCAGAACGGCAAACCGATACATACTCTGCGGCAATTAAGGAGGAAAAACCATGAATTGCTGTTTACAAGGCAATAGCTGTCTTTGGATTCTCATTATCCTGCTCATTCTCGGAACGTGCGGGAACGTGTTCTCTTCGAGCGTATTTTCGGGCTGCGGATGGCCCATGCTCGCCGCGCTTGCATACTGCATGTGCAAGAACGGAACGCTGGGTGCGCTTCTGAACAGAATCGGCGGCTGCGGCTGCGGCTGCAACGGCTGAGCCGATTAAGGTGATTCCGATTCCGTAGGGTAACGATTGCTCTCGATTTTTTCGGAGGAAAATCCGAAAAACGTTCCCGTTTGCGGGAACCGAAAACCCGCCTGCGACAGAAAATCGCAGGCGGGTATAATTTTATTTTCAACTCATTCCCGGCTCTTCAAATGCAGTAGAGCGGCGACCGTCTTGGCGTCGCGGATCTCCCCGCGCTCGATCATCCCGTACGCCTCTTTCAGCGGGATCGAAACCGCGCTCAAAAACTCCCCTTCGTCGGGATGGCGAGTCCCGGCGCGCACATCCGCCGCCTCGTAGACGTATATTTTTTCGTCCGTATACCCCGGAGAAGGATAGAGCGTGAAAAGCAGCTCCGCCGAGTCCGTTTCGTAACCCGTCTCCTCGGAAAGCTCGCGCCGCGCCGCCGAAGAGGGATCCTCCCCTTTTTCCAGCTTGCCCGCGGGGATCTCGTACAAGACCTCCCCGTAAGCGTAGCGATACTGCCGCACCAATACGACTTTGCCGTTCGCGACGCATAAAATCGCCGCGCCGCCGGAATGTTCTACGATCTCCCTTTTACACGGCTTCCCGTCGGGACGCGCGGCGTCGTCGCAACGGAGACTGAGAATCTTCCCCCGATAGATATAATTGCGCCTGACCGTCTTTTCGGTAAAATCCATAATTCGCTCCGTTTGTTTTCTATAAATCTTCCGCAAGCCGCAAAATTTCTTCGCTCTCCGGCGTCACCGCGTTGATATACAGCAAAAAGTAACGGTACCCCGCAAGAATCGCCGCCGTCTCCGCCGCGTCCTTTCTTCCCGCCGCCGCGATCAGTTCCGCAAAAATCGTTTCGGCGGCGTCCTGTTCCGTGTCGCGCAACGCAATGCGCGATATCCGTTCGCGTTCGATCGTGATCTTTTCCGTCAGCGTCTCCAAAATCCCGTCCCGACGCTTTCCGAGCCGTTCGAGATAGTCCTTGCGCCCGCTGTCGGGGAAACAGTCGCGCACGATATCGCGAAATGGACGGATCATGCGTTCGGCGAACACCGCGTAGCTCGCCGTATAACTTCCGTCCTGATAAAAATACCGCAAAAGAAAATCGTTGAATTTCATGACGCCCGCGTCGATTTCGACGAGAACGCAGAACACGAACGCCAGAATCTGTTTCCTGTCCGTCGGAAAATAGACGATCCCGTGCGTCTCCCCTTTCCCCGCGGGATAGCGCAGATACGCCTTTTTCGCCGCGTTGTAATCGAACGATTCGGTCGCGGCGTTGAACAGATTGGTCAGTTCCCCGCTGCCCGCAACCGCTTTCAGAACGTCGGCGATCCGCGTGTCGGCAAGCATAAACGTCCCGTTCACCAATTCGTCGCATGCCGTAAAAAATTTCTGAATTTTCGAATACCTGTCTTGCATTTCTTCCTCCGCGTTCTATTTTTCACAGCGCTTTCCGCAACCGAAAAGCATATTTTTTCCTTTCCGCATTTTATTATACCATAAAAATAAAATTTGTTAAAGAAATTTTCGGAAATATCTTGATTTTATCGGCAAATTTGGTTATAATAAAGAAAAATTACGTCTTGGGAGGATTCAACAATGAAATCCATTACTATTTCTCTTCAAATGGCGCAGAGAGTCAAGGACTTCGTTGCCATCACGCAAAACTGCGAATACGAAATTCTTCTGAAAAGCGGCAAGTACGTCGTAGATGCAAAATCCATTCTCGGCATTTTCAGTCTCGATCTTTCCAAACCCCTCACGGTGGAAATTTTCAGCGACGACTGCGCGGACCTTTTGAAAGAGCTCAAAAAGTTTGCCGTATAAAACAATTACTCAGGCGAAAAGACCGTAAGCCGCTCGAATTATCAGCGGCTTATTTCTTCTGTTTTAACAAATACTGATTGCGGCGAGGATATTCCACTCTTATGCAGATAAAAGGCGAAACGTCGGTAAACAAATTAATACTTCTGTTCGTCTTTGATAAGATGGAAAGTCCGCTCTCAGAGCGGACGCTTATCGATATGTGCACCTCTTCCAACGAATGGATCAATTACATGGACTGCGTGCTGCTGATCCACAAACTTGTTTCCGACGGATTCATCTGCGAGATCCCGGGCGTCGACGATCCGCTTTACACGATCACGCCGGAGGGAAGAGAATCGCTCGCGAACTTCTATATCAACATCCCCCGCAGCACGCGCGAAGACATTTCTCAATTCGTAAAGAAAAACGGTTCGAAATACCGCATGCAGCAGGAATGCAAAGCGGACTACTACCAAAACAAAGACGGAACATACACCGTTTTCTTAAAAATCCTTGCAGCCGTGCAGCCGATGCTGGAACTGAAATTCGTCGTGCCGGACAAGAAAACGGCAAACACGATCTATAAAAAATGGAACGATAAAGCTTCGGAACTCTTTTCCGTCGTGTACGAAACCCTTGTGGATTAAACGGAAAGACCGCGGACGGACATCAAGCGAATCAACGGGAGAAAAAACATGGTAACTTATTCTACGAAAGGCACTTGCAGCAAACAGATCATCTTCGATTTGGACGAAGAAAATAAAATCCATAACGTAAAATTCATCGGCGGTTGCAGCGGCAATTTACAGGGAATCGGCAAACTCGTGGAGGGGAAGACGCCCGACGAAGTCGTTCCCCTTTTGCGCGGAATCCGCTGCCGGCAGAACACCTCCTGCCCCGACCAGCTTGCCAAAGCGCTGGAACCTTACGTAAGCGGAAAATGATTTACGCGGACTCAAACCATAAAAAAGCGGCAGAAATTTCTGCCGCTTTTTTGTTGTCAACACTCTTCCGCGATCTTATAGATCAACCGTTCCGTATCCTCCCAACCGAGACAGGGATCGGTAATCGACATTCCGAATACGCCGTGCGCGCCGATCGGCTGGCTCCCCTCTTTGAGATAGCTTTCGATCATCACGCCCTTTACCAGCGTCTTTAACGCAGGATCGCACTTTCTGCTGTGCAACACTTCGCTGACGATGCGCACCTGTTCGCGAAACAGCTTGCCCGAATTGGAATGGTTCGCATCTATAATCGCCGCGGGATTTTCGAGCTTGGCGCTTTCGTACAATCCGTTGAGACGGACCAAATCTTCGTAATGATAGTTGGGGATGTTCGTACCGTATTTGTCGACGCCGCCGCGCAGGATCACATGCGCGAGCGGATTCCCGTCCGTCGTCACGTCCGCCTGCCGATAGATGAAATTGTGCGATCGCTGCGCCGCTTTTACCGAATTGAGCATCACGGAAAAATCTCCGCTCGTAGGATTTTTCATCCCGACGGGGATCTCCATACCGCTCGCCGTAAGACGGTGTTGCTGGTTCTCCACCGAACGCGCCCCGATCGCTTCGTAAGAAAGCAGGTCGTCGAGATAGCTTCTGTTTTCGGGATAAAGCATTTCGTCCGCCGCGGTCAACCCGCTCTCTGCGATCGCGCGCAAGTGCATTCTGCGAATCGCCAGAATCCCGTCGAAAAGATTGGGCGCCGCATCCGGACGCGGCTGGTGAAGCATACCTTTATATCCCTCTCCCGTCGTGCGCGGCTTATTCGTATAGATGCGGGGAATCAGGCAAAGCTTGTCCTTGACCCGCTCGTTGACGCGGGCAAGCCGAGCGACGTATTCGCACACCGCGTCCTCGTTGTCCGCCGAACACGGTCCGACGATGACGATAAAACCGGAGGATTTACCCGTAAATACCGATTTGATTTTTTCGTCGCGCTCCGCCTTGATCGCGGCAGCCGCCGCGGACATCGGAAGCCGCTCTTTCAGCTCCGCGGGAAGCGGAAGCCAACGGTTGATTTTCATTCCCATATACGTTATCCGTCCGATAGAATCTCTATACAGTATAACCGTTCTTCCGCCTGCCGTCAAGTCGTTTGAGAAAGGCGCGTAAAAATAAAAAATCCCTTCCTGCGGGAAGGTTGTTTTTTCGGAAAATGCGCATAATAGATACGCCATGATTCTGTACGTACTTTTCGTCGTGTATATCTTAGCGATCAACTTTTACGCCTTCCGGCTCCTGAAAACGCAACGGGACGCCTGGGAGGACGGAGACCGCCTGAAAGGAGACGGGAAACTGATCCTCTCCGCGCTGATGGGCGGCGCGATCGCAGCTTATACCGCAATGTTCTGTTTGAAATTCCGTTTGAGCAATCTGCTACTCATGATCCTCATGCCGCTGATCGCGGTCTTTAACGTGTATTGCTTCTATCTCGGTTTCCGCGGGATCTGGCTGCTCCCTTAACGTTCACTGCCGAAACGGCTTTCGAGCCATTTTACGACGCCGTCCTCTTCGCAATACCCGATCACGCCCGTCGCCTTGTCTTTTAACCAGCCGTCCGCGTTCATCACCGCGTATTTCTCGTCGCAAACGTCAAACATGTCGGAATCGTTGGAAGAATCGCCGAAACAGACCGTCCTATCGCAACCGAGGTAATTCATTAAAAACAGAACAGCGTTCGCTTTCGTCGCGTCGCGCGGAGAAATCTCCATCCAGAAATCGTTCTGATAGGTTTCCTGATGGAAAATACAGATCACGCGGGGATCGTATTTCAGTACGTTCCAAGCGCCCTCCAACTGCTGTTTGGGACCGATACACTTGAAATTGAACGTATACCCGCCGAGCAGTTCCCGCTCCGATCCGACCGCTTCCATCCGCGGGTCCTCTCTGCGCCGACACAGGTACCGCGCCATACCCGGAGACTCCTCGCCGGACTTCCACAAAACCCGCTCGCGGTCGTCGGAAGCCGCAAATACAAACGGCATGATCCCGTACTGCCTCAAAAGGCTAAGCACGTACTCTTTCACGTCGTCCGCAAACAATACGCTGTGAAGATCGCGCTTGGCATTGAAATCGTAAACCAACCCGCCATTGTAGAGGATGACGGGCGCCGTCACGTCGAGTCCGCGCACGGCATTGCGGGCGCTGCTTACCGAACGCGCAGTCGCGAAAGTAAACAGTAAACCGTTCTCTATCATGCGGTTCAGCTTTTCGCAACTGTACGGCGAAACACGCTCTTCTTTTGTCAATAACGTTCCATCCAAATCGGAAGCATAAAGAGTTTTCATACGATATCCTACCGACAGTCGATTATGGCTTATTATATCATAACCAAACCGAAAATGTTCGCAATCGCAAAAAAGTAATTACGAAAACGCAAAAAATGTTTCGTCTTAGCATAAACCGAACAGGTTGAAAAATTACCGCAATCAAATTAACAAAACCGTAAATTTTTTTCGGAAAAAATTACCGAAATCCGTATAAAATAATTGACTTATAATTCGATATTTGATAGAATAAACAAGCGTTGACAAATGCGGGTGTAGTTCAATGGTAGAATTCCAGCCTTCCAAGCTGGCTGCGTGGGTCCGATTCCCATCACCCGCTCCATTTTTTCGCAAGACGCGTGCGAAACTTCGAGGCGAGTTTAATATATGCGCCTGTAGCTCAGGTGGATAGAGCAACGGCCTTCTAAGCCGTGTGTCAGG
>CAJUJF010000005.1 GCA_910586825.1 uncultured Christensenellaceae bacterium | reverse complement strand
ATCGGCTAAGCCTATTTTGAACCACGCGACTATCGCGTGGTATTCTTTATACAAACAAAAAAGCCGTCTGCGAAAAACAGACGGCTTTTTCATTTCAAAACACAATATGCTCAAAATCCTTCCGCGAAGAACGGCGGTAAAATATCGCCTTTCTGCCGATGACTGCAACGACTTCCGCATGCAATAAATCGGCAATGTTTGCGGCGAGATTCTCGCCGTCGTCCGAAGAAGCCGGCAGAAGATTGACCTTGATCAACTCGCGCGCTTCCAACGCCTGAGAGAGGCTTTTGATCAGATTTTCTCCGATCCCCTCTTTGCCGACCTGCGCGATCGGCTTCATCACCGCCGCCAACGATTTTAAATTGCTTCTCTGTTTACTCGTCATATTCTTTCCTCATATTCTGGTTTTACACAATGTATTCGAATTCCACGTCGCCGACGACGACGGTATCCCCTTGCGCGCAGCCGCACTTTGCGAGTTCTTTAAACACGCCGCGCAGCTTTAACACCCGTTGAAAATACGCCATGGAATCGGGATTGGAAAGCACCACGTTGCGGCACAGCAGATCCACAAGCCCGCCGACAACGACGAACGCGCCGTTTTCGTCCCGATAAATTTCGAACTGCGTATTGTCCGTCTCCTCGAAATCGAATTCGTCCGCGGGGATCCGTTCCGCGGGCGGAAGCTCGGAGAGCAGTTCGCAAAGCGCGCCGAGCAGCTCTTCCAATCCCTCGCCGCACACGGCGGCGATCGGAAAAAGCCGATACTTTTTCCCGTATTTTTTACGGAAGCGTTTCACATTCTCTTCCGCGCCGAAACAGTCGCTTTTGTTGAGCGCGACGATCTGCGGCAGAGCGGCGAGCGTTTCGGAATACGATTTGAGTTCCGCGTTGATTTTTTCGAAGTCTTCGAGCGGATCTCGCCCTTCAACGCCGGCGATATCCACCACGTGACAGATCGCGCGCGTTCGCTCGATATGGCGCAGAAAGTCATGCCCCAACCCCGCGCCCGACGCCGCGCCCTCGATCAGCCCCGGAATGTCCGCCGCGATGAAAGAACGCTCGTAATAGCGCACGACGCCGAGATTGGGCGAAAGCGTGGTGAAATGATAGTCGGCGATCTTGGGCTTTGCCGCCGAAATCTTCGAAAGCAGGGTACTCTTGCCCACGTTGGGAAAACCCACCAGACCGACGTCCGCGATGACTTTCATTTCAAGAATCAGCGCATGCGGCTTTACCTGCACGCCCTTTTGCGCAAAGTTCGGCGCGTGACGCCGCGCGGTCGTAAAACGCACGTTGCCCTTTCCGCCACGTCCGCCTTTTAAGATGCAGATTTTTTCGCCGTCTTCATACACGTCGCAGATAATCTTTCCGCTTTCGGCGTCGCGCACCAGCGTTCCGAGCGGCACTTTGATCACGACGTCTTTGCCGCTTTTTCCGCTGCACTGGTTCGTGCCGCCGCGCTCGCCGTTCTCCGCAAAGTATTTGGAAGTAAAACGGAACGAGAGCAGATCGTTCATATCCTTGTCGCCGAGGAAATACACGCCGCCGCCGTTCCCGCCGTCGCCGCCGTCCGGACCGCAAGCGGGCTTCCCCTTGTAAGCCTTGAACGAATTCATGCCGTCGCCGCCGTCGCCCGCTTTTACGGTTATCTTCACCTTATCGGTAAACACCTTGGTATCCATGCATACAGTATAACAAACGCGGACGGAAAACGCAAGGGCTTTCCTCTACGCAAAGCGGTCCCGCAATAATTTTTTTCTTTTTTGAAGATTTCTCGAAAGATGCGTTTGAACGCGGAAAAAAAGAGGTATGATATTTGTGAGGTAATATATGAGTTATCTTTATTTTCTGTTGCTTCTGTTGCCGATCCTCGCATTCTCCGGTTGGGCGAGCGCCAAAGTGAGCTCCACGTATTCCGCGTTCGATAAGGTGGGCAACCGCTCGTGCATGACGGGATACGACGCCGCGGTACGGCTGATGCGCAACCGCGGCGTGACCGACATATCGGTAAACCGCGTCAACGGGCGGCTCACCGACCATTACGACCCGACGAAGAAAAAGGTCAACCTTTCGATGAGCACTTACGGAAGTTCCTCGGTCGCAAGCGTCGCCGTCGCCGCACACGAGGTCGGACACGTCATGCAAAAACAGGAAGGATATATTCCCTATAAAATCAGAAAAGCGCTGGTTCCGATTACGAACGTCGGATCCCGTCTTGCGCTTCCCCTGATCATCGTAGGGATCCTTCTCGATATCTTCTGGGTGACGGCGCCGCGGCCGTTCGGGGAATGGCTCGTCTATATCTCTATTGCGATGTACGGGCTTTCCTCCCTGTTCATGCTCGTCACGCTGCCCGTAGAATTTAACGCCAGCCGCCGCGCGAAAAAAATGTTGGTGGAAGACGGGATTCTCGCGCAGGACGAGGTTGCGGGCGCAAGCAAAGTCCTCTCCGCCGCCGCGCTCACTTACGTCGCTTCGCTCTGCGTTTCCCTCGTATACTTCCTGCGATTCGTTATCATCGCGTTTTCCTTTCTCCAAAACGACAAATAAAAATCAGCGTCAAAAAAGCGCCTTCCCGCAGGAAGGCGCTTTTGCTTTTTTCGTTATAATCTTGCGGCGACCGCATGAAGAAACGCTTCGGAATTGAGTTTTTTCGGCGTGATCCCTTCCGCGCGGAAGAGCGGGATCAGATCCCCCGTCATCTCCCCCTCTTCGATCGTCGCAACCGTCGCGCGTTCCAAATTCCGCGCGAACGCGACGAGCGCATCGTTGCCGTCCAGCTCCCCGCGTTTTTTCAGCGCGCCCGTCCAGGCGAAGATCGTCGCGACCGAGTTGGTGGAGGTCTCCTCGCCCTTTAAATGTTTATAATAATGGCGGGTTACGGTGCCGTGCGCCGCTTCGTACTCGTACTTTCCGTCCGGCGAAACGAGAACCGAACTCATCATGCCGAGCGAGCCGTACGCGGTCGCAACCATATCGCTCATCACGTCACCGTCGTAATTCTTGCACGCCCACAACAGCCCGCCTTCCGAACGCGTGACGCGGGCGACCGCGTCGTCGATCAACGTATACAGATACCACAGCCCTTTTTCTTCGAACGCCTTTTCGTATTCAGTATACGTCTCCGCGAAGATCTCTTTAAAACGTCCGTCGTAGACTTTCGAAATGGTGTCCTTCGTCGCAAAGATCATGGGAAGATTTTCTTCGAGCGCAAAACGGAAACAGGAGTGCGCGAACGAGCGGATCGAACCGTCGCAGTTATGCATTCCCTGCACGACGCCCGCGCCGTCTTTGAAATCGTGAACGAGGGCGCGGCGAATTTCCTTGCCCTGCGCGTCCTCCGTCACGAGATATACTTTTTCCCCCGCCGCGGCAACGCCGTCCGCCGCGGAATACACGTCCCCGTAGGCGTGCCGCGCAAGCACGATGGGTTTTTTCCACCCCGGCACGTACGGCAGAATGCCCTTGCAAAGAATGGGCGCGCGAAACACAGTGCCGTCCAGAATCCGGCGGATCGTGCCGTTCGGGCTTTTCCACATTTTTTTAAGGTTGTATTCGCTCATGCGCTGGGCGTTGGGCGTGATCGTCGCGCACTTCACGGCAACGCCGTATTTTTTTGCGGCGAGCGCGCTCTCCGCGGTCACGGCGTCCTCCGTCTCGTCGCGATGCTTTAAGCCCAGATCGTAATATTCCGTTTTCAGATCCACGTACGGAAGGATCAGAATTTCCTTGATCTTTTTCCAGAGAATCCGCGTCATCTCGTCGCCGTCCATTTCTACGAGCGGCGTCGTCATCCGAATTTTTTCCATAATTTCCTCGATCCGTTTTTCTCCGGACGCCGCGTTCGCATGACGTTCGCAAAAGGGCGTCGCTTTGTCATTATACCCGAAATCACCGCCGTTTGCAACTTTTTCCGCCCGAAAAAACGCCCTTTCTCAAAATCCCGCTCTCCAACGTTCCGCGGTCTTTTTCCGGCTTCGCTTCGTCGAGCAACGCGAGCAGAAAGTCGCGCGATTGCAACAGAGACTCCCCGAAGAGATAACAGGCGAGGGACCCCGGAACGGTATTGAGTTCGTTAAAATAGAATTTCCCCTCGCTTACGAGAAAGTCGGCGCGCACCGCGCCGCGCGTTTCGAAGCGCTCGTAAATCAGGCGGGTCGCGTTCCGGATCCCCTCCGAAATCTCCGCAGGTAGATCGGCGGGGATCGCCGAAGTCCGCTCGCCGCAACCTTCGTACTTCTCCGAAAACGTAAGAATATCCTCCGAAGAAAATACTTCCTCGCAGGGCGACAGCACCGTTGCGCCGTCTTTCGCGTACGCCGCGCAGTTGACGTCCCGCTTTTCGGGAAGATACCGTTCGACCAACGCTCCGCCGTCGAGCAAAAAGGAGAGTTCCAGCGCGCTTGCAAGTTCCTCTCCGTTTTTCGCAACGCGGATCCCGATGCTCGAACCGAGATGCACGGGCTTTACGATGACGGGAAATCCCAGTGCTTCCGCCTGCGCCGAAATCATATCTTTGTTCTCCCGATCCCGTTCGGAAACGGTAAACCCCTCGACGACAGGAATTCCCAAGCCACGCGCGGCGATCTTTCCCAGCGACTTGTTCATGAAGATTCCCGAAACGACCGGATCGGGCGATGCGGACGGAATCCGATGATAGTTTAGGATCGCCGCAAGCGTCCCGTCCTCGCCCATTCCGCCGTGACAGCAGTTCAGCGCGCAATCGAGCCGCGCGATTACTTTCTTCCGCTTTCGCTTATGTACCAACGCCCGCTCGTCCAGCGCGACGGCGGGGAACTTCTTCGCGGAAAAATCGCGGAAGTCCTCCACCGAACGCATTTCCGCGGAAGAATAGAACGTTCCGTCCGCATCGATAAACACCGGCACCACGTTGCACCGCTCCCGCAGCAGGTTGACCGCAAGCATTCCCGTAATCACGGAAATTTCCCATTCGTTCGATTTTCCACCGAAAAACACCGCAACCGTTTTCATTTCGTTCCCTCCGATTCAAAATTTATATTTCCGGACAAAACAAAAACGCCCTCCCGCATTTTCTTCGGTAAAGGACGTTTCGTCGGCAAAATATATGGTTCCGATCATTTCCCGTATTTGTCGGGAAGATCGTTTAAAAACAGAATACAGTCGCCCGCGGCAAGTTCCGCCGCGTAAATTTCCTGCGCCTTTTCGAGCGTGGGTACGATTTTCAGTCTGGATTCGTCCCCGCCCGCGGCGAGGTATCCGTTGCGCACGGGCAGGACCCGCGTTTCGCCCACCAAAATCACAAGGTCGAGACCCGCAAGCAGTCCGCCGAGCATTTCGTTTTCCTGAGCCTCGATCGCGCCGAGTTCCACGAGACCGGGCGTAACCACGCACTTCTTCCCGCCGAACGCCTTCAAGGCTTCCACCGCGTTCTTCGCCCCTTCCGGATTGGAGTTGTAGGCGTCGTCGAGAATGTTCAATCCGTTTCCGACCGTCTTTTCCAAGCGGTGCGGAACGGGACGGATTTTCGGGATCTCCGCCGCGATCTCTTCCGCCGTCATGCCGAGCGCGAGGCACAGCCCCGCCGCAAGCGCGACGTTTTCCGCCGCCTGCCTGCCGAACAGAGGAAGTTTGACGGGAATCCGCGTCCCTTTCAGAGACAGCGTAAACGAAACTCCGTCTTCGCCGAGCGCGATCTCTTCCGCGCCGAAGTCGCCCCCCTCTTTCAACGCGTCTTCTTTGAAATCCGCGGCGGTCTTGCCGAGCACGCACACCTCCGTCCGTTCGGCAAGCACGCGCTTTTCCCGACGCACCGCTTCGAGCGAGCCGAACGTTTCGAGATGCTGACCGCACACGCCCGTGACGACGCCGACGGTCGGCTTTACCTGATCGCAGAGTTCGGAAATGTCTCCCCGCTTCCGCGCGCCCATCTCCGCAAGAAATATATCGCAATCCGTTCCCTTTTCGTTCACCGTACGGGAAATGCCGAGCGGCGTATTGTAAGACGCGGGCGTCGCGATCACGCGGAATTTCCCCGACAGCAGCGTTTCGGCAAACTGTTTGACGCTCGTCTTGCCGAAACTGCCCGTGATCCCGACTTTCACGCACCCGCTCTCCGCCAGCGCGCGGGAAGCCCTCTTCGCGAACGATCTCGAACGGGGAACTTCGTACGCTTTCATCACGAGATTTGCAAACGCCGCGACGAACGGCACGGCGAAAGGGAGCACGGCGAAAGGAAGGAAACGGAATAGAGAATACCACTCCGAATTCACCGCCTGCGCCGCCGCTTCGCAGGCGACGGCAAAACCGCACGCGAGCGCGAAATTCAACAGGGCAACGCAAACCGAAAGGCGGATCAGCCGCGGGGTCGGTTTGGCGGGAACTTTCAACGCGTATTTGTGTTCCGACCAAAGATACAGCGCGTACACGCCCGCGTAGGGAAAGAGCGCGATCAGGTTGGCGGTCTTATGTCCCGCAAAACAAAAACAGACGTTGAACAGCGCCGTCAAAAGGAGCAGAGAGAGCGCAAGCAGGGAAACGCGCCGTCCTTCGAGATTTCCCTTGCGGAAAAACCAACCGAGCGTCGCCCTGCCAGAGTATCCCTCCTGTTGCAGAATCCCCATGCAACGGCGGGAACAGAGCGTCAAAAAGAAAGATGTGAGAATGCCGCCGCTTACGAGCGCAAGGATAAAAGGTAACGGTAAATTCATAGTAAAAACTCCTCTGCCGCCAGATTGAAGGCGAGCGGATCGTCCAGATGCGCGAAGTGCCCGCATCCCTTCAAGACGAGCGTACGGCTGCCGCGCACGCACGCGGCGTATATTTCCGCCGAAGAAGGCGGCGTCTCCCCGTCCTTCTCCCCGTTTATAAAGAGAACGGGACGGGAAATCTTTTTTGCGTCTTCCCGCAAGTCTTCGTTCACGATCTTTTTATAACTCTCCCGCATGAGCGGAGAAAGGCTCCTGTATTCCGCGCTGCCGAACCGACGCTCCGCATACCGCGGCGCAAATTTTTTGATCACGCGGTACGCTTTCACGCGCGCTTTATAGCGGAACGTACGCTTGGGGACGATGCCCGCGCACCCGCACAACACCGCCCGTTCGAACGCGCCGCCGCGCGAAAGACATTTCACCGCGACCCGCCCGCCGAAAGAATGGGCGATCACGCGCGGATTTCCGATGCCGAGCGCGCAAAGCGCTTCCCCCGTCCAATCGGCGTAATCGGAAACCGAATACGCGTACGGTATCTCATCCGCGCCGCCGAATCCCGGAAAATCGAGCGCGGTCACGCGGTAAAACTTCGAAAAATAATTTATCTGCGGGTAAAAACTTTCTTTGGAAGAGAGATAGCCGTGCAACATGACAAGGTCTTTCCCCTCTCCTTTCTGCAAATAAGAAAGTCTCAACAAAACTCCTTTTTCATGACGATCGCGTCTTCGTCGTCGGGATAATAACGGGTGCGGCAGTGCAGTCCGCGGAAGCCGTTTTTGAGATAGAGCAGTTGCGCGGGCGCGTTGGAAACGCGGACTTCGAGAAACGCGCGCCGCGCGCCTCTTCGCTTTGCTTCTTCCAGAAGATCGGAGAGAAGCCTGCCCCCTCTGCCGCAACGGCGGTACATTTCCGGCGTCGCGATCATCTGCAATTCCGCTTCGTCCGCAACCACGCTCATGCCGCCGTAAGCGGTGATCGCGCCGTCCTCTTCCAGCAGGATCCCGAAGAACGTCCCCGAAAGGAAAGAATCGGCAAGCATACGCCTGTTCCAACCCTCCTGCGCGAAACACTCTTTTTCAAGAGCGGCGATCCCGTCCAGATCCTCCATCGTCCAAAATCTTCCGTTCACCGTTTCTCCTCCGCCGAACTCTTCCGAAGATAGAGCGCCGCCAACCGATCGGTACTCCCCGCCTGCGCGGCGTTTGCGCGCGCGGCGCGATACAGTCCCTCCGCAAGATCGAGCGCTTCCGCGCGCACGGGCGCGTATCCGCGATCGCAGATCCTCTCCGCCTCTTCTCCGCTCAGAAAGGATGGTTCCGCCTCCGCTTCCGTCCCCGCGCCGTAACGGCACGCGTAATAATTGCCGTGACCCGCGTCGATCAAAATCAGCCGCTTTCGTCCCGTTTCAGCGTATGCCGCCGCGTCGAACGAGGTGACGGCAAGCGCGGGAATTCCGCACGCAAAGCAAAGCCCTTTGACGGTGGATATGCCGATCCTGATCCCCGTAAAGGAACCGGGACCGACGACGCACGCGAGAAAATCGCACGCTTCTATGCGCATCTGCGCAAGCGAAAGCGCCGCCTCGATTTCGTCCATCAACAGCACCGAATATTTCTGCGCGCAGTCGCATGCGGCGCGTTTGACGACGGTCTCGCCGTTCGCCGCAACGACGGTCAGTCTGTTTCCGCTCGTATCGATCGCCAGAAATTTCAAAACCCGATCTCCCTTTCCTCTTCGCCGCGCTTCACGATATCCACCCGTTTGCAATGCGGCGGAAGAATTTCCGCGATATTTTCGCTCCACTCCACCAGACAGATCCCGCCCGCTTCGAAATAATCCGCAAAACCGAGCGCGAGCGCGTGACCCGCGTCCGCAATCCGATAGCAGTCGAAGTGAAAAAGCCGATCGGAATAGGCGTTGATATAGGCGTAAGTCGGACTCGTGACCTCTTCGCGGATTCCGAGTCCCTTGGCGATACCCTTGGCGATCACCGTCTTACCCGCGCCCATTTCCCCGCCGAGCAGAACGACGTCCCCCGCGCGGAGGGTCTTCGCATAGTTTTCCGCCCAGACAAGCGTATCCGCCTCCGAACGGGATAAATAAACAGCCATACGCGGTTATTATACCGCATACGGCTGTCTTTTGCAAGAACTTTGAACAAAATTACTCCTGTTCCGATTCTGTTTTTTCCGCAAGGTCCGCTTCTGCGGGCGGCGCGACCGCCTTTGCGCGGCGCATGCGCTTTTCGAATTTCGCGGAAGTGACTTTGATGAAGCGCGAAAGCGGTTTGTACAGAAAGAATACCAGCACGCTGACGGCGACGCTCTTGATGACGTTGAACCCCAGCACAAACGCCCAGAGATCGCGGAAATATTCCGCGGGATCCGAGCCTATCAGGTTGCAGAAAAAGGGAAAATTGATATAACGGTTTACGACGAGGCTCACGCCGATCTGCACCGCGCAGGCGATCGCAAGCAACAGCACGACCCGCTTTCTGCCTTTCACATAGCGATAGCAGACAGACGGCACGATCACGTAAGCGAACGACATGATGAAATTCGCAATTTCCCCAACGCCCGCCGTCTGCGAATCGAGCAAAGACAGCGACTCTTTGATCCCGATCGACACGATCGCCTCGACGGGTCCGAAGATAAACCCTTCGAACAAAAAGAACACGTTCGCGAAATCGAGTTTCAAGAATCCCGCGGCGGGGAAGATCGGAAATTCGAGAAAGGTGACAACGTAGGCAAGCGCCGTAAACAGCGCCATGTACGCAAGCCGCGGCGCGGAAAAGTGCTCCCGCATGACGGCTTTGAGCCGATCGCCGCGCTTCTCCGCCGGAGACGCTTCCGCAACCGGCTCCTCCGCCGGAAATTCCGTCTCGTTTGTCTGTTCCATACAAATACCTCTGAAATCATATTTCGAGTATTCCTCAGAAACCAAAAACGCGCCACGAAAACGGGGCGCGCAAAAAACGGTTTTTCTTCTTTTATCATCCGGACTATACCGTCGGTACGGGAATTTCACCCGTTCGGGGGCTTGCGCCCTTCGCAGACTTTACTGCCGGTGGAGAATCTCACTCCGCCCCAAAGAATATTCGATTACCGTTATTCTATCACTTTTTTTATAAAAGCGCAAGCGATTACGACAAATAATCTTTCGCGATTTCCGCGGCGAGCGCTTCGAGCGCGGCGCGCTGCGGTTCTTTCACGGCGGATAGCACGGAAACCTTTTCTCCGATCTGCGTAACGTCTTTCATCGAGGCAAGCTCCGCCTGCATCTGTCCGCCGGCTTGCGCCGCCCAGGACCCGTTTTCGATCAGCGCGTACTTGCGACTGCGGAAACCGTGCGATTTCAATTCCCCGATCAGATTCCGCATGGCGGGAAACACTTCTCCGTTATACGTTGGCGCGGCGAACACCGAATGCGAATAGCGGAACGCCTCCGCGAGCAGTTCGCTCGCGTGCGTCACGGCGACGTCATACGTTTTGACTTCCGTCACGCCATCCTTCACGAGTTCGCGCGCAAGGATCTCCGCGGCGTTCTGCGTGTGTCCGTATATCGACGCGTAGAACACGACGACCCCCTTTTCTTCCGGCGCGTACCCGCTCCACAATAGATACTTGTTCAGCAAAAAATCGAATCCCTTCCGCCAGATAGGACCGTGCAACGGACATACCGTTTCGATTTTCAACGCGGAAGCCTTTTTCAGCACGCTCTGCACCTGAACGCCGTATTTCCCGACGATGTTGAGATAATAGCGGCGCGCGTCGTCAAGCCAATCGCGTTCGAAATGAACTTCGTCGGCAAAGATACTGCCGCCGAGCGCGCCGAAGGTGCCGAACGCGTCCGCAGAAAAAAGCACGCGCGCGGTTTCGTCGTACGTGAACATGACTTCCGGCCAATGCACCATGGGCGCGAACAGAAACCGCAGATTGTGTTTCCCCGCGGAAAACGTATCCCCGTCCTTCATCTGCAACACGCGGGCGGAATCGAATCCGTAGAAATTAAACAGCATCTGCGCCGTCTTCTGATTTGCGATCACCTTGACTTCCGGATACTTTTCCGCGATTCGCAAAAACGAATCGGAATGATCGGGTTCCATGTGCTGGATAATCACGTAATCGAGCGGGCGGTCCTGCAACAGGTGCGCGAGGTTTTCCAAAAACAGTTCGCTAACCGCGAGATCGACGGTGTCGAACAACACCGTCTTTTCGTCGAGCAAGAGATAGGAGTTATACGAGACGCCGCGCGGCACGGGGTAAGCGCTTTCGAAAAGAGAAATACGGCGGTCGTTCCCGCCGACGTAAAATAAATCGTTTCCGATCGATACGGTATTGTGCATTAGATTCCTCCGAGGATATTTTCTATTATGATTCAAATCCGTGTCGATTATAGCACGCCGCCGACATTTTTGCAAGCGCAGACGTCTCCGATTTCGGTATTTGCCGAAAAAACCCCCGCGCTAAGGAAATCTGTTATCGGGATTTCCTTGCGGGCAGGCAAAAGCGCACTATCTTCGCTTGCGAAGAATAGCGCGCTATACTTTTTTCTTTGTCATATTCGGAACGCTAAATTGAAATTTATATTACATCAAATTCGTAAGGATTTTTTTTGGGGTCTCTGTAATTATCTCCTGTGCCAAAATCATCAATGCCGTCTAAACCATTGCCATCTGATATAACAATAAAAACAATAATGACAACAAGAAACAGTCCAATGAAGGAAGCCCATGCTAAACTTTTATGATGTTCGCTATAATTGCAACTACGCGCGAGGATAGTTGCAAGATAGGACATAAAAAGAACGAACATCATGAGCGCGAGCGAAAATATGATTTTTGATGAAAAAATTATTCCGACAATACCTCCCGCGAGGACAATAAGTCCATAGACCGCTAAACAAATGCGCGGAAAGTGCTTGAAAAGAGGGATATTTACAAAGAGGCAGTAAATTAGAAAAAGTATTGTATAAGTAATCCAAATACAGAAAGAATGAATCATTGCAGGTGCCTTACCTAAATAAACATAGAGACTGCTGATTGCAAGCCCGCTACCGATTGCACTCGCAATTAAAAACAGAAAAATCCAACCCTTTAACTTTCTATTCTCGCGAAAGATTAGATAGGACACAAAAGCGATTACGAGAATACCGCTACCGATCCCGACACCGACATATTTATTCACGTCTGTGAGCAACATGAGATGCATGCTGATAAAACAGACAGCTGAAAAAAATATAAAGGTAATAAATGAACTTAGACATTTCTTTGTCATAATATTTTTCCCCGCTAAATTACTGTTTATCGTACGGTCATTTTAGCATAAGCGAAATAAAAAACAAGGAGGATTATATCGTCTTTACTTTAATCCCAATAAAAGACGCCGTTCGGGGGCATCAGTCGCCGAACAGGGCGAGAATTTCTTCGATCACTTCTTCCGGCAGTACGTCGCGCGTGACCGCCTCCCATTTCACCGAATTCCCTTTCGTAAGGCGCACGCCCTCTTCGCTCGTGTATTCTCCGGCGTAACCGAACGTCTCCGCGGCGTCCCGCATCGCGGCGGACACCCCGTAACGGATCGCGTCGAACGTGTAGATCGCGCCCAGATTGCCGCGGTAATGCGCGACATCGGAGAGGTTGCGGAAAACGGGAATCACCAGTTCGCCGCCGTCTCCGCCCGCGTCGAGCGCGGTAAAGAAGGCGAGCAGCTGTTCTTCGCTGATGACGGCGATCGCCGCGCCGCGCCCGTCCTTTCCGAACGCGACGCTGTCTTTCGCCATGACCATGCCGTCGTTGAGTTCCACGATCTTCCGCGAAAGCGTTGCGCGCATGACGATGCTGCCCGTCACGACCCGCCGCGCCGACGATTCCGGAACGCGCATGTCTTCTTCTACGTTCCAGTCGTCGAGAGCGGTGTCCGCCCGAAGGACGAGGAACGCGTCGAGAAAACGGCAGAGTTCGCCGCACTCGATCATACCGTCGTCGATAATCTCGGCGGGCACGACCAGATTTGCGTTGCGCAGAAGATTGCCGGAAAGGCTCGCCGCAACCAGATAGGACTGCGGATTCCCCTCTCCGTCCGCTTCGACAAACGCTCGGATCTCCGTAAGGCTCATCTCCCCGACGTCGCAGTCTTTTACGTTGCCGCCGCCCGAAAGCGTAACCAGCGCTTCCATTTCGGATTTTTTGAGAATGCCGATCTCGGCGCGATACGCGGATTTGTGATCGCAGAGCGCGCCCTCGCTTTCCGCAATCCCGTCCCGGACCGCATGCGTGATCACCCCGCCCACGATATCCGATTCGTACAGCACGTCGAGCCGCGTGCGTCCGGGTTGCGAGGTGCTCGGATCGCCGAACCCGCTTAATACCGCAAAATCGTACGTTTTCAAATCGTCCGTCGTCGTCATGCCCATTTCTTCGAACGCCGCGAGCAAAGCGGAAACTTCGGACTTGGGATACAGATTCCCTTTCTTGATCTTCGCCCGTATGGCGGAATCGATCAGATCTTCGTTCAAAGCGTCGTCCAGCTGCTTGGTCAGCACGCCCGCAAAGATCCCCGAAGCGTACACCGTGTCGAGCTGTGAACCGAACGCGGTAATGCGGGTAAAGTCGTGATCGGCGATCCCGTCAACCGACGATATCCCGACCGCCTCCATCGCGCTCACCAGTGCGGAAATTTCGCGCGCGGGATATACGGAATCCGTTTTCAGCCCGTCGCGCACCGACCTGTCGATCAGCGAATCCGTAAGCGCTTTATCGATCTCGTCCGTCGCGATACGACGGATGATCGCGGAAGGATAGATGATTTCAAGCGTCGTTTTTCCGCCGTAATCCTCCCGCGGTTCGTTAATGTTCATCAACTCGTCTTTTACTTTATCGGTCAGTTCTCCGGCGGAAAGAGAGAGGAAATCCAGACCGAACAGCTCCGCCGCATCCGACAGCGCGCGGATCTCCTCGATTTTATAACATCCGTCTTTTTTCGCCG
Source organism: uncultured Christensenellaceae bacterium (assembly GCA_910586825.1). Taxonomy (GTDB): domain Bacteria; phylum Bacillota; class Clostridia; order Christensenellales; family Borkfalkiaceae; genus Gallimonas. The sequence goes on along the minus strand of CAJUJF010000005.1, from coordinate 99,722 downwards.
ATGCGAGAACGTTCTCCGACACAACACCCTTCAATACCCGATCGAGTTCTACGGTCACGTCGTTACGCATGATCGCCGAATCGTAACAGAGTTCGAGTTTTGTCCGTTCGGGAACGAGCGACGACGGTTTGTTTATCGTGCGGAGGAGCTCGTTCATCTTCGCGGAAATCGCGTCGCGGTCCAACGAAAATTCCGCGCCCGCCGAAATTTCGAAGATTTCGTCCAGCGCCGTGATCAGCGCGGGCAGTTCCGCGTGCCATGGATTCGTCACGCCGTAACGGTCGAGTTCGGCGCGGCTCGCGGCGTCGAGATAGCGCTCGGGAATGTTCAACGCGTCCCGCGTCGCGTCGTTACAGACGAGGAAATTGACGACGGAAGCGGAAATGATCTTGCTCTCCGAAATCAGTTCTTTGCGCTTCACGAGACGGGTGACGATCTGCGCCGGAGTCATTTCGGAAGAAAGTCCGAAATCTTTGAGTTCGGTAAATACGGCGATCAGCTCGTTTTTCGCGATCACGCCGTCGAGCACGTCGTCGACGAGCGGAATCCGCGAAGACGAGGGAATGATGACAAAGAAATCGCCGAACCCGAAGCTCTCCTTTTGCAGGAGATCGGAAACGGTATAGTGCAACACGTCGGAGCGGAACATCTCTTCGATCTCCGGCTGTTCGAGTTCGCGGAGTACGTCCAGCACTTCGCCGCCCGCGATCCCCTCTTCGAGAACGCTCGCGATATCGAGACCGAGGATTCTGATCGCCGACAGAATTTTCCGCAGTTCGCCCGCCTCTCCGTACGTGACCCACTCTTCGAAATCGGACAGCCTGCGGGGGATCATGACCGTGTCGTTCCCTTCGAGTCGCTCGATGATCGCGTTCGCAACGGTGCCTTCCAGAATCTTATTCCCGCCGTCCAGCAGTCCGTTCAGCGTCGGATCGTTCAACAGCGCCGCAATGTCTTCCGAGCGAACTTCTTCTTCCGTCAGCGGAAGGATCAGTCCGACGATCTTCGGCAGTGCGTCGAGCAGTTCTTTGAGTTCCGCGCGGTTGATCAGCTGTACGGGATTCCTGTCTGCGTCGGTATCGAGCGAGGATACGGGAACCGCAATCACCCCGTCCGTCCGTTCGATCATGACCGTGGAAATGACGGAGCGCAACACCACCGAATCGGTGAGATAATCGGCGAGCGACCGCCCGCGGGAGTCCTTGCGCACCAACGCCTCCGCAAGTTCGGGAAGCAACGTCGTTATCTCCGTATCTCCGCCGAGGATCCGATCGAGCAGTTTCCGGTTCTCTCCGCTGCCGAACAGCCGCAAGCCGCAGAGAAGCTGATAGGTTTCGCCGTGCGAAGCGAGCGCGCCAGCGCCGTCGTAACGGTTTTCGTACACGATGTCTTCGGGCAGATACAGTCCCTCGCCCACGGCTTGCATCTGCGTGCGAAGGGTTTGCACGATCTTGCCCGACGAAAGCGCTTTCCCAAGCAATTTCGAATCCGCAAGCGTGTCGCAGATCCCGTCGTAAATCGCGATGTTCTGCGCGTAATGTTCTCCCGCTTCGTCGAACACGGAAAGTACCATGTCCAGCGCGCCGCCGCTGTCCTTTACGTTCTCGTAAAGAGTCAGCAAGCCGTCGGATACGCCGAGCAGAGCGCGCAGTTCCTGCGACCATTCCACGTTTTCCGCCGCGATTTCGGCGTACGTGATCCCGTCTTTCCCCGCTTCGGTCAGGTACTTGTTTTCGAGATAGCAGTACAGCCGTCCGAGAACGGGACTGATCTCGCCGCTTCGCTCGGAGCCGAACAGCGAAAGCGTTTCGATCGCAGGCAGCAAGTTCCGCGCCAGCGTAAGCGGCTCTTTCACCGAGATCTCTCCCGAGAGCAGAGAGAGTACGATTTTCAGAACCGTTTGCGCGTCCCGCTTGGTGAACAGATGGTTCACGTTCAGGCAGGGGCGGATTACCGCTTCTCCTTCGCCCGCGGCAAGCTGTTGCTTCAGCGCGCGTTCGTCCGGAATGGTATCCGAAAGGTAACCTTTTTGAAACAGCACCTTTAAAAGTTCTTTGTTGTCTTCGCTCACGACTCCCGCAAAGGACATTTCGTCGATATTCGCGACGACGGAATCGACGAGCGAAAGCGAAAAATTGATAAAATACGTCTTTGCGTCGAATCCCTCGACGAGGTTTTCGAATTCGAGCTGGAATTCGGGATCGGACATCACGTCCAATACGGCGTCCATCGCGCCGTCGGCATTCTCCCCGCGCAAGACGGGCGCAATCTCCGCTTCCCCGTATTTCAACAGCAGCTTCACCGTTTCGTGCGCGAAGCCGGTGTATGCGCCGAGTTCTTCGCGGAATTTGATCGTCCCCTTTACGTCATGTTTTTCATCGTTCAACCCGCCCGACAATACCAGATCGGCGGCGTAGAGATAATAAGGCGTGTCGTCTGGATCCTTCATCTGATTCAGCACTTTGAAAATGCCCTGCGCGCCGTAATTTTCGACGGAACGGTACACCGAATAAGCGAAATCGGCATTCCTGTTCCCGAATTCGAAATCGGGCAATTTGCTCTCGCCCGTACCGCCCGCGACGACGAAAAACACGCTTCCGATAAAAGACAACGAGATCAAACCGGTTATGACGCCGCGGAACAGTCCGACGATCCCGCCGCCGCCCGTCCGTTTTTTATAAGAAATTTCGGTCTTGTTTTGCGCGAACGCAAGCATCTTTTTCTTCTTGTATCTGCGTTCGGGGTAAAAAATCAAATAGACCAGATACAGCAGGAACACCAAAAGAAGATAGACGAAATAGAACAGCACGGCAAACGCGATGCGGTAGGCAAGGTCGATCAGCGTCATCACGTACGCGCCGTTGTCGCGGATCAGAATCCCGATTTCCCGCGTGTCGTCGAGCTGTTTGAAGACGAACTCGGCGAGGACCTCCCGCATCGAAGCGCATTCCGCGCTCACGCCGAGCGTCCCCTGCAACACCGTTCCGCCGCCCATAAGGGTGTTCGTAAGATCGAGCATCCAGACGTCGACCGTGTTGCTCGTAACGCAGACGAAATAGAACGCGAGACAGACCCCCGCGGCGCAGACCGCGTGCGTGAACAGAATCAAACTTTTCCTCAGTCCCCGCCGCATTCCCGTCGCGGTCGAAACCAAAAGGATCAGCACGAAGATCACGGTCGGGACCCAGGCGACCGCGTAAGCGATCAGTCCCTGCAAATCGTTTTGGATCAGATACGCGACCGCGCCGCCCAAGAACACCAACCCCGCGGCAATGAGAAAAACCAGCGCCAGCACAAACGCGCGTTTAAAACTCTTGAATAACCCGACAAAGAGCACGGTAAGACATGCCAGAACGGTGAGCGTGATCTCCCACTGTTCGAGCATGATCCCGATAAAATTCGCAACCGTTGTAAAATGCGCAGCCAACAACGTTTCCGTCTCCTTTTTTATAGATAGTCCGCGGGAAAACTTCCCGCCCGTTTATACGACTCCGATTCCGGAAGGCGCCGTTTCGATTTCGAATGCGGGATTGCGCGACGCGAAGTCGTCCACCTCTACCCCGCTGAAAAAATCATAAGGCACGCGCCCCAAATCGACGTTCACTTTTCGGAATTTCATCGGCTCTTCCGCGCCGAAAACGGATTTCAGCGGCAAGGCGCGCAACGAGACGAATCTTGCGAAAGAAAGCTCCTCCACGCGGTAAGAACCGTAAAAACTGTTCGCGCTCAAACGCGCGGTCGGCAATTCGACCGTACGGAGCGCCGTACAGCCGTCGAACGCCTTTTCCATCAGAAAGATACTGCCGCATTCCTCCGAAGCGGTCACTTTGCGCAAAAACCGGCAGCCCGCGAACGCGCCCGATTCGATCACAAGTTCCGCTTCCGTTTCGAAGACGATCTCCCTGACTCCGGATTTGCGGAACGCCCCCGCCGAGATCTTGCTCACGGTATAGTCTCCGATTTTCGCGGGAACGGTAACCGAAGACCCGCCGCCGTCGTACCCGAAAATATTCACGGTATCGTCGGAAACCAATTCCAGATCGAAACCGTCCGAATAGAACTTCTCCGAAGAGCGGCGGAAGAGAAACGCCGTCGTAATGACGAACGCAAGGATCAGCAAGCAGACGATAATATCGAACGCTTTGGGAAACGCGGCATGATTTTTATGCGTGACGTGCCGGACGGAAAATCCGCTTTTCGGGATTTTTTCGGCTTCTTTTTTTTGCGGAAGGGATTGCGCGACGGGTGTCTTCGGTTTCGCGGGTTCGGGCGCCGCCGCTTCCGCGTAACTGTCGAACCGATAGGAATTGTCGCGCAGTTCGCCGTCCTCCCACTTCACCCTGTCGAACGCGGCGAAGATCAGGCGGACCTGAATCCGACTGCATGCAAAATTGATCCGCAGTTTCGCATCGGGAACAAACGGCGCGTTCGGCGCGGCGACGAAATCTTTGTAGATCGCCACCGACTTTTCCAGCAGATCCCCCTCCGTATCGTATTGCAGAACCTCGAAACGGAGTTCGTACAACTGTTGGTTAAGATTGTTCGAAAACTTGAAAACCACGCATTTTTCTTCCGCGCGGGCATTCTCGAACACGATGTATTCGTCGAGCGAAACGACGTCCGTCGGATCTTTGGCGTATTTGATTTTTTCGACGCGATTATAGGAACTCATATTCGAGCGACCCTCCGTTGCATGCTTTCATGTTTTTGCGGCGGAAACAGCCTACCGTCACAAAATAGCCGAGCAGGCAGAACGCAAAACTTGCGCCCAGCGCGATATAGTTCATGAGATCGGCAAGAAAATACTTCGCGCCGCTGCCGAGAATGAGTTCTACGGCGATATGGCGCGCCGCAAACAGAAACAGAAACAGCATAAAACTCTTTAAAAACGCGTAGAGCCGGATTTTCGTGAGCGTAAGCGGACGGATCACGTGATGATTGATCTCCAACCCGTCGACCGCCCCGACGACGACGTTCACGCTTGCGCAACGGCTGTGCAGGGAAATGATCTTCGACGCGTCGCCCGTGGAATACTCCGTCGCCTGCTGTACGGCAAGCACCCGCTTCCGCTTCGTATACTCGACCACGAAATAGCGGATGGAACGGAAACTCTTTGCGAAATTGCACACCAAATACTTATCGTAAGCCGTTTTGCAAAGCGCATATTTTTTGATGTACTTTTTCGTCTCGCCCGACGTGAAATAGATGGAATTTTTCGAATTCGCCGTCTCCGTCTCCCGCATCAGTTCGTCCGGACAAAAATCGCGGTAATAGCGGTTTTTGAGCAGGCGGGTAAACAACAGCGCGAACAGCCCCGCGACAAACAGCGCCATCGATGCAAGGCATAAAATTCTCCAAACGACAATCGTCATATTCTCTTCCTCCCGCTCATTTGCTCTTTTTCAGCCGCGAAATCAACTTGGACGCCGCAACGGGCTTCTTCCGCGCCCCTTTTGCGGTCTCTTCCGAACTCTCGGATTCGGGAAGAGCCTCTTCCGCGACCGGTTCGGCAGTATCCGATTCTTCGGATTCAAACGTTTCCGATACGGTTTCTTCCGCCGCTCCGTACGGTTCCGTCGGGCCGGTTTCCTCCGTTGCCGCGGGTTCCTCCGCAAACGTTTCGGCTATTTCCGACGGTTCGGATACGGGCGTTTCCGCCGTTGCTTCATACGATTCTGTCGGGCCGGTTTCTTCCGTTATCGCAGGCTCCTCCGCAAACGTTTCGGTATCCTCCGACGGTTCGGATACGGGCGTTTCCACCCCGCCTTCATAAATTCCCGTCGGGGCGGTTTCCGTAATGGTTACCGTTTTTTCCGACTCTTCGGAGCCGAACGTCTCCGTCGGCGCGGCTTCTTCCGCCGCGTTCCTTTTCATTTTTACGTCTTTCCACTCCGTTCGGTACGCGTCGCCGAGCGCGGACTGCGGGGGGAGAAATTCGGAAACGTCCGCCGACTTCTCGGGAACGGGAACGGAAATCGGCGCGGAAGACGGTTCCGTGCGTTCGAACATTGCCGCAAGCGCGGAACCGACGTTCCCGAAACCGATTTTTTGCCCTTTGCAGAACGAGATATTCACGCCGTTCGTCGTGCGGCTTGCGGCGACGGGATCGACGACGATATCTTCGAAAAGACGGTTGTTCGCGGCACGCAGCGCCAACGTAAAGATCGGCGCGACGAGCGCATAGACGACGAGCGCCAATGCGTTCCAGCCGACGAGCGCCAGAACGAGCACGTCCTCATAGCGAAGGGAATTCCAGATCAGATAACCGCATGCGCCGAAAAACGCCAGACAGCCGAGCTTAGCCGCAAGCGTGACGAATACGTTTAAAAACAGCGTGAGTTTGCCGTTCGCCTTCATGGTATTGAAGCATGCCGAGAGCGTGTCCCCCACGCCGATATCGGGATTATTCGCCGCGATATAGGGCGTCGGCGCAAAGATCAGCGGCATGATCCCGACGTACGCAAGCGCGATCACTCCACCGGGAACGGAGAATATGATCATGAACACGAGCGGGTCGAGATTGTCCGTCAGCATGGAAATCCCGTATCCGACGGAAGCGAGAACCAACGTAACCGACGCAATCATCAACAGCCCCGCAAGGAAGAGCAATCCCTCTACGCACACCGTGACAAAATACGTCCGTCCCGTACGCCCGCGGCCTATTTCGCGGAAGGACTGCGATACGCATACGTCTTTCTCTTTGCGGACAAGTTTCCCCTGCCGCACGTTCGCAAGATCGAAGAGCGGGTTGAAAATCAACGCAAGCCTCCCGATCAGCTCCATGAAGTAATACGCGAAATAGCGGAAATAATTTTTATTGCGGAAGAGCGCTTTTGCCGAAGAACTGATCCCTTCGCGATAATAATAGCCGAATCCACGGTTCATATCTCTTTCCTCCCGGCCCTGACGCAACGATTTTTCATCTCTCTCAATCCTCCGTAATCACTGTTACCGTATAATACTTGTTTTTATCTCTGCGCTTGATCTCGCCGTTTATCGTCTCGTACGATTCGAAGATCGAAACGACGAACCGACCGCCTTCCACGACCACTTCTATTTCATGACCGTACAGCAGTTTCCCCGCTTCCGCCGCGTAGTCCGCCGCGGACAGGACCGTCCCATCCGCATAATCCGCGGGCAATCCGTGTACCGTGACCGTTACGGAAATTTCAGCCAGATAGAGATAGGATTCTTCTTCGGCGGTGATCGTGACGGTGTACAGTTCGGAGACGTTGTTTCCGTCCGCATCGTACACTTCCATCCGTTTCAGCCATTTCTTGACGACGCCGGGCGTGTTCCCCGTGTTCGCGACCGCAACGACGAGCGAATGTCCCGTCAGCAGTCCGTACTCCTCCGGCGCAACGCCCTCGGGAATGTCCGTCACGTAAGTGAACAGATCGATCCCGCCGTTTACGATCGGAATATCCACGCTGTTCCCGTCGTACTGAATGCGCCGCAGTTCTTCCGGCAGTACGTTCTGCGCGACGGTGATTTTCCGTTTCGTGAAACTGAGCCGCGCCTGAAACTTGGTTTCCTTGAACTTGCCGGAAACTTCCGGATCGTTTTCGTCATAACGGAAGGAAATCCGATAATTTGTTGTCACGTTCCGCTTCGTCGAAACGTCGTAGGCGATCGCTTCCTGAATCCGCACCTCCGTAAATCTCCCCGCCAAGGAATCCAGCACGGTATCCCCCGTAACGGCGAGGCTGTCGCCCGCGGGCAGTTCGTACCCTTCCGCAAGCGTGTAAGAGGTTTCGGGCAAACGCAGTTCCTGACCCGCATAGCGCAACGGTTCGGAATACGATTTCGGGAAGACGACCAGCGCGCGCGGCGAAATCGTAAGCCGCCCGGGCTGGAAGATATCGACTTCGTAGTTCCGGTCGATAAATCCGTCCGTACTCGTAAACGCGACCGCGTGCGAGAGATATTCGCCGGCGTCGCAAGGCGTGACGACGCGTTTGTCCAGATGGTATTCATACACGGGAACCGCGCGCGCCGCATCGTTTCCGACAAACCCTTCCGCGCCGCCCTCTTTCGCGTAAGAAGCGGTGTAGTGTTCGTTCGTTAAAAGCACCGTGCGCTTCGAATAGACCGTTTCGAAATCTTTCGTCTTCGTGTTGATCAAACGCTTTTCCACGGTAAAGCGCATTTCTTCTTTCGTGATCACGTATCCGAACGCCGTTTCGGGGTTGAGCGAAACAACCACGCGGTATTCGCCCGCCTGCAACACGCTCGCCGGATGATATTTCTGATTGGTCGTGAGATCGTAGATTTCGAACGTCGGCGTGAACCACGCCTCGTCTCCGTTCAAAAATCCGATCTCGTCGGGCGCGGTCGTGTGATAATGTTCCAACGTGAGGGTATTTTCGCCCAGCGCCGTTCCGTCGTATTCGTACCCTTCGAGCGCCGCCGCCCGCACCGTCACGTAACGCATGATGATTTCAAATTCGCCGCCGCGGTACGAGATTTCGTAATTTTCGCGGATGAGCGCGTTCCCGCCGAATCCGACCGCAACCAGATACGCCCCGACTTCCGACGGCGCGCCTTCCGGCGATTCCGGCATATACGCGTATTGCGGGATCGCGCCGTAATCGTCGCCGTTGACAAAGCCCGTTTCCCCGTCCGCTTTCGACGAACGGTAGGAACGCTGCGGGACGCGGATCGGCTCCCCGCAATATTCCCGCACCAGCTTGGCGGAATCCGTCTCGGCAAACCAAACCTCTACCGTGATCGCGCGTTTCGCGATCGTAAGCGCGCCGTCCTGCGCGAGCGTCAAAACGTAGTTCTCCGACACGTCGCCGCGACCGCCCGTGATCTGCCAGCCCGTACCGTCGAGCCGCAGAACGTACGCGCCCGCGAACAATGCTTCCGTCCCGACGCCGTCGCGATACGCGCCGACGGCGCCTGAAAATGCGTCTCCCTCCGCAAGTTCCGAAGTCTCGATTTCCGAAACTTCGAGCGCATAATCGAAGACGGTCCCGTTGTATTCGCGTTCGAAATTTTTCAATTTCACCGTGAACTCTTTCTTTGCGATCCGATACGAAACGTCATTTTCGCAGACGATCTCGTAATTGTCCTGCGCGGGAACCGTCCCGTCGATCCTGCATGCGGTCGGATCGAGCGAAATTCCGTAATCCCCCGCGTCGATCGGAAAAGCGACCGCCGCGTTCCGCGTTTCGTCGAAATAACTCACTCCGACGGTCAGCGTCTCCCCGTACGCCGTGCCGCCCGAAACGAAGACGAACGCCTTCCCGTCAAAGAAGAACGGCTTGCCGTCGTACGTCTTTCCCCCCGCTTCCGAAAGGCGGACCTGGATTTCCCGCCGCGCAATTTCAAATCGGGCGGAATTTTTCTGCACGAGCAGATAATTGCTTGCCGCGGACTGCTTGCCGCCGCGTTCGACGACGCAGTTTTCTCCGTCGAGCCATAAGTAATAGACACCCGCGTTTTTCGGCGCGGCGATGCGATCGGCGCCCGACGGATCGGAGGTAAAGTAAACGGAGATCTTCAACTTTTCTCCGGAAACGAGACGGTCGCTCCCCGCCGAATAAGCGAAGTTTCCGAACGAATCGGGATACCCGTTCCAACCGTCGCCGTACACGAGATCGGGCATCGGCAGAAGATCGAGCGCGAGTTCGCGGGGTTTCACTTCGAGCGTGCCGAATCGGTATTCGACGACCTTGTAATTCGCCGAAACGTCCCTTTCGTCTTCGCCCTCGCCCTGCACGATCGTAAAGGTACAGCTGTTCGTCGCCGTGCCGACGTCGGTGATCGTCTGCAATTTATCCGTCGCTTTCAAACGGTGTCCCAACCCGCCGACAAGCGTTTCTACGGTAAAGTTTCCGTCCGACAGCGGCGCGCCGTCGTACGTCTTTTCCGCGGACGGCGTGATGATCACGACGTCGAGCGGCAGGATTTCGATCGTCCCGTACGCCGTTTGCACGATTGAATAATTATAGCTGATATCCGTACCCGACGCATTCAGAACGCGGACGGAGAACACGTTGTTGTTTTCCCGATTCTCCCATACGTTCGTGACGGAAGCGACGGGCTGTTCGGGGTCGGCGACCAGCCTGTGCGCGGAAGAGGCAAGGCGGTCCGCCTTGATATTTTCGGTGTAAGAGAACGCCGTTCCGTCGTAAACGTGCGTCGCGGAACCGGTCGCAACCGAAATTTCACGCGGCACGAGACCGATCTTCCCGTAGACGTAATCCGTCACTTCGTAATTGTCCGTGACGTCCAGCCCCGAATCCTGTTCGACGATCCGGAAGAACACGTGATTGTCTTTTACGACCCGCACGAGGTTTCCCGCGCCGTCCCGTTCGTAAACGTTCGTGACGATCGTGAAATCCCGAATGCGGGACATATCGGGCGAAAGCGCGTGTCCGTCGACCAGATCGTCCGCCGACGCGCCGTCGGTGTAATAGAAGGGCTGCGCGTCGTACTCGCGGTCGAGCTTCGTCCCCGTCGTGATCACGATTTCACGCGGCAGAACGGTCAGCGTGCCGTATTCGTATTCGATCGCATAGTCGTCCGTGATCTCTGTTTTTTCGCCGTCCGCAGTTTGGTATATCTTATAACGTGTATCGTTCGGAACTCCGGAAACCGCGCCGTTCTTTCGGGATACGTTCCATAACAAAGCCGTTTCAGCGGAATCCGCTTCCGCGAAATCCCCGCCGACGAACGCGTCGAGGAAGACGAGCGGAACGGTAATTTCCCTTTCGTCCGTACTGTCGCCGCGAAGCGCCGAACCGTCGTACGCCTTTTGGAGCGACGCCGTGACGATCCTCATTTCGCGCGGTTTGATCGTGAGCGTGCCGCAGTCCACGGTAACCGTATAATTCTCCGTGACTTCCCGATCGCCGTCGAAAATCGCAAAGACAAGCGCGTTGTTGCCCGCACGGTTTTCGCGTACGTGCGTTACGGAAGCGATCGGCGCGCCTTCGCGCAACGATGCGGTATGTCCGTCCACGATGCCCGCATGCGCGGCTCCGTCGAAAGGTTGCGCGCGGTACCCGTCCGTTTTCGAAAGCGGCGTGCCGTCGTACGTCTGTTCCGCATCCGCCGTCGCGATCGTAACCGGACGCGGCAGGATCGTAAGCGTGCCGTACCGATATGCGATTTCATAGTTCTCCGTCACGTCGCGGATTTCTTCCGCGTCGTCCGCATACATCGAGTATATCCTGTATTTGGTTTGGTTCTCAATCCCAGAGACCTCTCCGTCCGAACGGAACACTTCGGTGATTTGCGTATAAGAATCCGGATTGACAATCGGGAAAATCGCGTGATCCTCGACGAGACTATCCGCGGCAGCCGCGATCCCCGTAACGATTTCGCCGTCGGGGCGGCTTATGCCGCGAAGCGGCGCGCCGTCGTACGTCTTTGTCAGCGTTGCCGTCGTGACCGTAATCGGGCGGGGCCGCACCGTGAGCGAACCGTACTCGTACGCGATATCGTAATTTCCCGTAGTTTCGACCGTATTCCCGTCCCGAACCGCATAAACGCGGTACTGCGTCCGATTCTCCAACGCCGTAACGACACCGTCGATCCGGAACACTTCCCGCACCCGCGTCGGAAGATCGGATTTCGCGGTCTCTCCGTCCACAAGCCCCGCAAACCGCGCGCCCGTGCCCGTTACAACCGTACCGTCCGGCTCCGCGTCCCCGTCGAGGTCTTTTCCGTCGTAAATTTTTTCGAGCGTCGCGACCGTAACCGTAAGCGCGCGACGTTCGATCGTAAGCGTTCCGTATTCGTAAGTAATGTCGTAATTCGCCGTAACGTCCGTCGGGATACCGTCGCGACCCCCAAAAACGAGGTATTTCGTCGTGTTCGTCACGCTTCCGCAATCGACGATCCGCGCGACGTCGTAAGGCAGACCGATCCGTTCGTCCGATACAAGCCCCGTAAACTCCCACTCGCCTTCCGTGCCTTCCAAAACGGTTCCGTCGTAAAGGCGGGTTACGGAAGAAGTCTTGACCGTCATCGCGCGCGGCGTGATTTTCAACGTACCGTAATGATAAACGATCTCGTAGTTTTCCGTCGTCTCCCGTTTGGAATCCGTTCCGTCCTTCAATACCCGATACGAAGTGAGATTGTCTTTCGAAGCGGGATTGCCGTTATCGGCGCGCAACACGTCCGTCATGACGGACGCGTCCGCCATGAAAGTCTCGCCCGCGACAAAGCCCGCGAACGCCGCGTTCGTTCCCGAAACGGGTCCCTCGGGCACGGAATCCCCGCTCAGCGGCGTGCCGTCGTACTCTTTTTCGAGCGTTGCAGTCGTGATCTGCGCTTTGCGTTTTAAAATGGAGAGCGTGCCCTTTTTCACGGTAATCGCGTAATTTGCGGTCACGTCGGTCTCCCCTTCGTAGATACGGAAAGACAGCGCGTTGTTTTCGGGCGCGTTGTCCGACACGTAGGTGACGGAAGCGACGGGCGCTTTCAGATCGGCTTCGACGCGATGCCCGCCAACGAGTCCGGCGTGATTTTCTCCGTCGAAAGTTTGCCATACGTATCCGTCCGTCTTGGTGAGCGGCGTGCCGTCGTACGTCTTTTCCGCGTCCGCCGTCGTAACCGTGATCGGGCGTGCGGTTACGCTGAGCGTTCCGTCTTCGTAAGATATATCGTAGTTGAACGAGACGTCGCGCACTTCCGCGCCCGAAGCGTCCGTCTCGACGATCCTCGCGCCCGATACGGAAAGCGGACTCTCCCCGATCGCCGTCTGCGTTCCCGCGAATACATAATCCACCGCGCGGTGTCCCTTCACGAGCGCGGATCCGTATTTCGAGGTCAGCCGAATCTCCGGATCGACCGGAAGCGGCGCGCCGTCGTACACTTTTTGCTGCCCCACGGCGGAGATCGTAATCGGGCGTTGCGTAACCGTGAGTTTTCCCGCGACGTACGTGATCGCATAATTGTCCGTCACGTCCTCGATCGTCTCGCCCGTCGTATAATCCAAAACACAGATCCTGACGGCGGTCGGCATAAGATAACAGCTCCCGACATCCGTCTGCTGACTGCCGTCGGTCGTAACGTCGTCAACGATGTGGTTCTCCCCCGTGACAAGCCCCGCGTCGTTGCCCATATCGTAAGTAATATAAACGGGCTTATTCGGCAGCGGCGTGCCGTCGTACATCTTGGTCTGATCGAGAACGGAAACCGTGATCGGACGCGCCGTGACCGTAAGCGTGCCGAGCTTCCAGGCGACGGAATAATTTTTCGAAACGTCGCGGTATGCGACGCCGCCCTCGTAAAAATCAGGATCGGATTCGAAAGGCCAATCCATCTTCACGCCCATGAGAACGGAATAGGCATTGGGGATACTTCCCACCTTGCGGATCGTCGCTCTTTCCCGAATCAGAATCTGATGCGCGTCGGAGACAAACCCGGGTTCCGTCAGCGTCTCGGTAAGATAATACCGCACGACGAAATCCGTAAAACAACTGTGATCCCTCCCGTCGTACACCCAGCTTTGGCTTCCCGTTTCGATCTCGATCGGGCGAGGCGTGACTTTCAGTTTCGCTCCCCGCGCGTAAGAAATCGTGTAGTTGCCCGTTGTCTCATACGTGCCTGCAAAGCCGAAAATACGGTATTCGGTGTCGTTTTCGATTTCGCCGACGTCGGTAATTTCCGCAATCGAGGAAACGAATAGCGCATCGTCCGCAACCAATCCTTTGGCGATCGTTTCTTCGGAAGACACGCCGTAGAGCGGACTCCCGTCGTATTCTTTTTCGAGGGTGGGATTGGTGATTTCGAGCGGGCGCGGCGTGATCGTCAGCGTTCCGTATTCGTATGCGATCGTATAGTTCTCGCTGCGGTCCTTCCCGCCGCCGTAAACCGCGTATTGCGTTCGATTGGGAACCCCGACCACGCGGGAAACGCCGTCCTCGACGACCCGCATCACTTCCCACGCGCTTGCAACGGTATTCTCGATCGCCAAAATCGTATCGCCTTCCGCAAGGTTTACTGCGTACGCCTCGTCAAGCCCCGTCACTGGCGATACGTTCCCGAACAGCGGTTCTCTGTCGTATACCTTTTCGAACGTGGAAGTATAAACCGTGATCGGGCGGGCGGTCACGGTGAGCGTGCCGTACTCGTAAACGGGTTCGTAGTTGGCTCGAAGGGGAGCGCCGTTTGAGTCGTAAAAACTGTAAGAACAGATATTCGGCACCGATCCGACGAACGTGATTTCCGTTAAAGAATCCGTTATGAATCCGTGAGAAGCGGAAGCATACCACGGTTCCGCGCCGTCCGATGCGATATGTTTTGCCGTGAACTTATCGTTGCTCCATGCCTTGCCGCTGTACACCCGCGATTCGGTCGCCGTCGTAATCAGGATCCGTCGCGGCGTGACGGAAATTTTCCCGTATTCGTATTTGATTTCGTAGTTGCGCGTAACGTCCGTTCCGCCCTCTTTCACACGGTACGAAACGACGTTTTCCACTTCGCCCTGATAAACCGTCATTACCGAAGAAGGCTGCGTGCCCGCTTCGACTTCGAGCGTATGCCGCGAAACCAGCCCGAACCGCTCATCGGGAGTTTCGCCTTCGCCGAAGCGATACGCCGTGCGCCAGCCTTCGGTCGCCGTAAACGGCCGGGCGTTATACTCTCTGCTCGCAGTCGCGGTGAATACCGTGATCGGTCGCGGCGTGACCGTCAGAGTGCCGTACACGTATTTGACAACGACGTAGTTTTTCGAAATGTCGCGAACGCCGATCACGGAACCGGGGGTGTCTCCGCTCACGAAGAACTCCGCTTCGTCGTCCGGAACGGGTTCCGCAATGCGGATCTCGAATACGTTTTCGACGCTGCCGACGTCGCGGATCTTGGTCGTCGGTCCCGCTTTCAGGATCCTCTGATCGGCAGAAACGGGCCCCGGTTCGAGCGGCGCGTCGGGCGAAGCCTGATACCAGATGTCGCAAGCCGTGATCTTCGTATGCTCCTCGCCGTCGTACACCCACTCCCCGCTCTCCGTTTCAACGGTGATGGGGCGGGGGATCATTTTCAGCGTACCGTAGTCGTACGTGATCTCATAGTTATACGTATTGTCGCCCGTCAAATAATCCCCGAGCGGACCGTCCAAATCGTATTCTACGCAATAGCGAATCTCGTTGCGCGCTTCGCCCACGTCGCGGAGGGACGGAATATTTCCGTACGCCGTAAGACGGTCGTTGTGAACGAGCGAACCGGACGCCACTTCGGGCGTCGCATCGGAGAGAACGTTCCCGTCGTATTCCCGCTCGATAGACGCGGTGCGAACGGTGATTGGCCGCGGCAGTATCGTCAACGTTCCGTATTCGTATATAAGCCGGTAATTGTCGGTCGCGGGCTGTCCGTTTGCGAAACCGACTTTGTAAACGCAATCGTTTTCGATTCCGGTCACGCCGCCGGATTCGTCATAGACCACGTTTTCCATCGGACGGTTTACGTCTACGACCGCGAAATCGTCCTTCACGAGTCCCGAAAACCGCGCAGGCGTTCCCGTGATCACAACGCCGTCCGGCACGGAAGCGCCGTACAAAAGCGTACCGTCGTAAACCTTTTCGAGCGTCGCCGTCGTCACGGTCAGCGGACGCGGGGTACGGGAAAGTTTCCCGTAAACGTAGGCGATCGCATAGTTTTCCGTCACGTCGCGCCCGTTCGCGTCCTTTACGGAATGATACAAAACGTTATCGACTTCCCCTTCCGTCACGTACGTAACGAATGCGACGCGGTCCGTATCGAGCTCGGTCGAATGCCCCGAAACCGGCCCTTGATCCAACCCTGCCGCGACGGAAATTCCCGTGTTGCTCATGGGATCGCCGTCGTACACCGTCGACGCGGTCTGCGTCGTGATCGTCAAAGGGCGGCGGGTTCGGCTGATCCTGCCGTATTGATAGGTAAGTTCATAATTTACGGTCACGTCTTCCCCGCCGCACACCACGCGGTACGAGACGACGTTTTCGACCGCGCCTTCCGTCACCGCCGTGACGGAGGAAGGCCGCGTTCCGCTTTCCACCGCGAGCGTATGCCCGTCGGCGAGACCGAACTCCCCTTCGGCGCGCCAATCTTCCGTCGCCGTAAACGGCGCGCCGTCGTACACCTTTTCGGCGGTCGCCGTACGCACCGTGACAGGACGCGGCAGAATCGTAAGACTGCCCGCAACCGTTTCCTTGATGATGTAATTGCGGTTGACGTCTGCGTCGGGACGGGCAGGGTCGTATATTTCGTATTCGCAGACGTTTACGACGCTTCCCACAACGGTGCGCTCGGTATGCGTGACCGCCCGCGCGGCGTGCCCGTCGACAAGCCCCCAACCTGCGGATCCGACGAAATAGACGTCGGGCGCGACCGCATCGGTATTCTGGGCTTTGCCGTTGTAAACCAATTCACAGTCGGGCGCATAAATGCGGATGCTCCGCGGTTTCACGGTCAGCGTGCCGAATCGATAAGTAAACTCGTAGTTCGCGGTCGTATTCCCGCGGGAAGAAGCGATTTCGGGGAAGATACGGTTCGGCTTGTTTCCCGCGTCCGTGATCTCTTCCGCAGAATCGATTACGAACGATTCGCCCGCCGCAAGGTTGTCGCCCTTAAGCTCCGCCCATACGTGCGCCCGCCCGTCGTAAGTCCATTCGTGCGATCCGGTCGTCACCGTAATTTTCCGCTTGCGGATCGTAAGAACACCCCATTCGCACTGCGGCGCGTAATTGTCCGTAACGTCCGCGCCGTTCTCGTCGTAGAAGACGAAAGAAAGAATATTTTCCGCGCCCGACTGCGCAACGTCTACGATCTCCGTCGCGCCGCGCACGCCGATTTCGTGTCCCGCGACGAGCGCCGTTCCGCCGTCTTTGTACACGCTGTAACCGTCCGCTTTCGAAAGCGGTCTGCCGTTATAAACTTTTTCCGCGTCCGCCGTGGAAATCCCGATAACGCGTTTGGTGACTTCCAGCGAGCCGTACGTATAGTCGATCGCGTAATTTTCGGTGACGTCGTTCCCGTTTTCGTCGAAAACGCGGAACGAATATTCGTTGAGAATCCTTTCCGCATCGCGTACCGCGGGAAGCGCGCCCGACGCGCGCAGCGTATGCCCTTCCGCCAATCCCTCCTGCGTAAATCCTGCGGCGGAAAGCGGCGCGCCGTCGTATTCCTTTACCGCCGAATCGGTGACGATCGCAAGCGGACGGCGGGCGACGGTAAACGCCGCGGAACGGTAACTTAAATCGTAACGCGCGGTCACGTCCGTCTCGCCGTTGAAAATCCTCGTCCGCTCCGCGTCGATTTCCACGGTATACGTTCCGACCGTCACGGGCAGCCCGTCGAGCAGATTTCCCGCGCCGTCTCTGATCACCGTCGAAATGTGCGCAACGTCTTTGCCGAGGGATAACTGCGTCGTCGCGTCGACGCCGCCCGCATACTGAACGGGCTTGCCGTCGTAGACGAACTCCGGCGCTTCGGGCGCGATCGTAAGCTGTTTATTCTTCAAGAGAATTTCCGTCTTGGGCGTGGAGATCACATAACAGGAAGTGACGTCCTCGCCCTTTTCGTTTACGATACGAAAGGATTGCGCGTTCGCGCATACGTACGTCAGTTCCGTTTCGAACCCGTCGTAATCGAAAACAAGTCCCTCTGCAATCAGACGGTCGCCGTTTACAAGCGGGAAGGTATAGCTGTCGGGATCGGAACCGTAGATCACCGATTTGCTGTCGATCGTGAACTGCGTTTCCAGCGGTTTGATTTCAAACTCGACGGACTTGCCGTATCCCCGCCCGAACGCGCGGTCGGTGACCGTACGCGCCAGATATCTCCCTGCGCGCGTGGGCTGTTCCGTCGTCCAGACGTAACCGTTGTCCGACGCTTTGGCAAGCGGCCGCGCGCCCGACCGCGGCGTTTCCGCGCCGAGATAGGCGTATTCTATACGCGCGGAAGAGAAAAGCGCTTTCGGCTTTTGCACCGTATAGCGGTCGCCGTAGACGATTTCTTGCGGCAACACGAACTCGTCGGTGACGATGCCTTTCGTTGCAAGGAATGCGGAGATAAGCGCAAGAATCACTGCGAGGAGCGCTAAAAAGAGAATGCGGAAACGGACGATAAAATTTTTTACCGCCGCGATCCGTTTGATTCTGTTTTTATAAATATCGTAAGATATCATAAAACGCTCCGACTGCGGGCGCGCGCCCGCGATCCGTTTTCTTTACACGCGAATGATCACGCCGTACTGCCTCGTGATCGTATAGCAATCCGACACGTCTTCCCCGAGCGCGTTCGTGAATTTCGGGTCTCTCCCCGGCTGCACGGCGATCATGTTCTCTTCGAGATCGATATATACGGAAAAAATCTTCTGCGCCGTATCGCCCGCCGCAAGTCCGTTCACGGTCACGAGGCTCGCGTAATCTCTGCTCTCGTAATCCTCTTTTTGCTCGTCCGTAAGCGTTTGCGGAATCGTCAAGGGACTGACCGTAAAGGTGATTTCCCGTTTCGTCACGGTAATTTCCACGTCCTCTTCGATCAGGATTTCGAGATTCCGATCGGAAATCGTCTCGCCGTTTCCGTTTTTGGCAACGGCGCGCGGATACCGCAAGTTCAGCGACTGCGGCAAAGGCGTCCCCTCCGCCGAAAGCACCCGAACGACGTCATCGTACGCAAGATCAGTCAGTTCGAAATCCTCCGTAAAGTCGCCGCTTTGATCGTAAAATTCCAGATATGCGTAATTTACTTCGAACTTCGTCCCGTCGTACGTCTTGGAGCGCGGCGCACCGTCCGCCCAACGCAGGAAAACCGTGCGTTTTTTGATCGTGTACCGCGCGGACGAAACGATCGCTTCGTAATTGGGATTCAACTCTCCGTTCTGATAAACGGCGAACGTTACCGAAGCTTCGTACGCGCCGGCGTCGGTCATACCGAGCAATCCGCTTTCCGCAAGACGGAGTTCCCCGCCCTCGGGAAGTTGCGCTTCGTCGTACGTATACGCGAAATCCTCCGCCTTGACGGGCTTTCCGTCGAAATACTTTTCCCCGTCCGCCATCGTCACGTTCACGACGCGCTTCCTGATCGTGAGTTCGCCCGCCGTGAAATCGATTTCGTAATTCTTCAACAGCGCGGGCGCGCCGCTGAATTTGAGCGCAAGCTCGTATTTTCCCGCTTCCGTGTAAACGCTCTGCCAATCGTTGGTAAAGTCCTCTTGTCTGAACGGCGACGCATACGACACGCGCGACAGCAACGTTTCGCGCGAAACGGTTTCGCCGTAATCGCAAGCATAGTCCTGCACGGTGATCGCAACGCGCTTTTTACGTACGGTAAGCGTGCCGCGCTTTACGGAAACGATCTCGTAACAGGAATCCGTGATCGGCTCTCCCGACGCGCTCACGATTTCGAACGAAGAGAGGTTCGTCGCGCTCCCCGCTTCGGTAAGCTCGGAAGCCTCTTTGACCCGTACGGAGTCGCCCGCCGCAAGCGCGGCGCAGGAAACGGTCCCTTTCAGCGGAAAGCCGTCGTATTCCTTTTCCGCGGAATCCGCAACGACGGTGACCGCCCGTTTCACCACGGTGACAGAAAGATATTCGGGCGAGGCATCTCCGATCGCGTAATTTCCGCTCACGTCCCTCCCCTCGGAATCGAACACGGTCACTCCCGTAAGATCGCAACGCAAATTCTCGCACGGTTTCACGACGGGGACGCACTTCACGCCCGCAAAAACGTGACCTTCCGCCGGACCCTCGGTCTCATCCAGAAGCGCGGTCCTGTCGACGGGTACCGCGAACGGCGTTCCGTCGTATTCCTTGGTCAGGAAAGCGGGATCGAGCAAATCGATTTTGAAATTCAACTTTTTCGGTTCGATCGCGAGTTTTCCCGCCGCAACGGTGATCAAAAAATTCTTCGTGCAGTCTTCCTCTCCGTTTTTCACGGCGTATTCCGTGACTTGATAGGTCGCGTTTACGACGTCGACCGTCCCCTCCAAAAGCCGCAGCGCATCCGATTCGAAACGGAATTCTTCGGGAAGCGCCGGCTCGAAGACGTAATAGTCTTCCGTTTGAAAGGGCTTGCCGTCGTACTCTTTCGTAAGCGGTTTTAAGCGGACGGTGAGCTGCGCTTTCGTCACCGAAAGACTCCCCGAAAGACAGGTCACGCGGTAATTTTCGTTTCCGCTCCCGATAACGTATTCCGCGATCGTATTTTCCGCGCTTCCGAGATCCTTGACGGATCCCGCGTACACGACGCTCACGCTGTCGCCCTCCGCCAGACCGACTGCGGAAAACGGCGCGGTATCGCGCTCTTCCCCGTCGGCGAGCGTATGTTCTTTTCCGTCGTACTCCCAGCTCGCGCTCTTCGCCGTCAGCACGAGATCGCGCGGCGTGACTTTCAGAATCGCCTGCTCGGTCGCAATCGCGTAGTTATGCGTAACGTCTTTGCCCGCGGCGTCGTAGACGGTCGCATATACCGTCACTTCCGTTTCGCCCGCGTTCGTGATCGTTGCCGCGCCGCCGTCCGCCGCGGCGTATTCCGCGGCAATGTAGTGTCCTTCCACCAGCGAACCCGTGTACAATTCGAATCTGTCGCAAACGAGCGGACGGGCATCGAAGGTCTTTTCTCCGCCGACCGGTCTCACGCCGATCGGACGCGGAACAATGCGTACCGAACCGGAACTCGTGCCGAGCGAAAAGGAAATTACGTAATTGTCCGAAACGTCCCGCCCGTTCATGTCGTAGACCGCGGGCCAAAGCAGATTTCCGGGGATCGTCTCCCCGACCTCGGCGATCGTCACGCCGAGCAGTTCCGCGCCGAGACGGTGCCCCCGCGCAAGGTTTCCCGAAACGACGCTGTAATCGTCGAACGAAACGTTTTTGCCGTTATAAATCGCCTCGGCGGAATTCAGCCGCACGAACAGACTGCACGCCGTCACTTCGAGCACACCTTTTTCGACGCGCACCGCGTATTCCTTCGAAACGTCCGCCCCGAACTCGTCGTAGATGCGCACGTTCATGTCGCTTTCGCTCTTTCCCGCTTCGGTCTGCGAACCGATCAGTTCGACTTTTGCGGTGTGTCCTTTTACAAGCTGTCCGCCCATCAGCGTCCACTCTTTCGGGAGAAGCGGCTCTCCGTCGAATACTTTGCTCTCGTCCGAAATCTGATATATGAGAACAATCCGATCGGTCGCGAGCGCGCCCGAGAACAAAAGGATCAAAAACGTAGAGAGCGCCGCCGCGATGCAGAGCGCGATCATTCCGAAAATTAAAATGCCTTTTCTGAATTTCGACATGTCCCTCTCCTTTACAGACTCTGTTCGATGAAACGGATCTGTTCTTTGCACAGCGGCAGTTTATCTTCTCCGAACAGTTCGTCCAAGTATCCGCACGTCCCCTCCGCCATCTGCTTCACGTACACCGGGTTCTTCGATTCCAATTTCCGGAATACCTTCCGCGACAGGATATCGTCCAACCCTTCCAGCTCCGTTCCTCCGCAAGCAACTAGCACCGGTACGTAACTCTTTATTTGTTTCATGATTCGGTTCCCGAACGTGATGTGATAGGTGCGGATCATGTATTCGTCCAACTCTTTCAACCGTCTCAGATTCCGGTCCGTGATCCCGTACTCCCGCTCCGCACGCGCGTACAGCTCCGTCAGATGCTTCGCCGAGATCTTCTTGCTCTTCCCCTCAGGCGCTTCGAACGCTTCCGCTTTCTTGTCCAGATTCAGCACTATCGCCCGGTCGTACACCTTATCCGAGATCGAAAACGTCGAGTCGTCGTTGTTCGCCGTTCCCACAAACCACATGTTCGTCGGCAAACGCAGTTTCCCGTTCTCCTGCAACAGCTTCGGGTCGTCCTCCCACTTGTCCGCTACCACGTCCAGGTTTCTCCCCTCCGCGTTCGGGATCTCCAACAGCGACAGAAACTCCGCAAAGTAATACTCCACACGCGCGATGTTCATTTCGTCCAGCACCGTGATATAGATCTCGTCGTTGCAGTTCGCTTCGTACATCTTGTACAACAGCGTCGTCTCGTTGAACCGACGCGTGAACTCGTTATAATAGCCCACCAGATCCGTCCGTTCTTTCCACATCGGCTGGATCGGCACCACCACCGTCGTGTTCTCCAAGAACTCCCCGAACGCGTACGCCAACGACGTCTTTCCCGTTCCCGACATCCCTTGCAGGATCAACAGTTTCGTCACCGCCATTCCGCCGATAAAACGGCGGATATCTCCGATATCGTAGTACAGCTTCAATTTCTCTGCCGAAAACGCGCGAAACTCCTCGCACACTTCCCGAAGGGTGATTTCTTCGTCGTACTCCGGCGCAACGTACTTCTCGTATTTCTTGTCGATCTCCGTCAGCATGTAAAACCGCGACCCGTTCTCCCCCTCTTCTCCCGTCTTCTTCTTTTCCGCGATGACGGGCGCGGTTTCCGAAAGTTGCGGAAGCGTCCTGCGCGCGGGATCGACGCTGCGAAGTTTCTTCTTATCCTCGGAAAAATCGACGCCGAAGTATTCGGGCGAGATCAAATCGGTCTTGTTCAGCCCCGAAGAGAGTACGCGGAACAGCGCGAGCAGCACGACGGGCAACAAAAGCGCAAGCCCGAGAAAAAGATATTTGAGCGCGGACGACAGGGCTGGAACGAGATGACTGCCGTATCGGGAAGACTGATAAAACAGCGCGCAGAGAAAGAGCGCGAAAACCCCTGCCGCGAGCAAGCCCGTGAGCACGATCTTTCCGATTCCGTTGGGTTTCTTCCCTTTCTTCATTTCGCGAGTTCTCCGTGTCGATTATTCTGCGTTTGCACCGTCTTGGGGCGATCCGTTATTTTCCGTCCGTTCGAGCGGTTCCGCCTGTGAATTCTCGGCGGGCGGAGGGGACGGCGGATCGTTCTTTTGTTTTTTGGGCTTTTCCCGTTTCGCCCACAGAACTTCTTTGCGGATTTCCCGCTTGGTGATCTTCCACTGTTCTTTGAAAAACTTTTCGAAGGACGCGTATTCTTCCTGCAATTCCAAAAACCGTTCGCGCGAAGCGTAGTCCGCGCTCGGCGTCAGCAGTCCCTGCTTTACGCGCAGCGCATCGAGCTGGCCGCGCACGAAAGTCGTTTCGTCCTGTAACTTTTCCATTTCGCGTCTGGAAACCGTTTCCTGCATTTCGAATTCCTGCGCGTATTTCGCTTCGAGCGCGCGCGACTTTTCTCCGTACTCCGCGACAAGTCGCTCTTCCGCCGCCGAAAGCTTTTGAATCTGCGCTTCCAATTCCCGTTTCTGCCGTTCGCTCTGCGCCCGCGTTTCCGAGAGGTCGTTCTGCAACGCCTCGATATCCCCCCGCAGGATCCCCGCCTGTTCTTCGTATTCCGCAACGGTCTCTTCCATCTTCTGCGCAAATTCCAGCCGCTCTTCGGCAATGCGCGCTTCGTAATCGGAGCGGATCGCCTCCGTCTCCCGCGCATGCTCTTCGTTCAGCGCCGCGATTTCCCGTTCGTGTTCTTTTTTGACCGCCGCCATATCGTCAATATACTTCTGATTGAGCCGCGCGATCTCCCGTTCCTTTTCTTCCACGAGCGTTTCGAGTTCCGCAACGCGACGGCCGAGTTCCTTTTTTTCGAGCGTGAGTTCGTCGATCCGGCAATTCAGTTTCTCGACTTCGAGTCTGATCGCAACGAGTTCTTCGTTGTCCCGTTCGAGCATCCTGTTCCGCTCTTCCAAAAGCAACATGTATTCTTCGAGCGTCTTGTTCGATTCGAGCGCGCGCTTTTTCAGACGTTTGATCCGCGCGACAAGCTTTTCCGCTTCTTCCGCGCGGCGACGTTTCTCTTCCCGCCGATAGGCGGTTTCGAGAATCGATTCGATATCGTTGCCGAATTTGTACGCGGTGAACGCCGTGAGATTGAACGATTCGGCGAGTTCGTCCGCAAGCCGTTCGGAATAGGGCGCAAGATCCTGCTTCACCTCTTCCGAAGAAAAACCGAGTCCCTGATAGGAAGCCACGTAGTCGTACAGCGCCAACGCGCGCTTGAAGTTGTTGTTCATTTTCAACACGTTGGTTTTTACGATAGGCGGCTTGATCATGGGCGTCTTTGCGACTTGCTGCATGAGATCGGTGTTCAGCAGAGCGGAAACCAACGTCTGGCAGTCGGTGATCCGCTTTACCAGCGCGGCGGAATTTTCGTCGGCGATCGGAAAAGGATTATCCGTGCGTTTTTCGTAGATCTTCGATTCGATTACAAGCGTCCGCTTTTTGGTCGAGACCGTTTTGGAAACCGCCATGTCGCCGACGTAAGTACGGCGAAGCGTTTCGATCTTTTCCAGACGGAATGCGATGAAATCGCGCAGATAACACAGCATCATGTAGAGAAAACGGTTTTCGTATACGGCGTAATCGCTGAGCTTCTCCGTCATGTACAGCTTATCGGGAATGAGCTGATCGGTCTCCTCTTCGGGCACGTGCGTGATCATTTCGCTGTGCTTGGCGAGATGCTCGACGGAATCCTTGGAAATGCGCTTCACCTTTTCGATCGGCACGACTTCGCCGTTCGTACGAATGAACTGACGTTCTTCCCGCACCGCCTTTTCGACGAATTCCAGCCCTTCCTCGATCGCTTTGATCCAATCCGCTTCGATATGGCAAAGATATTTGGTTGTCTCAAATTTATCGCGGTCGGAATCGGACTGCGCGATCGCGTTCCTGTCCTTCTGACAGGCAGCGCTGTCCGCCGTCTCTTTCCGGTATTCCTTGAACGCGCGATAATAAATATCGAGGATATTCATACAAGCCTTTGCCCTTTCCGTATTTTTGCTTAAAAGATCACAGACTCTGTTCGATGAAACGGATCTGTTCTTTGCACAGCGGCAGTTTATCTTCTCCGAACAGTTCGTCCAAGTATCCGCACGTCCCCTCCGCCATCTGCTTCACGTACACCGGGTTCTTCGATTCCAATTTCCGGAATACCTTCCGCGACAGGATATCGTCCAACCCTTCCAGCTCCGTTCCTCCGCAAGCAACTAGCACCGGTACGTAACTCTTTATTTGTTTCATGATTCGGTTCCCGAACGTGATGTGATAGGTGCGGATCATGTATTCGTCCAACTCTTTCAACCGTCTCAGATTCCGGTCCGTGATCCCGTACTCCCGCTCCGCACGCGCGTACAGCTCCGTCAGATGCTTCGCCGAGATCTTCTTGCTCTTCCCCTCAGGCGCTTCGAACGCTTCCGCTTTCTTGTCCAGATTCAGCACTATCGCCCGGTCGTACACCTTATCCGAGATCGAAAACGTCGAGTCGTCGTTGTTCGCCGTTCCCACAAACCACATGTTCGTCGGCAAACGCAGTTTCCCGTTCTCCTGCAACAGCTTCGGGTCGTCCTCCCACTTGTCCGCTACCACGTCCAGGTTTCTCCCCTCCGCGTTCGGGATCTCCAACAGCGACAGAAACTCCGCAAAGTAATACTCCACACGCGCGATGTTCATTTCGTCCAGCACCGTGATATAGATCTCGTCGTTGCAGTTCGCTTCGTACATCTTGTACAACAGCGTCGTCTCGTTGAACCGACGCGTGAACTCGTTATAATAGCCCACCAGATCCGTCCGTTCTTTCCACATCGGCTGGATCGGCACCACCACCGTCGTGTTCTCCAAGAACTCCCCGAACGCGTACGCCAACGACGTCTTTCCCGTTCCCGACATCCCTTGCAGGATCAACAGTTTCGTCACCGCCATTCCGCCGATAAAACGGCGGATATCTCCGATATCGTAGTACAGCTTCAATTTCTCTGCCGAAAACGCGCGAAACTCCTCGCACACTTCCCGAAGGGTGATTTCTTCGTCGTACTCCGGCGCAACGTACTTCTCGTATTTCTTGTCGATCTCCGTCAGCATGTAAAACCGCGACCCGTTCTCCCCCTCTTCTCCCGTCTTCTTCTTTTCCGCAACCGCGGCCATTTTGCTCGCCGGAACCGAGTAGGGATTGACGGAAAACGCCAGATTTTCCTGAATGGCGTCGAGCTTCTTGTCAATGGCGTGCTTCGCGGTATCCAGCGCTTCCCGCCGCGCGCTCTCCGCATTCCCCGATCCGCCGTCTTTCAGTTCCGCGACGCGGCGGTATTCGTTGACGATCATCCGCACGACGAGCGCCATGACGAGTACGAGCAGGCAGAGCGCGTAGACGAACAGTGCCGTACGGCTTGTAAGCGCGGCCCAAACTTTATTTCCTATCGTCTGCCAATCGACGGACGCAAGCAGATTTTCGGTTTTCACGTCGCACCTCCTCCGCGCGGTTTACGCGCCGGTTACAAGCGATCTTTGAATCGCGGAAAGATCTTCTTCCCCGAAGATCTTTTCAATATATCCGTACACTTTCTTTCCCCCGTCTTCGCCGCGGTACAGTTTCAGCGTTTTCAACAGCGGCACGATCTTTGCGGTAAACGAACGGCTCAGCGTTTCGTTCTCGTCGCCGCCGCTCTCCAACAACACGGAGGTAAACGTTTCGAGCTGCAACAGCGTCTTGTTGTCGACGGAGAAGCGTTCGGTCGCGCCGATCGCCTCCGAAAGCTCGTCTATCCTTCTCCATACCCGTTCGGGCAGGAACCGCTCTTCGCGCGCGTCGCGCACAAGCGCCGTAAGCGCGGCGCGGGACATACCTTTGGGTTGCGTCGCCTCCTCTTTCCCTTCCGTCCGCGCGGCGGCAAAGTCGACGAAAATCGCCGCCCGCGCAAGTTCGGGCGGAACCGTACCTTCGAAGTCCTCCGCGGACGGTACCAGAAGATAGCTTATGTTGTCGGGCAACGCGACGCGCAAATCTTCGCTGACTGCGAGCGTATGCGGTTCGGTCGGAGCGAGCGCGTAAGCGATAAATTCGGAAAAATAGCGTCCGAGGTTTTTGAAATTCACGTTTTCGAGCATCAGGACGCAGTGCCGATCGGAAGTCTTGCCTGCGGCGTTCACCGCACGGGCAAAATCAGACGGTACGTATTCGTTGGCGTTTTCGCCCTTTTTCCACAGCAGATCGTCGGACGAACGCCATTCGTCGCTTGCCGCGCTCACATCGGGGATTCCGAAATAGCCGCGCAAAACGCTCAGCAGATCGGGAAGCGCCTCACCGTTTTTGCAGGAAAGGATCACGATCCTGCCCGCCGCCAACGCCGCGAAAAGCGCGCGAACGGAAGAGACCTCCGCCGCGACGCCGCGTTCCTCGGCATAATCGCGGAAATTCGCGCACATTTCCCCGAAAGAACCGTAGTCGGGACCGCGGGCGGAATCCGCGAGCGAATCGAAACCGTCTTCGTATTTTTTGACGCGCGGCTCTTCCGATTCCGCCGCTTCCTGCGGCTCCTCTTCCTCGGTCTCGCCCGCAAATTCCGCGTCTTCGACCGGAACGGGTTTTTCGTACACGACGCGCGCGATCTCGCCGAACGACTGCGTCTTATCCACCAGATCGGACAGCACTTCGACGGGGTGAAGATATTTCCCGAACTTCCGCCGTTTGGCGATGACGACGATGTATACGACGGCGAGCACGTTCCCGATCAGAAGCAACGCGCCGAGCACGAGATACAGGATCGGATTTTTTTCGCCGAAGAAATTCCCGAACATGAGACCGATGCCGACCGCGTCGTAGTACAGCGTGAGCACCAGCGCGAGAAAGAGCTTTACGCCGAACGAGAGTTTCTTTTTCTCCCTGCGGATCTTGATCTCGGCGGGGGAATCGGTAAATCCGACGAGACCGTCCGTCCGGACCGTCTCCTGACGGTACACTTCGTCGCGGTAGACGTGTTTTGCAAGTTTCAGTTCTCCCTGCAACCGAACCGTCGCGACGTCGTCGGCAAGATAGATGCGGTAATCGCCGCCTTCGACGCGGTAATTGCCTTTTGCAAAATCGTACGTGCGGAAGGTGTTCCCGTCAAACGGGATCTCCACCTTCACCGCGTCGTTTCTCCGCACGAAGACTTTGGAGAACCCGCGCAACAACGTGTAACCGAGCGTCGTATCCGAACCCTCTTTTTGGACGTAAAGCTGAACGGTCACGAACCCGTCGCATCCGCCCGTGTTAAAGACGGTGCAACTGACGCCGTTTTCCGTGATTTTGAGATTTTTGTAATCGAACGAGGTATACGAAAGTCCGTACCCGAACGGATAGCGTACCCCGCCGCCCGCGACGTCCATGGGAAAACTCTCCGTGAGTTTTCCGGACGGGGAAATCACGCCCGTGAGCAGATCCAGCACGGCGCGCGCCGCGCCCTGACCGCCGCGGGCGATATACAGCACCGCTTCGCACAGATCGGCGAATCCGCAATCGAGAACGCCGTTCGCGGAGACGATCGCAACGATCTTCACGCCGCGGGCGGAAAGCGCGTCGATCAGTTCGCGCTGTCCCGCGGGTAGCGTTTTTTCGCCCGCTTCGGCGCTGAGATAGACGAGCGCGCAGTCTGTCTCGGCACAGAGCTTGCAGGCAGTTTCGACAAGATCCGTTCTGCCCTGCTCGCCCGCGGCGTATCCGTTCGCAAACCCGACGGCGTCCAATTCATACTCCCCGAATAAATCGAACGGAAGCTTCAACGCCGTCGCGCGGTTCTTGTTCCCCGCATACGCATAAGACGCGTCCTTCGCCGCTTCGCCCAATACCGCGATCTTCGCGCCCGCGCCGAGGGGGAGAATATTTTCGCGGTTTTTCAAAAGCACGGCGGACTGCTGCGCCGCGCGATAGGCGAGTTTGTCGTGATAGATTTCGTTGAAAAGCGCGTCGTGCGAGGACTTATCGATCGCGACGAGCGTTTCGGAGACGGACGCCGCGCCGCGGCCTTTCAAATCGAGAAGCAGGCTCACCATCCGATCGCATGCGGCGGTCACCGTTTCTTCGGCAAGAATCTCTCCGCTCCGCATACGACGGTCGAATTCCGTAAGAGAAATCCCGCCTGCGTCGTACTCCTCTTTCGAACGGCGGTATTCCTCCGTCAGCGCGACGAGGTAATCCTCCGCTTCCTCCGCGAACTCTTCTTGGAGAAAAACGAGCGTGCAGCCGCGGAAGAAATACTGCGCGATCTCCTCTTT
Source organism: uncultured Christensenellaceae bacterium (assembly GCA_910586825.1). Taxonomy (GTDB): domain Bacteria; phylum Bacillota; class Clostridia; order Christensenellales; family Borkfalkiaceae; genus Gallimonas. Next base: position 70,735 of record CAJUJF010000005.1, on the reverse strand, counting down.
GCGGTAAGCGACGCCGAACAGGATCCCCTCCGCGCCGTAACGCGCGGGAAACTCCTCCGCCGCGGCAACCGCGGGCAGGCACAGCGAATCGGGTTCCGATTCCGTGAGCACCGAATCGGTGATCAGTTTAACGGACTCGCGAACGTGCAGTTCGTTTTCGCCGCCCGGCGCGTCTAAAAAACTGACGTGCGCGCCGCTCAGATTCAGCCCGCGCGCCTTGCTCGCCAAAAATTTTCCCGTGAAATAGTAGTCTTCCGAAACGTTTTCGTACACGCGATTGTTCGTGATCTGAAAACAACCGTAAGGCGCGTTCGCCTTCGCTTCGTTTCCGATGCACTTGTAGACGTTCCGCACAAGCGAAAGATTCCAGGAAGAAGCCAACGCCTTGTCGGAGGGAAACAGCGTGGCGAACTTCCCCTCGGTTTCCGCCGCGGGGTTAGGTGAAATTTTCAAAACGGGGAACACATAATTCCCCGGCGAGCGGCTCTCGCCGAATTTTGCGCTCGTAATAAGACCGATGCGCTCTTTCAGAGACATTCTGCGTACAAGCTCTTTGTTTCTGATCATATTCCGCCGCCCTCCTCCGATCGGAACCGCGTGAGACCGATCCCGTTTAAACTATGAACGAATTTATTATACCATGCGCGCGCGGGGAATGGCAATGGTTTTAAACCGCCGTCGGTCATTTTTCTCGCATATTTCGCTCAAATTTCTTAAATTATATATGCGCGCGCCCTTTCCCGCCCCATAAAATTGGTAAAAATTTACTATATATAATAAAAAACTCCGTTTTCAAAGAAACGGAGTCGAAAATTTATTGAATGAAAAAGCGATAAATTTTAAAACTTTTCAATCGGGATATTATAAAATACGGTTGACGATCCGCATCCGAAAACACGGCGGTCACGGCGTTTTCAGATGATGTCTCCCGCATAGATCGGGAAGGATTCGCATAATTGCGCGACCTCCCCGCTTACCTCTCCGATCGCGTTTTCGCGCTTCAAAATCACGTCCGTCACCAGATCGGCGATCCGCACCGATTCCGCCGTACCCATTCCGCGCGAGGTGATCGCGGGCGTGCCGATCCGGATGCCGCTCGTGATAAACGGCGACGTCGTTTCAAACGGAACGGTGTTTTTATTGACCGTGATATGCGCCCGATCGAGCAACGCTTCGAGTTCCTTACCCGTAATGTTTTCGTTCCGCAAATCGAGCAGCATCAGATGATTGTCCGTACCGTCGGAAACAAGCCGGACGCCGTTTTCCGTGAACCGATCCGCCATCGCCGCCGCGTTCAAGACGATCTGTTTCTGATACGCCTTGAATTCCGGCGTAAGCGCTTCCTGAAACGCGACCGCTTTCGCCGCGATCACGTGCATCAGCGGACCGCCCTGCGTGCCGGGAAAAATCGCCTTGTCGATCGCCTTTCCGTACTCTTCCTTGCACATGATCGCGCCTCCGCGCGGACCGCGCAGCGTCTTATGCGTCGTGGTCGTCACGAAATCGGCATACGGCACGGGAGAAGGATGCAGTCCCGCCGCGACCAACCCCGCGATATGGGCGATATCCACCATCATCAACGCGCCCACCTTGTCGCAGATCTCGCGGATCCGCTTGAAGTCGATAATGCGGGGATACGCGCTCGCCCCCGATACGATGAGTTTGGGCTTGCACGAAACGGCGATCTTTTCCATTTCGTCGTAATCGAGCGTCTCCGTCTCTCGGGAAACGCCGTAGGGAACGATATTGAAATACGTACCCGAAATATTCACGGGAGAGCCGTGCGTAAGATGCCCGCCGTGGGAGAGGTTCATGCCCATGATCGTGTCTCCCGGTTTGAGCATCGCGAAATATACGGCGAAATTCGCCTGCGCGCCGCTGTGCGGTTGCACGTTGCAATACTCGCAGCCGAAGAGCCGTTTCATGCGTTCTCTCGCAAGGTTTTCCGCAACGTCTACGAATTCGCAACCGCCGTAATAGCGCTTTGCGGGGTATCCTTCGGCGTACTTATTGGTAAGATGACTGCCCATCGCCGCCATGACCGCGGGAGAGACGATGTTTTCACTGGCGATCAGTTCGATATTTCCGCGCTGGCGGGCAAGTTCGTGCGCCATCGCTTCGTATATTTCCGGGTCGGTGTTTTTGATGCAAGAAAGATCAATCATGTTCGTACTCTCCTTATTTTTCGCGGCGTGCATTTCGTATATTATAACACGACAGACGAATATTTGCAAGAAAAAACGCAAATATTCGAAACAGGCGCACGGTTTTTTTGCAAATCATGTCGTCGCTATGCCTTTCCCGCCGAGCGGCAATGCGGTTTTTCACGATCACCTGCGCGATCGCAAATATGCGCGCGCACGCATACGACGGGATTCGGTCCGATGCGGCGAAATCCCCCTCTTTTCCGCGCAAAGGCGACGCTTTGCGCCGCGCAGTTACAATCCGTCCGTCGGCTTGTTGTCCTCTGTCGGGACCGCCGAAAACGAAACCGCCCGAACGCTTACCGTTCGGGCGGTTTCGAATCGCCTTACAGATTTCCCTTTAAAAACTCGCGCATGACTTCCGCAGGCACGAATCCGAGGTTCTTCGCCTTGACCTCGCCGTCTTTTAAAACGACGACGTACGGAATGGACATGACGCCGTATTCCGCGGCGGCCTCGTTGTTCGAATCGACGTCGATCTTCACGAACTCCGCCTTATCCGAAAACTCCTTCGCGACTTCGTCCATGACGGGCGCGAGCATGCGGCAGGGACCGCACCAGCTTGCCCAAAAATCGCACACCACCGTTTTCCCCGCGGCGAGCAGTTCTTTGAGCTGTGCGCCGTCTATTTCTTTCACGTATTCAGACATCTTGATTTCTCCTTTTTTCGTAATATTGTGCAAGTTCGTCGAATTTTACGCGCGCGGACGAGGAAGTTTTCATCTCTTTCACTTCCGCCGCGCCCTCTTTCAGCTCGGATTCCCCGATGACGACGACGAAACGCGCCCCGATCTTGTCCGCGTATTTGAACTGCGCTTTCAACGAACGGTCCATGAGATCGACCTCGCACGACGCACCCTCTCCGCGCAGTTTTTCCGCCAACATGAACGCCCGGTCGCGGGAAGCGCCGTCCATACCCGCGAAGTAGAAATCCACCCCGCACGGCGCTTTTATCTGCGCCTGTTCCGCTTCCATCACCATCAATAGCCGTTCGATTCCCGCCGCGAATCCGACCGCAGGCACGGGCTTTTCCCCCATCTGTTCGAGAAGAGAATCGTATCTGCCGCCACCCAATACCGTTCCCTGCGCGCCCGCGGCTTCCGAAGCGAATTCGAACACCGTGCGGCTGTAATAATCCAGCCCGCGCACGATGGAGGGATTGATCTCGAAAGGAATGTCCGCCTCTTTCAGAAGCGACTTTACGGCGTCGAAATGCGCGGCACAGTCGGAACACAGATAGTCGAGCATGCGCGGCGCGCCTTCGGTGATTTTTTTACAGTTTTCGTTCTTGCAGTCGATCATGCGCATGGGATTCTTTTCGAAGCGCGCGTTGCAATCCTCGCACATTTCGCCCAGACGCGGCGAAAAATACTCTTTCAACGCCCGATTGTACTCCGCGCGGCAACTTTTGCAACCGATCGAATTGATCTGCAAACGCACCTTTTTCAATCCCAGATTGCGCAGAAAACGGTCGGCAAGAGAAATGATCTCCGCATCGGCGTACGGACCCGCCGCCCCGTAAAGCTCCGCGCCGAACTGATGAAATTCCCGCAACCGTCCCGCTTGCGGGCGTTCGTAACGGAACGCGGAAATCAGGTAGTACGCCTTAAAGGGCATCGCGCCGCCGCTCAGCCCGTTCCCGATAAACGCGCGCGCAACGCCCGCCGTCCCCTCGGGGCGAAGGGTCACGGAACGGTTTCCCTTATCGAGAAAGGTGTACATTTCCTTGTTCACGATGTCCGTGGTATCCCCCACGCCGCGGGAAAACAATTCGGTATGTTCGAAAACGGGCGTGCGGATCTCGCGGAACGCATACGCTTCCGCAACCTCTCTCGCGACGTTTTCCACGTGATGCCAGCGATAGACCTCGCCGGGCAGCACGTCCTTCGTTCCCTTGGGAATGTTGATCATATCTTCTCCTGCTTCACTGTTTGAACTGTTCCAGAACCTGCGCGGCGACTTCGTCTCCCGCCGCAGCGGCCGCTTTGAACCACTGCATCGCCGTAGCCGCGTCCTGCTTCACGCCCTCGCCGTTGTAATAGCAAAAACCGAGGAAACTCTGCGCGGCGGGATACCCCGCCTCCGCGGACTGCTGCATATAGAACGCCGCCTTGTGCATATCCTTCTCCGCGCCCTCGCCGTTGTAGTAGCAATAGCCGAGCATATACTGCGCAAGAGAATGCTTCTGCGCCGCGGACTTGGCGAACCATTCGACCGCCCGCTTGCGGTCCTGTTTCATGCCCTGCCCGTTGTAATAACAGAGTCCGAGATTGTACTGCGCGATCGCATGCCCCTGCACCGCGGCTTTTTCGTAATACTCCGCCATTTTGGCGAAATCCTGTTTTACGCCTTTGCCGTTGAAGTAACAGAACGCGAGATTGGACTGCGCGCCCGCATGCCCCTGCGCCGCCGCCTTTTCGTAAAGCTGCGTCGCCTTTTTGAGGTCCTGCTTCACGCCTTTGCCGTTGAAATAGCAGAATCCGAGATTGGACTGCGCGCCCGCATGCCCCTGATCGGCGGCCTTGGTAAACCACTCCACCGCCTTTTTGAGATCCTGTTCCACGCCCTTGCCGTACTCGTAACAGAACCCGAGATTCTTCTGCGCATCGGCGTGACCCTGCTTCGCCGCTTTCGTCATCCATTCCGCCGCTTTTTTGAAATCCTGCGCCGTTCCCTCTCCGCTGTAATAGCAAACGGCAAGATTGAACTGCGCGTCGGCATTCCCCGCGTTCGCACTTTCCGTCAACAACTTCATTTCTTCCTGCGTCACTTCCTTTTTCCTCCGAAATTATTATTTGTTGTTTCCTGCATCTATATGAAATCCGCGCCGACTTCCGCCGAGACGTTTTTCACCGTGACCGATCGTCTCCGACCGTTACAGCACGTATTTTTTCAGATCCCTGTCCTTGGTGATCTTTTTGAGATGTTCTTCCACGTACGCGCGGTTCACCTCTACGGGAATCACGGGATAATCGCCGCCGCCCGCGTTGAACGAGATGTCTTCGAGCAGATATTCCATCACCGTATGCAGCCTGCGCGCGCCGATATCCTCGCTCGTGAGGTTGATCTCTTCCGAAATCTCGGCGATCGCCTCGATCGCGTCGGCGGTAAATCTCAGGTCGATGTTATCCACCGCCAACAACACGGCGTACTGTTGCGTGAGCGAATGTTCGGTGTTGGTGAGAATGTTCACGAAATCCTCTTTCGTGAGCGATGCGAGTTCCACCGACACGGGGAAGCGCCCCTGCAATTCGGGAATCAGATCCTCCACGCGCGCGACGTGGAACGCGCCCGCCGCGATAAAGAGCATATAATCGGTTTTTACGGCGCCGTACTTGGTCATGACCGTACTGCCTTCCACGATGGGCAGAATGTCGCGCTGAACGCCCTCGCGGGAGACGTCCGCGCCCGAAGTATTGCCCTTTCCCGCGATCTTATCGATTTCGTCGATAAAGATGATGCCGTCGTTTTCCGCACGGCGCAACGCTTCCGACTTCACCGCGTCGTCGTCGATCAGTTTTTCCGCCTCTTCCGCGATAAAGAGCTTCATCGCCTCTTTGACGGCGATCTTGCGTTTCTTGCGCTTCTGGGGAAGCATTTCCCCGAAAATCGATCCGAGATTGATCGCCGCGCCCCCTGGTACGAGTTCCATGTTCTTCGGTTCGTCCGCGACTTCCGCTTCGACCACGAGCTGATCGAACGTGCCCTTGCGCAACGATTCGAGCAGATTCGCCTCGAACACCTCCCGCGCGGTCTCCCCCCGATCCGCCTTTTTCGCTTCGGCGAGGATTCTGACCATTTTCTTTTCGGCGGCGTCCTGCGCTTTCGCGGAAACCTCCGCCGTCTTTTCGTCTTTGACGAGACGGAACGCGCACTCCACGAGGTCGCGCACCATGCCTTCGACGTCTTTTCCGACGTAACCGACTTCGGTATACTTGGTCGCTTCGACCTTGACGAACGGCGCCTTGACGAGCTTTGCGAGCCTGCGCGCGATTTCGGTTTTTCCCACGCCCGTAGGACCTTTCATGATGATGTTCTTGGGCGTGATCTCCTCGCGCAATTCGGGAGAAAGCTGCGCGCGGCGATAGCGGTTCCGAAGCGCGATCGCAACCGCCTTTTTCGCTTCCTCCTGTCCGATGATGTGTTTATTCAGTTCATTTACGATTTGTTTCGGTGAAAGATTCATAATGACCTCCGTGATTGAATATGAGACCCCGCCGTCCTAAGGCGGGCGGAAAATTTGCGGCGCAGGCTTTTACACGCACTCGCAAATGATCCGGTCGTTGGTATACACGCAGATCTCGCTTGCGATTTTCAGCGATTTGCGCGCAATTTCTTCGGCGGAATAATCGGTATTCTGCGCCAAGGCGCGCGCCGCCGCCAAAGCGTAGTTGCCGCCGCTCCCGATCGCACAGATTCCCTCGTCCGGTTCGATCACCTCGCCCGTTCCCGACAGGATCAGAAGCGTGTCCTTGTCCGCCGTGATCATCATGGCGTCGAGCTTTCTGCCCACCTTATCGCTTCTCCAAAGATCGGCGAGTTCCACGGCGGAACGCATGAGATTCCCCGCAAACTTGTTGAGCATTCCTTCGAACCGTTCGGACAAAGAGAACGCGTCCGTAACCGAACCTGCGAACCCGAGAATCACTTTGCCGCCGTAAATGCGGCGCACTTTGACCGCCGTGTTCTTGAAGACGACGGATTCCCCCATCGTCACCTGTCCGTCGCCCGCAATGGCGGTAACGCCGTCCTTTTTCACCGCGCAGATCGTTGTCCCGCGAAATTCCATAAATATCCTCCTCACTCTCCGAGTTCGGCGCGGAAGCGTTCGATTTCCGCAAGCGCGCGTTCCCCGAAAAGGCGTTTTTTTTCTTTTTTATCGCGCACGCGTCCGAAGTCCGCGCGCAACACGCCGTAATTGGCGTTCATCGGCTGAAAGTGTTTGTTCGGCGAAGCGACGTACCGCGAAAGCGCGCCGCATACGCAGGTGTCCTCGGGCACGAGCGTCTCTTTGCCGTGCAGACGGCGGAAGGCGTGGATCCCCGCAAGAAGCCCGCTCATCGCGCTCTCCACATAGCCCTCGACCCCCGTGATCTGACCCGCAAAAAACAGGTCGGGATTCGCCTTCGTCGAAAAATCCGCGTTCAGGATCTCCGGCGACTGCAAAAACGTGTTGCGGTGCATCACGCCGTAACGCTCGAATTCCGCGTTGCGCAATGCGGGAATGAGCGAAAAGACCCTTTTCTGTTCCCCGAATTTGAGGTTCGTCTGAAATCCGACCAGCCCCAGCGAAGTCCCCGCGGCGTTCTCCCGTCTCAACTGTAATACGGCGTAGGGGCGGACCCCCTCCGTCTCCAACCCGACCGGTTTGAGCATGCCGTATCTGAGCGTGTCCTTTCCGCGCGCCGCCATGACCTCCACCGGCATGCAGCCCTCGAATATTTCCCGTTTCTCGAACTCGTGCAACTCGGCGCGTTCCGCCTTCAACAACTCCGAAACGAACGTCTCGTACTCCGCTTTCGTGAGCGGGCAGTTCACGTAATCGCCATCGCCCTTTCCGTACCGGCTCTGAGAAAACGTCTTTTCATAGTCGACGCTGTCCGCCGCAACGACGGGCGCGGTCGCGTCGTAAAAATGCAACGCGCCGCCAAACTTCTTTTCGATATCGCGCGACAGCGCGTCTGCGGTCAACGGTCCCGTCGCGATAATGCCGGCGGAGGGCAGTTCCTCCGCCTCTTCGCAGACGACGCGGATCTTTCCGCACGAACGGATCTTCTCCGTGATATATGTCGAAAACTTTTCCCGATCCACCGCAAGCGCGCCGCCCGCGGGAACGCGGGTCTTTTCCGCCGCCTCCATGGTAAGCGAACCGAGCCGCCGAAGCTCCTCTTTCAACAGTCCGCAGGCGTTGCCCCATATATCCTCGCTCTTCAAGGAATTGGAACAGACGAGTTCGGCAAAACCATCTCCCGTATGCGCGGGCGTCCGCCGCGCGGGCTTCATTTCGACCAGCTCGACTTCTTCTCCGAGGCGCGCCAGACGGTAAGCCGCCTCGCAACCCGCCAGCCCCGCGCCGACGACGCGGATCATGCCTTTTCCGCTTCGCCCGTCGGCTTCGGCGGTTTATAAGCGCACTCCTTATTCGAGCATTTCAACGTGCCGCGCGCCGTCTTGACGAGCGCGCTTCCGCAATCGGGACACTTTTCGCCCGTGGGAATGTCCCAGCTCATGAACTTGCAATCGGGATAACCGCTGCAACCGTAATAGAGTTTTCCCGTTTTGGAACGCAATTTCTTGGTCGGCTTGCCGCATTCCGGACAAACGCCTTCGAACACGTCCTCCGGCTTTTCGCCGTACGGAAGCGTGGACTTGCATTCCGGATAATTGGGGCAGGCGAGAAATTTCCCGTACCGCCCGCTCTTGACGACCATCATGCTGCCGCACTTGGGACAAGGCGTCTCCGAAACCTCCGTCTCGCCCTCGCTGACGATATTCGAACATTTCGGATAGTTCGAACAGGCGAGATATTTCCCGTATTTGCCCGTCTTGCGCACCATCATGCTGCCGCACTTGGGGCAGGGAATATCCGTCTTTTCATCGCCGTCCGTTCCCGCAAAGCGGAGTTTTTCCTCGAACGGCGGATAGAACGCCGATACGATGGCGTGCCAGTCCTTGCCGCCCTCTTCGATCTGGTCGAGCTGTTCTTCCATGTTCGCCGTGAATCCGACGTCCATGATGTCCGTGAAATACTGCACCAGCATATCGGTAATGCGGAACGCGATCTCGGTGGGGATCATGTACTTCCCGTCCTTGGTCACGTACTTGCGCTTGGTCAGCACGGAAATGATCGACGCGTAGGTGGAAGGTCTGCCGATCCCCTTATCCTCCATCGCCTTTACGAGGGACGCGTCGGTAAAGCGCACGGGCGGCTTGGTGAACTTCTGTTCCGCTTTTACGCCGAGGCTCGCAAGTCCGTCCCCTTCCGCAAGCGGAGGAAGCAAGCCCTTGCCCTCTTCTTCGTCCTCTTTCTTCGTCTCCTGATATACGGCGGTAAAGCCCGCGAAACGCAACGTCTTTCCGCTCGCTTTAAAGGTGTAGTCGCCGTTCTTCACTTCGATCTGCATCGCGTCGTAAAGCGCCTCCGCCATCTGCGAAGCGATAAAGCGTTCGTAGATCAATTTATAGACGGCAAAGTGTTTGCGGTCGAGCAGTTTTTTCACCGACTCCGGCGTCCGCGTAAGATCGATGGGACGGATTGCTTCGTGCGCGTCCTGCGCGCCCTTTTTCGACGCGTAAAAGTTGGGCTTTTCGGGTAAATATTCTTTCCCGAACCGCTCCGCGATATACTCCCGCGCCGCATCCTGCGCTTCCGTAGAAACGCGGGTGGAGTCCGTTCTGATATAGGTGACGAACGCGACGTGTTCCCCGCCGATGTCCAAGCCCTCGTACAGATGCTGCGCCATAAGCATGGTCTCGGGCGCCGTCATTCCGAGCTTGTTGGAAGCGTCCTGTTGCAACGTACTCGTCGTGAACGGCGCGGGCGCGTGCGATTTCGCGACCGAATTTTTGACGCCCGCAACGGAGTAACTTCCTGCGCCGAGCGCGGCAAGCACCGCGTCCGCCTCCGCCTTGTTGCCGATTTTGAACTTCTTGCCTTCGAACTTTTCAAGCGCCGCTTTGAAGGGAGAAAACTTCTTCTCGCTATCCTGCAATTCGGCGTTCACGTTCCAGTATTCTTCCGGCTTGAACGCCTGAATTTCGCGCTCGCGGTCCACGACGAGCCGAAGCGCAACCGACTGTACGCGGCCCGCCGAAAGCCCGTTCTGAATCTTATTGTTGAGAAGCGGCGAGAGCTTATAGCCCACGAGCCGGTCCATCACGCGGCGCGCCTGCTGCGCGTCCACGAGGTTGTAATTGATCTTACGGGGGGATTTCAGCGCCCGCTCCACCGCCTTGGGAGAAATTTCGTTGAACTCGATGCGGTTCTCCCCGCTCTCGTCCAGACCGAGCACCGTTTGCAAATGCCAGCTGATCGCCTCGCCCTCGCGGTCGGGGTCGGTTGCGAGATAAATTTTATCGGCTTTCTTCGCCTCGTCGGTAAGCCGCGCAATCGTCTCCTCTTTTCCGGGAGAAGTCACGTACTTGGGTTCGTAATTTTTATCCACCGCAACGCCGAGCTTTTTCTGCGGAAGGTCGCGGATATGTCCGCCCGAAGCGTCTACGCGATACTTCCCCTTTAAATATTTGGAAATTGTCTTTGCCTTGGAAGGCGATTCCACGATGATCAGATCCATTGTCACTCCTCGTTCAGACGGCGCTGTATTGATTGCCGCCCGATTTCACAGCTAAATTTTTGATTTCGAGAGACGAAAGCACTGCCGACGCCTCGTAAATTTTGATCCCCGCGCGTTCCGCGATCGCCGTCACGTGCAATTCGCCCGATTCGCGCAACACGTTCAGTACCGCCGCTTCCTGCGGCGAAAGCTCCGCCGTGTCGCGCCGCGGCGCATGAAATCCGTAAACGGAAAGCACGTCCTCCGCTTCCGTCGTAAGGCGCGCGCCGCGCTTGATCAGCTCGTTGCAACCCTCGCCGTGCGACGCGCCGACGTTGTGCGGCAGTGCGAACACCTCCCGATCGTGATCGAACGCGGCGTTCGCCGTGATCAGCGTTCCGCTCCGTTCCGCCGCGGAAACGACCAGCACCCCTTCGGAAAGTCCCGCAAGGATTCTGTTCCGCGCGCGGAAAGAATGTCTCTTCGCGCCCTCGCCCGGCGGGTATTCCGAAAGCAACAGCCCCGAACGCCCGATCTTCGCTTTTAAAGCCGCGTGCGCGGCGGGATAGCAGTTATCAAGTCCCGTGGGCAGAACGCAGACGAGTTTCCCGCTCGGAAGCGCGCCCGCGATCGCGGCGCAGTCGCCGCCCTCCGCAAGCCCCGTGACGATCGTAAACCGTTCCGAAAGCGCCGAGGCGATTTCTCTGCCTTTCTTCTCCGCCCAGGGCGGGGTAATGCGCGAACCCACCACGCAGAACTTCCGCGTGCGCATGAGCGAACGGTTCCCTTCGCCGAACAGCGCCAGCGGCGGATCGGAAAAATCGGCAAACTCTTTGCGCGGATAGTCGCCGCTCATCGGTGTGATCGCAAATCTTCCTTTCCGTTCCAGCTCTTCCGCAAATGCGTCCGCCTGCCGGAGGCGCGCAGACCGGTCTTTCATATATAACCCGCTTTTTCCCGTTTTTATCAGAAGCGGAGAAAATTTCTCCCATTCTTCGAGAAGTCTCAACGGATCCTTCTTCGCCGCAAGCAACAGCGCGACGCGGTCGCGATACTCCAATCCGGACAGCGAACAAAGCCATATCAACGCTTTTTCTTCCGCCGTCATACTCATCCTATTTTATCGTAAATGCGGTAAGACACCGCTTCGTAAACGTGTTTCGGCAAGATCTCTTCGCTCGAATCGAGGTCGGCGATCGTACGCGCGACTTTCACGATTCTACCCCTTGCGCGGGCGGAAAGATTCATTCTGTCGAACGCCGCGCGCAGAATGCCGTCGCCTTCCGCGGAAAGCCGGCAGTAATCGTGCAGTTCGCGTTCGCCCATTTCCGAATTGGTATTGATTCCCGATCCCGAAAAGCGGTTACGCTGAATTTTTCTCGCCGCGTCCACGCGCTGTTTTACGGCGGCGGAAGACTCCTGCATCGCGGCGCTCGTGAGATCGTCGTAAGTGACGTTGTCCACTTCCACCTGCAAATCGATTCTGTCGAGCAAGGGCCCCGAGACCTTTTTACGGTATCTGCGGATCTCGGCGGGCGTGCAGCTGCACGTCTTGTTCGCCGCGCCGTAATTGCCGCAGGGACAGGGGTTCATGCTCGCGCAGAGCATGAACCGCGCGGGGTATGTAAACGTTCCGCCCGCGCGCGAGACGGTAATCACGCCGTCTTCAAGTGGCTGACGCAACGCTTCGAGCGTCGTGCGCTTGTATTCGGGAAGCTCGTCGAGGAACAGCACGCCGCCGTGCGCCAGCGAGATCTCCCCCGGATGGACGACGCGGTTTCCCCCGCCGCACATCGAAACGGTCGTCGCGGTATGATGCGGCGTGCGGAAGGGTCTCTCGCTCACGATCCCCTCCTCGTCCAGCACGCCCGCGACGGAGTGGATTTTCGTGATTTCCAACGCCTCGTCGAAAGCAAGATCGGGCATAACGGTGGGCAGACAGCGCGCAAGCATTGTCTTTCCCGTTCCTGGCGGCCCCATCAACAGCAGGTTGTGTCCGCCCGCGACCGCGATTTCGAGCGCGCGCCGCGCAACGGGCTGTCCTTTTACGAATTGCAGATCCGCCGAACTCCGCTTTTCTTTGCGAACGGCAAATTCGCAGGTTTCGAGCGGCGGGATCGGTTGGATCCCGAGAAGATGCTTTACCGCCGCCGCAAGATTGCGCGCGGGATAGATTTCCGCGCCGCCCAGAAAACGCGCTTCTTTCGCGTTCGCCAAGGGAATGACGAATTTGGAAAACCCGCGGATCTTCGCCGCGATCAGAATGGGAAGCATGCCGGAGACGGGACGCAAATCGCCGTTGAGCGCAAGCTCGCCCAAAAACACGGTATCGCTCAGATCGGCGCCGACGAGCTGTTCGCTCGCTTTCAGCAGACTGATCGCAACGGCAAGATCGAACGAAGCGCCCTCCTTACGGATATCGGCGGGCGCAAAGTTCACGGTTATTTTGTTCATGGGAAAGAGCATACCGCTGTTTTTGAGCGCGGAACGCACGCGTTCTTTGCTCTCTTTTACGGCGGTGTCGGGCAAGCCCACCATTTCATAAGCGGGCACGCCTTTGTTGACGTCCGTTTCCACTTCCACGGGAACGCCGTCGAGACCGTTGAGCGCATAACATACGACTTTCGCAATCATAGCTCTTTCCTCCGTTAAAATTTATTCCTCAGAACCTTGCCATAAACGACGCGGGCAAAGGCAGGGAGAAAGTGAACACGGCGAAAATCGCAAAGCCGATCGCGAGCATCACGACGCCCGTGACGCACACAATTTTCGCGGTTTTGGCGATCTTGCCCTCTTGCTCCGTAAAATACTTCACCGCGCCCGCGGCAAGCAGGAACGCGAAGAGATAGGCGAGGACGGTGAACGCAACCGCGCCCTTCGCAAAGATCGCGACGAGCAGGGATACCACGATCCCCGCAAGCGGCGTAACGACCGTTACGAACGCCGCGCCGAAGCCCTCTTTGTTTTTCACGAGAGTTACGATGCGGTAGACCGCGTACGCGATCCCCGCAAGTCCGAACAGGGCGGCGACGCCGTTCGTGACCACCGCCGTGATCGCATACCATTCTCCCGTTCCGCGGAAGAGATAGTGAACGACCGACCATGCGGAATCGGACGCGAAGACGTTCGCACCCGTAAACCCGCCCGCAAACAGCTTTGCGGCGAGGTAGAAGATGTTCGAAGTCGGCGACGCGGGATTGTCGTAGAGCTTGATCGCGACGTAATAGACGGGCAACAGGAACAGAAGGGAAAACAGCAGTCCGCCGATGATCAGACTCGTAAAGAACGCCGCCGGCGCGACCGTGTTCTTGCGGCGATAGTCCGAAAGCACGCGCGCGACTTTTTCCTTGCCCGTGGGTTCCGCCTCGCCCCCTTCGGCAACCTGCGCGACCGGCGCGGTCCCCGCCTCTTCCGCCTCCGCTTCTTCGATCGCAAGATCGAGCGCGACCCTGCGTTCTTTCAACTGACGCATGAGCCCGAGCACGAAAAGCCCCGCAACGCCCGCGACGGGAATGATCATCGCGCCGTTCACGCAGACCGCCGCAGCGCCGCACAAGCCCGAAACCGCAAGCGGCGCCGCGTCTTTCGCGCCCGCACGCGCAAGTCCGTTCGCATAAAACAGCCAACAGCAATACAGAGAAGCGAACAGAAAGAACACGCCGATCATGAGCGGCGTACCGAGATGACCGAAGCCGAACGAGAAGTTGCACAGCGCATAGACGAGCGCGAACGCAAACCCCGCCTTTTCGCTGCCGAACAGTTTTTTCGCAAAAAAGAATCCGATCACGAGGATCCCGAACGAAGCGAGCATCGGGAAGAAGCGCAGTCCGAACGGGCTGCTGCCGAAGATCAGCGTTCCGAAGGCGAGCAGGCTCGTCCCGAACGAGTTATAAACGGTGTCTCCGTAATAGACGTTGCCGGTGCCGAACGTGTTGCCGAGCCGCATCTGCGCGAGCGTCATGGTCATGGCGATCTCTTCGCCGCCGTAACGGAAGAAGGACGACTGCGCGAGCGTGGGCATATACTGGCAGTCGACGAGCGCGGAAGCGCGCGCCTTCGCCTGCGCCGTCGATTCGTTCGAAAGAAGAGTCGCGGAATAGACGCTCGCGGGGATCACGCGGTATTCCCCCGTTCCTTCCCCGCCGCTCCCCGTCAGAACCTCTCCCACGAAAACGATTTCGTTGATCAGAACGTTGACGGACGGCTGCCCGTCCTTTTTGGGAATCGTGAGTTTGAAATAGGGATACGTCGAAACGGCATACTCCGTCGTCGTGAGCTTACTGCCGAACGGTTCGATCCAGTTGCCGAAATCCGCTTTGACGGCGGTGCTCTCCTTTCCGTCTTCCACCTTTTCGGGCAAAACGTTTTCGAATTTCGCGTTCATCTCGCGGCTGGAAGAAGAGAGCGAGGAAGAGGACGTGCTCGTACCCCAGTTCAATCTGAGCGTCGCCGTCGCATCCTCTTCGGCGTAAATGCCGCCGAGGTTGAGGTAAACTTTGCGATAGCGCATATACGTCGTTTCCGTACCGCCCGCTTTCAGTTCTTTTTTCGGATTTTCCAAACGGAACACGACGCTGAATTCGTCGTTGCCCGATTTCATCATTTCGTACGGTTTCCCCACGCCCTGCACGGAACCGAGCGTTCCCAGTCCGAATGCAAGAAAAATCAGCGCGAGTACGAAAAAGGCGCTCATGAAAAACGAAGGTTTTTTACGATCAGTTTTTTTCATCGTTATGTTTCCCTATTATAATGATATTTTCTATTCTAACCGATAAAACGGAAATTGTAAACGGATTTTCGGAAATTTACCGAAAATTTTTTGAAGAAGAAACCCGTCGCGCCGAAAACGCAAGCGCATTTTGCCGCCGCCGTGCGGACCGCATAAAAAAACGAACCCGCCATTGACTTTTGACGGATTCGCTTTTCGAAGCGCTCGATTACTTCTTTTCTTTGATTTTCGCCGCTTTTCCGGTCAGACCTCTCAGATAATAGAGCTTCGCTCTTCTGACTTTGCCTGCGCGGACGACGGTGACGTACGCCACCTTCGGGGAATGAAGCGGGAAGCAGCGTTCCACGCCGACGCCGAACGAAAGACGGCGCACCGTGAACGTTTCGCGGATGCCGCCGTTTTTCTTTGCGATCACGACGCCCTCGAAATTCTGAACTCTTTCCTTACCGCCTTCGATAATGCGATAGCCGACTTTGACGGTGTCCCCGACATTGAACCGGGGAACGCTCTCTTTCATGCCCTCGGCTTCGATCTGCTCGATGAGTCCCATTTTGACTTTACCTCCGTGTTTTACGCGACGTTCATACCCGATACCGACAGAGGAACGCCCGAAGTCAATTTAAGATTATAAAGCAAGTTCCGAAAAAAATCAACTCATTTTAAGGCGTTTCCGCAATTTTTATCGGGAATTTCGGAAAATACGGAATCGGAAGGCGGCGACGGCAATTCGGGCTCTTCCGTTTCGGGCTGTTCCGTTTCGTCCCCTTCCGGCGCGGGCGGCTTCACCTGCACTTTCCCGCGCTGGGCGGCGTAAGTGTCCCGACGGAACAGCTTCCGGCTCAAAAGCCTGCCCGCCTGATCGTACGTGAGCAGATAGCTCTCGCTCGCCAGCCCCTCCTTTTCGGCGCGGATCACCTTGTCCTCTTCCCCCTCGATCTCCTCCGCGGGCGGCGGCGTAAGGCGGAACAGCACGCGGCTCTCCGTCTCGTAACGCTTTCCGTCGGGCAGTCCGTACAGACGGAAAGTGACGCTGCTCTTTCCCGTCTGCGCCAGAAGGTATACGGGAGTGTCGTACGGATTTTTGAATTTGAGGTCGCTGTATTCGGAAACCATCGCGTCGAGCGAGGGCGGAACGTAACCCACCGAAAGGGAATGGTTGCGGCTTTCGGTGATCTTCATGCCCGCGCGGAGCGCGGCGTTCATGAGCGTCGTGCTCGCCTGACAAACCCCGCCGCCCACGCCGGGGACGAATTCCCCGTCCAGAATGACGGCGGCGTCCTGAAACCCGTTCTCCCGCGTGCGCTTGCCGACGACGCGGTTGAAGGAAAATTCCCCGCCCGCTTCGATCACCGTCCCCGCGATGCGGGAAGCCGCGAGCGCGATATTTTCCGACCGCGCCGTGTTGTCGCCGTTAAAATAAGTCGTAAAGGAGGCAAGCAGGCGGGTGCGCGCGCGGAGATCCGCTTCCGTCACGGCGGGAGAATATTCGCGCACGACGAGCGAGACCGCTCCCCCGCCCCGGTGCAGACAGTCGAGCGCGGCGCAAAGGCTTTCCGCGTAATCGCAATAAATCCCCTTCCGCTCGGCGATATAAACAAACCCCTTTGCGGAAAATTGCAGTTCCGCGTCCTGCGCGTCCCGCGCACAGCGCGCGCAAAGCGCCGCGATCTCCGCCTCCGCCGTCACCCACGTGCGCACGGCTTCCGCGCGCAGCGTTTCTCCTTTCTTCGCACTGCGCACCAGTTTCGCCGCGTTGTCCGAATACGACACTTCGGGCGCGTATTCCCCGTCCGGCGTTGCGATCGCAAACGGAATCGTCTCCGCGCGCAATCTCTCCCGCACGGCCTGTTCCGCCTCTTCGTAACGCATTCCGCCGACCTCCGCGCCGTTGATTGTCACGCCGCCGCGCACCCTTCCCGCAAAAGGAGAAAAAAAGAAACTCCCCGCAAGGAGTAGCGACAGCGCCGAACCGTATAGCCTTATCATTTGCTCCCCGTCAACGGATACGCAACGCGCGCAAGAGCCGCTCGGACGGACGGAACTCGGGCTGTCCGACCGCCTCCCCGCGTCCGTCCGCGTGAAAATCCGACCCGCCCGTTTCCAGAAGTCCGCGCGACTTCGCATACGCCCGAAAGCGCTCCGTTTCTCTGACAGTATGCGACGTGTAGAAGCATTCTATACCGTCCAGCCCGACCGCGCACAGCCGATCCGCCAGCGCTTCCCGCGCGGCGCAATCCGCTCCGAGCCGTCCGGGGTGTGCGAGCACGGCGATCCCGCCGCAGGCATGGATGACGGAAACCGCCTCTTCCGGCGTGGGACGGCAGAGTTCGGAATACGCCGCTTTACCTTTTGCAAAATACGCGGAATACGCTTTCTCCGACGGGATCCCGATCGCGCGCGCGACCGCGCGAACAACGTGCACGGTATGGACGGGCGTGCTTTTTTCCGTCTGTTCGCGCAGTACGTCCTCCATCGTAAGGGACAGAGAAAAACGGGCGTTCGCCTTTTTCAGGGAATCCTCCGCGCGCAGGTACCCGCCGCGGATCCTTTCTTCGAGAAAGGTTTCGTACGCCTTGCCGCGCCGACAGCCGTATCCCAAAACGTGCACTTTCCCCTCTTCCGCATACGACGAAATCTCCCAGCCGGAGACGAACGCCAAGCCGAATTCCTTTGCCGCCGCCCGCGCTTCTTCCTCTCCCTCCATGCCGTCGTGATCGGTCAAAGAAAAGAGTCCGACGCCCGCGGCGGCAACGCGGCGGGCGATCTCGCGCGGCGGATACGCCCCGTCCGAATAACTGCTGTGCAAATGCAGATCGGCTCTCACGGAAGAATCCTCCCGTTCTGAATACGGATGCGGTTGCTCTCCGTTCCGTACAGCACCCGTTCCGCATGCGTGCAGGTCAGAATACACTGCAATCCCTTTACGCGATCCAATAGCTTTTTGCGGCGGGGAAGATCGAGTTCGCTCATCACGTCGTCGAGGATCAGCACGGGCGCTTCGCCCGAACTGCGGCGGAAGAGTTCCGTCTCGGCAAGCTTCATCGAAAGCGCCGCCGTCCGCGCCTGCCCCTGCGAGGCGAACCCGCGCGCGTCGGCGCCGTCGATCGCGATGCGGATATCGTCGCGGTGCGGTCCGACCGAAGTGAAACCGAGCCGCATATCGCGCTCGCGCGAAGAAGTGATTTCCCTTAAAATTTTTTCGTAGATCCCCTGCTCGTCGGCGGGATAATTTCCGTCCGTACCCAACGCCAGCGTCTCCGCGCCGTCGGTGAGATGCGCGTGCGCTTCGCTCGCGAGCGGCGAGAGCTGCGCCAAATATTCTCTGCGCTTTTTGACGATGCAGGCGGCGTAACGCGCGAACTGTTCGTCCCAAACCGGAAGCGTTTCAAGCACCGCGCTTCCGTCCCGCAACTTCAACAGATTGTTGCGCTGATCGAGGATCTTGCGATAGCGGTTGAGCGAAGTGCAGTATTCGCGCGAAGTCTGCGAAATGGAGATATCGAGAAAGCGCCGCCTTTCGTCCGGTCCGTCCTGTACCAGCCGTAATTCTCCGGGAGAGAAGAACACGCTGTTCATGTTCCCCAGCAGATCGACCGCGCGGGCGAGTTTGTTGCCGTTGACGAAAAGCTCCCTGCGGTTTTCGTAAATTTTCGCTTCCAGCCGGACCGTGCCGTAACGGCTGAGCGCCTCCGCAGAAACGTATGCGAAATCCTGTCCCCGGCGAATGAGCTGTTTCTCGTGACGGATGCGCAGAGAAGCGCCGGTGCAGAGATAGAACACCGCTTCGGCGCAGTTCGTCTTGCCCTGCGCGTTTCTGCCCGTGAGAACGTTCAGCCCCTCGGAGAACGAAAAACTTTCGTTTTCGTAATTTCTGAAATTGTGCAACGTCAGTTTTTTTATGACCATAACGGGAAACTTTGCAAAAACACTTTCTTTTTCGGCGATTTTGTAATATAATCGATATAGAAAGAATGATCGCTTCGAAAAGCATTATACCAAAAAAACGGAAAAAGTGAAAGCGTTTGAGAGGATAAAATGACGGAAAACAGCCAACTCGGATTATTGTGGAGCAAAATAAAAGAACGCGCCGAAAAGCTGATCACGCCCATTGCGTACAGCACGTTTATCGAGGATCTGAAACCGGTGGACGTCGTGAACCGTAAAATCGTTTTGCAAGCGCTCACCGAGACCGCGGCGAATACGATCACGGGACACCATCTCGAAAAACTCCGCGAAGCGGTCGCTTCCGCGGACGTGGGGCTTTCGGACGTCGCGATCGTCGTGGAAGGCAGCGACGTTTACACGCTCGACGAAACGCCCGACGCGGCGGAAATGCCGTCCGTCGTCCTGGACAAGCGCTATACGTTCGATTCCTTCGTCGTCGGCTCCTCCAACAAATTCGTGTTCGGCGCGGCGAAATCGGTCGCCGAAGCGCCGGGGGAAAACTTCAATCCCCTCTATATCTACGGCGGCACGGGACTTGGGAAAACCCACCTCATGCAGGCGATCGCCAACGAGATCGCCGAAAAGAAACCCTCGCTGAAAGTCCTGTACACGACGAGCGAAAATTTCCTGAACGAATACGTGGACAGCATGTTCTCCAAAAAGGGTTCGGGACGGGAAAGCGGCACCCGCTTCCGTAACCGTTACCGCAACGTGGACGTGTTGCTGATCGACGATATCCAGTTCTGGGCAGGCAAGTACGGCGTGCAGGAAGCGTTTTTCCACGCTTTTAACGAGCTGTTCGCACAGCACAAACAGATCGTCATTTCCTCCGACTGTCCCGCCAAGGATTTGACCACGCTCGAAGAACGGTTGCGGACGCGATTCGAAGGAGGCTTGATCGCCGACATTCAACCGCCCGATCTCGAAACGAAGATCGCCATATTAAAGCGCAAGGCGCTCGAAAAGAAATATGTGGTTCCGGACGACGTCCTCGCGTTCCTCGTGAAAAATTCCGACAACAACGTGCGTACGCTCGAAGGGCGGCTGAACACCGTGATCTTCGCGAGCAAGTTGCACGAAGAGCCGATTTCGCTGAAACTCGCCGCGACCGCGTTGCAGGAGGCAATCTCCGGCGACGAACAGGAAGAGGCGACGCCCGAATCCATCGTGCGCGCGACGTGCGCCTATTTCTCGATTTCCAAAGCGGAACTCGTCGGAAAAAACAAGCGGCACGAAATCGTGCAGGCACGGCAGATCTGCATCTATCTCATGTGCGAAATGCTCTCCCTTCCCCTCGTCTCCATCGGGAAAGAGATGGGCGGCAGAGACCACTCCACCATCATCTACGCGCGGGATAAGATCGCCGAACTGATGCGGGTGAACGACAAGATCTTAAAAAACGTAAACGACATCAAAAGCGTCGTTTTAAAACAGTGAACGAACCCCCGCAAGGGGGTTTTTTAGAGGAAGCATCATGCGCGAATTTTCGGAAGGAAACTGCGACGCCGTCGTCATCGGCGCGGGACACGCGGGCTGCGAAGCCGCGCTTGCGCTCGCGCGGACGGGGCTTTTCACCGTACTTTTAACGCTCAACGCCGACAGCATCGGCTTCATGCCCTGCAACCCTTCCGTCGGCGGTACGGCGAAAGGACATCTGGTGCGCGAAATCGACGCGCTCGGCGGAGAAATGGGTCTGAATACCGACCGTTGCGCTCTGCAATACCGCACGCTGAACGAAGGGAAAGGCGCGGCGGTCCAGTCGTTGCGCGCCCAAACGGACAAAAACGCCTATCACCGCGAGATGAAGCGCGTGCTCGAACATACAGACCGGTTGCGGATCGTACAGGGCGAAGCGGCGGAAATCCTGACGGAAAACGGCAAAGTGACGGGCGTGAAAACGGCGTACGGCGGCGTGTTTTCCTGCCGCGCGGCGATCGTCGCGACGGGCGTTTACCTCAATTCCAGAACGATCACGGGCGAAACCGTGCAGGACAGCGGACCCAACGGCTTTGCGAACGCGACCTTCCTTACCGAAAACCTCGTCAAGCTCGGTTACACCGTGCGGCGTTTTAAGACGGGGACCCCCGCGCGGCTCGACGGGCGCACGGTGGACGTGTCCCGCCTGCCCGAACAGCCGGGCGAAGAGGTGTTTCCGTTTTCCTTTTTAAACGACGGCGTACCCGCCGTTCAAACGCCCTGCTATCTCACTTACACCAACGCAAAGACGCACCAACTCATTCTCGAAAATCTCGACCGCGCTCCCCTCTATAACGGACAGATCTCTTCCACGGGCCCCCGTTACTGTCCTTCGATCGAAACCAAAGTCGTGCGCTTCCGCGACAAAGAACGGCATCAGCTCTTTCTGGAACCGGAGGGCACCGACACGACGGAAATGTACGTGCAGGGGCTTTCCACTTCCCTCCCGCACGATCTCCAAAAGGCAATGTACCGCACCGTGGAGGGGCTCGAAGCGTGCGAAATCGTGCGCTATGCCTATGCGATCGAATACGATTGCGTCGACACCCTCGACGTGTTGCCCACCCTCGAATTTAAAAAAGTCGAAGGGCTTTACACCGCGGGACAGATCAACGGCACCAGCGGATACGAAGAAGCCGCCGCGCAGGGATTGATCGCGGGCTTGAACGCGTCGCTGAAATTGCGCGGACTTCCTCCGCTGATTCTGAGAAGGGATCAGGCGTATATCGGCGTTCTGATCGACGACCTCGTGACCAAGGGAACGGACGAACCCTACCGCATGATGACTTCGCGGGCGGAATTCCGTCTCTCCCTCCGTCAGGACAACGCCGATTTGAGACTGACGCAGATCGGTTACGATTGCGGACTCGTGACGGAAGAACGCTATCGCAAATACCTCGACCGCAAACGCATGCGCGAAGAGACAAATGCGTTTTTGAACACGCGGGCGGATCAGAGCAAGGCATGCGCGCTCGTACAGATGCACGACGGCGCAACTCTGAACGCGGGCGTCACTTACGCCGACCTCATAAGGCGCGGGATCCCGCTGAGGGAAATCGCGCAGACGTTCGGCGTTTTGGGCAACGTTCCCCGCGACGTGTTGCTGTGCTGCGAAACTGACTTGCGGTACGAAGGATACCTCAAACGCGGAGAAGCGCAGATCGAGCGCGCGAAAAAGACGGAAAACCAACCGCTTCCCCCCGATCTCGACTATGCGAAAATCGAGGGGTTGCGGCTGGAAGCGCGGGAAAAACTCGCGCGCGTCCGCCCGCTGAACCTCGGACAAGCGGAACGCATCTCCGGCGTGAATCCCGCCGACATCGCGGTACTGACGGTTTATTTGAGCCTGCTAAGGAAAAAACAATGATCAAAAACGGTTTAAAGAGCTTTTTTAAGAGCCTGAAATATTTTTTCACCCCCTTCGGGACGCTCGCCCTCAGTGTGATCCTCGGACTTTCCGTCGCAATCCCGCTGATGTCGGCCGCGATCGGAGAGCTGACCGCAAACGTACAGGACATCGCAAACAACGCAAGCCTCGATTTCAACGCGCTGAAAGACAGCTTCGTGTCCTCCGTCGGCGCGCTGAATTGGAGCGAACCGACCGAAGCGATCCGTTCGATTCTCAGCCGCGACTGGCTGATGAACACCTTTACCGAATGCGTGAAAGCGTTGGTCGAGGACTACGAACCGCTGGTCGCGCAGGCGCAGGAAGCGCTGAACCACTGCATCGCGACGATCGTCGCAGGCGTCGTGCTCGTCCTGTTTTTCGCGATCGTCGGGATCATTGCGGGATATTTCGTGACGAAGTCCCTCATCCGCCGCACGATCGCAAAACGCGCATTCCGGAAGCTGTTTCTCGCGACCCTCATCGACTCCTTTCTCGTTACGGCGTACGTCGTGCTCTCTTCCTACCTCACCGCGCTCTGGCCGGCAAGCCTGATAATTCTCACCTTGCTGTCTCCCTTCCTCATCGGGATCGGCGCGCTGATCGAAGCGTATCTTCTGCACGGCTGGAAAACCGTAAAGGCGCGCGAAATCATCAACGTTAAAAATTCGTTCAAACTGTTGCTCGTAAACCTCCTCATCATTCTGATCGCGGCGGCGTTTACTGCGACCGTCGTCGCCGTCGTCAACACCGTTACCGGAATCTTCGTCGGGCTTGCGCTGTTCGAGATTGCGGCGATCGTCATCGGTATGAACGCAGAAGCATACGTAAAGGACGCCGTTGCGCAAAAACTCGCGCCGACGAACCCCTGAAACGCAACGAATGCGAGGCGGCACAAATGTGCCGCCTCGCATTTTTACGGAATCCTTTACAGTCCTTCCAATTCGTCGAGCGTGAGCGAAAAGGCGGGAATAAAATGTTCGAAGAAGTAGTCGACCGCGCGCATCTTCATGTCGGCAAGCGCGATGCCCAAGCTCTTTTCCGCCTGCGTGAACTCGTTATTGCCCGAACGGAGCTCTTCGAGACACTTGATATATGCGGAGAGTTTATCCGCCGCCTTCACGAAGCGGTATTCCGAAGAAGTCTTGTCCGCCTGCAAAAACGGATAAAGCTGCCGCTTCATCTCGTCGGGAAGCGTATCCGCGATTTTCTCGACCGCAAGAGATTCGAGTTTCGCATATTCGCCGTGAATGGAATTGTTGAAATATTTGACGGGCGTGGGCATATCCCCCGTCATCACCTCGCTCAGTTCGTGATATATCGCGTAAAAAACCGCCTTTTCGGCGCTGACGTTCCCGCCGAACACGCCGTTCTCGATCGCGACGAGCGCATGCGTGAGCATGGCGACCGATTGCGAATGTTCCATGATGTTCTCTTCGCGCGTCGAACGCATGAGTTGCCAGCGCCTGATATACTTCATTCTGTCGGTATACGCGTAAAACTTATCCATAACAACCTCTTCGCGGAAATTTTCCCGCGTGCGAATATTATACTATACTTTTACGGAAAAAACAATTGACTTTCACGGCGAAATCGAATATAATTTGCATATAACTGAATTATCCGTCGTGGGTGCCGTAAAAGGCTGAGATGATACCATTTGAATCGGACAAGGTAATACTTGAACGAAAGAACGAGATTTTCGAAGAATTGTTCCGCCCGCGTTTTTCGCGGGCTTTTTTTACGCTTCGGAGGCGGGTAACTCAAAAATTTTCAGGAGGTTTTTTATGTTGCTCAACTCCCTTTCGGCGTTTTACGCGGAAAAAATCGAAAACGCCGACGGCGATACGGTCGGCTACGTCTACGGCGAAGTCTGGACGGAATACGCGCAAAACGCGCTTGCGTCCGTCTTTTTGTGGATCGCGATCGCGCTTGCCGTTCTCCTCGTCGGAATCGGGATCGCCGTCCGCTTCCGCAAACCGGATACGCTGAAACGCTATGCCGCCGTCGCGACCGCCTTTGCGGCGGGGTTCGCCGCGACCGTGATCGTCGCCATGCTCGCGCTCGGATTTTATGAGATGAGCGAAAAAGGCTATGTGTTCGATCTGGTCCTCTATCCTTCGGTTGCGCTCGGCGCGGTCGTGCTGCTCGGCGCCGCCGCGTGCTATTTGAGCTCCCTGTTTTCCAAAAAAGCGTTCAAAATCACGGCGATCGCCGCCGCTTCCGCCGCGGGCGCGGCGTTCACGGCGCTCATGGTCTGCCTCGGCGTCTATTACGCTTCGGGCGACGCGGAGACCAACAACGGCGCGATAATCACGCTGTCCGAAAACGTCGCGCTCTACCTCTGCGCAGCGGGACTGATCGCCGTCATCCTCTTTCTCGCTTTCTTTTTCGGCAAAAAATACAAGAGCGGATTCGATTCGAAGTCCGTTTCGTATGCGGCGGTGTGCATTGCAATGAGTTTCGCGCTCTCCTATCTGAAACTGTGGAAAATGCCGCAGGGCGGTTCGGTCACGTTCGCCTCCCTCTTGCCGCTCATGATATACGCCTACATGTTCGGGGCGAAAAAGGGCGTGTTCGCGGGACTGATCTACGGGACTTTGCAGGCGATTCAGGAGCCGTTTCTGATCCACCCCGCACAGTTTCTGCTCGATTACCCCGTCGCCTTTTCGGCGATCGGTCTTGCGGGACTGTTCGGAAACTTTAAAAAACTCGAAAAACTGCCGCAGATCCAGTTCGCGCTCGGCGCGGTCGTCGCAAGCGTGCTACGCTTCGCTTCCCACGTGCTTTCGGGCGTGTTCGCCTTTTCGGAATATTCCACGCTGGACAACGTGTGGATTTACAGCATGGGCTATAACGCTTTCGTGTTTGCGGATATCGTAATCGTGATCGCCGTCGGCGCGCTTGCGTTCAGCTCTCCTACGCTCGTGAAACAAGCGCGTAGATTCCAACCCAAAACGAAAGCCGACCAAGAGCGGAAACCCGACGAGGAATCCGTTTAAGCTATAAAAATACTCGCAAACAAATCTTATAAAATCCCCGCCGCGCTCGGTCATGAAGCGCGGCGGGTTTTATTTTTTGCGAACGGCGTACTGAACAGTTGTCGCGCGACTTCCAATTTTTGGGAATAATCCCGTTTTTCGGATTGTTAGAATATTTATCGACTTTTCACAAAGGAGTAAATATTCTATGAACACGATCCAAGCCGTTTCCGCACGCGTAATCCAACTGATGAACAAGCGCGACTGGTCCGCATACAGACTCGCCTTTGAAAGCGGCGTCCCCACTTCGACCGTCTCCAACATCATTCTCGGCAAATGCAAGTCCTGCAACTTCGACACCATTCTCAACCTTTGCCGAGGTTTCCGCATCGAACCGCAGGAGTTTATTCTTTCTCCCATGTTCCTCCTCGAAAATCTCGACGACAACGATTGAATCTTTCCCTCCCGCGTTCCAATCAGGCGGAATATCTCCCAACGACGTAAAAAAACAAGGGATACCGTTTGTAAACCGTTTGTTTTTTTATTGACGATATGATACAATTACCTTAAATTTGTAAAAAACATAAGAATTGTATATATGAAAGTAAGATTAACAGCAATAATTTTATCGATTTTTATCATTGCCGCGATTTTTGCCGCATGCGGTAAAACAGACGCAGGCGAAAAGCACGTGCAGGATTTGAATTATGAGGAAAGCACGGAGGAAATATCGAATCCCGACCAAGGATTTTACCGTCCTATATATGTTAAAATCAACGAAAACGGAGCGACGTACAATAAGGGCGCAATAAACTCACAAACGCAGCTATATCATTTGCGTTGCGATATAAGCGCGTTTTCGGCGGCGGTAAATAATGTGGCAGACAAGCCGCTCACCGATAATGCATTGGAAGGGTTGGACGCGTTGCTTTTTTGTCTTAAAGAAAATGACAAAAATGCGATCGTGAGGTTTGCCTACGATCCCGGTTATAACGGCAGTGCCGATAAGGAGCCGGCTCTCGAAGTAATGCTGTTGCATGTCGAGAGTATTTGTTCTGTGCTCAACCGTTATGTGAATACGGTCACCGCTATTGAAACGGGACTTATAGGCCCCTGGGGCGAAATGCATACGAGTGCGGCGGCAAATTCTGCGCATATAACACCGCTTGTAAACGCTTTTTTGACCGTCGCTTCCGAAATTCCCGTGTTGGTGCGGACGCCTGAAATGATATATAATTATATTAACGTATCTGACGACAAAGTTGAAGAAATATCAATATCGCCCGACGAAAAGGCTTACAGATTAGGCGTGTATAACGACGGATATCTTGGCTCCGAAAGTGATCTGGGAACTTACCGTAACAGAGAGCGCGATATAAATTTTTTAAGCGCCCAAAACGCTCATTTGCCGTTCGGCGGCGAAGTTACCGTCCCCGACAGCCCGCTCCATAATATTGAAAAGTGTCTGCCCGAAATGAATAAAATTCATTTAAGTTATCTGAATACAGAGTGGGATAACAGAGTAATCGACAAGTGGAAAAACAGCTATTATACCGAATCTTGCGGATTAGAAAAACAATACTACGGCAAAACCGCCTTTACTTACATACAGAACCGTTTGGGATACAGATTTGTATTGAAAAATTCGGTATTTACTTATTCGTCTTCGTCTGAAAAGCTGAACGTCCGCCTAACGTTGCAAAACGCGGGATTTGGAAATCTGAACAGAAACAAACGGGCAAAGCTGATATTTACCGACAGTACCGGCGCGGCGGCGTTTATAGCGGATCTTGGAGAAATTGCCGTAAAGGATGAACTCGAATTCAATGTGGAGCATGGGCTTGAAAGCGGAAAATACGACGTTTATCTGCGTATTTACGGGGAAGAGTTGCAAAGCACGCCTCTGTACTGTGTGAAATTCGCAAACGACGGGTTGTGGAACGACGATCTCAAAGCCAATAAAATCGGCAGCTTTGAACACATTTCCGCTTAACGGTGGAATTAAACACATATATAAAGGCTCTCGGAAAATTGTCCGAGAGCCTTTTGCCATCGCTTGAAAGTGCAACTCTAAAAAATTTAGTTTTTTAATTCCCTGTGGGAAGTGCGTTTTTGTTCCCCTTGCTTTTTCGCCCGTATCGAATTTACAGAATGAATTGCAGAATATCCACGAGTACCGCGAAACCGAGCAACAGCACGAACCCCACGGCGTGGATCACCGCTTCGACTTTCCGGCTGATCGGCTTGCCGCGGATCCATTCGATCACCGTAAACACGACTTTACTGCCGTCGAGGGCGGGAATGGGAAGCAAGTTGAATACGGCGAGGTTGACGCCGATGAAGCCTGCGATTTCGAGAAAATTACGGAAACTGTGCGATGCGACTTGCGAAGTCATTTTGATCGTGGTGATCGGGCCGCCCAACGCGGAGATGCCGAGATTCCCCGTCAGAAGTTCCCCGATCACTTTGAAGATCGACCCCGCGATTTTAAAGGAATAGACGAACGAACGCCCCAGCGTTTCGAAAAATCCGAAACGGTACGACCCGCTTCCGACCTGCGCGACGCCGTCTTCGAACGCAATACCAAGCGCTTGCCAGACGTCGTCGAGGTCGGCGCTGTTCCTGACGTTCACGTCGCGGCGAAGTTGGATTTCGACCGTCATTTCCTGCCTGTTGCGCTCGCCGCTCTCTTCGTCAACCACAATGCGGGAAATTCGCAGACTTACTAAATCCCACTTCTTTTTACCGTTGAGCGCGCTTGCAAGATCCGTGGAAAGATACAGATTTTTCCCTTCCGCCTGCAAGAACAGATCGCCCTCTTTCAGGCTGTATTCCGCGGCAAACTCCTCCGAAGCCTCCGCTTTGTAAACGCCCGCCATCGTCTGCCCGTAGGCGAAAAAGCATACGACGATCAAAAAGAGCGCAAGCAAATAATTCATCAGCGCGCCCGCGACAAGCACGATGATGCGTTGCCAAGGTTTCTTTTCGTTGAATTTTCCGCCGCGCGGTTTTTCAGCCTGCCCGACCGGTTCGGCGGGAGCCGCGGCGGGTTCCGTCTTTTCGGAAACCTGCGCTTCTGCCGCGGTTTCGCGCGGAAATTCCTCTTCGAATACGGGCGTCCCGTCCGCGGGAGTCTCTTCTTCGAGACCGTCTTCGCCGTCGAACGCGCAATATCCGCCGAGCGGAATGACCCTTACGGCGAAAACTTCGTCCGTCTTCTTGTTTTTATGTTTGAATATCGCGGGACCGAACCCGATCGAAAACTCGTTGATCTTGAATTTGAGGATTTTTCCCGCCAGCCAATGCCCGAACTCGTGCACTGTGATCATGACGAGAAGGATCAATACGGCGAGCAGCACGGAGCCGATCGTCCCCCAAACACTTAACAGATTATTTCCCATAGATAAAATGTCTCGCCCGTTCTCTTGCGCGGACGTCCGCCTCCTTCAAAGCCGCGTAGGTCGCCGTTTCTTCGCGGGGAATCCCCGCAAGCGCGTCCCCGATAGTTTCCGCGATTTGCGGAAAAGATATACTCCCGTTTAAAAAGGCGCGCACCGCCTCTTCTCCCGCGCCGTTGAGAATCGCGGGACAGGTGCCGCCCGCTTCCCCCGCCTGCAACGCGAGACGGAAACAGGGAAAACGTTCCTCCGGCAACCGTTCGAAATGCAACGCGCCGATTTCGGCGAGATCGAGCGGTTTACAGCACGCCATCCGCGCGGGCGCGGTCAGCGCGAGCTGGATCGGAAGCCGCATGTCGGGATAGCCGAGTTGCGCGAGCGCGGCGCCGTCCTGAAAATAGACGAGGGAATGCACGATGCTCTCCGGATGCACGACCGCGCCGATCTTGCTCAGTTCCGTTTCGTACAGCCATTTCGCTTCGAGCACCTCGTACCCCTTGTTTAAAAGGGTCGCGCTGTCGACCGTGATTTTCGCGCCCATGCTCCAAGTCGGATGACGAAGCGCGTCCTTTGCCGTAACCTTTTTCAACTCCCCTTCCGAAAGTCGGAGAAAGGGTCCCCCGCTCGCAGTCAGCACCAGACGGGAAAACGTTCCCTCTCTGCGGCAGCCGAGCGCCTGATAAATCGCCGAATGTTCGCTGTCCACGGGAATCAGTTCCGCGCCCGTTTCACGCACCGCGCGCATGACGAGTTCGCCGCCGCAGACGAGCGATTCTTTGTTCGCGAGCGCAATCTTCCTGCCCGCTTCCGCCGCCGCCAACGTATAGCGCAAGCCCGCGAACCCGCCCGCCGCGATAAACGCGACGTCGCAATCCGCAAACAGTTCTTCGGGCGAGCCGACCTGTTTTACGGACGCGGGGAGTTCGGGCGTCCCCTCTTCGCACAGCGCGACGGCGGGACGGAATTCCCGCGCAAGCGCAGACAGACCCGACGCATTCTTTCCGCAAGCCAAAGCGGAAAACGTAAATTCTTCGGGATAAGCGCGCACCGTTTCCGCGACCTGCGCGCCGATATTTCCCGTACAACCGATAAGTGCGATCCGAATCATATGCTCCTTGACGAAAGCGTCCGCTTAATAAGCGGACGCAATTCTTATGCTTTTATTATATGCCGGAAATTCCGCCGTCATGATCCCGTGAGCATGAGCCTGATCACGAAAATCAACGCGATGACCAGCCCCGCGTAAAGAGAGGAATCGATCCTGTCCAGAATCCCGCCGTGCCCGGGGAGAATGTTCCCCATGTCCTTGATATCCAGCTTGCGTTTGATCGCGCTTTCGACCAGATCGCCGAACTGCGAAAACGCCGCGGCAAGCACGCCGATTCCGAGGAAGAACACGAGGTTGCTCCAATTAAACGCCACCGTCGAAAAATCGAGAACGCCCGTCAGACGGAAATCTTCGATCGGCTTGCACAGCCCGTAATAGACGAAGAACACGCAGACCGCGCCGATCGCGCCGCCGATCAAACCGCCCAGACCGCCGATCAGCGTCTTATTCGGACTGACGTTGGGCGCCATCTTTGCCGGCAGTTTCTTCCCGAACGTCTTCCCGAACGCAAAAGCGAACATATCCGCGCAGGGACTGATCCCGAAGACGAACGCGATCGCAACGCCCGCATAATTCGTCAAATGGTTGCAGACGACGAGGACGATCAGAAATACCGTAGGATAAAAATAGCAGAGGAAGGAATAGCCGACCGATTCGAGGGAAACGCGCGTGTGCGCGAACACCAGAAGTCCGAACAGAACGGAGAGTCCCGCAACGAACACGACGAGCATGATGTGCGGCGCATAGTTTCTGCCCTGCGGCACTTCGCCCGGCGTGGGGAAATTGATTTTAAAATATTCGATATAAATGATGTCCATGACGATATACGTCAACAGGATAAGCGTCGTAAAGGTCATCACGACGATTTTCTGCGAGCGGTGCAGTTTATCCCCGAAGGCACGGATCATCTCGTAAGTGCCGATCACGTTAAAAATCAGGATCAGACCGTCGAAAAACAGGGGGTGTACAAAGATTTTCAGGCAGAAAAATCCGACGAGAATCAGAAAATACACGGAACCCGTAATCACTCTTAATTTTGTATTGCTCATGCTGCTCCTTAAATCTTCCCGAACCTGCGTTCGCGTTCGGAATACGCTTCGATCGCCCGATCGAGTTCTTTTTCGCCGAAATCGGGAAAAAGCGTCTCCGTAAAATAAAACTCGGTGTAAGCCGACTGCCAGAGCAGAAAATTGGAAATCCGCAATTCTTTGCCCGTACGGATCAGAAGATCGGGATCGGGAACCCCGTCCGTGGAAAGCAATGCCGAAAACTCTTCCGCCGTAACCTCTTTCCCGCGGCGCACCGCCTCGTTCACGGCAAACACGATATCCTGTCTCCCGCCGTAACCGATCGCAAGCACAAGCGTGCCCTCGGAGCCGCCCTTTGTATCTTCTTCGCCCTCCGCGATCAGACGGCGCACGTCCTCCGGCAACAAACAGGGATTGCCGATCACTTTGAGTGCGATTCCCTTTTCCCGCATCACGGCGGCATTCTTTTTAAAATATTCGCGGAAGAGCCCGAAAAGACCTTCCAATTCTTCCTGCGGACGTAAAAAATTCTCGGTCGAAAGCGCGAACGCCGTCACATACCGAACCCCGCGCGAAAACGCATATTCGGCAAGCGCGATCATGTTTTTCATGCCGGCGCGGTGTCCCGCGCTGCGCGGCAACAGTCGTTTCTTCGCCCAGCGTCCGTTGCCGTCCATGATGATCGCGATGTGTTCGGGAATCCGCGCGGACGGTTCCTCTTTCTTTCTGTTCTTCATTTTAAACGGTAAGAAGCTCCTTTTCTTTCGCCGATACCGTTTTTTCGATTTCCTCGACGCATTTGCCGACGGACTTTTCAACGTCCTGCTCGCAGTTGCGGCTCTCGTCTTCGGAAATCTCTTTCGCCGTCTTCATCTTCTTCAATCCTTCCATCGCGTCGCGGCGATTGTTGCGGGCGGCAACCTTTGCATCTTCGCCCATTTTTTTCACCTGCTTCACGAGTTCTTTTCTGCGCTCCTCGGTGAGTTCGGGAAACACCAGACGGATCACGTTTCCGTCGTTGGTGGGATTGATGCCGAGATTAGAGGACAAAATCGCCTTTTCGATCGCCTTTAACAGCGATTTATCCCACGGGCTTACGACGAGACAGCGCGCGTCGGCGGAAGAAACGTTGCCAAGCTGGTTCAGCGGACTCATGCCGCCGTAAGCTTCCACCATCAACTTGTCGAGAACGTGCGGATTGGCGCGACCTGCGCGGATAGACGCAAATTCTTCCTTCAACACGTTTACCGTTTTATCGAGTTTATCCTCTAATACCAAAAAGATTTCTTCCACTTTTTCGTTGTCGATCATGATCCTTGTCTCCTGTCATTTTATTTTCGCTTCGTTTATTTTTCGTTGGAAATCAGCGTTCCTATCCGTTCGCCGCATACGGCGCAAATGATCGAATCCTTTTCGTCAAGCGCGAACGCAAGCACGGGGATCCCGTTTTCCATGCACATGGTCGCCGCCGTCGCGTCCATCGCCTTTAATCCTTTATTGACGATATCGTTAAAACTCAACCTGTCGTATTTCTTTGCGGCGGGGTTGAGATGCGGGTCGCTGTCGTAGATCCCGTCTACGTTCTTCGCCATCAGCAAGACGTCGGCGTTGATTTCGCAAGCGCGTTGCGCCGCCGCCGTATCCGTCGAACAATAGGGATTCCCCGTACCGCAAGCCATTATGACGATTCGACCTTTTTCGAAATGATGAAGCGCCTTGCGGAGTACGTACGGCTCCGCGACGGAAATCATGTTGAGCGCGGTCTGCACGCGGGTAGGGATCCCTTTCCGTTCGATCGCGTCCATCATCGCCAACGAATTCATAACGGTTGCAAGCATCCCCATGTGATCGGCGGTCGTGCGGTCCATCTGCGTCCCCTGCCGTCCGCGCCAGAAGTTGCCACCGCCGATGACGAGCGCGATCTCCACGCCCATGCCGTGAACTTTCACGAGCTGATCGACGACCTTGGAAACGACGTTTTCGTTGAGTCCGAACCGCTGTTCCCCCGCAAGCGCTTCTCCGGAAAGTTTGAGCAGGATCCGCTTATATTTCGGTTGCATAGTTTCCTCCCTCGCGGCGTATTCGCAACTGCGGAAAAATTTTCCGCCGATCGAACGGTCGCAGTCACAGTATAGCATATCCCCCGTGAAAAAGCAAGAATTTCCGAAAATAAAAACGGCTATTCCGCTTGTTCTTCCTCCGCCCTTTTGCAGGCGGTATCGGCAGAGCGTTTCCCGACGGAAAAGACCTTTTTTGCGTTTAATTCCTCTACCCGCGCAAGAAAGGACACCGGTTGCGCGCGTTTTTTCAGAGATTCGGTATAGCGGGAAGTCACGAGCGCGTAAATGCAGAAAATCGGGACGGCGCCGAGATTGGTCTCCAAGAGGGAATTGACGACGAGCGTCGTGATCTTGTCCCCGAACGAGACGAATTCCGCACTGCGGATCCCGCCGACCAACAGCGAAAATTCCCAGGCGAACTGGACGAGAATCCCGATCGCAAGCATCCAACCGAGCGGAAACCGCCTTTCCCGCTTTTTCTGAAACAGATTGTACACGATCGCCGCGCCGTATCCGAGAACGAGGATCAGCGCCATGTAACCGTGATAGGCACCCGTCGTGCGCTGGATCTTGATGGGCGACAGCCCCGCGCCGAACGTTGCGGCGAGCATGGGCGCGGCGATCCACCAGACGCAGATGAGAAGCGACCACTCGAACAGGTGCCTGTCCTTGGAAAACCAAAGCCAGATCCAGACGAAATTGGTGATCCCGTAACTCATGCTCATCCAGAGCAGTACCCAGAACAGATCTCCGCCCTCGATCGAGCGGGAATGGGTCAACAGATGAAAAATGCCGTAGTCGACGATCATGTAAAGAATCCCGCCGGCGATCCCCCACAACAGCGTAAGAAACTTCTTTTTGACCGCGAGCAACGCGCACAGTCCGACGAGAAACACGATATCGAGATAGATATACAGCGGGTTGAACACCCGCTGGGCGATGACTTCGGAAACCAGCAAAATATCCGACATTTCGATCCTCCGTTTTTTCTTTCGTCCGATCCGCCGCAAACGGGCGGCGTTTGATCCGATTATATCAAAAATCGCGGAATAAAGCAAGAGCCGACAAAGGATTTCCCTTTATCGGCTTACCGTAATCCGAAATTTATTTCTTCATCGCTTCGACTTGCTTGGCGACTTCTTCGCTCAGATCTTCGCTCTTCTTTTCAAGTCCCTGACCCATGACATAGAAGCAGAACGATTTCAGTTCCACCGACGCGCCCGTCTTTTTCGCCGTCTCCGCGATCAACTGGGAAACGGTGACCTTGTCGTCTTTCACGAACTTCTGATCGAGCAGACAGTTCTCTTCGTAAAACTTCTTGATCTTGCCGAGAACGATCTTCTCCGCGATCGCTTCGGGCTTGCCCTCGTTGAGCACTTCCTGTTTGAGGATCGCCTTTTCCTTTTCAAGCTCGTCGGCAGAGACCTCGTCCGCCGTCTTGTAACGGGGTTTGGAGAACGCCGTGTGCAACGCGACGTTGTGCGCGAGTTCTTTCGTATCCGCGTTTTCCGCGCAGGCGAAGTTAAGCATAACGCCCATCGTGCCGCCCATGTGGATGTACGTTTCCACAAGTCCCGCCGATTCGTACACCGTAAAGCGGCGCACGGAAATTTTTTCTCCGATGATCGCCGTCTGCTCCTGCACGAACGTTTCAACCGTCTTGCCGCCCATATCGCTCGCAAGAAGCGCCGCTACGTCCGCGGGCTTTACTTTCGCGATCTGCTTTGCAACGGTTTCCGTAAGCGCGTGGAATTTGTCTCCCTTCGCAACGAAATCGCTCTCGCAGTTGACTTCGAGCAGAACACCCGTCTTGCCTTCGACAAGCGCATAAACGATTCCCTCCGCCGCGATTTTGGAAGCGCGCTTCGCCGCTTTCGCGATGCCGCGCTCGCGGAGAAGATCCGCCGCCTTTTCCTTATCGCCGTCCGCGTCCACAAGGGCGCGCTTGCAATCCATCATACCGGCGCCCGTCGCTTCGCGGAGCGCCATTACGTCCTTTGCCGTAAATTCCGCCATAATCGTATTCCTCCTTTCTTATTCCGCCGCAGTTTCGTCCGCCGCCGCAACGACCTCTTCGATATCGGTCGGCTCCGACGCGGGAGCTTCTTCGAACACGGGAGTTTCGCCCTGATTCGCTTCGATGACCGCGTTCGCGATGACCGAAGAGATGAGTTTGATCGCGCGGATCGCGTCGTCGTTTCCGGGGATCACGTAGTCGATCAGATCGGGATCGCAGTTGGTGTCCGTGATCGCGACGATGGGAATGTGAAGTTTGCGCGCCTCCGCGATCGCAATGTCCTCCGTATTCGGATCCACGACGAACATGAGTCCGGGCATACCGCGCATATTCTTGATGCCGCCGAGGTTGTCGGTCAGCTTATTCATTTCCTTTTTCAATCCGAGAACTTCTTTTTTGGGAAGAAGATCGAATTCGCCGTTCGCTTCCATGCGTTCGAGTTTTTCGAGATAATCGATGCGGGAACGAATGGTCTTGAAGTTGGTGAGCGTACCGCCGAGCCAACGGGAATTGATGTAATACTGTCCGCAACGTTCCGCCTCTTCCTTGATCGCGTCCTGCGCCTGCTTTTTCGTGCCGACGAACAGAACCGTCTTGCCCGCTTTCACCGATTCCACGACGAACGAATACGCCTCTTCGATCAGCTTCGCCGTCATTTCAAGGTCGATGATGTGAATGTCGTGACGGGCCGCGAAGATGTACTTCTTCATCTTGGGGTTCCATTTTCTCGTCTGGTGTCCGAAGTGGACGCCGGCTTCGAGAAGCTGCTTCATGGTAATGACTGCCATAATTCCTCCGTTCTACCTCCCCTTTCCGTGGTGTCGGGCGCCCGAATCATCCGCAGAAAAATTTACGGACACGGAGAGCGCCGGAGAAAGGGTGTGTATTTTAGCTTAGGTATTATAGCATGTTTCACGGTAGTTGGCAACTTTTTTTAAATCCCGAAAAAGAATTTTTTGATTCGAAGCGGCATTTTTACATGTTTATCACGTAATTATGATATGATGCGTGTCGTGAAGAAACTGAAAAGCTTAACAACGCGGTTTGTATCCGATTACGCCTGGCGGGCGAGCGTGCTGCTGTTCGTCTCGATCCTGATCGACGGCGCGCTGTTCGCATTCTACGCAGGGATCTTTTTCACGAAAGAGCGCGATTTGTGGTACTTCTTTATGGCGTGCTTTTACTGCACGCTCACCGTGTCCCGCATCGCCCTTCATGCGCTCTATACGCGCGCCGCGGAACGGGAGGAACGCGAATACGGCTTCGAAGTTACGGCGGGCGTTTCCCTGTGTCTGATCGGTCTGGAAATCTGCACGCTCGCCGCGGCGGCGTATGCGGACGGCACGCTGATCACCCTGTCGAACGCTACGGTGATCACGAACGCCTTGCTCGCCGCGATCACGAACGGTTTTTTGTACAACGCCCTGCACTTCGTCGTAAAATTTATCGTCCCGTTCACGGGAAGGAGACGAATGCACGAAAAGACCGTTCAATCGGAATTCTTTCGCTGTAAAAAATACCTCAACCGCGCGGAAAGCCTTTTCATGTTCATGCTGCTTTTAAACCGCATTCTCGCCAGACGGAACACGCCGATTGACGCAACCCTTCTCGCGGTCCACCTCGCCGCCTTTCTCTGCACGGGGATCTACGCGATCGCTTCGGGCGCCGTTCTCTTTTTCCGCGCCGGAAGACGCCGCCGCGCGGAAACGGAATAAAATCTACGACGCCGAAACCGATCGGGAATGCGATCAGTTTTTTACATATATTTCTGTATATCGGGACTTTTCACAGAATTTTTTGTAAAATGTAAGATGAGGAAACGGTGATGTTAAATTACGGGGAAGCTTTAAAAAACCAAAGAGAACTGAGAAATCTGAGTCAAACGGAACTTGCAAAGGCAACGGGATTAAAACAACAAATGATCAGTCATTGGGAGGCAAACAAAGGCTTGCCCAATATCGATTTTTGCGTAAGGCTGGCGGATTATTACAACATCGGTTTAGACGAACTCATCGGACGGATGAGAGAAATTTAAAATAAACAAACAGCGCGCTTTTCTTCGCAAAGGAAGAAAAGCGCGCTGTTTTTATTTCGAGAAAATTATTCGTTTATGAATTTCAACACTTCGTCGAACATCTTCGCCGGCGCGGTAACCTGTTTGAACCGCAACGGCTTGTAACGGATCGCCTTTAAACTCTCCGGCACTTTCATCGCCGTCAACAGATTGATGCGTTTAATCCCCTTGAAGCTGTCTTTCACGTCGTTCCCCGTCAGCGCGTAAAGAACGTCCTGCGGGAACTTATACGGGCTCGCCGTCGAAACGACCACCATCGGACGCTCTTCGGCGTTCGGCACGTCTTTGAGGGATTCCAGATAGTTCTGCGCGACGTTCATGGCGACGCCGGTGTGGGTGTCCATGGGATAGCCGTATTCGGTGAAAAATTCGTAAATGCATTCCACCGTCTGATCCTCGCTCGTGAAGCCCGCGTAAAAACTTTCGCGAATGAGGTTCAGTTCCTCCTGCGTCACGTCATACTTTCCCTTTTCGGCGAGCGCGCGCATCCGATCCGCCGTGAGCGCGGCGTTTCTTCCGGACAGTTCGAAGATCAGCCGTTCGAGGTTGGAAGATACGAGAATATCCATCGACGGCGACATCGTTCTGAAAAACGGACGCTTGCTGTCGTAAGTCCCCTTCGTGCAGAAATCGGTCAGCACGTTGTTGCGGTTGGACGCGCAGACCAGTTTGCCGACCGGAAGCCCCATCCGCTTCGCGTAATACGCCGCGAGAATATTTCCGAAATTCCCCGTAGGAACCGCGAAGTCCACCTTATCGCCGTACTTGATCTGATCGGAAGAGATGAGGTCGCAATACGCGGAGAAGTAATACGCGATCTGCGGAGCGAGCCTGCCGAAGTTGATCGAGTTTGCCGACGAAAGCAGGTATCCGCGCTCCGCAAGCGCTTTCTTGTACTCCGCGGACGCAAAAATGCGCTTGACGCCCGTCTGACAGTCGTCGAAATTTCCTCTCACCGCGACGACGTTCACGTTCCCGCCCTCCGTCGTGCACATCTGCAATTTCTGCATTTTCGAAACGCCTTCTTCGGGATAGAAGGTCATCACCTTGACGCCCGCGGCGTCCTTGAACCCTTCGAGCGCGGCTTTGCCGGTGTCCCCGCTCGTCGCCGCAAGCACGAGGATCTTTTCCTTGACGCCCAGAATATCGCACCCTTTGCGCAACAGGTAGGGAAGCACCGTAAGCGCCATGTCCTTAAACGCGCAAGTCGGTCCGTGAAAGAGTTCGAGCATGTACGTGCCGTTTTCGACGCGCACGAGCGGCGCGGGGTCGCTCTCCTCGAAGCGCGCGTATGCGGCGCGGAGCGCCGCGAGCAATTCCGCACCGTCGTATTCGTCGAGATATTTTCCGAGAACGAACGCCGCCCGTTCGGGATAATCCATTCCGAGCATGGCTTCGATTTCCGTCTCCGTCACGGCGGGAAAGACTTCCGGAACGAAAAGCCCTCCGTCCCCCGCGATTCCCTGTACGATCGCCTGCGCTCCCGTTACCCGCTCTTCTCCTCTCGTGCTTACAAAAAACATATTCTACCTGCTAAATTAGGATTTACCCTTCCCCCGTTTCGGAGGAAGGGTCTACATTCGAAATTGCCGGCGGCGAAGCGTGCGCCGCGCCGCACAAATTCAAGACTTCCGATCGCTCAAAGATACTTCTTCGCGAAATCGGGAAGCTCCTCTTCCGCACAGCTGCAAGTGATATACACGTGCAGATCGCGCAACTGCGCGAGTTTTTCGATCATATAGAAAAACTGCGCCATGTCTTTCAACTGTTTGCCCGCGATCCGTGCGATCCCGTCCACGTACAGATATTCGTTGTCATAGCCGCCCGCGATCGCGCCTTTCACGAACCCGCACAGCGCGTCCTCGCCCGCGATCGAATAATCGCTCACGTCGATAAAACGGATCTCGCGCTTTAAATCGTACATATATCTTTTGGTATCGGTCACGAAAATCAGATGCCCTTTCGCAGTCTTGACGGCTTCGTTCGCCGCATCGATAATCCGCTTCGTTTTTCCGCTTCCTTTCGGACCGCAAATAATTTTAATCATACCATCCTCCAAAGCCTTTCGGCGTGTTCTGTATTATTATTCTATCAAGTTTTTGCGTACATTTCAAGTGCTTTTCGAAAAAAGCGTGAAATTTTTTCGTGTTTTTCCCGCAGTTTACTGCAAACTCTGGATAAACGCGTCGATTCTGTCAAGCCCTTCCAACATATCTTCCATCGAAAGCGAGTAGGAAAGCCGCACGCATTCGTCCGCGCCGAAAGAAACGCCCGGTACGACCGCGACCTTCGCCGCGTCGAGCAAGCAATCGGAAAAACTCACCGAATCGTGGATCAGCGTACTGCCGAACCGTTTCCCGTACGTGCCGCTCACGACCAGCATCGCGTAAAACGCGCCGTCGGGAATAATGCAATACGCGCCCTGCATGTCGGAAATGCGTTCGATCATCGCCAAACGGCGGCGGGCGAACCGCGCGACCATCTCTTCGACCGCGGCGCCCGGCGAATTGAGCGCGCGGATCGTCGCGTACTGCGCGATCGAATTGGCGTTGCTCGTCGCATGACTCTGGAAGGAATCGATCGCTTTCGCGACGTCCTTGGGCGCGGCGAGATACCCCACGCGCCAGCCCGTCATGGCATACGTTTTGGAGACGCCGTTTACGGTGATCGTAAGCTCCTTCATCTTCTCCGAACACGCCGCCATGGAGAACGGCTTCACTTCCCCGTACACCAGCTTCTCGTAAATTTCGTCGGAAAGCACGAAGATGCCCGCCTCCTCGCAGACCGCCGCGAGCGCGCGCACTTCCGCTTCCGAATAGACCGCTCCCGTGGGATTGCTGGGAGAATTGAAGATAAACAGTTTCGTCTTGTGCGTGATCGCCGCTTTGAGCTGTTCGGGCGTGATCTTGAAACCCGTCTTTTTGCTCGCCTTGATCACGACGGGCACGCCGCCGCACACTTTCACCACTTCGGGATAGGTGAGCCAATAGGGCGCGGGAATGACGACCTCGTCCCCCTCGTTCAAAATCGCGAAACACGCGTTGAAAATAGAATGTTTCGCGCCGC
Source organism: uncultured Christensenellaceae bacterium (assembly GCA_910586825.1). Classification (GTDB taxonomy): domain Bacteria; phylum Bacillota; class Clostridia; order Christensenellales; family Borkfalkiaceae; genus Gallimonas. Next base: position 30,491 of record CAJUJF010000005.1, on the reverse strand, counting down.
TCGACACGATGATCTGCGAGGGTTCGTAGTCCAACCCGTTGTCGCGGCGGAACTTACTGCAAATCGCACGGCGAAGTTCGGGAAGCCCCGAAGAAGGCGTGTACTTGGTATGCCCTTTTTCGATCGCGTCGATCGCCGCTTCGCAAATATGCTCGGGCGTATTGAAATCCGGTTCGCCGACGCCGAAGGAGATCACGTTTTCGCCTTCCGCCTTCATCGCCTTGGCTTTCGCGCTGATCGCGAGCGTCAGCGACGGAGAAATCGTACCCATCCGCTTTGCAAGTCTTTCTTTCATGTATGTTTCCTGCCTTGTTAAAATTGGATCCGGAAGAAATCGTTTCGGGCGCGGGCGAATCAGCCCAGCACCTCCGTATCCGCGCGGGCAAGCGCGTCGATCATCTCGTCCATTTCGCCCGAAAGAAACGCCTCCATGGAATGAACGCTCATGCCGATCCTGTGATCGGTGATACGGCTCTGCGGGAAATTGTACGTGCGAATGCGTTCGCTCCTGTCCCCCGTTCCCACCAGACTTTTGCGGTTTTGCGCTTCCTGCGAACTCGCTTTGCCGTTATAGTAATCGTACAGCCGCGTGCGCAACACGCGAAACGCTTTATCTTTGTTTTTCAGCTGACTCCTCTCGTCCTGACACGTCACGACGATGCCCGTCGGGAAATGGGTAATGCGGATCGCCGTCTCCGTCTTGTTCACCTTCTGCCCGCCCGCGCCGGAGGAACGGAACAGGTCGACGCGGATATCCTCGTCGCGGATCTCCACTTCCACGTCCTCCGCCTCCGGAAGCACGGCGACCGTACAGGTGGACGTGTGGATCCTGCCCTGCGATTCCGTTTCGGGAACGCGTTGGACGCGGTGAACCCCGCTTTCGTATTTCAAGCGCTTGTACGCGCCCTTCCCTTCGATGCCGATCACGGCTTCTTTCATGCCGCCGAGTTCCGTTTCGTTGAGGTCGATGACCTCCCACTTCAAACGGTGTTTTTCGCAATACCCCATATACATGCGGTATAGCTTATAGGCGAACAGCGCCGCTTCTTCTCCGCCCGCGCCCGCACGGATTTCGAGCGTGCAGTTGCGCTCGTCGTTTTTGTCTTTGGGCAGCAACAGGATCTTCAACGCCGTCTCCGCGTCGGCAAGCGACTCTTTCAGCGCCCTGCCTTCTTCGAGCAGAAGTTCGCGCATTTCGCCCGTCTCCGCCTCCGCTTCCGCCAGAGCGGCGTTCATTTCCCCTTCTTTTTTAAGATAAGCGCGGTACGCCTCGGAGACCTCTTCGATCTCCGCCCTGTCTTTGGACAGTTTCGTCCAGAGTTCCATGTCCGACAGGACGGCGGGATCCGCAAGCCGCTCCGAAAGTTTTTCGTATCGCGCGTAAATTTCTTTGAGTTTGGAAAACATGCGTCAAAAACCGATTTTCACGACGCGTTCTACGCCGTTGAGATCTTTCACCACCATCGCGAAATCGCAACGCGAATTTTCGCGGAAAATACGGATCACGTCCTGCGCCTGATCCTCGCCGACTTCCAAGATACAAAGTCCGCCGCGGGCGATATAGCGATTGATCTTCTGCGCGATCCTGCGATAAAAATCCAATCCGTCCACGCCGCCGTCCAGCGCAAGGTGCGGCTCGAATTCGCGCACGTCCTTGGGCAGCGTGCCGATCTCCCCGCTCTTGACGTAAGGCGGATTCGCCGTGATCAGTTCGAACCTGCCGCGCACTTTCTCGAACAGATCGGATTTCAAAAAGGTTACGTTCGCTTTGTTGACGCGCGCGTTTTCGCGCGCAATTTCGAGCGCTTCCGCGGAAATATCCGTCGCGGTCACGCTGACGTTCTTATCCTTCGCCGCTTCGCACGCGACGGAAACGGCAACCGCGCCGCTGCCCGTGCAAAGGTCGAGAACCGCGTCTCCGTCTTTGAGCGCGGACACCGCCTGACGGACGAGGATCTCCGTTTCGGGACGGGGAATCAGCACCCGTTCGTCCACCTTGAACTGATAGCCGTAAAATTCCGTATTGCCGTAGATGTACCAAAGCGGGCGTCCCGTAAGCCGTTGTTCGTAGACGGAGAGAATCTGTTTGCACGCCGCCTGCGAAATATGCCGCTCCGTTCCCAGCGCGCTGCGGGGAATATTCAGCGTAAGACTCAGGATCCATTCCGCGTCCGACTCGTCGATCCCCTTCTCCGCAAAATGTTTTTTCATCGTCTCCGCAAGTTTCGAAAGTTTTCCGGAAGTGGCGAACATTTTTTCCGGCGAATCGGGATTCGCATCCATATCGAGCACCTTTTCGAACGCCAGAATCGCGCATTCGATCATCTCTTCGTCCGGCTCCTTCGTCGTGAGTTTTTGCAACAGGTATCCCGGCACTTTGAACAAGACGACCAACGGCCCCTGAAAGAGCGCGAAGAATTTGAGAAGCTCGTAGGAAATTCCCGCAACGACGGGAAGTAACGCCAGTTTGATCAGATACGAAACGGCGTTCGATAAAAACTGACTGCTGGGATTGAACTGCAATACGCCGAACAGCACCCAATTCGCAAGCGCGAACATGAGGATGGAAACGATCATGACGATGAAAATAAACGTCGTGCCGCACCGATCGTGCAAACGGGAACACTTTTTCACGTTCTCCTTGGTGAGCGGCAAACCGCATTCGTAACAGTTGATCGTCTTATGTTCCGCGCCGTGATAGCGATAGGTATCCCGCATGGAGGGCAACAACAGCGTAAACACGATATACAGAATAAATATGACGAGACGGAACCCGCCCTCGATCAGGCTGTACCAGATCTTTCCCCGATCGGCGACCGCCGGAACCGCGCCCGCGATCAGCCGCGTGAACAGTCCGGGAAGAAACAGGAACAGCGCGAGCGCGATCAAGATTCCCGCGATCGCGGCAAGCGCCGTCAAAAGATCGCCCGTGCTGGCATTCCACTTCTCTTCGAGCCATTTGGAAAATTTGGAAGGCGTCTCCTCTTCCGAAAAAGCGACTTCCGAACTGCGCAACATGGTCCCCATGCCGACAACGAGCGTGCTTACGAAATTCACGATCCCGCGAACAAAAGGAATCCGCGTGAAAACGCTCCGCTTTTCCGGCGGAGTAATCCGTTTTGCTTCCGTATGTAATTCCCCTTTATCGTCGCGCACGACGGTCGCCATTCCGCGCTTTCCGCGCATCATGACCCCGCTGACCACCGCTTGCCCGCCGATATAAGTACGATTTGTCTTTTTCATACGAATACCCGTTTAAAGTCATGAAATAGCAATCAGCCTCTTCGTGAGGAGGCTGATTGCTGTTAAATACCGTATCTCTTCTTGAACTTATCCACGCGTCCGCCGGTATCGACGAGCTTCTGCCTGCCCGTAAAGAAAGGATGGCATTTGCTGCAAATATCCACTTTCAGCGTCTCCACGTCCTTCGTCGTACCCGTTTTAAAGGTCTCGCCGCAAGCGCAGACGACCGTTACTTCGTGATATTTGGGATGAATATCCGCTTTCATATCCGTTCACCTCACTCGGAAATTCTTAATGTGCAAAACCAATTATATCCGTTTTCAAAGCTTTCGTCAACTGATTTTGAAAGCCAAACGAAAAAACTTCCCGCTTGCGCTTACTTTTTTAAAGCGGCGGACGGGAAAACGGCAAAAATCGGGTTTTGCGATCCAAACGCTTGCAAAACGCATTCTCTTGGAGTATAATGAAAGTATCGAAATGCCTTTGCGGCACCGATCCGCAAAGCGAAAGCATAAATAACTGCGAACTGCGAAAATTGCATCAAGGAGGCAGTATGAACGTTTGGAAGCTCACCGGCGCGGGCAAGCTTGAAAAAACGGAAAGTGCAATTCCGGAACCGGTAGCGGGCAAAATAAAAGTGCGCGTTACCAAAGTTCTGATCGGAAACAGCGACGCGGAAACCTACCTCGGTTCGTCCAGAATCGTGCACCCTCTCATTCCGGGGCAATTCGCGATCGGAATGATCGCGGAGGAAACGGAAAACCCGCTTTTTCCCAAAGGCACGCGCGTGGTCCTGCACGCCTTCGTCCCCGCCCCCGACGGCGGCACGGCGAAACGGGACTTCACAGAAGACGACATCGAAATCTGCGGACAGACGAAAGACGGATTCCTCCGCGACCTCGTCTATCTCTCCCCCGAAGAAATGACGCCCCTGCCCGACTCCGTCAGCGACAATCAGGCGCTTTTGCTCCACCACGTCGCGTTTGCCCAAGCGACGGTGGAAGCGCTCGACGCGCAGAAGGGTCAGCATATCGCGGTGCTCGGCGCGAATATTCTCGGCATGCTCGTATGCCAAATGCTCATATATCAGCAGGCCGCGCCCGTGCTGATCGACTCCGATGCGGAACGACTGAACTTCGCCCGCAATACGGGCGTGTACTATTCCATGCTCGCCGACGAATCTCTCGTCGAAAACGTCGGGACGATCACGGGCGGCAGACTTGCGGACGGCGCGGTATACGTAACGGGCGCCTCCGGCAACGACGCCGAAATCCCCTTCCGCGTCTGCGCGCGGCAAGCGCGCATCGTCGTCAGCGGACAGCCGCCTTGCGGCGTAAAGCTCGATCTGAACCTCGCGCTGCGCAAACAGCTCTCCGTAGACTGCATCTCCAACTGTATCGAATACCTTGAAACCGCCATCAACCTCGTGGCAAACAAAGCCGTCAGCCCCGAACGCTTCCACGCGAACTGCGTGAAAGAAAACGACGTGATCCCCTTTATGGAGGAATACGCGGCGCGGACGGAACGGGATATCGACAGCTTCACTTACGCGGATCTGCTGTAATTTCGCTTTTTCGCACGCACGGTACATATCGACGTTCCGCCGGATACATCATGCGTAAACTCCAGAAATTTTTCGGCGGAAAACTATTCCCGTGCGTGCTTCTTTGTATTCTTTGCGCGCTGCTCATCTGCGCCGCGGCGATCCGACTGCCCCGCGCACTCGCCCCCATCGCGATTGCGGAACGGCTGTTTGCGCTCGCCGCAGCGCTTTTTTTGGCGGCTTCGCGCGACACGCCGGAATGTAAAATTTCAAAATTCATTCTGCTCGTTCTTCTGCCCTGGGTCGGCACGCTGCTCTGTTTCCTTTTGCGCAGAAAACCCTGCCGCCGCGCGGCGGCAGGACGCCGCGCGCAAGACGGCACGATCGGATACCTTGCCGCGCTCGGAGACGCGGACGCGGAAGTCCTGTACGCGACCGACGCGGAATATTTCCCCGTCGGCGGAGAAATGAAACGAAAACTGCTCTCCGACCTCTCGGATGCGCGGAAGTGCATTTTTCTCGAATACTATATCGTGGAACAGGGCGGGTTCTTCGGAGACGTGTTTCCGATCCTGAGGGACAAAGCGAAAGAGGGTCTGGATGTCCGTCTGATATACGACGGCTTCGGGTGTTCCCTCACCCTGCCGCGGCGGTTCCCGAAGGAAATGGAACGCGCGGGAATCCGCGTCGCGATCGCCCGCCCCCTGCGCTTCCCGCCGAGCGACCTCAACCGCAGAAACCACCGCAAGATCGCGGTGATCGACGGTGAGATCGGCTATGTGGGCGGGATCAACCTCGCCGACGAATACACGGGCGAAAAAATCCGGTTCGGGCATTGGAAAGACAGCGCGCTCAGAGTGAGCGGAACGCCCGCGATGCGGCTCGCCCGCATGATCGCGGAAGAGACGGGGATCCCCCTGCCTCCGCTCCCCGAACCGCAGAGCGGAGAGATCCCCTGCGCGGCGATCTCGGACTGCGCGGCGGATACGGAACCGAGAAAGGGCGCGGCGGCGATCGGCGCGATGATTTCTCGGGCGGAACGCTTCGCATACTGCAACACCCCCTATCTCGCGCCCGACGCCGTCCTGCTCGCAGAACTCAAACGGGCCGCGGCGGCGGGAACGGACGTGCGGATCATGATCCCGCATATCCCCGACAAAAAGACGACCTTTCTTCTCTCCCGCGCGTTCGCGCGGGAACTGATCCGCGCGGGCGTGCAAGTCCGCGAATACACGGCGGGATTCCTGCACGCCAAGAGCATCGTGACGGACGGAAGATATTCCTTCGTTTCCAGCTATAACCTCGATTACAGAAGTCTGTACTTGCAGGCGGAATGCGGTCTCGCGGTAGACGACGAACCGCTCGCCCGCGCGCTGACGGAGGACTTTCTCGCCTGCTGGGAAGCGGGAACGCCCGTCGGACGCGCGAAACTCTTCGAAAAAATTCTGCTCGTTTTCGTGCGCCCGTTCGCGCCGCTGATGTAGAGAAATAATACAAGACGGGAAACTATATGATCAAATTTATCGCAACCGATCTTGACGGCACCCTGCTCGACGACGAACGCCGGCTGCCCGACGGAATTTTCGAACTGATCGAAGCGCTGTGGGCGCGCGGCGTTCTGTTCGCACCCGCGAGCGGACGGCAGTACGCAAGTCTGAAACGGTTTTTCGCGCCCGTGCTCGACAAAGTCGTATTCGTCTGCGAAAACGGCGCGCTCGTGAAATATCGGGGAAAAACGCTCCACCTCAACCCGATCCCCGATCAAGAGGCGAAAGAAGCCTTAGACGCCGTCCGCGCGACGCCGCATCTGCGCCCCATGCTCTGCGGCACGGAGAGTTCGTACATAGAAAACGACGAACAGCCCTTCCGCGATTACGCCTTCGCCTCCTACGACGCCTGCGTCAAAGTGGAAAATCTGGAAACGGTGATCGGCAAAGAGCCGATCTGCAAAATCGCGGTATTCGACGAAATCGCGGCGGCGGAAAACGGCATCCGCGTGCTCCCGCCCAAACTCCCCCGCCTGCGCACCATCCAATCGGGACGCGACTGGTGCGACGTATCCGCCCCGACCGCCGACAAGGGCGAAGCGATCCGTTTCCTGCGCGGCCATTTCTCCTTCGACAAAAGCGAATGCGTGGCGTTCGGCGATCACATGAACGACTACGAAATGCTCTGCGAATGCGGGCGGGCCTACGTGACCGAAAACGCCTATCCGCCCCTGAAAAAACTGATCGCCGACACCGTTCCCTCCAACCGCGAGGGCGGCGTCGCCTATAAACTGCGGGAAATTTTAAAGGAGATTTCTTTATGAAACTGATGATCGCCTCCGACGTTCACGGCTCGGCATATTATTGCAGACTGCTCAAAGAGCGCTTCCTCGAAGAAAAAGCGGATAAAATGCTTTTGCTGGGAGATCTTTTGTATCACGGCGCACGCAATCCCCTGCCCAGAGAATATAATACGTTACAGGTCGCGGAGATCCTCAACTCCTTGAAAGAATACATTCTGTGCGTACGCGGCAACTGCGACAGCGACGTGGACGGCATGGTGCTTGAATTCCCGATCGAAGCCGATTTCTGTCTGCTTGCCGCGGGGAAACGCACGCTGATCGCGGCGCACGGACACAAAACGCCCGCGATTCTCAAAAAACAAGACGTGCTGTTGAACGGACACTTTCACGTGCCCGCTTACGAGCAACGGGACGACTGCATTTACGTGAACTGCGGTTCCGTCTCCATTCCCAAGGAAAACTCCCCGCACTCCTATCTCCTGTTTGAAAACGACGCGTTTATCTGGAAAGACGTAGAAACGGGGAGCCCTTTCCGCAGGGAAGTTCTGCGATAAATCCGGAAAAAATAAAAAAACTCTTGACAAACATATTGTAAAGATATAAAATATTTTCAGAATCAAATTAAGGAGATCATCATTATGGCAAAAAAGAGCTCGTTTGCAAATGCAATCATGGACCTTCCTTGGATCGTACGCGTTCTTCTTGCAATCTTCCTCGATTGCGTTTACGGTATCGCGCGTTTCATCGATGGACTCCAACAGAAAAACATCCTGAAAGCGCTCATCGGTTTCCTGTGGATTTTCTACGGACTCGGGATCGGCTGGTTCCTCGACATTATCTGCACGCTGTTCAACATCAGACCGTTGATTTTTTAACGGAAAACAAATCGAAAAAAACAGGCTGGTCATCCAGCCTGTTTTTATATTTTGTAATCTTCAAAGATCGAACGCAAGCGCGGTCAGATCGTCGTCGAACGTATCGCAAAACTCTTTCAGCGCGGCTTTCAGCCGTTCGATAAACCGTTCCGCGTTTTCCGATTTCTGCAACACGCCCTCGACCCGTTCGAGCGAAAACTGCTCGCCGTCGGCATTCCGGCTTTCGATGATCCCGTCCGTCAGCATCACCAGCACGTCTCCGACCTCGTAACCGATCGCCCGATCTTCGTATCCGAATTCGGGGATCCAGGTGGAAATGGGCGGCGAGTTCATCACGATCTCGTCGATTCCGAGACGGCTCTTCAACAAAATCGGCGCATTGTGTCCCGCAACGCTGTAACGGATTTCCCTGCGCGCGCGATCGATTCTCACCGCCGCCGCCGTTACGTACGAGCGTTCGTCGAGATTGAGTTCCTGAAATTTTGCGTTCAGTCCGCGGATCGCCGCCGCGGGGGAAGGCTCGCCGCGGTCCCAACCCGCTTTGACGAACGCGGAAAGCATGCCCGCAGAAATGCCGTGACCGGAGACGTCGGCAATCAATCCCATCGTCTCGCCGTCCGCTTCGTACACGTCGGGAAGATCCCCGCCGATCTCGCGGCACGGAACGTACATGAACGAATACGCCGCGCCGTTACCGCTCTTTGCCGGCGGAAGCAACCGCTGTTGGATATCCTGCGCAGAGTACATTTCCCGCGCGATTTCCGTTTCGTAAGCGTTGTCCACGATTCCGAGATAGAACTTCCCCAAAGGCTGTACTTTGATGCGCAGTGCGAAATCCTCCTTCTCGCCGCGCACGATCAGTTTGCGGAACGCCTTGCCGCCGCGACCCGCCGCGTCGAGAAACAAACCGCGCATCGGACAGTAGGCGCACTTCACGCCCGCGCCGCAACCCTCCGGTTCGCCGCAGGAGATCACCTCTTTGAGCGAACCGCGCGCCTTACGGGAGTTGAAATACTCGCGGAAGGCGCGGTTGGTATAACGCACTTTTAAATTTTTATCCACCACGACGGCAGCCGTGGGGACGCTGTCAAGCACGTCCCTGTAAAGATTCGGCATTTTAACCCCTGTACATGAGCAGCTGTCCGCTTATGAGCTTTGCGTTGAGTTCTTCGGCATGGAACAATTCGCCGTCGTACTGCGCCGTCTGCGGCGCGGAAGGAACAATGCGGACCTCTTCGCAGACGACGTGATGGGCGATCGTCCGTTTAAGAATTTTCCCCTGCATGAGACAGCTCAGCTCTTTCATCATTTTCAGACGCTTGGGGAAGTCGATATAGATAAGATCCATCTTTCCGTCGTCAATCTCCGCAACCGGACAGAGCGGGATCCCGCCGCCCAGAAACTTGCCGTTGCAGACCGCCGCAATGAGCGCGTGCTGTTTGACCGTTTCTCCGTTGACCGTGATCTCCACGTCGAACCCCTTGTATTTCATCAGCGAGGCGAGCAGAGAATGAAAGTATTTCGTCTTGCCGCCGCCGTGTTTCTTTTTCGCGCAGCGTTCGAGGATATCCACGTCGATCCCCATGCCCGCGATGTTGATGCTGCGCCGCCCGTCGCCGAACTCGATATAGTCGGTATAGACGGGAAGCCGGTCGATGATCACGTCGAGCGCTTTCACGCCGAACGGGATCCGCGCCGCTTCCGAAAAATCGTTGCCCGTGCCCGCTGGGATCAGCCCCACCGTACACTGCGAAGGATCGCGCAAATTGGAAACCAGCTCGTTGAGCGTTCCGTCGCCGCCGACCGCGATAAAGGTCCTCTGCCCCACGACCGAAAGCGCCTGCGCGTATTTCCCGACGCCGCCCGCGCGGCCGGAATAGAAAAAGCGGTATTCCACGCCCGCTTCGTTCAAGCGGCGTTTCAGTTTCGTAACAAGCGTGTTCCCCTCGTCGCGCAATGCGGCGGGATTCACAATAAAGTTCAGCATAGCTTTCTCCTCAATCGGCCTAACGTAAATTCGTTGCGGAATCATTCCCCGACTTACTGCATGCAAATGCCGTAACAAAGTCGACGGCATGATAAAATTATCCGAATACTATTATACAATATCTTTTCGGGAATTGCAATTTTTTTCGAAACGTGATACAATAGTTTTCGAAAAAAATTACGGAAGGCTTGCATGAAACTACCGATTCCGGAAAATTTAACCGCGCTCGCGCGGCGTTGCGCCTTCCCCCTTTACCTCGTCGGCGGAAGCGTGCGGGACTTCCTCGCGGGGTTTGCGCCGAACGGGAACACGGATTGGGATATCTGCGCGCCCGCGACGGAAACGGAGTTCGTCGCCGCCGCGGAAGCCTGCGGATTCACCGTAAAGAGCGTGTACCGCAATACCGGCACGGTAAAACTGTGCGACAGAGACGGCGCGGACTATGAGTTTACGCGGTTCCGTTCGGACAAATACGTCCGCGGACTGCACGCGCCGTCCGAAATAGAGTTCACAAGCGACATGGAAAAAGATGCCCGCCGCCGCGATTTCCGCGCCAACGCCGTATACTGCGAGATCCGCACGGGAAAACTATACGATCCGCTCGGCGGGCGGGAGGACGTTGCAAACAAACTCCTCCGCACCGTCGCCCCCGCCGCCAAAGTGTTCGGCGAAGACGGGCTACGCCTGATGCGCCTTGCGCGCTTTGCCGCAGAAACGGGATTCCGACCGGACGGCGAATGTTTCGAAGGCGCGCGGACCCACCGCGCGCTCGTAAACGACGTGACGCCCGAACGGATCTTTGCCGAACTCTCCGCGATCCTGCTCGCCGATCGCAAACACGGCGACGCGGAAGCGCCCTACCGCGGACTGACCGTTCTGAAAGAGACGGGCGTGCTCGGCGAGATCCTGCCCGAACTCGCGAAGGGAGACGGGCTTTCGCAGCGCGCCGATTTTCACGATTACGACGTGCTCGAACACTCCTTGCGCTGCGTAAAATACGCGCCTCCGGAAATCCGTTTCGCGGCGCTGTTGCACGACGTCGGCAAGCCCTTTTGTTTCGCGCGGGACGGAAATTTTTACGCGCATGCCGAAGAAGGCGCGCGGATCGCGGAAGAAATTTTAACCCGCCTGAAAGCGCCCGCCAAGCTCGCGGCAGAGACCGCCGCGCTCGTACGGTTGCACATGCGCGACTTCGATCTGCGCATGCGCGAAAGCCGCGTCCGTCGGGAAATCGCGGAAAACGCCGTTCTTCTTCCGAAACTGCTCGCGTTGAAACAGGCGGACTTTTCCGCCTGCAAAGACGATCCGAACCGCTCCCCGACCGTTGCGAAATGGGAAACGATCCTCGCGCAAATGAAACGGGAAGGCGCGCCGCTTTCGCTCAGCGAACTCGCGGTGAACGGAAAGGATTTTTTCGGGCGACTGCCCCCTTCCGAAATCGGCGGCGCGCTGAACGAATTTTTCCGGTTCTGCATTCAGGACGGCGCGCGCAACAAACGCAAAAAACTGCTCGCCCGCATAGAGCGGCTTTATCCGGAGGAAACATGACCGACACGCTGATCATCGTCAATATTTGCCTGAACGCGGTATGCCTCGCGCTGCTGCTCCTTTTATTCGCCGCGCGGAAGCGGACGGACGGCGGCGGAGACCGCGCGACGGCGGAAACGCTGCGCCGTCTGGAAGAAAAGACGGACGCGATCGGCGGGCTGACCGATTACCTCTCCCGCGCGACGGAGAACCTGAGCCGATCGACGGAGGCGCGGCTGACCAATATTCAGAACCGCCTGACCGACGACATGAAATACATCGTGGACGCGAACGCGCAGAACCTCGAACGCATCCGCCGCACCGTGGACGAAAAACTGACGACTTCCATCGACGGCAAGCTCTCCGACAGCTTCGCGCGCATCTCCGACCGGCTCGAAAAGATGTACGAGAGCGTGGGCGAAATGAAATCGCTCTCCGGCAACGTCGCAGACATCAAGCGGGTCTTTTCCAACGTAAAACTCCGCGGCACCTGGGGGGAAGCGCAGCTCAACGCCCTGCTCGAACAGATGCTCGCGCCCGAACAGTACGAGCGAAGCGTGAAACTCAATCCGCTCGACAATTCCCTCGTCGATTTCGCGATCCTTTTGCCCGCGAAAGACGGTGAGCGGATCTACCTGCCCGTTGACAGCAAGTTCCCCGTGGAAGAGTTCGAACGGCTGTGCGAATCCTCCGAACGCGGAGATCGGGAGGGCGAGGAAAAGGCGCGCAAAAATCTGGAACGCGCCGTGAAACTGCAAGCCGACTCCATCGCGAAGAAATACGTGCTTCCGCCCTTGACCACCGATTTCGCCGTCATGTATCTGCCCTCCGAAGGACTTTACGCCGAAGTCGCGCGGGCGGCGGGCATGTCCGACTATCTGCGTATGCGGCGGATCATCGCGTGCGGCCCTACGAACTTCGGCGCGTTGCTCTCCACGCTGCAAACGGGATTCCGCACCGCGGCGATCGAAAAGCGGTCGGGCGAACTCCGGTCGATGCTGGAATCCTTCCGCGTCGAATTCACGAAATTTTCCGAACTGCTCGAAAAGACGCGGCGGAAATTGCAGGAGGCGCAGGACAGCGTGGAAAGCGCGGAAAAGCGCACGAACGTCATCGGAAGGAAACTCGATTCCTTCCGCGCCATCGGTACGCCGACGGACGGCGACGCGGGAGACGAATCATGAAACTGTTAAGATTATCCGATGAAGAAGCGAAGGAAAAATTCGGCTCGCCCGCCGCGTTCGGAGAGCCGACGGCGGTACAGGGCGGCACGCTGCGCAAAGCGGGAAATCTGCTGCTCGTGAACGCCAAGCGGTATAAACTCTTCGGCGCAAAACGCGACGCAATCCGCATTACGGCGGGAAGCGGGTTCATCAAATGGGCGCGCGGAGAGACGAAGTTCGCGGCGGGAGACGCCTTTATCGCCGAAGATTTACAGGAATACGAAATCAACGGCGCGGAAGAATTTCTCGTACTGCGGGAAGAGCGTTGAGCGCGCAAACGCCGAAACTTTGCAAAAAAGCGGAAAAAATTATTTTCGGCGCGGAAAACGCGTTGACTTGCAAGCGCAAATATAGTAAAATAGAAGCACGAAAAAACCTTGCGTGCCGAAAAGGCACGCCGTAAAGACCGGGAGGTGAAAGGAAATGCAGAAGTACGAAATGCTCATTCTGCTCAAAAGCGACATGGACGACGAAGCAAAAGATGCCGAACTGAAAAAGTATGCGGACATCATTGCATCGAAAGGCGGCGCAGTCGAATCCACCGATAAGTGGGGCGTAAAAAAGACTGCCTATCCCATCGCGTACAAGCAAGATGCGTTTTTCGCTCTCATTACGTTCGTTGCGAACGGCGAAACGGTGAAAGAACTTGACCGTGTTGCCGGCATTTCGAGCGACGTATTGCGGCGCGTAATTACCAAAGTAAAGGAGAACTGAGTATGAACAAAGTTTTCTTAATCGGAAACTTGACGAGAGATCCGGAGCTGACGGAAACCTCGGGCGGAGTGAGCGTGTGCCATTTTGCGATTGCGGTAAACCGCTCCTATACCTCCTCCGACGGAGATCGCCAAACCGACTTTTTCAACGTGACCGCATGGCGCGGTCTTGCGGAAAACGTCTCGCGCTTCACGAAAAAAGGAAGCAAGGTCGCCGTATCGGGGAGTATTCAGATCCGCAACTACGAGGATAATCAGGGCGTGCGCCGTACGGCGATAGACGTTATCGCGCAGGACGTGGAGTTTTTAACGCAACGCAACGCGAACGCGGGAGACGATTTTTACGACGCGCCCGCCGCGGAAAAACCCGCCGCGAAACGCAAGCCCGCTTTGGAATCTTTCGACGACGACGGAGACATTCCGTTCTGACGATCATCGTGAACGAATTCACGCATTAAAACAAGGAGAGCATCATGGAAGAGGAAATCAAGGAAACCGCGGTTGCGGAAACGGCGCCCGCCGCCCCTGCCGCGCCCGAAGAGAATAAGGAAAGACCGGAACAGCGCGAAGCGAGACCCGCGAAGAAGAGCTATAAAAAACAGAACATGAAAAAGGTCTGTCTGTTCTGTCAGGAAAAGTCCGAAATCGATTATAAGGACGTTGCCAAGCTCCGCAAATTCATCAGCGAGGGCGGAAAGATCCTCCCCCGCCGCATGACGGGTACCTGCGCAAAGCACCAGAGAGTGCTTGCAGTCGCCATCAAACGCGCGCGCGTCGCCGCTCTGCTTCCTTTCAAAGCAGACTGACCGAACACCGAAGCGCCCCTTTACGGGGCGCTTTTTTATTTTAATTATTTTTTGTAAAACTATTGACATTCAAAATATTTGTGATATAATGAGTATGTCAGCGATTGCATTTACGTAAACGGAGGCGGTACAATTTATGACACTTAAAAAACGGTTTCCGTGTCTTGCGGCGGGAATGCTTGCCTTAATCGCAACTTGCGGGCTTTCGGGTTGCAACAACGGGTTTACGCCCGACTCTTCGTTGCACTATTTCGACAACGGCGATAGCTATCGCGTGATCGAATTGAAGAGCGAACAGCCGGAACATATCGAATCCTACGGACTTTACGCGTTTGTAATGCCCTTTGCGGCATCTCCGTTTGAATCGTTCGATCTCACGATCGACAAGGAGAGTTACCGCCCCGGAACGTTATTCTTCAAAGACGCCGATGCAATCAACCGCGACGGAATCGAAGTCGTATCCGCCTGTCTAAACCTCTCCGCAACAAATCTTGCGGACACCGCGACGGCGTGTATGAGTACGCGGCTCTATACGTTTACGGAACTGATCGATTCGTCGCGTACGAGCACTACCGTTATTACGGGGAATTTAGAAGGACGTTATACCGCCGGTTTCGTTGCAGACGTCGACGAGTACACGTTCGTCTATCGCGATCTTTCGAAAAAAGACGGAAAGGAAATAACCGCGGGAGAATTCACCGTGCTCGTAAACGGACCGTGTTGGGTCGATTTCTTTAAACCGTATGAGGTTTAACCGAATAGAAAAACCGAACGGAAGAAAGATCGCATATTTTGAAGACAAACAAATCGCGCACTGCTCTTTGCCAAGCAGTGCGCGATTCTTTTTCGGTCAGACGGTAAATTGAAGCTTATACGTAAGGAGGTAGATTTCTCAAAGATTGATCGGTTAAAATCAAAATCAGCAATACCGTTCCCGTGACAAAACACACGATATTGCAAATCAATATCGCTATATTTACTTTTTTGAGATAGTTTCCTTTTATGGACGAAACGGCAAAGCCCGCTCCCAGCATCGAAAGCGCAATCGCCGAAATGCAAAAGATCATAAACAGTACGAACACGGCAAAAGAAGAGAAAACCGCGCCCAATGCCCCGTCCGTATCCATCGAGCCTGCGAGCAAAAACAATGCACGTGCGCAAATGCCGCCGGATATCAACGCTATTACGGACAATACCGTATACACGACGGAACAGATACCGTGTTTTTTGTATTTATTTTGATTTAACATCATTCTTTCCTCAAAATAACTTTGTTTTTCCTTTCCTACCGTTTCCCGTAACTCTATGATACCTTAAACGAAAGAAAAAAGCAAGATCGATTTTACGATTCTTGCTTTTTTACCTTTCATTATAACATTATCCGTTGTCCCGTAAAAGCACGGCGCCGATTTTTGCAACCAATTCCTCTTTCCCTTCGCCCGAGAGTCCCGAAACCGCGATCACGTTCCCCTCGCCAAGCCCGAAACTCTGCGCGAGTTTCCGCACGCGCTCTTTCCGCCGCATACGGGAGAGTTTGTCGCTTTTGGTCGCAACGACCGTAAACGGCAGAATGTGATAATTCAAAAACGAAAGCATCTGCAAATCGTCTTCCGAAGGATCGCGGCGAATATCGCTCAGTACGAATACGTGCGCGATTTCCTCTTTGCAGGCAAAAAACGCGTCAAGCGTTTTCGCCCATTTTTCCTTTTCCCCCTTCGACACCGCGGCGTAACCGTACCCCGGCAAATCGGCAAGGATGAATTCCCCGAAATCGAAATAGTTCACGAGCCGCGTTCTCCCCGGCGACGAGCCGGTCTTTGCAAGTCCTTTGCGGTTCGCAAGCAGATTGATGAGCGTGCTTTTGCCCGAATTGGATTTTCCGCAAACGGCGATCACGGGTTTCTCGGAATGCAGAAACTGCGCTTCCGTCGCCGCCGAAGTGATGAACTTTGCGTTTTTAATTTCCATAAGAAGCTCCCGTCACGGCGCGCGCGAACACTTCGTCCACCTTGCTCACGCAGATAAAATTGAGGTTTTTCCGCACGTTTTCGGGGATCTCCTCCACGTCCTTTTTGTTCTCTTCGGGAATGATCACGTCGCGGATCCCGATTCTGTTTGCGGCGAGCGCCTTTTCTTTCAAACCGCCGATCGGAAGGACTCTTCCGCGCAGCGTGATCTCGCCCGTCATGGCGACGTCTTTCCGCACCGGCTTGGAAGTGAACGCGGAGAGAATCGCGGTCGCCATCGTAATGCCCGCGCTCGGCCCGTCCTTGGGCGTCGCCCCCTCCGGCACGTGGATATGAATGTCCTTTTTCTCGAAATCGCGTTCGTCGATCCCGTATTTTTCGGCATGCGCGCGCAGGTAACTGATCGCCGCGTGCGCGGACTCTTTCATCACGTCGCCGAGTTTTCCCGTTAAAATCACGTCGCCTTTCCCCTGCATGGCGGAAACTTCGATCGTCAGGGTCGTCCCGCCGACCGCCGTCCAGGCAAGCCCCGTTGCCGCGCCGATCTCCTCCCCTTCGATCAGGTCCCCGTCGCGCAGATAACGCTTGGCGCCGAGATATTTTTCAAGATTTTTCGCCGTGACGGTGATCTTCCGTTTGGCGCCGCCTTTCGCGATCTTCACCGCCGCTTTGCGGCATACGGCGCCGATCGTCCGTTCCAGCGAACGCACGCCCGCCTCCATGGTATACCCGTCGATCGCGGCGGAAACCGCGCCCTCCGTCATAACGAAGTTTTCCTCCGTCAAGCCGTTCTCTTTTCGCTTTTTCGGCACGAGATACCGCTTGGCGATCTCCTCTTTTTCCTGCGGCGTATAGCCGGAAAGTTCGATGATCTCCATGCGGTCGCGCAACGGCGCCGGAATGGTTTCGAGCGTGTTTGCCGTGGCGATGAACATGACTTTCGAAAGATCGTACGCGATTTCCAGATACCTGTCGCGGAAGGTGGAATTCTGCTCGGGATCGAGCACTTCCAACAGCGCGCTGGCGGGATCGCCGCGCAGATCGGACGAAATCTTGTCCACTTCGTCGAGCAGGAACACGGGGTTCACCGATCCCGCGTTTTTCATTTCGTAGATGATACGGCCGGGCATCGCGCCGATATACGTGCGGCGGTGTCCGCGGATCTCCGCTTCGTCCTTGACGCCGCCGAGGCTCATCCGCACGAATTTCCGCCCAAGCGACCGCGCGACCGATTTGGCGACGCTCGTCTTGCCCACGCCGGGCGGGCCGACGAGACAGAGGATGGGCGCTTTCAGTTCGCCCGTCAGTTTCAGAACGGCAAGGTACTCCACGATCCGCTCTTTGATCTTATCCAACCCGTAATGATCTTCTTCCAGCATCGCCTCGACGTCCGCAAGACTGTCCGTGTCCTGCGTCTGTTCCCGCCAGGGAAGATCGATCAGCCAATCCGCATAGTTGCGCAAAACGGTGTATTCCGGCGAGGACGCGGGCATCTTGTCCATGCGCGCAAGTTCCTGCATCGCCTTCGCCTCCGCCTCTTTCGGAAGCCCTTTCGCAAGCAGCTTTTCTTTCAGCTTTTCGTTTTCGCTCGTGTCGTCGCCCAGCTCGTTGTGGATCACTTTGAGCTGTTCGTGCAAATAATATTCCTTCTGCGATTTTTCGATATTTTGCCGCACCTGTTGGGAGATCTTCCGTTCGAGACGGGCGATTTCCAGCTCGGTGTTCAAACACTCCTGAAAAAGCCGCAACCGTTCCGGCACGCGGTTTTCTTCGAGCAGACGCTGTTTCTGCTCCTCTTTCGCATGCAACAGATAATGCGAACAGAGATTGATATATTCGTCGCTATCGGTGACGCGCGCGAGCAGATTCAATTCCCGCGAAAGATTGACGCCGACCGATATGATATCCTTAACCAGCGCTTTGGCGGTCCTGAACGACGCCTCTTCGAGATCGGGATCGCCGTGCAACGCGGGAACGCCGTCCGTAACGGCGTAGATGTATTCCTTTTCCGCCCGAAACCCGCGGGCGCGGGCGCGGTACTGTCCGCTTACGCAAACGCGGATCCTGTCCTCGGACTGATTGGATGTGCGGACGATCTGCGCGACCGTTCCCACGAGACAGAGATCTTCGGGCTGCGGATTTTCCTTTTCGGAATCGATCTGTTTGGTAAGGAAGACGAGTTTCCCGTTCAGCTCGGCATATTCGACCGCGGCGAGAGAGAACCCTCGCCCGACGTCGAACTCCACCGTAGTATTGGGAAAAATCACCGTTTTCCGCATCGGAATGACCGGTAATATTTTTACGGACAAATTATCCATTGCGCGTCTCCTTTCGCTGTAATCGCGATGCTCTTCTATTATATCACACTTTTTCCGCACTTTCAAACATATTTCCCGATTCCCGACTCATCACGGACGACGAAATCGCAGATCGGTGTGCGATTCGCGAAAATTCGTCCCATTCCGCCGTAAACGTCACGTTGCGGTTGAGTTCGTACGTCTCGCCCGCCCGATATTCCCCGTACCCCGCCGTCCAGCACAGAAACGAATAGCCCTCCCGTTCGGGCGGGTCGGGCAAGACGAAACTCCCCTGCGGCGCGTATAAAACGGTCGGCGCGCCGACGCCCGTTTTCAGCGTAACGGTATAGAGCGTCCGTTCCCCTTCGTATACCCAGACCGAATATCCGCCGTCCGTTTCCGAAAAAGCGAGCGTAAACTTTTCGCCGCCCTTTTCCCAGACCCAGACGTCTCCCTCCCGTTCGGAAAAAGCGCCGCCCGTCTTTTCCTCTCCGTTCACGAAAAACGCGACCGGCAGAACGCGGAAATCAGCGGCGACGAGCGAAACCGTAAAGATCCCGTTCGAACACGCGACGGGCGCGGCGCATTTTACGAGCACATACTTCTCCTCTTCCCGCGACAGCAGATACCCGTATGCGGCAAGATACCAAGCATCGCCGAGTGAAGTCACGCGATCCGATCCCGACCGGCTTCCGTCCCGATCGCAAAACGATAACACCGTAAACGAACCGTCCGCATTCCGCAGCAAAATAGCCTCCGCCGCAACGGTTCCGTTTTCTTCCGTTGCCGAAGCCGTCAGGGGAAGGTTGTCCGCAGACACGATTAACGGATCGAGCAGATTGGAACAGCGTTCGACGCGCACCGTGACCACGGCGTTTTGGAGCTTGTTATCCGCCGCGCGCCATTCGTACAATCCCTCTTCCCGTCTTTCGACGACGCCGTCGATCACTGTCTCCCCGCCGAGAAGTCCGGAATAAACCCTGATCTGCGGCAACAGACAATCCCAACCGGCTCCGTAGAGAACCGTAAAACAACAGTCTTCCAATTCCGCTTCGTACCGTGAGACGGGTTCGACGCTTCCCGAAACGGAAGAGGGACGGAGCAGAAAGACGTATTCCCGCCCGTCGCGTTCGTCCGCGGCGGAAACGAGATGCCCGTCCGGCATGCCTTCGCCGCGTGTCGGCGTGAAATCCGACACCGCTAGTTCTTCCCCGTTCAGCGTTACGGACACAATGCTTTCCGCTTCTTCCGCGCCGCAGAGCGTATAGCGAATGCAGACGTCACCCTCAGTATGGCTTCCGAACGCGGTAAATATTTTCGGGATCCGACGGATTTCCGCGCGCGTATGCGCCTCGGTAAAGATGACCGAAACGATCCGATAATCTTCTTCGATACGCCAACTTCCGTCCGCATACGCCGCTTCCCGCGGTTCGTTGCCCGCGGTTGTAACCGTAACGCGGTACGCCCGTTCCCCGGCCGCGTCCGTAAGAACGGAAATCAGGTCTCCGTTTTCGGAAAATTCCCGCACCGCCGCCTCCGTCAGCGTTCCGTCTTCAAGACCGAACAAAAACCCCGCGCAGCCGTCCGACGGAAAAGCGTATTTGAGAAATACGGTATCTTGTCCGATTCGCTCCTGCGACAGCAACGGCAATTCGCGCGCTTCCGAAAGCGAGACCGTCCGAACGAAGCGATATTCCCCGCTCTCGCGTTCATACGAAAGCACGTAATCCCCGCAAACCGCAATTTCCAGAAAATTGCAATCCATGCCCGCGATCATGTTTTCCCCGTCGCGCACGAGTTTCACGCAATACTGTCCCCGATATGCGCCGTCAAACACATGAAAAAGCGCGCACCCGTCCGCCGCGGTGAACGAATACGCCGCGTCTAACTCCGTTTCCTCCGCATAGAGAGCAAACGACAGCACGTTGCCGAAATTTATTCCTTCGTACTCCGCGATCCCGTACCCGCCGGCGTACTGGCGAAACCGTGCGCGGAAACCGCCCGACGACGCTTCCCCGCTTCTGACGCCGTACCAACCGAGCCGGAAAGACCGACGGGACGCGTCGTCCGACGTGCAGAGCAGACGATAATCCACCCCGCCGTGCGAAAGTTCGAAGACGAGCGATTCGGGTTCCCACGCCTTCGTTTCCGTCTTCGGGATCAAAAGCGGAACGCCGTTTGCAAGTACGGAGAAAAATTCCCCTTCGACGAAGCGTTCGACGCGCCCCTCCTCCGCTGTCTCCGTAAAACGCAGCGTATCGGAATAGTCGGACTGCGATTCGCTCTTCCAAACCGCGCGTCTTTGGATCCGCAGGATTTCCAACCCGCCGATCCTGCCGCCGTACGTAAGTCTGAGATCCGCGCGGAAATCGCCGTTCTCCTCCGATTTTAAAAAATAAAACGCAGACGGATCGCTCCCGTCAACGTTCAATTCGCCCGCAAAAACGGTCCCGCTTCCGTCCGCGAGCGTCGCGGAAACGGGATACGCGCCGTTAGGCGTTACGCAAAGCGTATAACCGTCCCCGACAAAGCGGACTTCCCCCGCGGTTTCATAATAAATCACCCCTTCGTAAATCAGATATTTCCCGACGGGATCGTACTCCGCCTGCGTCTCTTCGCCGCCGAAGTAGAACGAAATGCGGTTGCCGTCGGCAACGTATAATCCCGTGCGGTTCCCCAGCGTCGCCTGTTCACCGAGCCGCAACAGCACGAAATCCGCACTGAAATAATTTCCGAATACCGCGCGGTTATCCATGTAGTGCGCGCGGAAGGCTTTTTCGTCGATCCGATAGGTACCCGCATGGCTACCGCCTTCGAAATAGAGAAGATTGCCCATGGAAACGCGGTATATCCCCGTATCCGAATTTCCCCCGTTCAAAAAACGCGCTGTCGCATAGCCGCTCAGAAACAGTTCTCCCCCGCCGTCGATCGCATACGTTCCGTAAACGGAATCGCGCAGCGTAAAAGTGCCGTCTTTGTTAAATCTTCCCGCAAGCCCGTCGATCTCGAATTCCGCTTCCCCCAAAACATTGCGTTTGACCGCGCCCGTCTGCTCCGCGCCGTTTCGCAAAAGCACCACCTCTTCGCACGCGTCGCTGTAATATACCACCGCGTCCGGCACCTGCCCGTTGACGTGACCGCGCATCCAAACCGCATAGAGGGTTACGCTCTGCGAAAGCACAAACTCTTCTCCGCCGCGAAACGTGACGCCGCCGCCCGCGGAAGTCGCCCAACCCGCAAATCGGTATCCCAAAAGCGCGTACTGTTTATCGGTTACGGTCACCGTCACGCTCGCACCGCAGATCCCCTCTACGGACGGAACGGTCCCGATCGCCTGCAACCCGTACGGCGGGTTCGGATCATACCGCAACACGGGATTTTCCCCGTACTCGGCGCGGTAAACCACGTCGCCCTCTCCGATCGCATAGGGAAAAGAAACCGCGTTCCCGTCGCCGTCCTTCCAGCCGAGAAAGGTATATCCCGCTTTTTTCGGCACTTCCGACGGTGCGGCGACGGGCGTCCCGCGGATCCCGACCGTTTCCGCGATCCGCTCCCCGTCCGCCTCGAATACGACGGAATACAGCTTTTCGAATTTGGCATAATAAACGGTATCCGCCGACGGCACTTCGGAAACCGCCGTCGGACGCGTGCGCTCCGGATCGGCATACCAGCCGACAAACGCGTAACCCCCTTTCTTCGGTTCCGAAACGTCGAGCGCAGTCCCCGCCTTCGCCGTGACTGCGGGAATTTCCGTTCCGCCGTCCGTGTCGAACTCTACCGTGTAAAGCTTTGCGTATTTAGCGACAAACGTCGCGTTGCGCGCGGGAATGGTCGCGGGAATCTGCGCGGCGGCGCCGTTTTCCGTTTCCCAGCCTTCGAATACGTATCCCTCTCTCGCCGTATCGGGCAAGACGAGCGGTTCTCCCGCCGCGCCCGTTACGGAAGAGATCTCCCCCGCGTCGGATATAAATCTTACCGTAAAAAGCGCCGTGAATTTTGCATAGTAAACGGCGTTCCCGTGCGGAATCGTGTTTTCTCTAACGGGTCGCGTATATTCGGGATCGAGATACCAACCCTCGAAACGGAACGAATCCTTTTGCGGCGAAGGCAAAGAGAGCGGCGCGCCCGCTCTGCCCGTGACGGGCGGGATATCAAAGCCTTCCGCTTGGAAACTCACCGTAAAGAGCGGTACGAATTTGGCGTAGTATACGGCGTCGCCCGCTATCGCCGAAGGGGGATAGACTTCCCGCAAAAACGTCTCGTCCGAATACCATCCGTCGAACTCGAAGTCCGTCTTTTCTGGATTCGGCACGGCGATCTCCTTTCCCGCCGTTCCCGTAAACGAAACCGCCTCGTCCCCCATGACGAACCGAACCGTGTAGAGTTTCGCAAATTTCGCGTAATAGACCGCGCCTCCCTGCGGGACCAGCGGCGGCGCGGGCAACGTGAGGTCGGCGTCCGCAAACCAGCCCTCGAACTGATAGCCCGCCCGTTCCGGAACGGGAAACACGATTGCGGAACCGGCCTCCCCCGTAAACGGCGGACACGGATCGCCTTCGCCGACGTAGAACGAAACCGTAAAAATAACGGGCGTATCCCGCCCGTTATCGCCTGTCCGTTTCAATCCGAAAACCACCCCGAAAACAATCGCCGCCGCCAAGGTAACCAGCGACAGCGCGATCACGCCAAACTTCCAGCGTCTCTTCATGTTACTACCTCCGAACAATCTGATTTTCCTTGAATCACAGGAAAATTATACCAAAATCGTCGGAAAAATTCAACTTAGTCCCCCTCGTTTCGACATATTTTGACACATAAATGTAAATTTTTCGTGGAAAAATTCAATTTATTGTTTGCCTTCCCAAACAAAATTTAAGGGGGTTTCCGTTTGACGGCATCTGCGTCTTAACGGGCGAAATTCTATCCCACGTTCAACGCGCGGGCATTTGAAAGTCCTGCAAGGCTCTGTTCAGATAATCGTTAAACGGCTTCATCGCGCGAAAAATATCAACCGATTTTTTTAAAAATCCCGCATCGTCGCACACCTCTTCGTCCGTGATAAAATATTCCGCATACCACGATTTATATTTCAGATATTCCGCTTGCGGATGCTCTTTGTCATATCCCGCAGGCACGTTTTTCAACGCCGCGCCCTTCACGGTAAAATATTTTTTAAACTCCGCATCGCTTATGATGCTCTGCCATTCGTCAGCGTGCGCAACGATATGATCGCGCACCATGGCAGTCGCGTTTGAAAACATATCCGCAAATAACCCGCCGCCCAAAAACGTGCCGCCGTTCGGCTTTATCATGACATAATATCCGACGGGGATCGGGAGCTTCCCCCTGGACGAAATATGCGCGCGAAAGGACGGATTGTACGGCGATTTGTCGTGACTGAATCTCGTGTCGCGCACGAGTTTGAAAGTCAGTTCTTTCGGCACGTTATGCAACACGCTTTCGTCGAACGCACCGACTCCGCAGATAAGCTCCTGTATAAGCCGTTCGAACTGCAAGGTCGCCTCTTTGTTCTCATTCTTGTGCGCATGGTACCATTCGCGGTTGTTGTTTTCGGCAAGGGCGGAAAGGTAATCGAGCATTA
Source organism: uncultured Christensenellaceae bacterium (assembly GCA_910586825.1). Classification (GTDB taxonomy): domain Bacteria; phylum Bacillota; class Clostridia; order Christensenellales; family Borkfalkiaceae; genus Gallimonas. Next base: position 6,418 of record CAJUJF010000005.1, on the reverse strand, counting down.
TTTTGTTGTTCATATTCTCCTCCTTATAGGGAAATAAAAAAATGCAATTTTAAACGATTTCGATTTGCCAAAACATTTTCTTGCACCGAATATACGGCTCGCCCGTTTCGGCGCCGTAATCACATCCGTCGATCCAACCCGCAATTCCTTCCGTAACACTGAATAAAAAGCCGTCGTCCGTTTTCTTAATTTCCGAATCGAAAATCTGCCCGACTTTTTCTTTGAAATCCGCCGCGATGACGCCCTCGAAAATCACGGTAATCAGGCAATCCCACGTCGTGTCAAACCGTATCGAGATCCTGTCTTCGTTTTCCGTATACTCCTCTATCAAAGCGTCGTGAAATCCCAACGAAACCTCTTCAAGGGTCTCGACGTCCCGATCGGTTTTCAGCTCAAAATAATCGGGGAAACTTATTTTCTTGCAATAATCCTGAAAGGACGGAAACAGCGCGATGCTTGCTTCTCTTTTAAAGCGAATCGCCTTGAAAAGCCTTTTGTCGCGGAGTACCCAATCGTATCCCGTCCACTTCCCTTTGCCTTCGTCGAAATCGTTTTCGATCACGAACACGTTTCTGCGGATTCCGCCAAAGCCCGTATTCCACATTTTTATTTTTTTGATTTTGTCAAACGATTCGTTAAAGACAATCGCCGCCGATTTCCAACCGGCGTATTTCAAAGCAAAGACGGGAGACGCATAGATCTCTCCGCTTTTGCTCTTGACGATTCCGACAGACATATCAGATCTCCTTTCCGCGATACTCGGGCTTATATGCGTTTGAATGCAAGCATTATTTCCGGATCAGCACGACGAGCGTCTCGACGTGTTTCGTCTGCGGAAACATATCGAACGGCTGAACGAGTTCTACCGCGTACGCGCCGTTTTCGGGATCGCTTTTCACCAATTCCCCGCTTTCCGTTTCGATCAACCCGCCGGTCAAAATCCCGACGTCCCGCGCCAGCGTCGCGGGATCGCACGAAATGAAAATCACCTTCCCGATCTTCTGCGACTCGATCGCGCGCAAAACACTGCGATCGACGCCCGCGCGCGGGGGATCGAGAACCACGGTCGCAAACGGATCGACGGCAAGAAGTTCCGCGAGATAATCCTCCACCCTGCCGCAGATATTCGTCATGTTTGCTTCTAAGCCGTTGCGCACCCGCACCCGATCGGCGCACGAGCTCGCTTCGGGAATGATTTCGATGCCGTAAACTTTTTTGCATTTTTTCGCAAGCATCGCGGTCAACAGTCCGCCGCCCGCATAGCAGTCGATCACGCTCTCGTTCGTACCGACAAGCGAAAGCACGCGCTCGTACAGCTTTCCGCGCACCCCCTCGTTGATCTGCACGAACGTATTCGCGCCCGCTTCATACACGATCCCGCATTCGGAACACTCGTAAAAGCCTTTCCCTTTCAACAAGGTAAACTTTTCTCCGAACACGACGTTCGTCTTGCGGTCATTGAGATTCAGATAAAAACTGTACTCGGGAAAAATCCCGTCGAGCAAATACAGCAGATAATCGATGCCCTTGATCTCCGCGACGGTGCAAACAAGCGTCACGAGAAACTTCCCTTTCAGTTCCCGCACGACGATATGCCGCAACTGTCCCGCGCCCGATTCTTCGTCATAGCCGTCCAGCCCGCACTTTTCCATGAAATTGTAAAGCGCTTTGATCAACGGTTCCGACCATGCGGGATGTATGGGGCATGCGTCCGTTTTGACGATCCGATGCGTACGCGCCGCATAGAACCCGATCGCGTTTTCCCCGTTTCGGCGCCCGATGGGGAGTTGAAGTTTATTGCGGTACCCGTACTCTTTTTCGCTGCGTTCGCAGTCCTTTACGCGGCACTCCACCCCGCCGACTTTGCGAAGCGTGTCTTTTACGAGCCCCGTTTTGAATTTCAGTTGCGCGCGGTAACGGATATGCTGCAACTGACAGCCGCCGCATTTTTCGAACACGGGACATTGGGGACGGACGCGTTCTTCGGCGGGCGTCAGGATTTCTTCGACCTTCCCGTAACCGACCCTGCCCTTTTGCTTTAATACTTTGATCGACGCCTTTTCCCCCGGAAGGACGCGCGGTACGAAATAGGTTACGTCTTCATAATGCACGACGCCTTCGCCGTTCGAGCCGAGCGACTCTGCAACGGCGGTAAAGATTCCGTTCTTTTCCACAGGCTACCTCCCGAACCGCCGCACGATCGCGTTCACCGACCGCTGGCAAAGAAATATCATGTAATCGTACGCCGCAAACAGCAACGTACCGCCGATGAAAATGAGATACCAGACGTATTTGACAATGGTGGGATAAAAATACAGTTCGTTCACGCCGAATACGGGTACGGCGAGCACGAACCAGAAAAAACAGAGCATTCCGTCGAACCACGCCGCTTTCAGCAAAAACGCCAGACCGTGAAACAGTTTCCGCTTGACGTATTTTTTTTGCAGAAAATTTAAAAGAGGATGGATCCCGAGGAACATGATAAACGGGACGAGTTTGAAGAACGCCCCGATGTTGAATAAAAACGCGAGCAAAGAAGCCGCGACAAACGAAAGCGCGCCGCCCCAGACGAACTGTTTCGAAAGCGGAAGCATCAGCGCGAACACCGCGAGAATATATCCCATCGCCAACAGCACGTCGACGTACGTTCCCACGGTCAGACAAATCGCGGCAAACGCGCAGGCAATGGCGGAAAGCGCGATTTCATACGACTTCGACGGTTTTTTCATAACGGCTCAACGGCAGTTGCAACAAATCGAGTACAGGCAGTTGATACAGAAACAGGTATAGCAAAAGTTCGCACAGTTCGCGCACATGTTTCCGCCCATCTGCTGATCGTCCGTCTGCGAACCGGGACCGCCGTCGGCGGCGCCGCCCGATTGCGAACGGTAATCCGCGCGCGATTTCAGCTTTTCGTACGCGTCGCGGTATTTCTGATTCCCGCCGTCCATTTGCATGGCGATTTCGAGCTGTTTCTTGCTCTCGTTCATCCAGTTCTTTTTAAAGAAGACGACCGATTGCAGATAATGCCATTCGGCGTTACGCTCGTTGAAGTTATCGAGGAGTTGCTGGGCGCGGGCGATGTCCCCGTTGCGAATGCAGTTCGAAACCTCTTCGAACGCGCTCTCGCCGCTCGTGTTCTGCTGCTTTTCTTTACGCTCTCCGATGATTTCCTGATAGGCGGTCTCGATCTTACCGAGCATGCGGGCGGCGGAATTCCCCTCTTCGCCGTCCTGCCATTTATCTTCGTTATATTGCGCTTTCAAGCGCTCGTAAGCGGCCCTGATCTCTTCGTCGCTCGCAGTTTCTTCCACCTGTAAGATCTCGTAATTTTCTCTGTTCATAATGTCCTCTGTTTTTATTGATATGCGCCGAATCCCTTAAAATCACTAACAGCAACCATTGCAAAGCACTTCGCAACAACCCTCGGCACAACCGTCCGACCATTTTCCGGTACCGGGAAGCGGCGTTCCGTTCCTTTTCGCCTCGTTCGCCATTTCCGTCAGTTCGTTGAGCGCGGCGCTGTATTTCGGGTTTTCGGGTCCGAGACGGACCGCTTTTTTCAAATGCTTTTTACAATCCAGATACCAGCTTTTATGAAAGAACACCGCCGCTTGCACGTAATGCCATTCCGCGTCTTTGTCCTTGATCACGTCCAACAACTTTTGCGCCTTTTTCAGACGGTTTGCGTTCAGTTCTCCGCCGAGGATTTCCCAAACGCCGCGAAACCGCTCGTCCTGCTCGGCGACCTCTTCGTTCCAAAGCATATTCTCTCTTCAAACCTCCGCATTCAATTTATTTGGCGCCTCGCCTTTCATCACCCGCGCGGTCTCCGCAGGCAATCCCCGCAAGATCACGTTGTCCGTCAGGTCGCGATTGTAATAAAATTTCACGCCGCTCAGCCCCTCGCGCATATCGTAAAAGGTCGTATCGAACAGAAACGCGATATCCTCCCCGTACCGTTCCATGAGTTCCGCCCGCGTCTTGCAGTCGTACGATAAAACGAAGGGATTGTAATTCTTTTTCTTGCGGTCCTTTTCGAAATCGTCGAGCGCGTCGATCAGATACACCCATTTGCCCAGCGCATAAAAGAGTTTATCCGTCGCGGCGTTCGCTTTCTCTTTTAAGAAATGACGGGAAAGCGTTTGCATCATCTGCGCGGAAGGATCCGCCGCCATGTCGGGGGAATCGGAGTTGCGCTTCTCTGTTTTCGCCTGTTCGATCATGTAGTTCTCGACGATTTTCACGAGTTCCGGATATTGTTTCCGCGCGCGTTTATAGCCCTTTTTGAACCAGACCCGACGCGAACGCCCGCGGCTTTTGTCGAGTATGTCGTCGGTCAGTTTGTAATAGACCATTACGGTATTGAGCGCGCCGAGTTCCCGCGTCAAATCGTCCGTTTCGGCGATCGGGCGCCGTTTCAAACGGTGCTCGAAACAGTTCTGTTTTTCAATGCGGATATCCGTTTCCGTGATATTGTGCAACAGCACGGATAAAAAAGCAACGTCGTAAGTGAGTCCGAGCCGCGCCGCCTGTCCGCACGATTGCGCGATCCCCTTGCAAAGACCGCAGTACATCGCCCTGTACAGCATCAGATCTTTGATATAAAGATTGGGTAAATCGTACCGTACGTAACCGAACACCTTATTCTCCCCGATAGAAGCCCACTTTGCAGTAGACTTTCGAAAGCGTCTTGCGCGCCGCTTTAAACGCGCGTTCGGCGCCCGAACTCAGGATTCCGCCGAGATAGCCCTTGTCGGCAAGCAAACGCTTCTGCTCCGCCTGCACGGGCGCCAATGCGTCCGCAACCGTTTCGCCGACCGCCGACTTGAAATCGCCGTAACCGACGCCCGAAAATTCCTTTTCCGCTTCCGCGACCGAACAACCTTTGAATACGGAATAGATCGTAAGCAAATTGGTGATCCCCGGTTTGTCCGCGCTCGCGCGCACGCAGCTTTCGCTGTCCGTGACCGCGCGTTTGAACTTGCGGATAACCGTGTCGCGATCGTCGGACAAATAGACGGAAGCGTTCGGATTTTCGTCCGACTTACTCATTTTCCTCGCGGGATCCTGCAACGACATGATCTTCGCGCCGGACTTCAAGATGAGCGGTTCCGGCACGCGGAAAGTCTCCCCGTAACGGTTGTTGAAGCGGTTCGCAATATCCCGCGTGATTTCTACGTGCTGTTTCTGATCGACGCCGACGGGCACGTAATCCGCCTGATACAGCAGAATATCCGCCGCCATGAGCACGGGATAATCCATGAGCCCCATGTTGATATTATCGGCATGCTTTTGCGATTTATCCTTAAACTGCGTCATGCGCTCCATTTCCCCCACGTAGGTGAGCGTATTCAGCACCCACGCAAGTTCGGCGTGCGCCGAGACATTGGACTGCACGTACAGCGCGCAATGTTCGGGATCGATCCCGCAAGCGACGTAGAGCGCCGCAAGTTCAAGCGTACGGCGCCGAAGCTCGCTCGGCTCCTGCCGCACGGTGATCGCGTGCAGATCGGCGATCGCATAAAAACAGTCGTACTCTTTTTGCATGCGCACCCAATTACCGACCGCGCCCGCATAGTTGCCGATGGTGAGATTTCCGCTCGGCTGCGCCGCCGAATATACGATTTTTCTGTTTGACGATTCCATATATCCTCCCGTCGGCGCCGCCCGCGCCGAAACGATTCTCTTCGTGAACTGAACTTTTCAACGTCATTTTACGGTATATGGATTCATTATACCATATATTTCCTCCGATTGCAACGGAGTTTCGCAGATTCTGTTGCTGATTTACAATAGGTTTGTTAAAAAACAAGCCTATTTTTGTTTTATACGGGTTATCAACCTTTCAAAAGTGGGTTTGTTGCAACAAACCCACTTTATTTTATGGAGGTGCAAACATGACGGACACGGCAAAAAAGGACGTACGCGAAAAAAAGAACGTACCCATTTCGGCATTGATCCCCGCCGATACGGACAAAGTATTGCGCGAAATCGCCGAAAGACAAGGCAACGGATACGGAGTCGTTATCCGCGCCGCATGCAAAGAATACGCCGACAAGCACGGCAAAATTTAAGGAGGCAAAATATGAACACTACCCAAACCACCACAAACCCGCTCGGCGTATTTGAAAAGCCGACAAAGATTATTATTTCGGGCGTTTCGCCGCAAGAATTATCGGGCGCACGGGCGGAAACGTTTTACAACTTTTTTGATAAACTTGCCCCGATCGTCAAGTCGATTAAAATATCGCGAATTGACGGAAAAGTAACGGCACTCGTTGAAATCTACACGCCCGACGAACAACGCGCACAATTACATAATGTTTTCAAAATCGACGTCGAAAATCATTGTACGCGTTGCGCGTGTATGGATTGCGAATATTTCGACCACGTGCATTTAGTCGAAATCAACCAA